>JAFOOX010000044.1 GCA_017425245.1 Gammaproteobacteria bacterium
ATCGCGGGCGTTGCGCTCTAGGGTGTGGAAGCTCAGATTTGGGAAGCGCTGGCGGTCATCGAAGAAGCAGATGAACCATGACTGGAACAACGGGGCCAGTTCCAGCAGATAGCCACGCTGGCGCATGGTGGCCATGTTGTAAGGCCACGTCAGTTGGCGGCGTTCGGCAAAGTGCATTGGCGTCCATTCCTTGTGGCTGCTCGTCCTGAGCGCTGCCTAATTTATCGGCTGTTGCGCGTTCAGCCAAGTACAAATTACGGATCAACTCCCAATGACATCAATGATCAATCAGCAGAGACAAACAGGGGCGCTTGCGCACCCCTGATCCAGACCTGGCCAGCGATTACACCAGGCTCATCAGCTTGCGCCGCACGGCGGCGAAGTCGACCGGGATCACCTCCGACAGCAGCCCCTTGTCGGCCACTGCCGCCAGCTCGGCGGGCAGCGCCAGCTCAATGCCCAAGTGCAGCTCCACCGCCTCCTTGAACTTGGCCGGATGGGCGGTACAGAGGAACAGGCCATGCTCGCCGGGCTTGAGCTTCTCTTTGAGCAGGTCATAGGCGATGGCGCCGTGGGGCTCGCACAGGTAGCCGAGGCCGTGCAATTCGCGCAGGGCAGCGACGGTACCGGCATCGTCACGCATGCCAGAGCAGATGTCGCTGAGCATCCAGCCCTTGACCTGGCACAGTTCTTCGATGCGCGGCCAGTTGTTGGGTTCGCTCACATCCATGGCGTTGGCCAGGGTCGGCACTGTGGCGCGCGGCTGCCAGACATTGGTCTTAAGGTAGCGCGGCACTGTGTCGTTGCTGTTGGTGGCGGCGATAAAGCGCTTGATCGGCAGCCCCATCGCCTTGGCCAGCAGGCCAGCGGTGAGGTTGCCAAAGTTGCCCGAAGGCACGCTGACCACCAGATTGCTGCGCGCCTTGCTATCAAGCTGGGCCAGCGCCTCAAAGTAGTAACAGATCTGGGCCAGCAGCCGGCTGATGTTGATCGAGTTGGCGCTATTCAGCCCCACCGCCTTGCGCAGCTCGGCATCATCGAACGCCTGTTTGACCATGGTCTGACACTGGTCGAAGGTGCCTTCCACCGCCAGGGTGTGGATGTTGCCACCGAGGGTGCAGAACAGCTTCTCCTGCAGCGGGCTGATCTTGCCTTTGGGGTAGAGCACCACCACGTTGATGCCCGGCATGCCGTAGAAGGCATGGGCCACGGCGGCACCGGTGTCGCCGGAGGTGGCGGTGAGGATGGTGATCTGCTCGCCATCGGCAAAGGCCGACAGGCACTGGGCCATAAAGCGGCCACCGAAATCCTTGAACGCCAGAGTCGGGCCGTGGAACAGCTCCAGGGCGTGGATACGCTCGGCCACCTTGACCACCGGCGCCGGGAAGTTGAAGGCGCGACCCAGCATCGCCTGCAGCTGCTCAGCCGGCAGTTCGTCGCCGATCAGGCGGCTGAGGATGGTGGCGCTGCGCTGGGCCAGCGGCAGGGCCAGCAGTTCATCGATATCGTTGAACTCGGGCAGGGCGGCGGGGAAGAACAACCCCTGCCCACGGCCAAGACCCTGTTTGACCGCCTGGCGGAAGCTGACCCGCTCGCTGGCGTCCTTGATGTTGTAAAGCTGCATGGCTGATTACTCCACGACCCGTGTGCCACGGGTGTCAATGCGGCAGATATGGGCAAAGCCCCGTTCGTTCTGAAGAAAATGCTGTTTCAGCCAAGCCTCCATGCGCTGCGCCTGGGGCAGCGTCGGGGCCACGGCAAAGATGCTGGGACCGGAGCCGGAGATACCGACCGCCAGCGCCCCTTCCGCCACCATCGCCTGCTTCATGGTGTCGAAGCGCGGGATCAGCTGCTTGCGGTAGGGCTCGGCCACCACATCCACCAGCGCCTCGGCCGCCAGCACCCGATCACCGGCGTAGCTGGCATGGACGAAGGTGGCGATATGGCGGCCATGGGCGACGATGTCGCTGCGGCTGTAATGCTTGGGCAGGATGGCGCGGGCCTCGGCGGTGGAGACGGTAATGCCCGGATAGGCGCTGACCCAGTACCACTCGTCAAACACCGGTAGGCCGGCGCTGATCTGGCCCGGCCGCTCCAGCATCAGCTGCAGGCCGCCGAGGTAGCAGGGGGCAACGTTGTCATAGTGCACGGCACCGCTGATGCTGCCCTCCAGTTCGCCCATCAGGCGCAGAATGCTGTCGTCATCAAAGGGGTTGCCGTGAAAGGCGTTGATGGCGGCAAAGGCGGCGACGATGGAGGCCGCCGACGAGCCAAGGCCGGAGCCAATCGGCAGGTGCTTTTCCAGCGTCAGCCGCAGCGGACGGGCCTCGCCACCCCGGGCGGCAAGGGCCACGGCAAAGGCTTCATAGCAGCCGTAGACGATGTTCTTTTTCGGATCGGCGGGCAGCTTGTCGACAAAGCGGCCCTTGCACACCAGTTCGCAGCCATCGCCGGCATAGGCCTCGGCGGTGACGCAATCGCCCAGCAGTTCGCCATCGATGGGTGACAGGGCGGCCCCCAGCACATCAAAACCGACGCTGACATTGCCAATCGAGGCCGGGGCAAAAACGGTCACTTTTTCCATGATTACAACTCCTGCTTCCACGGCAGGGTGCGCAGGATGTCGGCAAAGACACCGGCTGCAGTCACCGCTGCACCGGCGCCATAACCGCGCAGTACAAAGGGGATCGGCTGGTAATAGGTGGAGTAGAACGCCAGCGCGTTCTCACCATCGCGAATGGTGTAGAGCGGCTCACAGGCGGCCACCTCCACGATGCCGCAGCGGCACTGGCCATCTTCGATGGTGGCGGCATAACGCAGCACCTTGCCCTGGGCCTTGAGTTCCGCGATGCGCTGGCGGAACCAGTCATCCGCTTGCGGCAGGCGGGCCATGAACTCATCGACGCTGCCGCTCTGATCGAAGCCCGGCGGCAGTGCCGGTTCCACCACCACGTCGCTCAGCTCCAGCGCCAGGCCGCTTTCGCGGGCCAGGATCAGCAGCTTGCGGGCGACATCGGTGCCCGACAGATCGTCGCGCGGATCGGGCTCGGTGTAGCCCTTGTCGCGGGCGATGGTGGTGGCCTGACTGAAGGAGAGGCCATCGTCGAGCATGCCGAAGATAAAGGAGAGCGAACCGGAAAGCACGCCGCCGAAGCGCTGCAGCTCGTCACCGGCGGCCAGCAGCCCCTTGAGGTTGTCGATCACCGGCAGACCGGCGCCGACGTTGGTGTCATAGAGGAACTGACGACGGCCCTGCGCCGCCGCTTTGCGCAGCTCGCGGTAGTAGCCAAGGCCAGCGGTGTTGGCTTTCTTGTTGGCGGTGACCAGATGGAAACCGGCACGCAGGAAGCTGACATAGCTGTCGGCCAGCTCGTCGCTGCTGGTGCAGTCCACCACCACCGGGTTGATCAGGTCATGGTCATCGACAAACTGCTTGAGGGCGGTGGCCGACACCGGCGTCAGCTCACCGGCAAAGGCCTGATCCAGCTGGTCGAGATCGAGGCCGTTGGCGGCCAGAGCAAAACCTTTGCTGCGGGCCACGCCACAGACGCGCAGGCCGATGTTCTGCTTGAGCAGCTTGGGCTGCTGACGCTGGATCTGGCGCAGCAGCTCACCACCGACGGTACCGACACCGACCAGAAACAGGTCGACATAGTGCACGGTGTTGAAGAACACCTCATGGCACTGGCGGATGGCGTGAGTGGCGCGGTCAGCGCTGATCACCGCCGAGATCGAGCGCTCGGAGGAGCCCTGGGCGATGGCGTTGACGTTGACGTTGGCCTGAGCCAAAGCGCGGAAGAAGTTGGCAGCGGTGCCGCGCATGGTGCGCATACCATCGCCGACCAGCGACAGGATCGCCTGCTGCGGCCGCAGATCCAGCGGCTCAAGCAGCCCTGAGGCCAGCTCCAGCTCAAAGGCGCGCTGCAGCGCCGCCTGGGTGCGCGGCAGATCCTTGCTGGCGACGCAGAAGCTGATGGTGTACTCGCTGGAGCTCTGGGTAATGAGCGACACCGACACTCCGGCGCGGGCGATGGTATCGAACACCCGCGTGGCCATGCCGACCAGCCCTTTCATGCCGGGGCCGGAGACCGACACCATGGTCACATGGTCGAGCAGCGACATCCCCTTGACCGGCTCGGCCAGATCGCTTTCGGCGCTGATCAGCGTGCCGGGGGCATCGGGATTGTGGGTGTTCTTGATCAGGCAGGGAATATGGAACTGGGCGATGGGGGCGATGGTGCGCGGGTGGAGCACCTTGGCGCCGAAATAGGAGAGCTCCATCGCCTCCTGATAGCTCAGGCTCTTCATCAGCTTGGCATCCGGCACCAGCCGCGGATCGCAGCTGTAGACGCCATCGACGTCGGTCCAGATCTCGCAGCAGTCGGCGCGCAGACAGGCGGCCAGGGCGGCGGCGGAGTAGTCAGAGCCATTGCGGCCGGTGGTGACGATCTCGCCCTTGCTGTTACCGGCGGTGAAGCCGGCCATCAGCCACAGGAATTTGGGCGACAGCTGCAGCGCCTTGAGCCGCTCGCTGGAGACCGCGATCTCCACCGCCGACTCCAGATAATCGCCGACACCGAGCAGCTTGGTGACCGGATCGATGATGGTGGTGGCGGTGCCCTGAGCCTCAAGCAGCGCGCTCATGGTCGCGATCGACAGGGCTTCCCCCTTGACCACCACCCGCGCCTGAATGTTGTCCGGGCACTGGCGCAGCAGGGTGACGCCGAGCAGCAGATCGCGCATCTGCGCCAGCTCATGCACCAGCCGGTCGCGCAGCGCCTCCTCGGGGAAGTTGGGATGGGCGCTAATCAGGCCGTCGAACAGCTGGCTGAAGGTGTCAGCCACCTTGGCCAGCGCCGGTTCAGCGCTATCGCCGCGGCTGGCGGCATCAACGGCGGCGACCAGCGCATTGGTGACGCCACTGGGGGCCGACAGCACCAGCGCGATCGGCTCTGCGGCGAATTTGCCGCTGGCGATTGCGGCCACCTGCAGGAAGCGCTGGCCATTCGCCAGCGAGGTGCCGCCAAACTTCAGTACCCGCATTCACAATTCCTCATTGCCTAAAAACAAAGAGCCCGCGACCTTGGGGGTCCCGGGCTCCGATCTGCTGCTGCGCACACGCGGTCAGTCGGCCCGAGCCCCCGAGGGGCGGGTAATCAGCGTGGTAATGGTGGTACCAAAGCGCTGGCCGCTGGACATGATGTTCGCTCGTGGCGCATGAATGGCCGCTTTTGTACCAAAAAAAGCGCATTAGGCAAAGGGCAAAACTGCATAACCATGCATAAACATGCGCCAGTCGCTCTTCACTGCGGCGCCCACTGGCGCGCCGGGTGGCTGGCATCCGCTGGCGGCAACAGCAGCCGCTGCCCCAGCCGCAACGGCTGCAGCCCCAGCGCTGCCAGTTCGTCCGCCTGTTCAGGCCGGGCATAGTGATACAGCCAAAGGCGCTGGCGCAGCTCGGCCGGGTAGGCCAGCAGCTCGCTAGCACCGCTGTGGCTGGGGTTGGCCAGCAGCGATACGTCATGCACCACCAGTGTCGGCGCGCCGGCGACCTCGGCCAGCAGCTCCGGGATCGGCCGGGTGTCGCCGCTGTAAAAAAGCACGCCGGGCAGATGGAGGGCAAAACAGAACTGGCGCAGGTGGTGGCGCACCTCGTGGATCTGGAACAGATCGCCAGCGCACCAGAAGCCGGTCAGCACCGGCACCAGCTGCAGCGCCTCGCCAAAGTTCATCCCCCCTTCGGCCATCTGCGCCGGGAAGTGATCGAAGATGCGCAGCAGCCGTTCGACCAAGGCCGCATGCAGGTAGATGCGCGGCTGAGGGCAGAGGCCGAGGGCGGCGGCGATCACCAGCTTTTCCAGATCGGCCAGATGGTCGAGGTGGCAGTGGGTGAGATAAAGGGCGCGCGGCCAGCAACCGTAGCGCTGGCGAAAACGGTTCAAAGTGCCGTGGCCACAGTCGATCAGCAGCAGTGGCTCGCCCGCGCGCTCCACCACCATGGCGGCGCAGCCCTGCGCCTCATCGGCGCCGTTGCCCACCCCCAGCACCTGCAGGGCGTACTCAGTCATCTTTTACCTCCGGCAGCACCCGCAGCAGATCGCTGGCAAGGGTATGGAGCATACGGCTGTCGCGATCAGTCAACAGCCCCAGCCGATCCTGCAGCCACTCGCCGAGCTTGGCGTCATCCATCACCCCGGCGCGCGCCACAATGGTCTGCACCTTGCCCCGCAGCGCCTGCAGGCTGGCCGCTGGCGGCACAGGCTGAGCGTTCAGTTGCTGCCTGAGGCCAGAGAGCGCATAGCTGTAGATCATCACCGCCTGGGCCAGATTGAGCGACGGCTGCGGCTGGGCCAGCGGGATGGCGGAGAGCAGGTGGGCAGCATCGACCACCTCATTGGCCAGACCACTGGCCTCGCAGCCGAACAGCAGGGCCAGCCGCTGCACGCTGGCCGCCTGCTCGGGCAGCAGCCGGGCCAGCGCCTCGGGGCTGTGATAATCACGCACGCAGCCACGGCGGCGGGCAGTGGTGGCCACCAGCAGATCGCAATCGGCGGTGGCCGCTGCCACATCGTCGAAGTGGCGGATCTGGCTGAGCAGATCCTCGGCACCATGGGCAACATAGCCCGCTTCCGGGTCGAGATGGGCATCGCTGGCCACCACCCGCAGCTGGTCGAAACCCATGGTCTTGAGCGCTCGCGCCGCCGCGCCGACATTGGCTGGCCGCGCCGGCGCCACCAGCACAAAGACAATCTCCATCGCCCCTCCCCTGTTCAGGCTGGCCATTGTGCGCCGGGCCGGGATCGCGGTGCAAACCGGCCGCACTTGCAAATGATCGGGGTTGGCGCCAACATCCCGCGGTTACGCAAGTTTGGCTATTGCGGAGGGGAAGGGATGAGCCCGTGTGCGCCCACCATAGTGCTGTTGACGCTGGACGAAATGCTTGAGCCCTTTGCCGAGGGGTTGCACCGTCTGTTTGGTACTACTGCCCTGCATGATGCCGGCTTCCGGCTGTGGCAGATGGATGCCAGTGGCAATGGCCAAGGCAGTCTCGCCGCCATCCGCGATGCCGCCGCCTACGTGCTGCTGCGTCAGGCGGGCACGGCTGCCCGCCGCCGCACCCTGACCGAAAACGCGGTGCTGCAGCATATTGGCGCTGCCGGCCGGCGCCAGACGCTGCCGGTACTGGAGGTGGTGTTGCAGACCCAGCAGGGTCAGGCTGCCACCCCACCGGAGCCCAAGCTGTCACAGAACCCCCATTTCCGGCGGCTGACCCTGCCCGGCCATAACCGCCACCTGCCGGTGGTGATCGAGGCCCTCGGCGTCGCCCTGGCCAGCCACACCGGCCCACTGCCGGCCAGCGATGGCAGCGGCCAGCTGACCGTGGCCGGGGTGATCTTTGATGATCTTGAGGATGCCGTAGACCACCCAAACTGGCCCGATCTGGCCCGGGTGTTCGGCTGTGTCACCGATCTGGCCGACGATCCACGCTTTGCCAACGGTGCCGATGCCACCGCCGTGCGCTGGCAACAGGCACTGGCGTTGCGCAACCTGACCATCGGCAACCGCCATGGCGCCATCCGCCACCTAAACCTGCTGTTAGCATTGGATGATGGCCACTTTGTCGCCAATTTCTGGCTGTCGCGACTGCTCGCCGACAGCGAAACCGAAGCAGAGCTGGAGAAATCGCTGGCTCACGCCCGCGTCGCCAATGGCCATCTCGACCGTGGCGAGCCGCTGCTGCACAGCCTGCTGCTGACCCATCAAGCGCGCGCCAACAGCCGCCTTGGCCGCCATGATGTGGCCCTGGCCCAGGCCCGTGATGCCTGCCGCCTGCAGGTGAACGAAGAGAGTCTGGTCACATTGGTGCGCGAAGTGCTGGCCAAACTGCGCCGCGATGGCGACATCCGTCTCTATCACAACGAGGCGCTGGTCAACGAGGTGGTGCAGGCGATGCAGAACCTGCTGGCCGCCGACCCCATCACCTACTACCGGGTGATGCGCCAGCTGGAGGCCGACCACGCCGGCGAACTGCTGACCCAGATCGCCCAGCGCTTTACCCTGACGTTGCAGAAAACGGCGTTACCCGTGTTTCGCAGCGAGCAGGCGATCACCCTGTTCACCGCTGACTGCCGCAGCCAGCCGCTGCTCGCCCCGCGCGAAGCCAAGCCGCTGCCGCCGTGGCAGCAGATCGACCAGTGCCGCGATGCGTTGGCCAACCAGCTAGTGCTGCTGCAGCAGTGCGCCAGCCAGATGGAGGCCGAAGAGCTGGAGCTGACCACCCTGGAGCGTCAGCTGCGCGAACAGCAGGAGTGGGCCAATGCCCTGCCCAGCCATATCGACAGCGGCCATCAGCAACTGCAGAACGCCATCGCCGGCGCCAACCGCAACCGCATCGCCGCCGCGCTGGTGGTGGTGGCTGCCGCAGTCGCCCTCGGACTCGGTTTTGCCTATCTGCCGTCGCTGCGGCCACTGCTCGGCGTGCTGCTGGCCGGTGCCTTCCTGCTGACCGTTGGCTTTGTCATCGCTTGGCGCAAGCACCATGATCGCGCCCGCGACCAGCGCACCCTGCTTGAAGATGACGTGCAGCTGCTGGAGTGCAGCCTGGGCGAACAGGCGCAGCCAACGGGCAGCGCCCGCGAACTGGTGGAGCGACTCGATTACCTCGCCAGCCGCCTGCGCGAGGAAAACGAACGGCTGACCGACGCAGTCGACAACCGCCGCCAGCGGCTGACCACCCAGGCCCAGCAGTTTGCCCAGTTGGTCGACCATTACGAAGAAGCGCTGCAGATCCTTGGCGGTCGCTGCCAGCCCCAGCTGATCGATGAAGCAGCCATCCACTGGCAACCGCGACCGCTGATGCACGATTCTGCCCCACTACCGCCGTCACTACGCCAGCGGGTGCGGCTGACCAACTCTGGCAGTGGCAACAGCCTGGGCCGCCTCAGCAGTGACGGCTGGTGCCGCTGGGCCGCCTACTTCGGTGGCTGCGACGACGATGAACGGTGGCAACGGCTGCTCTCCACCCAGGCCAGCGGCCAGCCGCTGGCCCCGGCCCTGGAGCCGTCGGTGGAGAATGTGGTGCTCCTGCATCAGGACAACAGCTCGCCCGAGTCGATTGTCTGAGAATGAGGGAGAGGCGTCCGCCGCCTCTCCCTGCTTTTTAGCGCACCAGCAGTAGCGGCACTTCCGCGTGCTGCACCATGGCCGTGGTGGTGCTGCCCACCAGCCACTGACGCATGCGCGAGTGGCCCCAGGCGCCCATCACCAGCAGATCGATCCCGTGCTCGGCTTGGTAGCGGCGCAACGCCCCTTCGACATCGCCGGCTACAACCACCGGGGTAACGGCCAGTCCAGCCTGCGCCAGCACCTTGAGCGCCGCCTGCTGACTACGCCGGATTTCTGGGTTATCAATGCCCACCGTCACCAGATGCACCGGCAGCCCGGCCAGCAGCGGCGTGGCTGCCACTTTGGCCACCGCACGCTGAGCGCTGGCACTGCCATCAAAGGCGATCATCACCTGAGTGGGCGGGGTAAAGCGTTCGGTGGTCACCAGTATGTGGCAATGCAGGGTACGCACCACGTTCTCCAGCTGACTGCCGATGCGGCGCCCCAGGCTGTCGCCCTGCTGGCCATGACGCCCCATCACCAGCAGCCGGATCTGCGCTTCCAGCTCCTGCAGGCAATCCACCAGCAGGCCATGGCGCTGGCGCAGTTGCACCTCCAGCGCGCCGAATTCAACCACCCGCTCACGGGCCGCTTCCAGCAGCAGTTGCCCCTGCTCGCGGGCGGCGCGGCTGCGCTGCTCGTCCAGTTCGGCCAGTTGCTGCAGCAGCAGTTCGCGGCTGCCCAGGCCAATGGCCCCGGACAGATCCGTGGACCCCTGAGCGTGGGGCTGCTCCAGCACATGCAGCAAGGTCACCGGTGCGGCCAGCAGTTGGCTGGCCCAGCCGGCGCAGTCGCAGACCGCCGGCGTGGTCGAGGAGCCGTCAATACAGGCAATGACATGGGACATCTTGGTTTTCTCCTCAGTGGCCGATCAGGCTGTCGTTGGCGTCCGGCTTGTCGTGAACGCCGAAGCGGTCAACGATGGTGCGGCTGGCTTCATTCAGGCCGATCAGCTCGACCTGAGTGCCCTCGCGGCGGAACTTGATCACCACCTTGTCGAGGGCCGACACCGCAGTGATGTCCCAGAAATGGGCGCGGCTGAGATCGATGGTCACTGTGGCCAGCGCTTCACGAAAATCAAAAGCAGCAACAAAAGCATCGGCAGACGCAAAGAACACCTGCCCGGCCACCTGGTAGCGGCGCTGGTTAGCAGCTTCATCAAAGGTGCTGTCCACACGCATGAAGAATGCCACCTTGGCGGCAAAAAACAGTGCAGCCAAGAGCACGCCGACAAACACGCCGTAGGCCAGATTATGGGTCCAGACCACCACTACCACCGTGGCCAGCATCACGATGTTGGTCGACAACGGGTGCTTTTTGAGGTTACGCAGCGAATCCCAGCTGAAGGTGCCGATGGAGACCATGATCATCACCGCCACCAGCGCCGCCATAGGGATCTGGCCGACCCAGTCGCCGAGAAAAACCACCATGACCAACAAAAAGATACCAGCACAAAGGGTAGACAAACGGCCACGCCCGCCCGATTTAACATTGATGACTGACTGGCCGATCATGGCGCAGCCCGCCATACCGCCCAACAAGCCGCTGACGATATTGGCGAGCCCCTGGCCCTTGCACTCACGGTTCTTGTTGCTGGGGGTGTCGGTCAGATCATCGATGATGGTGGCGGTCATCATCGATTCGAGCAGCCCGACCACCGCCAGTGCCGCAGCGTAGGGGAAGATGATCAGCAGTGTCTCAAGGTTCAGCGGCACCTCGGGCCAGAGAAAGATCGGCAGGCTGTCGGGCAGCTCGCCCTTGTCACCGACATTGGGCAGATCCAGCCCAAAGGCCAGAGTCACGGCGGTCAGCGCCAGAATGCATACCAGCGGCGACGGTACCAACCGGCCCAGTCGCGGCACATAGGGGAACAGGTAGATGATGGCCAGGCCAGCTGCGGTCATGGCATAGACCTGCCAGTTGCCCCCGGTCAGCTCCGGCAACTGGGCCAGAAAAATGAGAATGGCCAGCGCATTCACAAAACCGGTGACTACCGAGCGCGAGACAAAACGCATCAGGCTACCGAGCTTGAGATAACCGGCGCCAATCTGCAGCAGGCCGCACAGCAGCGTGGCCGCCAGCAGGTATTGCAGGCCATGCTCCTTGACCAGGGTGAGCATCAGCAGCGCCATGGCGCCGGTAGCAGCCGAGATCATCCCCGGTCGGCCACCGACAAAGGCGATGGTGACGGCAATACAAAACGACGCGTAAAGGCCGACCTTGGGGTCAACGCCGGCGATGATGGAGAAGGCGATCGCCTCCGGGATCAGGGCCAGAGCAACCACCAGCCCGGCGAGCAGATCGCCACGCAGGTTGGCCAGCCAGTGCAGTTTCAAGTGCTGGAACATCGGTTTATTCATCCACAAGGGCGGTCAGCCGACCGCCAATAACAACCGCCGCCAGCCAGCGGCTGACGACAACAAAAGGGCGCATGACAGAACAGGCCAGGCAAGATGCTGGCCGCAATGACGACGCCGGCAGGGCCGGGCGCTAGGGTGGCGGAAAACGAAAGCGGGTGACGAACATCATCTGCTGAAAAACTGACCTAGCTCAGAGCGAACGGACGGCAGGTTAGCAGCCCGGTCTGCTCCAACCAAGATTTTTGTGAGCCAAGGCACAAGATTCGATGCCATGGCGACGCCTGCTTTGCGCTCCTTGTAAGACAGCCTGAACAGCGCAGCTGCACCACCAGCGCAAGGCGAGAGCTAAGGCAGCAAAGTCGAGCGCTACCCAGCCATAACCACCGCTGGCATGACCCGCCGGAAAACAGCGACCACCGCGCTGACCCCCTGCCAGCGGCTAATCATCGCCAAACGGTTACAGATCCCAAAACAAACGATGCCGGTCGCCCTTGTGCAGCAGGCCATAGGTCAACCAGTGATCGTGCAGCAACCACTGTCCCTTCACGTTAGTAAAAGCGTGGAGCCAGCAACAGCAAGCGGCTAGGCAGCGGCATCGAAATGGCACATTGCTCAACGACGGCGGTCACGGAGGGCATCAGGGGCTCGGGCAAGGTGGGCAGTAGCACCACAATTGCCGACCGCTTTTAAGGTCCCATCAGCACCGGATCCGCATCACGCGTCGCAGTCCCGGAAATACTCGTCAGCTATGTTTACAGAAACTGTACCGGAGGTACTGAAGTCATAAATAAATAGCTTATTTTCAGTTGGTTAAATTATGGCACGGTTACTGCGGTGGTTGGCTGGGATTGGCGCAATTGACCTCTGACACGTCAAGCACCATCAGGTGCCGCCATCCTGCTTGGGGAGTTGTAACAGCCCTTTTTGCTGCTCACCCCCTCCGCAGACATGACCCTGCTCATAAATTAGGAGGATGAAGCAATGACCAAATTTAATCGCCTCGCCTTGGTAACCGCCCTGTTCCTGGGCAGCGGTTCGGCCATGGCTGGCGCCATCGTTACCGGTGGGGATGTCAAACTCGGCGTCAACGATCTCGGCAGCCTCAACATCGAAGGCGGTATTGCCGATGTCGCCGGTACCACACTGGTTGGCCTGCGTTACCTCACTGATGGCATGGAATATGAGTCGACCTCTCACGGCTGTGAGTGCGAAGGCTGGGGTGTCGGTATTAAAGACACCATGCAGTCCGGTTATGCCAACGATGCCATGGGCACTGCCGGCCTTGGATTAGTGAGTTTCTCCAACACCGCCACCACCGCCACCTCGGTCACCAGCATGGCCGACCTCAAGATCACCCACCACTTTGCCCCGGCCGCTGAAACCAGCAAGCTGTACCGGGTGGTGGTGACCATCGAAAACACCGGCGACAACAACTACAGCGATATCCGCTATCGCCGCACCTTCGACTGGGACACCTCGCCGACACCGTTCAACGAATATGTGACCATCGGTGGTACTGCTGCCGCCACCGCTGTGCTGGCCGCCAACGATAACGGCTTTTGTAGTTCCAACCCCTTTGCGAACTGCAGCTCGTTGATCGGTGGCGTGGGCGATTTCACTGCCATCGGCCCGCGCGATATCGGCACTAACTTTGACTTCGGTTTCGGGGCGCTGGCCTCTAAAGAGTCTTACGCCTTCGAGATCTTCTACGGTGCTGCAGACAACAAGAGCCAGGCTATCTCGGCTCTCGCAGCAGTAGAAGCGGAAGTCTACTCACTGGGCTGGTCTGGCCTGGATGCCAACCAGGACGGTTTTGGCGATACTGACGGCCGCATCACCCCCACCTTCATCTTCGGCTTTGCCGGTGTTGGTGGTGATGTCATCGTCGATCCGGAAGTTCCGGTACCAGCTACCGTGGGCCTGTTCGGTCTTGCCCTGCTCGGCCTCGGTCTGCGTCGTCGCGCCAAGTAATGGCTGACACGCCGGTGGCAGCTGGCTACCACTAACCCAAGAATGCCAGTCAATCCACTGACTGGCATTTTTTATGGCGAAACGCCCGCCGGAAGCGAAAACGGCAGCTGAAAGTTGGGCAACGACAAAAGCCCCTAGTACCACCTCTGACTTCTCGTATCTCGTATCTCGTATCTCGTATCTCGTATCTCGTATCTTTCGCCTTGCCACTTTCCCCTTGCCCACCAAGACTAGATACGTCAGCGACCAGCTAACCCCTGACAAGGAGTCCCACTATGTCCCGATTGATTCCCGCCCTGCTGCTCAGCTGGTTACCCATGCTGGCGCTGCCGGCCTCTGGTGCTGATGTCGCCAAACACGGCAGCTGGCAACGCAGCTGCAAGGAGGGCGCCTGCATTCTTAGCCAGGGTCTAACCAATCCGGAGAAACCCGGCATCATCTACAGCACCCAGTTCCAGCGCATCAACAACGGCAAGCAACTGGTGATGCAGCTGAATCTGCCGCTCGGCATCTATCTGCCGCCGGGCCTCGGGCTGGAGATCGGCTCAGTGCGCAAAGAGCTGCCGGTTACCGTGTGCATCCCCAGTGGCTGCAAGGCCGTTCTGTCGGTTGACGGAGCGTTGGAGCAACAGCTACGTAGCGCCGACAGCATCAAACTGCGCTTTCATATCAACGAATCAAGCAGCAACGAGCTAAATTTCCCATTGCCGGGGATCGCCACCGGCCTCGACAGCCTCAACCTCTAAGCGGCTCCCTTCATAACGGCCGGTCATAACGATGAACCGGCCGCTATAAAACACTCCCCTTGAAAGCCCCTTGACTGACCCTATTTAAGGGATGCGGATGCTCGACGAGGTCCGCAATCAGAGTCACAACGGCAACTTGCTTGAGGAGAAATTGCCATGCGTACCTTCGACTTTTCGCCGCTCTATCGCTCGGCCATTGGCATCGACCGCTTCGCCAACCTGCTGGATGAAGCGCTGCGGATGGACAGCCAGCCCAGCTACCCGCCCTACAACATCGAACTCACCGGCGACAACCAGTACCGCATCACCATGGCGGTGGCCGGCTTCGCCGACGGCGAACTGGAGATCGAAGTTAAAGGGGATTCGCTGCTGGTCACTGGCCGCAAAGGCAAAGAGTCGGCCGACGAACGCAAGTACCTGTATCAGGGGATCGCCGCCCGCAACTTTGAACGACGCTTCCAGTTGGCTGACCACGTCAAGGTGACTGCTGCCCATCTGGAACATGGGTTGCTCCATGTGGATCTGGTGCGCGAGATTCCTGAAGAGAAAAAACCGCGCAAGATCGCCATCAATGGCAGCAGCAAAGCCGCATTGCTGGAATCTGAAGTCGCCGCCCACTGATCAGGGTGAGCAACAAGGGGAGGCCAAAGGCCTCCCCTGTCATTTTGGGTCGTAGTTACCACAATGTCGGCTTACGTTGTGTCAGCAGCCATACAACACCATCTCGCCCGCCGTCCTCGTCACTGTTTCAAAAGTTAAAAAATCAAAATGTTAAGTGAGTTATGCGGCAACACCGCTGGCGGCATTGCCCTTGCTGCACCAGTATCGCTATGTTCACTCATATACAGCGATGAGAGCGGGAGCGGCCATGGGCCCGATGGACTCGGTTGATGACAACGGCTGGATCAGCCATCTGGTGGTTGAAACCCGCCTGGGCCCCTTTCTCGGCGATACCCGTATCCGCCTGCTGGAGGCGATTGCCGAGCTGGGTTCCATCTCGCAGGCGGCCAAGGTGGTACCCATGGCCTACAAGAGCGCCTGGGATGCGGTCGACATCATGAACAACCTCGCGCCCGAACCACTGGTGACCACCGCCACCGGCGGCAAGCGCGGTGGTGGCACTCGTCTCACCCCCTATGGCCTGCGCATGGTCGCCCTCTATCGCGCCATTGAAGCCGAGTATCGCCATAGCATCAGCCGCCTGAGCGCCGCGATAGGCGCCCCTGATGATGCCGATGAGCAGCGCATGCGTTTGCTGCTGCGCTCCATGAACGGCCAGTATTCAGCACGTAACCAGCTGTTGGGCAAGGTGATCGCGCTGCGCGCTGACGAGATCGACTATGAGGTCAGCCTGCGTCTGGACACGGGTGAAGAGGTCACCGCCATCATCACCGGCGAGTCGGCCGAGCGCCTCAATGTCACCATCGGCAAGCCACTGCTGGCCCTGATCAAATCCTCGGCCATAGTGCTGACTGACAACCCACAGCTGAAGAGCTCGGCCCGCAACCAGCTGTGGGGCGAGATTTCGCGGGTGCACGAGGGGGCGGTGCATGTCGAAGTGGTGCTGACCTTGGCCAGCGGTAAAACCCTGACCTCGGTGATCACCCGCGACAGCGCCCGTTATCTCAAGCTTGAGGTCGGCACCAGCGCCGGCGCCCTGTTTCAGGCCAACAGCGTCATTCTGGTCAGCTTTGACTAACCGGAGGCCTGGCACCATGCACAGGGATCTGAACGGCCAAACCATGAGCCGGGTTAATGCCCGCCGAACGACGGAGGTGACGAATGCTGGGGCCTGATGACTGGGTCGCGATCTGGCTGACACTGGAACTGGCGACGATTACCACCGTCCTGTTGCTGCTGTTGGGTACGCCATTGGCCTGGTGGCTGGCTCACAGCCAATCACGCTGGCGACCGATAGTAGGCGCCATCACCACCCTGCCACTGGTGCTGCCGCCCACGGTGATCGGCTTTTACCTTCTGTTGCTGCTCGGAGCCAAAGGGCCCATCGGCCAGCTAACCCAGTGGCTGGGGCTCGGCATCCTGCCTTTTACCTTTGCCGGGCTGGTGGTAGCGTCGGTCATCTACTCGCTGCCCTTTGTCGTCCAACCGCTGCAGGGGGCTTTTATCAGCCTCGGTCAACGGCCATTGGAGGTGGCGGCCACTCTCGGCGCCGGGCCCCTCGACCGTTTCATTCATGTGGTACTACCACTCTGCCGGCCCGGCTTTTTTACCGCCGCAGTGATGGGTTTTGCCCACACCGTCGGCGAGTTCGGGGTGGTGCTGATGATGGGCGGCAGTATCAGTGGCCAGACGCGAGTAGTTAGCGTCCAGATCTATGACCATGTCGACAAAGTCCAATACGCCCAGGCCCACTGGTTGGCCGGGGGCATGGTGGTATTCAGCTTTGTAGTGCTGCTGCTGCTCTACCGGTTTAACCCCCATGCCCGGAGCACCCCATGAGCCTCGATATCCGGCTGGCCTTGCAGCGCCCGGGATTCAGCCTGAACGCAGAACTGGTATTGCCCGGACGCGGCGTCACCGCCCTGTTTGGCCCCTCCGGCTCCGGCAAAACCAGCCTGCTGCGGGCCGTCGCCGGGCTGGAGCGAGCCAGCGGTCAGGTCACTATCAACGGTCAGTGCTGGCAGGATGATGAACGCCAACTATGGCGGCCGGTGGATCAACGGCCGCTCGGCTATGTGTTTCAGGAAGCCAGCCTGTTCGCTCATCTGTCGGTGCGCGCCAATCTCGAGTTCGGTTATCGCCGGCTGGCTCCAAGCGCCCGTCAGCTCCACCCCGAGGCAGTTATCAGCTGGCTGGATCTGGCCCCGCTGCTGGATCGCCCCACGGCCGTGCTCTCCGGCGGCGAACGGCAACGGGTGGCCATTGGCCGGGCACTGCTGGCCAGTCCGCAACTGCTGCTGATGGATGAACCGCTGGCGGCACTCGACAAGAATCGCCGCGGCGAGATCCTGCCCTATCTCGAGCGGCTGCACACCAGCCTCGAGATGCCGGTGCTCTATGTCAGCCACGACAGCGAAGAGGTCGTACGGTTAGCCGACCAGCTAGTACTGCTCGAACAGGGGCAGGTGGTCGCCAGCGGCCAGACCCAGCAGCTGCTGGCGGACCCAATACTTGCAGCCCACTTTGGTGATGATGCCGGGGTGCTCTGGTTGGGGCAGATCCAGTGTCACGACGACCACTACCACCTGACCCGGCTACAGGTTGCTGGCGGCAGCCTGTGGGTCAGTCGCCGCCCGGAGTCCTCCGGTGATCGACTGCGGCTGCAGATCCGCGCCCGCGATGTCAGCGTCGCCTTGAACCGGGCCGAAGACTCGAGCATCAGCAATCTGCTGCCGGCCACCTTGGTGAGCATGAGCGACAGCCTGGATGCCGGCCATCTGCAACTGCTGCTGGATGCCGGCGGCGAACCGCTGCTGGCCCGCATCAGTCGCCGCTCGGCAGCGCTGCTCGGGCTCAAACCGGGGCTGGCGTTGTGGGCCCAGATCAAGGCGGTGGCGCTGCTGGCCTGATCAGAGCAGCAGTAACCGCGCTTCGGTATCTGCCAGCGCCTCGGCCGGGCTCTGACGGCCGTTGGCAACGTTGTCGAGGCTGGTCGCCATCACTGCCCAAAAACGGCCCATGGCGGCGATGTTGGGCATCACCCGGCCCTGCTCAGCGTTGGCCAGCAGCAATGCCAGCCGCGGGTCGCATCGCTGATCGGCGGCGGCTTGGTGCTGGGCCATCGCTCCCAACTCGCCGCTGGCCGCCCAGGCCAGCAACTCCTGTGGCTGGAGCAGATGATGGCGCAGGAAATCCTGGGCCAGATCCTGGCGGGGCGAAAAGGCATTGATCATGGCCACATGCACCCCCACCAGTGGCCGTACCGGCTGGCGCCCCAAGGTCGGCCAGGGCACCAGCTGCCAAGGCACCCCCAGTCGGTCAAGGTCGCGCCAGCTCCAGGGCCCCTCGACCATCATGGCGATCTGACCACGGGCGAAACGGCTGCGAATCCGCCCCGCCTCCATCGGCTTAGGGATCACCCCCGTCACCATCTGCTGCTGCCACCAACCCAGCTGACGCACCACCTGCGGCTGATTGATGCCCGGCTGCTGACGCAGCCAGTCACCCCGGGCGTTGCGGGCAAACAGGTAACCATCGCCACCGCTAAGCAGCGGCCAGCTGAAGTAGGGATCGAGCCAGGGCCAGGCGAAAGCGGTGACGCCAGCAGGCAAGGTCGACGCCCACTGTGGCAGCTCCAGCAGGTCAACCGGCGGCACAGCCACCAGCTTGGGGTTAATGATGAGACCGAGGGCCTCAACAAACAGCGGGTAACCATAGAAACGGCCGTCCACCTGCACTGCGGGCAGGGTCCAGGGCAGCAGCCCCAGATCTTTGAGTTCTGCTTCGCTGGCCACGGCGCTCAACAGCCCGGCGGCTGCCCAGTCACCGATGCGATCATGGCCCCAACAGAGGATGTCGGGGCCACCACCCGCGGCCGCCTTGATCTCAAAGTTGACCAAGGCGTTGACCGGGTTCTCGATCACCACCTCAACCCCGGTTCTTGCAGAATAGCGCGCGGCGCTCTGCTGGAGCGCAGCGACACCACGATTGCACCACAGGGTCAGCTGCTCGGCGGCCAAGGCTGCTGGCATGAACGCCAGCAGCAGGGCCAAAGCGGCATTACGGCAATTGCAGGACAACCTCATCCATCACCTTGGGATCTGTTTCGCTACCACCGCCAAAAGCATAGTCGGCCCCCTCTGGCGATAGCGGACGGTAGTCGCCAGACATGCCATCGATGTCCCAGGTGAGAATATTAAGGCGCACCCCACTCCAGTCCGGCAGCCCGAGCGCCGCCCGGTCAAAGGTCAGGGTGACGGTGCCTGCATCGGCATCGGCACTGATCAACGGCGCACCGTTGATATTGCTGCCCCTGGTATTGGCATCGGCACCACTGCTGCTATAGGCGCTATTGCCCCAGCCAAACACTACCGCCGCCCGATCCCAGTCCTGGCCGTCGGCCAGACTGGTATTGAGCTGTGGCAAGGCGGAGATGCCGGTCAGTGCCGGATGGTCAAAGAACACCGAAAAACTAACATGGTCGAAACCGTTGGCCGGCGACCAGCTGGTGGTCACTTCCGTCATCGACAGGGTCAGGGTCAGGATATCGCCAGCCAGACGGGCATCGGCCCCGAGCAGATCCATCTGGCGGCCGAACGAGGCATCCTGAGGATAGTCGTACGCCTCATCACCGCTGGCATCGCTGACCACCACATGGTTGACCGGCAGCTGCAGCAGGGCCATGTCATCCAGCACCTTGGCATCGTCGCCATTGCCGCCACCAAATACATAGTCACCACCCTCAGGGCTCAGGTCACGATAGGATGCCGCCAAACCATCGATATCCCAGGTGGTGACATAGATCTTCGCCCCCTGCCAGCTGCTGACCCCCAGGGCGCTGCCGTCATAGGTAAAGGTGATGGTCGCAGCTTCAGCGTCGGTGGTGATCTGCGGCGCACCATTGATGTTGGTGCCACGGGTGTTGGCATCAGCGCCGACGGTGTTGTAGATCAGATTGCCCCAGCCATAGGCGATATGGGCCAGATCCCAGTTGGCATCGTCCGGCATGCTGGCATTGAGCAGCGGCAACGCCGTCAGCCCCTGCTGACCTGGCAGATCGATGAAGATCGAAAAGCCCACATGGTCAAAGCCGTTGGCCGGGTTCCACGAGCTGGTCAACTGCTGCATGGTCAGGGTCAGGGTCAACTGCTGGTTGGCCGCAGTAGCCGTGCCTTCCACCAGATCCATCTGCTTGCTGAACGAGCTGTCCTGCGGGATCCGGTAGCTGCCGGTCGGGCCATAATCATCGTCGAGCGCATCGCTGACGGTCGCAGTGACGCTATCGCCCTCAATGTCGGCGTTGACCAGCAGGGTAGCGGTGCTGCCGCTGCTGGCCGGATGCCAGGCTGCGATCTGGTGGCGCGACTCACCCAAGCCAAAGCGCTCGGCTGGCACTGTCACCTGCCAGGCACCGCTGTTATCGGCGGTGGCGGTCAGCGCCTGTTCGAGATCACCATCGATCACCAGCTGAATCTCGGCCCCCGCCAGATCGACGGTGCCGGTCACCAGCAGGTCTCCCTCGATCAGGGTATCGCTGTTGAGGTTGGTAAAGGCCACATCCACCGGCACTGGCGCCACCCCGGCCGCACCACCGGCTGCCAGCACCACCGCCGAACGGGGCGGCAACTCACGGGTGATCAACCCTTGCGGACCCACCAGCCAGTCACCCTCATCGTTGACCGCATTCAGCACCTGCAGCTGCTGGCCGGCCGTCAGTCCGGTCGGCAACTGGTTGAGCAGCACCGATGCGCCACTGGTGTTCATCACCACCCAGCTCTGTTCGCCTTCGTGGTGACGGCGATAGGCGAACACCCCTGGCGCCGCCACGCTGTCAGCCAACAGCTCAAGGCCGCCGCGGCGCAGTTCGATACGCGCCTTGCGCAGTTCGACCATGCTCTGGATGAAGCGGAACATCTCGCTGTCGGTATCGAACGCATCTTCACCGTTGCTGGCAAAGCCACCGGCAAACATCGCCCGTCGCGACTCCAGATGGGCCTGCTCATCACCCTGATAGATGATCGGAATACCCGGTGCGGTCAGCAGCAGGGTGAACGCCTGCTTCAAGCCATCGACGGTGCCGGCCGCCAGAAAACGCGCGGTGTCATGGTTGTCAATAAAGGTCGGGGTCAGGGTCCAGTCCGGGTAGATGGTGCGGGCCGCATCCAGCCGGTGGCTGAGAATGGCGGTGGGCTGCCCTTCGGCAAACACCTGGGTGGCAGTGAACTGCAGCGGGAAGCTGATCACCGTGCCCAGTTGCGGGCTCTGCGGTGTGCCGATAAAGCTGGCCGCCTTCTCTTCACCGTTGGTTTGATACGGATTGGAGGCTTCGAACACTTCGCCAAAGGTGAGGAAGTTGCTGCGGCCAGTGGTCGCCGCCGTCGCCAGCACACCGTCGGCACTGTGGATGAAATCGTTCCAGAACTCATGCTCGACAAACTTGGCAGTATCGACGCGGAAGGCATCCACCCCGACCTCCTTGATCCAGTAACCGAAGGAATCTTTAAGGGCGGTGCGCACCACCGGGTTGCTGGTGTTCAGGTCGTCCAGCCCCAGCGTCTGGTAGTTGAACTCCTGATACTGATCCTTGTAATCACTGATGGTCGGCGTCCAGTGGTAGATATCGGCCGCCACATGATCCGGATTGTTGCGATCGTTCTGATCGAAGGGGAACTGGGTCGGCGCGCTGGTGGGGGCGATGCCGTCGATCAGGGTGAAGCCCTGGGCGGTGTCATCGGCGTTGTAACCGCCGACATACTCGAAGAAGTTGCCGACATGGTTAGGCACCACATCCTGGATCAGGTACATGTCGTTGCGGTGCAGGCGGTCGGAAAACGCCTTGTAGTCATCGAGGGTGCCGTAATGCTCGTCGACGCTCTTGAAGTCGCGGGCCCAGTAGCCGTGATAGCCGGAGAACTGATCGCGCGGGTTCCACCACAGGTTGGCCACCGGCGGCGTGATCCACACGGCCGTGGCCCCCAGCGCCTTGATGTAGTCGACGCGGGCGGTCAACCCCGGGATGTCACCACCGCTGTAGTGGCTGTTCTTGCTCGGGTCAAACTCACCAGCGCCCTGGTCGTTGTTGCTGCTGTCGCCATCTTCGAAACGGTCGATCATGGCGAAATAGATGATCTGATCGCGCCACTCCGGAGACGGCACATGCAGCAGCAGATCGGCTTCACAGCCTGTGCCTGCGGCATTGGGGCGCTCGCCACTGGGGCAGTTCAGCTGGTCATCGTCGTCAAAGAAGGAGCAGCCGCCCAGACTGATGGCCAGGGTCATCGCCAGCAGCAGAGGTTTGAGTGTGAGGGGGTGTTGATTCATCGCCTTGTCCTGTAACAGTTCGAGGGTGCGGGGCGCACACAGAAAATGCGCAGTCCCACTCGCGGCGAAATGTTAATCAGCACATACGCGTCAGAATTGTCCAAAAGCGACACAAAAGGCCACCATTGGCGCCAATGGTAAAAGTGTGATCGGGCGCATGCAGGCCCCAGGTCAGTCCCAGTTGAGGGGATAACCTTGACCGTCGTTGTCGTCCAACCAGTGTTGCTGGCCATCGCTGAGCACGAAGCGCAGCCGGTCGCTACGCAACCGACCGGCCAGTTGCCACTCGTAGCTGGTGCCGCTAGTGCGCACACAACGGGCGACTAACGGGGGGGCATCGCCCGCCATCACCTCGGCCCGCAGGCTCAACCCCGGCCACGGCTGACTGTAGAGGCGCGCCTGCCACCACCAGCCGCCCTCGCCATCCTCAACCGCCAGCGCCTGATGCAGCACCAAAGCCGGCTCGCCCAGCCGCATGCCGTCGGCACGGCTGACAATATAGGGGTGGCCATGATCATCATCGCTGTAGGTCTCGCCCCCCACCTGATAACGCAGGGTGAAGGTCAGGGGCTCGGCCACCGGCAGATTGACCGAGCACCACAGCTCACGGCCAGGGGCCAGAAAGCGTACAAAGCTGGCCGGATAGGCACGGCGGATGCCGTCGGCGTCGATGCAGAGCACCTCAAGGCGCTTCTCAAACGACAGGTTGGAGACGGCGGCCCACACCTGGCCGCCACGCCGCTCGGCACTGTGCTCGGTCTGCAACAGGTTGCGCGCCAGATAGAGGCGCACCGGCGCCGCCGCCGGGGCCTGATGGTGGTGGCTGAGCTGGCGCCGGTACTGACCCGGGGTGATCCCATGCCAGCGCACGAAGGCACGCTGGAAGCTGCTCTGTTCGGCAAAACCGACCCTTGCAGCCACCACCGGCAAGGGGGTGTCCGGCCAGGCGAGTTCACGAATGGCGCGGGCGTGGCGCACTTGGGCCAGCAGCGCTCCAAACTGGCTATCCTGAGCCTTGAGCTGACGCTGCAGGGCGCGCACCGATAGCCCAAAGTGAGCGGCCACTTGCCGTTCATCGGGAACCTGGGGCAGAGCGGCGGCCAGCAGATGGCGAATGCGCTCGGCCAGTTGCAAGCGTGGTGGCAGGTCGGCCAACAGCCGCTGGCCGAGCAGCTCGGCCAGCGCCAGCGCTCGGAGCTCCGCCCCCTGATAGCGACTGGAGAGCATGCTGGCATCGATCTCCAACATCAACGCTGGTGCCGCTTTTAGCCGCAACGGCGGTGATACCTCATCCAGCAGCGGTAGCTGACCGCCGGGCCCGCGCAGCCACCAGCGCACTTGGCCACCACTGAACTGCAGCAAGCGGCCGTGCAGGCTATAGCAGAGATAACCGAGCCACGCCGGCAGCGGCGAGCCCTCTGCACGCTGCCCCAGATCGATCCAGCGCAGACGGCAGCTGCCATCTTGGTCGTGGGTGATCTGCACCTCCCACGCCTGCCCCAGCAGCTGAAAATGACGAGCCCACTGGTGTAGCCCCTCTTCCAAGGTGCCACTTATGCACAGCAGGTAATCCATCAGCTGCAGCAGATCATCGACCCGCAACCGCCCCCGCTCGGCATGACGTACTCGCCCGGCGGCGTGGCGCGAGCACTGCAGGTAGGCCTGTTCCAGCCAGTGGGGCGTCGGCATCAGCATTAACGGCGAGGTTCAAGACAACGGGGGTGCCACTATAGCGATCTTTGGCCCGGACCACCGTGAGCCGCGTGGCAGCAGCGGCCTTCAGCCGACCGGCTCCAGCGACAGTGATCTGCCGGGCAACTGTGCCCCGGAGCAGGCGATCGTCACAACCATGACCAAACGCAAGCCGCGCCGTTTCGGCCTGCCAGCCGACATGCAGGGTTGTAACTTCACCAGCTACGCTTTCAGCATCCATGGCCGTCGCCGGGTGCCGTTATGCGCGCGATGGTTATCACCTTTGTGCTGCTGGCAACCACAGCCCCATGGACTAATGCCACCGCCAGCTGTACCGAGGTGACCATCAATGCGCCCTTCTCCGAACTGGATAGTCGATACGAATATCCCCGGGAGTTGCTGGAACTGGTGATGGCGGCCACTGCGGTCACTGATGGTGACTGCACAGTGAAAACCAGCCCGGTGGTGATGCTGCGCGAGCGCTCTCTCCATGAGCTGATCCATGGCTCCATCATCCAAGTGATGGCCGAAGCCACGCAATCAAGCTGGGAAGAACAATTGCTAACCGTGCGGATCCCGATTCGCAAAGGACTGCAAGGGTATCGCTTGATGATGATCCGCAACAGCGATCAACAGCGAATTGCCGCCCTCAACATTGACCAACTCAAGCAGTTGCCATCAGGCGGTGGTCATGACTGGACGACCACGCCGTTGATGCGCCAGGCCGGATTCAATATGGTCGCCGGCAGCGACTACAGCTCGCTGTTTCGCATGCTCGACCGCAGCCGCATCGATACCTTCGCCCGTGGTGTCAATGAGGTATTTCATGAACAACAGGCGTTCAACAAGGTCTACCCTGGCTTGACCGTCGACCGCCACTGGCTGATCTACATCCCGTTGCCGACCTATTTTTTTGTCACCCCGCGCCGCCCGGATCTGGCCGAACGGATCGACCGGGGCTTGCGCCTGCTGATCAGCGATGGGCGTTTCGACCAGCTGTTCATGCGTTACTTCGGCGAAGACATTCGTCGCGCAGGCCTGAGCCAGCGCCAGCTGATCCGTATCGACAACCCCAACCTGTCATCCCTTACTCCACTGGATGACAGCCGTCTGTGGCTGATACCAGAAGACCTTATCAACCGGCCTGTTCCCTCAACAGCCAATAGCGGCCGCGTTACACCTGCTGCAGGCCTCTCGGGCGAATCCAACCACCCTTGAGCGCTCGCCAACTAGCCGACCAGCTCCAGCGCAGGCGCTTCACTGGACCACTGCGGCTGTGGGCCACGACGACGTGAGCAGAACAGTCCCCCGCCCTGACGCTTGGCCATACGCTTAGCCTCAGCCGCCAGCTCCGCCACATCCAGGTGACTGCTGCAGCGAGCCGGATCGGCACTGACAAGGCCTATCGACAACCCCGGTAGCGGATGAAAGCAAGGCTCGCCATTGCGGCTGTGGCCCGTGAACCCGCCGCGCTGGCGCTCTGCCTCATCCAGATAGTGGGGCAAACTCAGCTCAAAGGCACTGAGGATCCGATCGGCCACTGCCTCTGCCTCAGCCTCGCGATCTCCTACCAACACAAAATCATCACCGCCGACATGGGTCACCACCAGACCCTCTGGGCTGGCTTCGGCGACCAGAATCTCAGCCAGCTGGCGTATCACCAAGTCACCACGGGCGTAGCCGTAATGGTCGTTGAACGGTTTGAAGTGGTCGATATCGACATACAGCACGGTCAGCGGGCGGCCGGCCTCCAGCCGCGCGCTGATCTCCTGATGCAGCGGCACATTGCCCGGCAGCTCGGTCAGCGGGTTAGCGTAGCGGGCACTCTGCAACTGGGCTTCAGCGAGCTGGCGCAGCAAATCGCGCACCGCCACCAGCCCGGCGTAGCGCCCCTGTTCGGTCAGGATCAGGTACCAATGGCTGGCGTCTTCTGGCTCGGCCGACACCTGCCGCCCCAGCTCATCCAGCGGCGTCTGCAGTTCGGCGATCACGACGCTGCTGGCCAACAGGGCCCCGACGGCTCGCCGCGCATGCAGTGCCCGGCCATAATCGCTGGCAAAAATCTCCATCAAGCGGGTACGGGTCAGCAGCCCCAAAGGCCGCTGCTGCTCGTCAACCACGGCCATGGCATGCAGGCGGCGCGTTTGCATCAACCCCCAGGCGGTGGCCGCTGAGGTGTCGGCGGTCAACGGTGGTAGCGGTTGGCACAGTTGACGGGCCGATAGCCGCTGCAACTGTGGCTGAATGGACCTTGGCCCAAGCTCCGGTAGGGCGATGGCGGCTTCTGGCGGAACCTCGGCGGCCGGTCGAGCGAACAAAAAGCCTTGGCCATACTGCAGTCCCATACGGGTCAGCTGCTGCCACTCTTCGCGGTTTTCGATCCCTTCGGCGATGATGCGGGCGCCGGTGGCCCGCCCCAGCTCTACCAGTGAACGGACAAAGGCCTTGCGGGTCGGATCGGTGTGGATGCCAGAGATGAAATAGCGGTCGATCTTGACAATGTCCGGGCGCAATTGAGACCACAATTTGAGACTGGAATAGCCAGCCCCCAAGTCATCCAGAGCCACCAGAAAGCCAAGCTGGCGATAATGGGCCACTGCCGCCTTGAGCAGCTCGGGGTCCTCGATGGCGTACTGTTCCGACAACTCGATCACCACCTGGCGAGGCACCAAGCCATGCTCTGCCAACACTTGTGCCGTCGCCCCGCGTTGCGACTGCTCCGCCTTGAGACCGGCCGGGGTAACGTTGATGAACAACAGCAGATCCGGATGGTGTTGCTGTTGGGCAAAGGCGGCGATAGCGGCGGCCCGGCACGCAAGATCCAGCTCATACAACTGACCATCGCGCAGCGCCGCCTTGAACAGCGCGCCGGGGCTATGCAAAGGGCTGTCGAGCGGGCCACGGATCAGTGCCTCGACCCCGAGCTGCTGGCCGCTGCCCATATCCACAATAGGCTGAAACAGGGGCTTAAGCCGCTGCCGTCGGATGATCGAATCCAATTCTGAACACATGACCCCGTCCGCCACTACAAACGTCAGGGATTTTTACGCTGATCTATGACGATGTGATGACAGCACTGTGGCTAGAGCAACGATGGTCACCGTTTATCTGCGCGGCGTCGGGCCAGCCACAACAACAGCGGCACCATCAGCAAAGCGCTGGCGGGGGCAGGAACGGTGGTTACTTCAGGTCGGTATTCGATCTCAATGAAATTGATGATGAAGCTCAGGCCACTGGCTTCAACTAGCTCTTCGCCCCATTCATCGAAACCTTCCTGGCGATACTCAAATCCGCCGCTTACTCTGCCTTCCAACGACGAATTCCATTGCCACTCCCAGCCGTGGCCGGTGCGATCAACTGCTCGGCTAGGCAAACTAAAGTTTAGCCAACTAACGCCTAGGTTGTGGCTGTCCGAACCGAACTCTTCCCTGACGACATAAATACCTCTGGGCATGAACAAATCGGAGGTAGCCTCAGGCAGAGCTGCAGTAACAAACTGATCCGCGCTGGGGCAGGGATCTGCCCAGTGACTGGTTGAAACTGTGGTATCGAGTACCGCAAAGTTCATATTCATCCCCGAGCCACACGGGGCGTGCGACGGACCGATGTCAAAAGTTCCTGTCAGCAGACTGCTCTCAGTTACCCCGAGATCGAGGAGCGAATCTCCCCAGACACTGGCAACTGTCGCCGAGAATGTGCCACGATAAACGTGCTCGGAGCCGATAATCGGCACCGCCTGCACGGATACGCAACAAAAAATAGAAAATACAGCGACTGCCCTCACCACGAAAACCTCCCTGTAATCCAGACTAATGTTGAAAGGATGGGCACACCCGTAACTCCAAGGGTGCAGACTTAGATCTTAGGCTTGCAACGTCGCCAGCTCAAGACGCTTTGAGAGTTATCGTGAGCGCCCTTAGCGGCAATTGCGATTGACAAGGGGGCGCACAGCTGGAGCTGACCGCTCCGCCGGCCTAAGATGGGGCCCCCATCGGCGTAAGATCCTGCCATGACCACCCTTTGCCCCCCTGACCACCCAGCCCTGCTGCCGTTGACCGGTGCCTTGCAGCAGATGTTGGCGGCAATCCAGCCCGTCGCGGACCATCAGCAACTCCCGCTGACGGCGGCATTCGACCGGGTGCTGGCGGAAGACTGCCGGGCACAGCTGGCCACACCGCCTTTCGACACGGCGGCCATGGATGGTTATGCCTTGCGCGCCAGTGACTGCGCCTCGCCGCTAACCATCGTCGGCCGGGTACTGGCCGGTGACGCTAACGCGCTGGCGGTTGGCCCCGGTGGTGCGGTGCGCATCATGACCGGCGCTGCCGTACCACCCGAGCTGGACTTGGTGGTGATGCAGGAACAGGCGGAGGTCGAGGGTGATCAGCTGAGAGTGCCGGCCGATGGCCGCAGCGGTGACCATATCCGCCGCGCTGGCAGCGAAGTGGCTGTCGGCGAAGTGCTGGCCAGCGTCGGCACCCGCATCGGCCCCCGCCACATTGCCCTGCTCGCCAGTCAGGGGATCGCCAGCGTCAGGGTCTATCGTCGACCGCGGGTAGCCGTACTGTCGACCGGCAATGAGTTGGTGACAGTGGGTGAACCGCTACAAAGCGGACAAATCTACGACAGCAACCGGCCGATGATGCTGGCCTTGCTGCAGCGCCTCGATGTCGAGGTTATCGACTTAGGGCGCATCGCCGACGATCCTGAGGCTCTAAGCCAGGCATTGGCCGATGCCGCCAGCCGTGCCGATGCGATCATCAGCAGTGGCGGGGTCAGTGTTGGCGAGGCCGATTTTGTCAGGCCCTTGCTGGCCCAACTGGGGCAGGTCAACTTTTGGAAACTGGCGATCAAGCCGGGTAAACCCTTTGCCTTTGGCCGCATTGGTCAGGCATGGTTTTTTGGTCTGCCGGGCAACCCCGTGTCGGCCATGGTTACCTTCGATCAGTTAGCCGCCCAGGGGCTGCGTCGACTAGCAGGCGAACAGCCACAACCGCCACAACTGTTACCCGCCATGGCGGGCGGCTCATTCAAAAAACAGCCCGGCCGCCTCGATCTGCAGCGCGTCAATGCCACCATCGACGAAGGCCGGCTCACGCTAACCGCCAATGGTCCGCAGGGCTCTGCTCAGCTCACCTCGCTGACCCGCGCCGACGGTTTAGTCCATCTGCAGCAGGATCGGGGCGCCGTTGGCCCCGGTGAACCGGTAATGTTTGAACCTTTCAGCCCGCTGTTGCGCTAACCCCGGCCATGCGGCGGCACCGCCTCAGGGCTCAGCTTCAACCCGGTTACGGCCGCGATCTTTGGCCCGATAGAGCGCGTTATCGGCGCGGGTGATCATCGCCGCCAGGCTGACATCGTCAGCGCGCCTGCTCGAAACCCCCAGACTGATGGTGACCTTGAGACCGCTGGACAGATCATCCAGTACCAGCCGCTCAACCGACTGACGCAGGCGCTCGGCAATCGCCAGCGCTGACGCTAGGCTGGAGCCCGGCATCAGCACCAGAAACTCCTCACCGCCGGTACGCCCAACCTGGTCCTGCGACCTCAGCTGGCCGCGCACGGCAGCGCTGACCCGAGCCAGCACCTGATCACCAGCGCCATGACCCAGGGTATCGTTGATGCGCTTGAAGTAATCGATATCGAACACCAGCAGCGCCAATGGTTGCTCGGCGTCGCTGGCGCCGACAAAGAAACCATGGCCCAGCGCCTCAATCTGACGACGGTTGGCCAAGCCGGTCAATTCATCGGTCATTGCCAGCCGTTGATAGCGCCGAGCGCGGCGCAGATGGCGCCAGGCCAGCACTGTCGCGGCAACAAACAGCACCGCGCTCAGCGTGATCAACGCCCATTGCAGCTTGCGCCGCTCCTCCAGCGCGACGACGCGTTCCTGCTGCAACTTCTGCTCAGCCTTAAGCGCCGCCGTCTCGGCCTCCCGCCGATTGAGATCAAACTCTACCCGCAACCGGCTTGCCTGCTGCTCCTGCCGCCACTCGTCCAGCAGCTCATGCACGCGAATGTGCTCCAGCAGTGCCCGGTTGGCTTCGGCATGACGCCCTAGCGCCATCAATGACTCCGCTCGCGCCTTGAACAGCAGCGCCAGATTGCGATGGCTGCTAGCATCGCGGATCAGCGGTTCCGCTTCATCATATCCACGCAGTGCCGCCTCATGCTGACCCAGACCGGCCAGTGCCAACCCCTCCAGATGCCCCTGAGTCATCAACCGTCCAAGAGGTAGCGCATGGCCATGCTGACGGGCTAACGCCAAGGATTCCAGCGCCTGCTGATAGCGGCCAAGCCCGATCAGCGCTTCGCCAATATTGGCGTCTGCCACCACCACACCACCGCTGTCATTACGCTGTTGATGGAACTGCCGAATGTCTCGAAACAGGGCCAGCGCTTCCTCGTGGCGGCCCATATCATCCAGCAAATAACCAATCTGAACGGCCTGGGCCATATAGCCGACCCGATCACCCCGCGCCTTGCTCAGCGTCTGCAGCTGCTGGTAGTAAGCCATCGCCTGCTCGAATTCGCCCATCCGCCGGTACAGGTCCGCCAGACTTTCAAGGGTGTACTGCGCCCAGTGCTCGAGCCCGAGTTGCTGATAGTCGTTGTAAGCCCGCTGCAGCTCTACCAGCCCTTCACCCAGCCGGCCAATCACAACCAGAAGATCGCCGCGCAATGCGCGTGCGTCGACCTCCAGACGTCGATGGCCCAGCGTTTCAGCGTCCAGCAATGCATCACTGAATCCAGCAAGTGCCGCCTGGGTATTCCCTTGATCGCTGAGAAACTGGCCATGGCAAAGGCGAAAATCGATAGCCGCAGCCAGTTCACCAGCCTGCTCCGCCGCCTGTTGCAGTTCAGTCGCATAATCCAGGGCTGCGCCAAGATCAGCCGTGTCCTGATACCAGCACTGAAGACGACGCAAGCGCCACAGCAGTGGCGAGTCGGCAGGCAGTTGTGCAGCAATGTCGTTGAGCTCAGACGCAATCACCGCAGCATCGGAGAGCAGACCGTCTTCAATCACCTGAAGCCGTTCATTCAGCGATGGCCCAGCTTGGGCGCCCAAGGTTGCGATCAGCAGCAGGAGCACAAGCCCGCGTTTCAGCTCAAGTCGCATCATCACCGCCAGAATCCGCGTCAGCCGTTGGCCATTGAGCATATCCACTGCCATCGCGCGCACGGTGCGCCTTCGCATATTTTGGACAATTGGTCGCCGTGACCGCCTCAGCCCGTGATCCGCATCGACAGATCGACCGAGTGCAGATGTTTGGTGATGGCACCCATAGAGATGCGGTCAACGCCGGTCAGGGCATAGTCACGCAAATTGCCGGCATGAATGCCGCCGGACGCTTCCAGTTTGACTCGCCCCTGATTAAGCGCGACAGCGGCACGAGTGGCATCCAGATCGAAATTGTCGAGCATCACCAGATCGGCGCCTGCGGTGATCGCCTCATCCAGTTGGGTCAGCGTCTCAACCTCCACCTCAATCGGCTTACCGGGGGCGATCTGCTGCGCCGCCTTGACTGCTGCAGTGATAGACCCCGCCGCCTCGATATGATTTTCCTTGATCAGGAAGGCATCATACAGGCCAATGCGATGGTTACTGCCGCCGCCACAGAGCACCGCGTATTTCTCGGCAATACGCAAGCCGGGCAGGGTCTTGCGGGTATCCAGTAGCTGGGCGCGGGTACCGGCCAGCTCAGCCATCAGATGGTCCACAGCTGTGGCCACCCCCGATAACATCTGCACGAAATTAAGGGCGGTACGCTCACCGGTCAGCAGCAGGCGAGCCGGCCCCTCCAGCTCAAACAGCACCTCATTGGCCGCCACCTGTTGGCCATCCTGATGGCGCCAGGTCACCTTAACCTCGCCTCCCAACTGGGCAAACACCTCATCAACCCAGGCCTGACCACAGAGCACCATCGGTTCGCGGGTGATGACACGGGCTGTACAGCGGCGATCGGCAGGGATCAGGCGCGCGGTAATGTCGCGCTCCGGAGCAATCTCGCCCCCCAGATCTTCGCGCAGGGCGGCGGCAACATCAGCGGCAATCGAGGCAGCAGGAGGTAACTGGGGCATGTCGGCTCTCAGGCGGGGCTCAGCGTGGGCGATAGTGTACGGCAAACTGCGCGCATGCCGCAGCTGCACGGGCAGCGCGGTTGTCCTGGCCTTTGTGCGCCATACCGCAAAAGCAGGGGATAACGGCCACCACCTCAGGCCATCATGGTCTAGGCTTGGAGAACAGTGACGAAGGCCACGCTGCTGGCCATAACTGCTTATCTCATCAAGTAATCCAAGAGGGTTTCGGGTAGAGTGGCGGACGTAGACCAGACCATCGGAGGCACGGTGCTCTTCGAGCATCCACTCAACGAGTTCACCCGCACAGCGCTGCGCATTGAATACCTGCTCAGCTTGGCTGCGCAGGCGCTGGCCGATCCCTCACACCTCGCCCCCTATGGGTTTTGGCGAGCCCTGTTCGATCTGATGGAACTGCTGGATCGCGGTGACGTTCGCCAGGATCTGATCAAAGAGCTGGACCGCACCATTAATGAGCTGCCGGCACTGGTCAGTCGCGGCTGCTGTCCGGGCACTGCCGAGCAGGAGCTGCGTGAGCAGCTGCAGCAGCATGTTCAGACCCTGCGCAGCTGTGCTCGCCTTGGTCAACCGCTGCGCGATGACCGCTTTTTCATGACCCTGCGCCAGCGCTTTGCCCTCGCCGCTGGTCAGTGCAGTTTCGATCTGCCGCAGTTTCACCTGTGGCTGCACCGCCCTGAAGAAGTACGCCGCAGCCAGATGCGCCATTACCTCGGGTTGATGGAGCCGGTACAACGAGCCTTTGGCGACTGGCTGCATCTGGTCCGCTGCCGTGGCAAATTCTCATCGGAAGTGGCGAGCGGCGGCTTTTATCAGAACAGTGCCGAACAGCTGCAGCTGCTGCGGATCCGCCTGTCACCCGCCGTTGGCGCCTTTCCCAGCATCTCCGGCAACCGCCTGCGCTTTACCGTGCGCTTCGTCGCCCCACAAGCCGACCGCGAGTGCTTCCTCGACCACGATGTGGCCTTCGATCTGGCCCGCTGCTGAGACCGACCGTGACCCTGACCGTCAACTGCCCGACCTGCCAACGCCCGGTGATCTGGGATGCCACCCAGTCACCGTTTCGCCCCTTCTGCAGCGACCGCTGCCGATTGATCGATTTGGGTGAATGGGCAGATGAAAGCCACCGCATCGCCAGCGATGAACCCTTTGACGATCTGGAAGGGATGAGTGACGAGCAGCTGGCCGAAGTGGCTCGCCGTCTGTTCAATCCGGCAGCTGATCCAGATCGCGGATAAAGCGCAGATTGGCCGCCGGCCAATCCAGCTGTTGCAGGTCGTCGGCCGTTGACCAGCGCCAGTTCAATCCCTCGCGCGAGCCAACCTCCCCCAGCCACTGGCGCACCAGATAGAGGTGCAGCTTTACCTGCCGATCACCATAGTCATACTCCAGCTGGCGCCACGGCCAGAGATCCACCGGGGTAACCCCGCACTCCTCCTGAAGCTCACGGCTCAGGGCCTGCGGCAGGCTTTCGCCGGCCTCGCACTTGCCACCGGGAAACTCCCAGCGATTGCCCTGATGGCTGCTCTCCGCCCGCCGCTGGATATAAAAACGCCCTGCTGCATCACGCAGCAGGGCGACCACAATTTCAAGCGCGGCGGTCATCTACTTACTGCAGACGTCCGTGGCACTGCTTGTATTTCTTGCCGCTACCACAAGGGCAGGGGTCATTACGGCCAACTTTGGGCCCTTCTCGCACCACCGGCGCATGCGCGGTGGTAGTGCCATCACTATCGCCGACCGCTGTCTCTTGATCCGCTTGGGCGTGAGTGAACTGCATGCGTTTGGCTTCAGCTTCCGCCTTGCGCTGACGTTCGGCTTCAATGGCCTCTACTTCAGACTGCTCACGCACCCGCACTCGCGCCAGCACGGTCGTCACATCCAGCTTGAGATGCTCAAGCATGCTGGAGAACAACTCAAAGGCCTCGCGCTTGTACTCCTGTTTGGGATTCTTCTGGGCATAGCCGCGCAGATGAATGCCCTGACGCAGGTGGTCCATACTGGCCAGATGATCTTTCCAGTGCTGATCGAGGCTCTGCAACATCACCGCTTTCTCGAAGTGGCGCAGCACAGAAGCTCCGACCATTTCCTCTTTGTGGCGATAAGCAGCAGTCAGGGCGGCAACCGTAAACTCACGCAATTTGAGCTCATCAAATGATTTGTCGTCGCTCATGCGCTGTACCAGCGGCAATTCAACCGCAAAGTCGGCCTTGAGGCGATCCTGCAGCCCGGCCACATTCCACTGCTCTTCCAGCGACTGACGCGGCACATACTCGTCGATAACGCTGTTGATCACATCTTCGCGGATGGCGTCGATGGTCTCGCTGATATCACCCTCATCCAGCAGCTCGTTGCGCTGCTGGTAGATCACCTTGCGCTGGTCGTTGGCAACGTCATCAAATTCCAGCAACTGTTTACGGATCTCGAAGTTGCGCTGCTCAACTTTACGCTGAGCGTTTTCGATTGCTCGAGTGACCAGCTTATGCTCGATAGCCTCGCCATCTTTCATGCCCAGACGGCGCATCATGCCGGCCATACGGTCGGAGGCGAAAATGCGCATCAGGGTGTCATCGAGCGACAAATAGAAGCGCGACGAGCCAGGATCGCCCTGACGACCGGAACGGCCGCGCAGCTGGTTATCGATACGCCGTGACTCATGACGCTCGGTACCGATGATATGCAGACCGCCTGCCGCCAGCACCGCATCATGGCGCTGCTGCCATTCGGCACGCGCTTTGGCCACCTGGGCCTCAGTCGGGCTGTCCATACCAGCCAGCTCAGCCTGCCAGTTGCCGCCGAGCACGATGTCGGTACCACGACCGGCCATGTTAGTAGCGATGGTGACCGCCCCGGGGCGACCGGCCTGGGCCACGATTTCCGCTTCCTTGGCGTGGAACTTGGCGTTCAGCACCTGATGAGGCACCTTGGCCTTGGTCAGCACCTGGGACAGGTGTTCGGAAATCTCGATGGAGATGGTGCCCACCAACACCGGCTGACCAGCCTTGTGACAGGCCTCAATCTCTTTCACCAGCGCTGCGAATTTCTCGGCAGCGGTCAGGTAAACCATGTCCGCATGGTCCTTGCGGATCATCGGCCGGTTGGTTGGGATCACCACCGTATCCAGACTATAGATATGCTGGAATTCGAACGCCTCGGTATCGGCTGTACCGGTCATGCCGGCCAGCTTGCCGTAAATGCGGAAGTAGTTCTGGAAGGTGATCGAGGCCAGCGTCTGGTTCTCGTTCTGGATCTTCACCCCTTCACGGGCTTCAACCGCCTGGTGCAGACCTTCCGACCAACGACGGCCCGGCATGGTACGACCGGTATGCTCATCGACAATGACGATCTCGCCATCCTGAACGATGTAATCAACATCGCGATGGAACAGTAGATGAGCGCGCAGTGCGGCGTTGATGGTGTGCATCAGGCTGATATTGGCCGGCGAGTAGAGGCTGTCACCATCACGCAGGATGCCGCGCTCAGCCAGGATCTGTTCAATCCGTTCCAGCCCCTGCTCAGTCAAATGAACTTGCTTGCTCTTTTCGTCGACGTTGAAGTCGCCGTCGGCCGCCTGCTCTTCCTTGTCCTCACGCGAGGCTTTGGTCAACAACGGGATCAACTCGTTGATGCGGCGATAAACCTCAGAGGTGTCCTCGGCCTGACCAGAGATGATCAGCGGGGTACGAGCTTCGTCGATCAGGATCGAATCCACTTCGTCGACAATGGCAAAGGCATGGCCGCGCTGCACCCGGTCTTCCGGACGATAAGCCATGTTGTCGCGCAAATAGTCAAAACCGAATTCGTTGTTGGTGCCGTAGGTGATATCCGCAGCATAAGCGGCTTTTTTGTCGGCAGCCTGCATCTGCGGCAGGTTGCAACCTACGGTCAGGCCAAGGAATTCAAACAGCGGCCGGCTCCAGTCCGCATCACGACGGGCCAGATAGTCGTTAACGGTGATGATGTGAACCCCCTGTCCGCCCAAGGCATTGAGGTAGGCAGCCAAGGTCGCGGTCAGGGTTTTACCCTCACCAGTACGCATTTCAGCAATACGCCCTTCATGCAGCACCATGCCGCCGATCAGCTGCACATCAAAGTGGCGCATGCCGAACACCCGCTTGCTCGCTTCGCGCACGGTGGCGAAGGCTTCTGGCAGGATGTCATTGAGCGTCTTGCCGGCGGCAAGCTGTTCACGGAAAGCGGCAGTGCGGGCTTTCAGCTCATCGTCAGAGAGCTTTTCCAGTTCCGCTTCGAGGGCGTTGATACGCACCACAACTTTGCGCATCCGCTTGAGGGTGCGCTCGTTGCGGCTGCCAAAAATGCTGGTCAGGAGCTGTACGAACATGGACTCGTTCTATGGTTGGAGGACGGGCATAGTGTGCGTCGCGACGGGCGCACCAACCCTGTCAGGTGTCAAAAAGTTGGGTCGTATTATTCCCCATCAGCCCTGTCGCGGGTAGACATATTTCAGGGGGTTAACCTGCTTGCCATCTCGCAGTACTTCGTAGTGCAGATGGTTGCCGGTAGAACGTCCGGTCGAGCCCATGCGGGCGATCACCTGGCCGCGATTGACCAGTTCACCCGCTTTGACCAGCAGTGACTGGTTGTGGCCGTAGCGGGTACGCAGACCATTACCATGGTCAATTTCGACCATATGTCCATATTCACGGTGATAGCTGGCTTCGACCACGATGCCAGCACCCGTGGCCATCACCGCCGAGCCGGGGCGACCAGCAAAGTCGATCCCCAGATGGCGGGTTGCACGCCCATTGAACGGATCGGAGCGGACACCGAAATAACTGGAGATATAGCCGCTGCGCACCGGCTTACCGGCGACACCAGTGGCATTGGCCACCTCTTCACCGCGCAGCACGCTGTCGAGGGCCACCAGCTGATCACCCCCCTGTTCAAGCTGACGGCTGACCAGATCCAGCTGCTCCATCAGGCTCAGCAGATCATCGGAACCATCCAGACGGGCTGGCATGTTGTCGGGACCACCGATGGCTGGTTCGGCGGCAATACTGAATTCCACATCACCACTGGCATAGCGGCTGGCCATCTCCTGACCAAGGGCCTCAAGGCGCTGGGCTTTGGCCTGCATCTCGCCCACCCGGCCAGCCAGCTGGGTCATTTGGGAACTAATGGCGTCGCGCAGAGCTGCGACTTCGGCATTGGCCGTTGGTGACTCGGGCAACTGGGCGACAGCTGCGGGCCCCCGCCAGACTTGAAACCACAGCGCTGCAGTGAAGGCCATGGCCACCACGCCGATGGCTGCAGGCCCTAAGCGCAGTTCGCGCCCATTTCCGAAGCTGATCGTGATTGCTAGACTCATGTTCAAACCTACTCGTACGACAAACCAAATGAGCGACCCACGGCCGCGAGCGATTACCGAGTTGCTGGACGGTAGCACAACCACCCTCAGCAAACTCCAACGTCGCGCACAACAATTGAGCGCGATTCAATCCCTCGTGTCTGCGGCCGCCGGTGAGCCTCTCGCGAGTCAAATCCGGGTGGCCAATTATGATCGCGGCCAGTTACTGCTACATGTCAGCAGCGGCAGTTGGCTACAACGGGCCCGCTTCCAGCGTACCCAAATACTGCAAAGCCTGCGCCAGGGCGGCATGACCGACCTGCGCGGCCTGGAAATGGTGGTCCGGCCACGTCCGGATCTCACTCCGCCGCCAGCGCCGCCCCTCTACCAGCGCACCATCAGCGCGCACAGCGGTGAGATTTTGCACCGCCTTGGCGAGCAGCTAGGCGGTGAACTGGGCGCAGCAGTCGAGCGTCTTGCCCGCCTCGGCAACCACAACCGCTAAAAAAACAAAAGCGCCAGCACTGCTGCTGGCGCTTCCTTGTGCCTGTTCAGTCCGTACGTCAGGCCAGCTGCGGCAGCTGATAGGAAACCGGCACCTCGTCAGCGGAATCGAAGGTGACCATTTCCCAGCTCTGCGGACTGGCTTGCAGCGCCCGCGCCAGTTTGTTGTTGAGCGCATGGCCTGACTTGAAAGCGCGCAACTCCCCAATCAGCGGCTTGCCCAACATGTAGAGATCACCGATGGCATCGAGGATCTTGTGCTTGACGAACTCATCCTCATAACGGAGACCGTCGTCATTGAGGATGCGGTATTCGTCGAGCACCACCGCGTTGGCCAGACTGCCGCCACGGGCCAGATTGTTGGCGCGCAACTGCTCGATCTCCTTGAGGAAACCGAAGGTGCGGGCACGACTGATCTCGCGGCTGAAGGAGCTGGCCGACAGGTCAAGGGCGAGCTTCTGACGGGTGCCGTCGATCGCCGGATGACGGAAATCGATGGCGAAATCCACCCGAAAACCATCATAGGGGCGCAACTCGGCCCACTTGTCGCCGTCTTCGACGCGGATGGTTTCTTTGATGCGGATGAAACGCTTGGCAGCCTTCAGCTCGCTAATGCCGGCACTCTGCAGCAGATAGACAAAAGGTGCGGCTGAACCATCCATGATTGGGATCTCGGGCGCATCGACTTCGACCACAATGTTGTCGATGCCAAGACCAGCAAGCGCCGCCATCAGGTGTTCCACCGTGGAGAGACGCACCCCCTGCTCATTGACCAGGCAAGTACAGAGCATGGTATCGCGCACGAACGAGGGTTCGCTACGCCACTCCACGACCTCGGGCAGATCCACACGGCGGAACAGGATGCCTGTATTGGCGGCAGCAGGACGCAGGGTAAGCGACACCTTGTTACCGGAATGCAGGCCAATCCCCTGGGTGCGGATCAGCTGAGAAATCGTGCGCTGTTTCACCATCTTCTCTTTCTCCAAGGGGCAGTTACCCCATTCACTGGCACAAAGCGTACCAGTTACCTCTGTCTGTCGGCAAGTGGCTGATTATTTTTTAGTCAGCCTGCCGCCGCAGGAACGCCGGAATGTCGAGCAGTTCCATGTCGCCACGGCTGCTCTGGGCGCCGCCATTGGCCACACGCTGAACCCGGGCGGCCGGACGCTCATCACGCTCGTCCAGATCGAAGCGATCACGACTCGGGCTGAACATCGCCATGCGCTCACGCTCGCGGTCGCGGTTGCTGACCAAGGTGATCTCAGGCTTGCGATCCTGACCAATACCTGTGGCAACAACAGTAACGCGAAGTTCCTCGCTCATCTCCGGATCGATGACCGCACCGACCACCACAGTGGCGTTTTCGGAGGCGAACGCCTTGACCGCGTTACCGACCTTCTCGAACTCTTCGATGCTGATATCCATGCCGGCGGTGATGTTGACCAGAATGCCGCGGGCACCGGCCAGATCCACATCTTCCAGCAGCGGGCTGGAGATGGCGCGCTCGGCAGCCTCTTCAGCACGATCTTCACCGCGGGCGACGCCAGTGCCCATCATCGCCGTGCCCATTTCGGACATGACAGTACGGACGTCGGCGAAGTCGACGTTAATCAGGCCCGGACGGGTGATCAGCTCGGCAATCCCCTGCACCGCGCCCAGCAGCACGTTGTTGGCGGCAGCGAAGGCATCGAGCAGGGTGGTCCCACGGCCCAGCACCTTGAGCAACTTGTCGTTGGGAATGGTGATCAGCGAGTCGACGTGCTTGGCTAGCTCGGCGATCCCCTGGTCAGCAAAGGCCAGACGCTTTTTGCCTTCAAACGGGAACGGCTTGGTGACCACAGCCACGGTCAGAATGCCCATTTCACGGGCTACTTCGGCCACGATCGGTGCTGCGCCCGTACCCGTACCACCACCCATGCCGGCGGCGATGAACACCATATCGGCACCTTCAATCGCCTTCTTGATATTGTCACGATCTTCCAGCGCCGACTGACGGCCCACGTCCGGGTTGGCGCCAGCGCCAAGGCCCTTGGTCACCGCCGAACCGATCTGGATCTTGAACGGCGCTGCGTTTTTGCGCAGGGCCTGGGCATCGGTATTGGCAACGTAGAACTCAACCCCTTCAATGGCGTGTTCGACCATGTGGTTGACCGCGTTGCCGCCGCCGCCACCTACGCCGAATACCTTGATGACGGCATCGCTCGTCGCATCCATTTCGTACATGCTCATGTTTGGTCTCCGCTAATCTTGAATCTCACCCTGTTAAAACTCACCTTTGAACCAGCTTTGCACCCGGCTCCAGAGTCCGCTCACTCCGTCACCGCTGCGCTTCTCCTTGCTGCTCAACTGCATCTCTTCCCTGCCGTAATGCAACAACCCGACCGCCGTAGCGTAGGTCGGGTCATTAATGTAATCGGTCAGGCCACGCACCTTGATCGGCGCACCGACCCGCACCGGTACCTGAAAAATACCTTCAGCAAACTCGGCCACACCTTCCATCTTGGCGGCACCGCCAGTCAGCACGATGCCGGCGGCCAGCTGTTGCTCGTCGAGACCGACATGGCGGATCTCATCCAGCACCAGCTCGAACAGTTCGTGGTAACGCGGCTCCACCACCTCAGCCAGGGTCAGGCGCGACATGGATCGCGCCGGACGGCCACCAACGCTGGCCACGTCAATGCTCTCCTCACGGCTCACCAGCTCGCGCAGGGCACAGGCGTACTGCACCTTGAGCTCTTCGGCGTGGCTCAGCGGCGTGCGGAAGATCTTGGCGATATCGGAGGTAACCTGATTGCCGGCCACCGGGATCACGGCCGTATGACGAATGGCGCCACCAGTCCAGATGGCGATGTCCATGGTGCCGCCTCCCATGTCGACCAAACAGACACCCAGCTCTTTTTCGTCATCGGTCAGCACCGCGTAACCGGAGGCCAGCGCCGAGAAGATCAGCTTGTCGGAACGCAGGCCACAGCGCTCTACACACTTGACGATGTTGCGGGCCATGTCGTTGGCGCAGGTGATGATGTGCACCTTGGCTTCGAGGCGCATGCCGGACATGCCGATGGGGCTCTTAATCCCCTCCTGGCAGTCGATAGCGAACTCCTGCGGCAGCACATGGAGAATGCGCCGTTCATCGGAGATCGGCACCGATTTGGCGGTGTGGATAACGTTATCGACGTCGTCTTGGGTGACCTCGTCCTGATTGATCGAGACCATGCCGTTTTCATTCTGGCAACCGATGTGGCGACCGCTGATCGACAGATAGACACTGCTGATCTGGCAGCCGGCCATCAGCTCAGCCTCATCCAGTGCCCGCTGTACCGAACGCACCACCGAATCGAGATCGTTGACCCCGCCTTTGTCCATACCGCGCGACAGATGAGAACCAACACCGATGACGCTGATCTCGCCATCCGGCATCACTTCGCCCACCAGCGCCGACACCTTGGCGGTGCCGATATCAAGGCCGACAACCAGTTTTGCTTCGCTTGCCTTGCTCATGAGCCTTTTTTCTTTCTGTCAGAGGGCTTGGGTTCTTCCGGCTTCCAGCCAACCGCCAGCCCGGTGTCGTAACGCAGGTCGGCATAAGCCAGCCGGCTCTTGTCGGTGTCGGGCAATGAGCTGAACACCTTCATGAAACGGTCGATGCGGTTGATGTCGTCCTCTTTGCCGAGACGCAGCTCGATACCGCTGTCGAGCGTCACCTGCCAGGCATGGCGGCTGGACAGGGCAACCGCAGCGGCACCGTGACCACCGGCGGTCAGCAAGCTGGAAAAACGCTGCCAGCCATCCAGCACCTTGGCTTCGCTGCCATCCGGGCCACGCAGCTGCGGCAAGGGGCCAGCGCGCTCCGGGTCCGGCACGGCAAAGGACTCGCCTGCCACATTGAGCAGGAAACTGTCATTCCAGCGCGCCACCGCTTGCTGTTCGGTGATGTACAGGCTAACCGCATCTGGCCAGGTGCGGCGCACCGATACCCGCGCCACCCACGGCAGCGCCTCGATGCGGGCCTTAACCTCTTCCATATCCTGCACCATCAGCGAGGCCAACCCACCTTGTGCATCGAGCGCAGCCTGGATCTGGGTGTCACTGACATAGTGACGCTCACCAAAGGAGCGTACCTTGGCAATTGGCAGCTGCTGCGGATCGGTTACCGCCTGAACCACGGCACTGACCAGCCAGCCAGTGCCCACCAGCGTCAGCACAAACACCACCACCCCGGCCCAAAAGCCAGCGGAGATGGTGGGGGTGCGAACGCTGTGGCGGCTCATGCGTCAGCGCCTCCGGTTTGGGCCAGAATGCGCAACACCAGTGCCGTGAAATCGATGCCCAGAGCGCGGGCCGCCATCGGCACCAGCGAGTGGTCGGTCATCCCCGGTGCGGTGTTCATCTCCAGCAGGTAGGGGCGGCCCTCACTGGTCAGGATCAGATCGACCCGACCCCAGCCGCGACAATCGAGCACTGCCGCGGCTTTCATCACCAGTGCCTGCAGCTGCTGCTCCTGCTTGGCCAGCAGGCCGCTCGGACAGTGGTAGCGCACCACATCGGTGAAGTATTTGTTCTGGTAGTCATAGTTGCCGCCCGGCGCTTCGATACGCACCAGCGGCAACGGCTGGTCAGCGAGGAAGGGGGCTGTCAGTTCTGCACCGCTGATGAACTCTTCGGCAATCACCAGATTGTCGTAACGGGCGGCGAGTTCCCAAGCCGCCTTGAGCTGATTGGCTTCGGTCACCTTGGTGGCACCAAAACTGGAACCTTCATGCACCGGCTTGACGAAGATCGGCAACCCCAGATCGGCGGCAATCGCCTGCCAGTCGCTGTGCTCTTCGAGAATGGCATAACGCGGCGTCGGCAGGCCGGCCTGCAGCCACAGCATCTTGGTGCGCCATTTATCCATGGCGATGGCCGAGGCCATGACACCGCTGCCGGTATAGGGGATGCCCATCAGCTCGAGGGCACCCTGAATGGTGCCATCTTCGCCACCGCGACCATGGAGGATCAGGAAAACCCGGTCAAAGCCGTCTGTTTTCAACTCAGACAGCGCACGCTCAGCCGGGTCAAAGGGATGGGCATCGACGCCGGCCCCCTGCAGCGCGGCCAGCACCGCTTTGCCGGACATCAGCGACACATCGCGTTCGGCGGAGCTGCCGCCGAAGATCACCGCTACCTTGCCAAAACCTGCGGCACTCATCAGCCTTCCCCTACCCCTTTCATCAATTCAATATTCAATCTGAGCTCCGCCAGTCGGCGTGCCAATTGTCCCACATTACCGGCACCCTGAGTGATCACCAGATCACCTTCTTGCACCAGATCGGCGAGCACCACCGGCACCTGTTCAGGAGTAGCCACAAACACCGGCTCCAGAGTGCCGCGCTGGCGAATACTGCGCGCCAGTGCCCGGCCATCGGCACCGGCGATCGGCTTCTCGCCTGCGGCATAAACATCGAGTAGCACCAGCAGATCGACCTGGCTCAGCACCTCAACGAAGTCCTCATAGAGGTCGCGGGTGCGGGTAAAGCGATGGGGCTGGAAGATCAGCACCAGCCGCTTGTCCGGCCAGCCAGCGCGAGCGGCGCGAATAGTGGCCAGCAGTTCGGTGGGATGGTGACCATAGTCATCGACCAGCATGGCGCTGCCGCGGCCGGTATCGAACTGACCCAGATGCTGGAAGCGGCGGCCAACGCCATCGAAGCGCGCCAGCGCCTGCTGGATCACCGTATCGCTGACCCCGCTGTCCATGGCCACGGCAATGGCGGCCATGGCATTCAAGGCGTTATGGCGACCCGGCAGGTTGAGGGTCACGGCCAGCGGCCCATGACCTTTGCGCAGCACGGTGAAGCTGCTCTGGTGGCCCTGCTGGCTAAAGTCGACCGCCTGCAGATCGGCATCGTCGCTGAAGCCATAGGTGGTGATCGGACGGCCCACCACGGTCAGCAGCTCGCGGATCACCGGATCATCAATACAGAGCACCGCCAGCCCGTAAAACGGCAGGTTGTGCAGGAACTCGACGAACGTAGCTTTGAGCTTGCTGAAGTCACCGCCATAGGTGTCCATATGGTCAGGTTCGATGTTGGTGACGATCGACACCATCGGCTGCAGATGGAGAAAAGAGGCATCGCTCTCGTCAGCCTCGGCCACCAGATAACGGCTGCTGCCCAGACGGGCATTGGTGCCGGCGCTATTGAGCAGGCCACCGATCACGAAAGTCGGATCCAGCTCTGCCGCCCCTAGCACCGTCGCCACCAGCGAGGTGGTGGTGGTTTTACCGTGGGTACCGGCCACCGCGATGCCATGGCGGAAGCGCATCAGCTCGGCCAGCATCTCGGCACGGCGCACCACCGGCGTGCGGGCGGCATGGGCAGCCACCACTTCCGGGTTGTCGCTGGCGACGGCGGTGGAGACCACCACGACGCTGGCACCACTGACGTTCTCCTCACCATGGCCGATGAAGATGGTGGCCCCCAGCTGGCGCAAGCGCTTGGTGTTGGCGCCATCGGCGATGTCCGAGCCGCTGATCTCATAGCCCTCATTGAGCAGCACCTCAGCGATGCCGGCCATACCAGCGCCACCGATGCCGACAAAATGGATGCGGCGCACGCGGCGCATCTCCGGGATCAATTTGCGCAGCGCGGCGCGTTTCTCAGCGGTCATGCATTCTCCCGGCGCTTGAGCGCCGCAGCCTTAAGGGCAGCCACCACCTCAGCGGTGGACTGCGGGGTATCCACGGTACGGGCGGCCGCCGCCATCGCCTCAAGGCGTTGCGGCTGGTCACCCAATTGATTGAGCCAGTCGGTGAAGCGACCTGCATCGCTGCTGGCCTGGGGCGCCAGCAAGGCCGCGCCGGCATTGACCAGTACTTCAGCATTGCGGGTCTGATGATCATCCACGGCCCCCGGCAGCGGCACCAGAATGCTGGCCACACCAACTGCCGCCAACTCGGCCACGGTCAGGGCGCCAGCGCGGCAGATCACCAGCTGGCTGGCGCGATAGGCGCGGGCCATGTCATCGATGAAGGGTTTGACCTCAAAGCGGCCGGCCATGCCCGCCTGCTGGTAGCGCTCGGCCACCAGCGGTGCATCTTGCTGACCACACTGGTGTACCACCTGCCACGGATGGCGGCTGGCAGCGATGGCCTCCGGCAGGGTTTCGTTGAGAAAACGGGCGCCGAGACTACCGCCCACCACCAGCAGCTGCCACGGGCGAGCGCTGATGGCGGAGGGTTCACGGAAGCTGGCACGCAGCGGGTTGCCCACCGCCTGTTCACGGCCACCAAAGCTACCGGCGAAACCGGCCAGCACCCGTTTGGCCAGTGGCGCCAGCAACCGGTTGGTCAGGCCGGCGGCGGCATTCTGTTCATGGATCACCAGCGGCACGCGCGCCAGCCAGGCGGCCAGCCCACCGGGGCCGCTGGCATAACCGCCCATGCCCAGCACCACATCCGGCTGCAGCACCCGCATCAGCCGCCAGCCGCGCCACAGGGCGCGCAGCAGGTTGAGGGGGGCCAGCAGGCGGCGCTGCAGACCATGGCCGCGCAGCCCCTGCACCGGCAGGTAATGGATGGGAATACCGTGCTGGGGCACCACTTTTTCTTCCAGCCGGCCACGGGTACCGAGCCAGTGGATCTGCCAGCCTTCGGCGCGCAGCGCCTCAGCCACCGCCAACGCGGGAAACACATGGCCGCCGGTGCCACCGGCCATGATCATCAAGGTGCGGCTCATCGCCCACCTCCGCGCGGCGTGGCCTGAATATGGCGCATCCGCTGTTCATGGTCGATACGCAGCAGCAGGCCAACGGTCACCGTCATCACGATCATGCTGCTGCCGCCGTAGCTGAGCAGCGGCATGGTCAACCCCTTGGTGGGCAGCAGGCCGGAGGCCACGCCAAGGTTGACGCCACCCTGAAAGGCCAGCCAGATGCCGATGCCATAGGCCAGATAACCATCGAACTTGGCCTTGTCATCGAGCGCACGACGACCGATGCGCATTGCCTGCACCACGATCACCAGCAGCAGGGCGATGGCCAGCATCACTCCGACAAACCCCAGTTCTTCGGCCACCACTGCCATGACAAAGTCGGTGTGAGCTTCGGGCAGATATTCCAGTTTTTGGATCGAGTTACCCAAGCCTGCACCAGTCCAGCCGCCACGGCCAAAGGCCATCAGCGACTGGGTCAACTGGTAACCGCTACCGAAGGGATCTTCCCAAGGGTTGAGGAAGCTGGTCAAACGGCGCATACGGTAGGGCTCGAAGATCACCAGCAGGGCCATGGCGCCGAGGCCGCTGATGATCAGGGCGATAAATTGCCAGAGCTTGGCGCCGGCCAGAAACAGCATGCCAACCGTCGTGACAAACATCACCACCACGGTGCCGAAGTCAGGCTCCAGCAACAGCAAGAAAGCCATGATGGTGAACACTGCCAACGGCTTGATAAAGCCTTTGAGGTTATGGCGCACTTCTTCATGGCGGCGCACCAGATAGCCGGCCAGAAAGCAGAAGAAAAACAGCTTGGCAAGCTCTGCCACCTGAATGGTCACCGGACCGACGCTGATCCAGCGTTTGGCGCCGTTAACCTCGCGGCCGACTACCAATACCGCCAGCAGCAGCACCATGGCCACAGTCAGCAACAACCAGTTGGCCTGCAGCCAGCGCTCCACCGGAATGCGTACCACCACCAGCAGGGCCAAGATTGCCAGCACCACATAAGCGGCATGGCGGATGGCAAAGTGAAAGGCATTGTCATGCATCCGTTCGGATACGGCGACACTGGCAGAGGTCACCATCACCAGACCAACCCCCAGCAGAGCGAGCATGGTCCACAGCAGCAACCGGTCATAGATCACCGGCTCACGCGGGCCCAACACCAGATCACGCAGCTGGTCGCCCCATTCAGCCACCATTGGAGACCCCCTGCGCCGCAGCTGCGAAGCGCTGACCGCGCTCCTCGTAATTCCTGAACATGTCGAGGCTGGCACAGGCCGGCGACAGCAGCACCAGATCGCCCGGCAGGGCGCGCTCGGCGGCCGCCGCCACTGCGGCTTCAATGCTGGCCACGCGCACACTGGGGGCCTGACGCAGCGCGGCGAGCTGCTCGGCATCACGACCGAGGACGATCAGCTCGGCCAGCTGGTTGAGATGGGGCGCGAGCGGACTGAAATCCTGCCCTTTGCCATCACCACCGGCGATCAGCAGCAACCGGCCGCTACCGGCAAGGCCAGCCAGCGCGGCCAGCGTGGCGCCCACATTGGTGGCTTTGGAGTCGTTGAGATAGCGCACGCCGTTGACCATCGCCACCTGCTGGCAGCGATGGTCGAGCCCATGAAAGCTGCGCAGCGCGGCAATGATCGCGGTGCGTGGCAGCGCCACCGCCTCGGCCAGCGCCACCGCGGCCAGCGCGTTGGCAACGTTGTGATCGCCTAAAATACCCAGCTCGCTAACGGCCAGCAGCGGCTCGTCACGGCTAAACAGCCAGCGCTCGCCCTGATGCAGGCCGACGCCATAGTGGCCGCCAACAGGATCCAGGCCGAAGGTCAGTACCGGCAGCCTTGGCTGTTGCGGCAAGGTCGCCGCATCGTCACGGTTGCAGACCGCGAGATCCGCATGGATGAAGATGCGCTGCTTGGCCGCGCCATAGGCATCCATGGAGCCGTAGCGGTCGAGATGATCTTCCGACAGGTTGAGATAGGCGGCGGCAGCCAGCTTGAGGCTGTGGGTGGTCTCCAGCTGAAAGCTCGACAGCTCCAGCACATATAGCCGGTTAGCCGGGTTGAACAGGGCCAGCGCCGGGGTACCGAGGTTGCCGCCAACGCCACAGGGCCAGCCGGCCGCCTTGGCCATCTCACCGACCAGGGTGGTCACCGTCGATTTGCCGTTGGAGCCGGTAATGGCCACTACCGGCGCCTGCACCACTCGGGCAAACAGCTCGACATCACCGATGATCTCGACCCCGGCGGCAGCGGCGGCCTGCAACGCCGGCTCGGCCAGTGCCAGCCCGGGGCCAACAATCAACTGAGTGCAGCTGGCCAGCAGCGCACCATCCAGCGGACCAAACTGGTGCGGACAATGGTGCAGATCGCTGGCGGCCAACCAATTGCCGGGCGCCGGGCGGCTGTCGACCAGCAGCGGGGTGATCCCCTGCGCCAGCAGATAACGGGCGGTTGCCAGCCCGGACACGCCGAGGCCGACCACTGCAATCCGCTTGTCTGCCAGCAGTTGTATCATCAGCGCACCTTCAGGGTGGCAAGGCCGATCAGCACCAGCACCAGCGAGATGATCCAGAACCGGACGATCACCCGCGGCTCCGGCCAGCCTTTGAGTTCGTAATGGTGATGGATGGGGGCCATGCGGAAAATGCGCTGGCCGCGCAGCTTGTAGGAGCCAACCTGCAGGATCACCGACAGGGTTTCCATGACGAACACCCCGCCCATGATGAACAGCACCAGCTCATGGCGGGTCAGGATAGCGATAGTGCCCAGTGCGCCACCTAGCGCCAGCGCGCCGACATCGCCCATAAAGACCATGGCCGGATAGGTGTTGAACCACAGGAAACCGAGACCGGCACCGACTAAGGCGGCACAGACAATCACCAGCTCACTGGCCTGAGGCACATAGGGGATGTGCAGGTAAGCGGCATAGTTGACGTTGCCGGTGACATAGGCAATGAAGGCAAAAGCAGCAGCCACCATCACCACCGGCATGATCGCCAGCCCATCAAGACCGTCGGTGAAGTTGACCGCATTGCTGGTGCCAACCATGACGAAATAGCTGAACAGCAGATACCACAACCCCATCTGCGGCATCACCTCTTTGATGAAGGGCACCATCAGTTGGGTTTCAGTCGGGCTCTGGGTGGTGGTGTAGAGAAACAGCGAAGTGGCGATAGCCGCCACCGACAGCCAGAAGTACTTCCAGCGGGCGATCAATCCCTTGGGATCCTTGCGCACGATCTTGCGGTAATCATCGATAAAGCCGACGGCACCAAAGGACGCCAACACAAAGATCATCACCCACACATACCGGTTATCGAGGTTGCACCACAGCAGCATGCTGCTGATCACCGCCACCAGGATCATCACTCCGCCCATGGTCGGAGTTCCGGCCTTGCTCAGATGGCTCTTGGGACCATCGTCACGCACCGTCTGCCCCCACTGCAGCCCCTTGAGCCAGCGGATGGTGCGGTTGCCAAGCAGCAGCACAATCAGCATCGCCGTCAACACGCCAACAATGGCGCGGAAGGTCAGATAGGAAAAGACGTTAAAGCCGGTATGAAACTGAGTCAGATACTCGGCCAACCAAACTAGCATGAAGCCCCCTCAGTCTGGGCGCCCGCTGACACCCGCAGTGCATTGACAACCTGCTCCATGCGCGCGCTGCGCGAGCCCTTGACCAGAATGGTGAGACGCCCGCTGCGCTGCGCAACCCGCTGCTGCAGGGCAGCAATCAATGCCGCCTGCTCGGCAAAGTGGCAACCACGCTCGGCGGCAGCATCTGCTGCGGTGCGGCTTAACTCACCGCAGGTGAATAATTGGTCGATGCCGCGTTCAGCGGCATAGGCGCCGACTTCGGCATGGTAGCGGCGTGCGTCATCGCCCAGTTCGGCCATATCGCCAAGCACCAGCACACGCTGACCGCCATAACCGGCCAGCAGTTCGATGGCGGCACGCACCGACTGCAGGTTGGCGTTGTAGCTGTCGTCGATCACCAGCAGATCGTCGGCCAGCCGGTAACTATTCAGACGTCCAGCCACCGCTGGCGCCGTGGCCAGACCGGAGGCCACCTGAGCCAGACTGACACCCAGGGCCAGAGTGCCTGCCGCTGCGGCCAGTGCATTGGCAATGTTGTGGCGGCCGGGCAGCGGCAGGATGATGGCCACCTCGCCCTGCGGGCAGCACAGGGTAAAGCGGGCGCAGCCATCATCGCCCACCACCACTTCGCCGGCGTGGAAGGTGGCGCGGCTATCGTCGATGGCGAAAGTCCAGATGCGGTGGCCCTGATTGCGCTGGGTCCAGAAGTCGCTGAACTGGGAGTCAGCCGGGAAGATGGCCACGCCCTCCTCCGCCAGGCCGAGAAAGATCTCGCTCTTGGCCCGCGCCACCCCGGCCACGTCGCCAAAGCCTTCGAGGTGTGCAGCCGCAGCGTTGGTGATGATTGCTGCCTGCGGCTTGACCAGACTGACGGTGTAGGCGATCTCGCCGCGATGGTTAGCGCCCAGTTCCATCACTGCATACTGATCTTCAGGGGTCAGCCGCAGCAGGGTCAGGGGCACGCCGATGTCATTGTTGAAGTTGCCCTTGGTCGCCAGCACCTGGCCGGCCTGAGCGAGGATGGCCGCCATCATCTCCTTGACCGTGGTCTTGCCAGCACTGCCAGTAACGGCCACGGTGCGCGGCGCCACCGCCGCCATCACCAGCGCCCCCAGCTGACCGAGAGCAATGCGGCTGTCGGCAACCACCAGCTGCGGGCAATCCAGCGCCAGCTCACGCTCCACCAGCAGGGCGCTGGCACCTGCAGCAACGGCGTCAGCGGCAAAGTCGTGGGCATCAAATCGGGCGCCACGCAGGGCGACGAACAGCGCTCCGGTGCTGATGGTGCGGGTATCCGTAGAGACACTGTCGATCGCCTGATCGGCGCCCACCAGGCGGCCATTGAGGGCCGAGGCCAGGGCACTGAGCATCAACGGGATCATGTGCGCTCCTCAAGCAGTTGTTGCACCACCGCGCGGTCGCTGTAGCTGTGGCGGGTAGCGCCGATGATTTGGTAGGTCTCATGACCCTTGCCAGCGATCAACACCAGATCTTCGGGTGCGGCGGCGGCAAAGGCATCGCGGATCGCCTGACGGCGGTCAGCCACGATGGTCACCTGCGCCTCGCCCCAGCCGGGGCGCATATCGGCGACGATCTGGTCGAACGACTCGCTGCGCGGGTTGTCGGCGGTCACCACCAGCCGATCGGCCGCCGCGGCAGCCGCAGCAGCCATCAACGGCCGCTTGCCGCGATCGCGATCGCCACCGCAGCCGAACACGCACCACAGCTGGCCGTGGCAATGACCACGGGCGGCCTGCAACACCTGCTCCAGCGCATCTGGGGTGTGAGCATAATCAACCACCATGGCCGGCAGGCCACTGCGGTGAAACAGCTCCATGCGGCCGTTGACCGGCTTGAGGCGAGCCAGCTGCGGCGCGATGGCAGCCAGCGCATAACCCCAGCTACGGGCCACAGCGACCGCCGCCAGCAGGTTGCTGACATTGAAACGACCGAGCAGCGGGCAGAAGAACGGGCACTCGCTGTCTTCGCTGATAAGCGTGCCGTGAATGCCATCCCCCAGTAATTGCAGCTCGCGCACGCTGACAAAGCGCTCGGCGTGCTCGCTGCACGCTGCCTCACCGAAAGCGATGATGGCCAAGGCGCTGTCGACGTGGGTCAACAACAGCCGTCCTTCTGCATCATCGACATTGAGCACGGCCGTGTTGACCTCTCGATGACGAAACAACAGACGCTTGGCGTCGCGATACGCCTCCATGGTGCCGTGATAATCAAGATGATCGCGGGTCAGGTTGGTGAACACCGCCGTGCGCAGAGGGGCACCATCCACCCGACCCTGCACCAGCCCGTGAGAGGAGACCTCCATCGTCACCCGGCGCACGCCATCATCAGCGAATTGGCGCAGCAACTGCTGCAGCTCAACCGCATCGGGGGTGGTATTAAGGCTGTCTCGCAACTGGCCGATGCGGCCACTCCCCAGCGTGCCGATCACCGCCGCCGGCTCGCCCAGCAGTTCGCTGAGCTGGGCGCAAAGGTGGCTGGTCGAGGTTTTGCCGTTGGTGCCGGTGATCCCCACCAGTTGCAGCTGCTGGCCCGGCTGGCCATAGAAGCGGGCCGCCAGCTGCGGCAGATAGCCGGCCAGACCGCTGATGGTCAGCAGCGGCACCTGTTCGCGCCAGCACAGGCTGTCGCTATCGCCATCAATCAGCACCGCGGCGGCACCGGCCACAATGGCCGCATCAACAAAGTGGCGACCGTCTGCCTGATGACCGGCCATGGCCACAAACAGGTCGCCGGCGCTAATGCGCCGGCTGTCACGTTGCAGCTGGTTGACCGGCAGCGCCGGTACGGTGAATGGCAGGGCCAGCGGCGCCAGCAGTTGGGCGAGGTCAACCACGTTTATCCTCCACCGTCAGCGCAGCCACCTGACCCTGCTGCAAAGCCACGCCATCGGGCTCGACATTGAGAATACGCAGAGCGCCGCTCATCACCTTGCCAAACACCGGTGCAGACACCTCACCGCCGTAGTACTGATCGCCCCCTGGCTCATCCATCACCACGGCAATCGCCAGCCGTGGATTGGAGACCGGAGCCACCCCAACAAAGGTGGCGATGTAATCACTGCCGTAACCACCGGCCACCGCCTTGCGCGCCGTGCCGGTTTTACCGGCCACGCGGTAACCCGGCACCTGGGCAGCGGTTCCGGTGCCACCCTTGGCCGTCACCGCTTCCATCATCTGCACCACTTGGGCGGCCGTGCGCGGTTGCAGCACTTGGGTGGTGCCCTCGCGCTCCTGCCCCTTGACGATGGTCAGCGGCCGGTAAACCCCTTGGCCGCCGAGGGTGGCATAGGCCTGAGCCAGCTGCAGCGGAGTAACGCTGACGCCATAACCGAACGACAGGGTAGCAATCTCGAACTCAGACCAGCGGCGACGAGAGGACAACATACCCGGCACCTCACCAATAAGGCCAATGCCGGTCTCGCTGCCAAAGCCAAAGCTGCGCAATGACGCCAGATAGTGATCCAGCGGCATGCCGAGAGCGATCTTGGTGGTGCCGATGTTGCTCGACTTGGCGATCACCCCGGCGGTGTCGAGGACCCCATAGTTGCGGTGATCACGCACCACCCGGCCCCCTACCCGCAGCCAGCCCGGGTTGGTGTCGAAAATGGTCTGCGGGGTGATGGTGCCCGCCGCCAGACCAGCGGCTACCGCCAACGGCTTGATGGTCGAACCTGGTTCGAAGGTATCCGTGATGGCACGGTTGCGGGTGCGATGGCTGACCAGATCGCCACGATTGTTGGGGTTGAAGCTGGGGGTGTTGACCATGGCCAGCACTTCACCGGTAGGGATGTCGATCACCACCAGTGAGGCAGCCGCCGCCTGATGGTACTCCACCGCATACTTCAACTCCTGATAGGCCAGGGTCTGAATGCGCTGATCAATGGTCAACGCAATGTTCTGCGGCGGGGTGCTGGCTTCCAGCTCCTCCATCGACTCCACCACCCGCCCTGAGGCGTCTTTGCGCACCAGACGGCGGCCGGCCTTGCCGGTCAGCCAGCTGTTGTAGGCACGTTCGATCCCCTCCTGGCCGGCATCATCGATGTTGGTAAAGCCGATCAGCTGGGCGCTGACCTCCCCCGTCGGATAGAAGCGGCGGCTCTCCTCTTTGAGGTAGACCCCGGGGATCGCCAGCTCCTTGGTGAAACGGGCGGCGGCCGGCGACACCTGACGGGCCAAATAGACAAAACGCTTCTTGGGGTTGGCTGCCACCCGCTGGCGCAGGGCCACAGGATCAACGCCAAGCACATCGGCCAGCGCCTGCCAGCGCCGATCATCATCAAGGCCATGACGATCATTGACAGTTTTCGGATCTGCCCAGATCGCCTGTACCGGCACACTGACGGCCAGCTCCTCGCCGTTGCGATCGGTGATGATGCCGCGGGTCATGGCTGCAGTCATGGTGCGCAGGGTGCGCGAATCACCTTCGGCCACCAGCCGGTCGGGCGCAATCACCTGGATATAAGCGGTCCGAAACAGTAGCGCGCCGAACAGTAATACCAACATGGCGGCCACGCCGTAAAAACGCCATGACAGGTTGTCGGGCAGTTGGCGGCTCCGCGCCTGAGTGCTCATGGTAGCCTCACAATACGTTCGTCAATGGCGCCGGGCAGCCGCATCTGCAACTCCTTCTCGGCAATTCGCCCCACCCGGCTATGCTCACCCAGGGCGTTCTCCTCGAGCAGCAGATGGCGCCACTCGATCTCCAGCTGGTCACGACGGGCCAGCTCCTTCTCGACATCGATATTCAGTAACCGCGCATGGTGCGCAGAGAGCACCGCGGCAAAGGCGCTGATCAGGGTGGCCACGGCCAGCAGGACCACCAGCGGGTAACGGCCAAGATCGCCGAGGATGGTCAGCGCCAGATCGGGCTGGCGGTCACGGCCGGCTGGCAAGGCGCTCATGCGGTTTCCGTCCGTTCAGCGAGGCGCAGTACCGCACTGCGAGCACGGGGATTGGCAGCGGTCTCCGCCTCTGAGGGAAAGATCGCCTTGCCGACGGCATGCAGGCGTACAGCCATCCCCTGACGCTGGGCCTCAGTCAACGGCATACCGCGCGGCACCGCTGGGGGCCGGCTATGGCTGCGGATGAACTGCTTGACCAGACGATCTTCCAACGAGTGAAAACTGATCACCGACAGTCGGCCACCGCGAGCCAATAGCGTCAGGCTGGCATTCAGCACCTGCTCCAGCGCTGCCAGTTCGCCATTGATGGCAATACGGATCGCCTGAAAGCTGCGGGTTGCCGGGTTCTTACCCGGTTCGCGGGTCGGCACCGCGCCAGCGATGCAGTCGGCCAACTGTTGAGTGCGGGTAAAAGGCTCTTCGCTGCGGCGCAGAACAATGGCGCGGGCGATGCGGCGGGCAAAGCGCTCCTCGCCAAACTGAAACAGCACATCCACCAGCTGCTGCTCGTCGATGGTCTGCAGCCACTCGCCGGCGGTAGGGCCACGGCTGGTGTCCATGCGCATATCAAGTGGGCCGTCGCGCATAAAGCTGAAACCACGCTCGGCGTCATCCAGCTGCGGCGAAGACACCCCGAGATCCAGCAGCAGGCCATCAAACCCAGCCGCCGGGAGATGAGGCGCCAGCAGCTGGGCGGCGTCGGCAAAGCTGCCGTGGATAATGGTGAAGCGCGGATCGCTGATGGTGGCGGCGGCGGCGATGGCGGCCGGGTCTTGATCGATGGCAAACAGTCGGCCATTAGGACCAAGACGCTCAAGGATCAGGCGCGAGTGACCGCCGCGACCAAAGGTCCCGTCGACGTAGACGCCATCGTCCCGGATCGCCAACCCGTCCACAGCTTCGTGCAGCAGAACGGTGGTGTGACTGTGCCCCATGGTCCGCCTTTACAAACTGAGCGACTTGAGTCGCTCGGACATCGGCAGCGTGCCGCTGCGCCATTGGTCGAGGGTGGCGGCGGTGTGCTTCTGCCACTGCTCGTCATCCCAGATCTGGAACTTGTTGAGCTGACCGACCAACATCGCCTTCTTGTCGAGGTGAGCGTGACCGCGCAACTCGGGGGGCAGCAGTACACGGCCAGCGTTGTCCATCTCCAGCTCACGGGCGTGGCCCAGCAATATGTTCTTCATCGCCCGCTCGGTCGGGTCAAAGTCGGAAAAGGTGATCAGCTTGCTCTCCAGCCCTTCCCACTCGGGCAGGGGGTAGAGCAGCAGACAGGGATTAAAGGGATCGACAGTGGCGACGAGCTGGCCCTGACAACGATCGACAAGCACCTCGCGATACCTTGCCGGTACCGCCAGGCGCCCCTTCGGATCGATGGAGATGCCACTGGCTCCGCGAAACATGCTGATTGACCTGATCCCCGTTTATACCGCTTTGATCCACTTTCACCCACTTTCTCCCACGGGGGCTAGTCTAGGGAGCGGGATCAACCCTTGTCAAGGCGCGGGGATCAGCCTGTGAGCCCTGTCAGATCGAGGCTTGGCGCCGATCTGTCGAAAGCGGATCGAGGTCGTTGTTTCCGGTGGGAAAAAGTGGATCGCAAGAACGGAAAAATAGTATCCAATCGCTTTGGAATAGATTATTCCCCCGGATCACAAACGGCCCTTGCGGGCCGTTGTGGAGAAAAATGTGGAGCCAGCCGGTAAGCCGGGTTCTGTCGAGGACGATCATTCATCTGGAACGTACGTCGCCGCACGTCTCAAGCAACCTACCCGAACCCAACGCGGGCCGCGCCAGTGGGTTCCTATTTGGTTTTGCTCCGGGTGGAGTTTACCGTGCCACGAACTGTTGCCAGCCGCGCGGTGCGCTCTTACCGCACCCTTTCACCCTTACCTGATCCCGCAAGCGGGCCATCGGCGGTTTGCTCTCTGTTGCACTAGTCGTCGGCTTGCGCCGCCCAGGCGTTACCTGGCACCCTGCCCTATGGAGCCCGGACTTTCCTCCCCTCCGTCCGTATCCCCGGGGGGACAACGACGAAGCAGCGATCGTCTGGCCGACTCCGCCGCGGATTCTACCAGCGCGGGGCCCCAACCGCGAGCGCTAAGGCGGCTCTGCTTCGCCTATTGCGACTACCACTTTCGACCAATAGTTAGGCAGATTGACCACACTCTGTGCCCTACCCGCCATTACTTCCTGCGGCAAAGACCGAACGGCGGGGCTTCGGAGGTTGGCACGTACTTTGATTAACAATAGCCGTCACCTGCCATCCATCAAGGAACCTGCATGCGCATTGCACCTTTCGCCCTCATCCCGCTCATCATCAGCGGTACCGCCCTCGCCGCCGACCTGACCCCGACCATCAGCGCCACCAACCAACATCTGGCCATCGCCGTACCCGCCAAGGTCAAGATCAGCATCGGCACCCCCGCCAGCCTGATCATCAGTGGCAGCGATGCCGATCTGGCGCTGGTTGAGATCAAAGAGAGGGATGGCCAGTTGTCGATTGGCGAAAAGAGTGAGTGGTTCGCCGATATCGAGGGGCCGCTGACCATTCAGGTACAGTTGGCCAGCCTCAGCCAGCTGTCGCTGGCCGGGGCCACCGAGGTGGAGATCGCCCCGCTGACAGTCTCAGAACTGCTGATCGAGATGGCCGGTGATACCCGCCTGACCGCCAGCAGGCTCGACATTGAGACCCTTAATCTGGATGTCGCTGGTGACGGCGAGGTCACAGTCAAGGATGGCCGTTGCAAGACCCTGAATGCCGATGTGGCCGGCAGTGGTACTTTCGACACCCGCGCCCTCCACTGTGTCGATGTCACCCTGGATGTCGCCGGTGCGGCCGAAGGTGATGTCTACGCCAGCGGCAGTCTCAAGGTTGATGTAGCCGGCGCCTCAGAGGTGCGAGTACATGGCAGCGCCAAGGTCGAACAGTCGGTGGTGGGCTCAGCCCATGTCACCCGCGTCAATCCTTAAGCCTCACTCGCCTTGGCGCAGGCTCAGGCCATATTGATAAAGGGCGTTGCGGCCAGCGCCGGTAAAGCTGGCCGCTACCGCTGCGGCCTTTTTCAGCGGCAGCTCATCGATCAGCAGGGCCAGCAGACGCTGGCCCTCGGCCTCACTGCTGGCGGCTTCATCGAGGGCCGGAGCGCCCGCTACCATCAGCACAAACTCCCCCTGCTGGCGCTGGCTGTCATCCTGCAGCCACTGCTCAAGGGTCGCCAGGGTGCCAGAGATGACTGCCTCGTGGATCTTGGTCAGCTCTTTGGCCAGGGCGGCGGGCCGCTCGCGGCCGAACACCGCCTGCAGGTCGGCCAGACATTCCATCACCCGCCGTGGTGATTCATAGAACACCAGAGTGCGGGTCTCACGCAGCAGCCCCTGCAGTTGGCTGCGCCGGGCGCTGCTGCGCGCGGGCAAAAAACCCTCAAACACAAAGCGGTCAGTGGGCAAGCCAGCAGCCGACAGCGCCGCCACTGCGGCGCAGGGCCCAGGCAGCGGCAATACCCGGCAACCGGCCTGATGACACTGGGCCACCAGGCTGTAACCGGGGTCGCTGATCAGCGGGGTACCGGCTTCTGACACCAGTGCCAACGATTCACCGCGTTGCAGCCGCTCCACCAGCAGCGCGCCGCGTTGTTTTTCGTTGTGATCATGCAGGGCGATCAGCGGCTTGTGCAGGCCAAAGTGCTGCAGCAGGCGGGCGGTGGTGCGGGTGTCTTCAGCGGCGATCGCATCCACCGCCCCCAGCACCTCAAGCGCCCGGGCGCTGATGTCACCGAGGTTGCCGATTGGAGTCGGGACAATATAGAGCGTGCCAGCAACCACCATCAGCCAATCCCCCTCTGCTCTGTTTTTGGACAGCCGCGACAGTTACACTTGCAGCCCCTGTCCGCCGTGCGCGCTATAAAAGGTATTTTCGGGCATGCAGAGTCTATCACGCCGCCTTGGGGCCATTGTTGTGGCATTGCTTCTCACCGCCTGTGGCTCTACCCCGAGCCCTGACAGTGGCGGCAGTAGCAGCAGCGGCACCACGCTTAACTACACCAGCATCGAGCAGAACTCGGCGTTCTATTTTTCGCTGGCTCAGCGCAACAGCGGCAATACCGCCGCCGGTTACCGGCTACTGGCGGTTGGCGCCCTGCTCAGCGAAGGGCAGGACGAGCGTGCCGCCCAGATCTATGCGGCCCTGCCCACTCAGTGGGCGACGACAGACGCACGTTCACTGGCGCTGCTGATCGAATCAGAACTGGCGCTCAACCAACAGCAGGCCGAGACAGCAGTACGCAAGCTAAAAGCAGTACCTGAACGTGAATTGTCGCAACAGTTCAAGTTGTGGCGTGCCCGCCTGCTGGGCGACGCCTATCGCCTGACCGGCGACCCGATTGAAGCAGCCCGTCAGTTGGCGATTGTCGCCGCCAATACCGATGACCAGCCCGCTCGACTGGCCATGCATGACAGCATCTGGAGCCTGCTGACCGACGTTAGCCCATTCACTCTGGTCGGTGCCGCCAGCGCGCCGGCGCCCGATCCATTTTCAGGCTGGCTGCGGCTGGCCGCCCTTCATCAAGAGGGGCAGACAGATCCACAGCGCTACATCGCCCGCCTGACCGAGCTGCGCGAGCAATATCCCAACCACCCGGCCTTCACCCTGCCGCCAGCGCCACTGGCTAGGGTATTAACCCTAGAAACCACCACGCCCCAGCGGGTAGCGGTGCTGCTGCCGCTATCCGGTCGCAATCAAAGCCTGGGGGAAGCCATTCGTGACGGCATGGTCCACGCCGTGCTCAGTGGCGCCACCAGCATCGAACTGCAATTTATTGATACCGCTGGCGGCATGGACAAAGCGCTGACCGAGCTGGCCCGCAGCAACGCCGAGCTGGTGATCGGGCCACTGCTCAAGCCGGATGTGGAAGCGATGTTGGCCAAACCGCCCAGCCAACCCTGGTTGGCCCTCAACCGTAGCCCCGGTAGCTGGCCGGCCGCCAGCCTGCAGTTTGCTCTGGCACCGGAAGATGAGGCTGCCCAGACCGCCCAGCGCATGGCCCAGGATGGCATCCGCCACCCACTGGTGCTGGTGCCGGCAAGCAGCGTTGGCAGCAGAGTTAGCGGCACCTTCGACAGCCATTGGCGGCAGCTGGCGGGCGCCGATCACAGCGCAGTGATCGCCAGCTATGGCGACCGCAAGGGGGTGCAGCAGACCGTGGCCAATGCCCTGGGCATCGGTGGCAGCCAGTCCCGTATCCGTGAACTGCGCCAGACCAGCGGCCTGGATCTGGAGGCGGAACCACGCAGCCGCCGTGATATCGACGCCATCTATCTGTACGGCAATCCGGCCGAGGCCCGTTTCATCAAGCCGACTATTGAGTCGAGCCTGAGCGGCAGTGCCACCCCGCCCCCCATCTATGCCAGTGCCAGCGCCCACGAACTGAGCAATGGCGACAGCGAGCTGGCCGGAGTGCTGATCAGCGACATGCCACTGCTGCTGGCTGACGCCGGCCCGGCCGTTGACACCCTAAAACTGGTGCGCACCACCTGGCCACAGCGCGGCGCCCAAGAGTTGCGGTTATTCGCCCTGGGTCACGATGCACTGCTATTGGTACCAAGCTTCCGCTATCTGGCCGCCTTTCCCGGTTATGAAGTACGCGGCCTGACCGGCACCTTGCACGCCCGCGATGGTCAGATCCACCGCAATGTGGATTGGGCCAGAATCGGTACCAGTGCCACGGAACGGCTGAGTGACGGGCAACAGCAGCAGTAACGGCCAACGCGCCGAGCAGCGTGCTCTCGCCCTGATCCGCGAGCAGGGGCTGACGCCGGTCGCCCATAACTTTCGGGTACGGGGCGGCGAGATCGACCTGATCGCCCGCGACGGTGGCACTTTGGTATTCATTGAGGTCAAATATCGCCAGCGTGATGACTTTGGTGGCGCTGCAGCGGCCCTCAGCCCCGCCCAGTCACAACGCATCCGCCGCACCGCCCTGTTGTTTTTACAGCGGCAGGGGCTGAACGAGAGCCGCACCAGTTGTCGTTTCGACGTCATTCTGGTGGCTGCCGACGGTCAGCGATGCCAGTGGCTTCGCAACGCCTTCTGATAAGGACGAGGATATTCCGCTCATGAGACAACGCATCGAAGAGAGCTTCCGCGAGAGCATTCAGACCAAGATCGCGGCCGCTGAAGCACTGCCCGACTCGATCGAGCGCGCCGCCCGGCTGATGGTCGAGGCGCTACTGCGCGGCAACAAGATCCTCTGCTGCGGCAACGGCGGCTCCGCCGGCGATTCACAACATTTCAGCTCAGAGCTGCTCAACCGCTATGAGCGCGAACGGCCACCGCTGCCGGCCATCGCCCTGACCACCGATACCTCGACCCTCACCTCGATCGCCAACGACTACAGCTACACCGAGGTGTTTTCCAAGCAGATCCGCGCCCTCGGTCAGAGCGGCGACATCCTGCTGGCCATCTCCACCAGCGGCAAAAGTCCAAACGTGGTCAAGGCGATGGAGGCTGCGCTGGCCAAAGATATGAACATCGTGGCCCTGACCGGCAAGGACGGCGGTGACATGGCCGGCCTGCTCGGTACCCACGATGTGGAGATCCGCGTACCTTCCACCCGCACGGCTCGCATCCAGGAGGTCCACTTGCTGGCCATCCACTGTCTGTGCGATCTGATCGACGAAATGATCTTCCCTCAGGAGGCCTGAGCATGCGCCAGCTTCTCTCTATCCTGTTGCTGACTGCAGCGGCATTGGGCATGGGCGGCTGCGCCGCCGTGGTCGCGGGTGCCGCCACCACCGCCACTGTGGTCTCAGATCCGCGCAGCGCCGGTACCCAGTTTGACGATGTCACCACCGGGCTGTCAGTCGAAGGCAAACTTGACGAAATCGCCAAGCAACTCGACAAGGCCCGCATTCGGTCAGTGGTCTATAACGGCAATGTGCTACTGATCGGACAGGCTCGCAGCAACGAGCAGAAAGCGCTGGCCGAAGAGGCTGCGCGCAAGGTCAAAGGGACCAAGCAGTTCTACAACCAGATCCGCCTTGGCCACCCCATTGGCCTCGCCACCCGTAGCAACGACAGCTGGATCACCACCAAGATCAGAGCCAAGCTGATCGACGACGACAAGATCGATTCGTCACGGATCTCGGTCACCACCGAGAACAGCGAAGTGTTTCTGCTTGGCATCGTGCATCGTGCCGAGGGCGAGCGGGCCACCGACATCGCCCGCAAGATCAGCGGCGTGACCCAAGTAATTCGATTGTTCGAGTACATGGACTGAGCCTCTGCCTCGGCCATAAAAAACCGCCATCATGGCGGTTTTTTGATCCGGACTACGCCTATTTCACCACCTTGAGATGGCTAGCACCGCGAGGCGGCGGCGGTGGCTCATCGTCAGGTGACGAGTCCATTGGTGTGCTGTCCTGGGCCATGGTCGCCGCCAGCGCCGGTTCCTCGTTGAACACAGTGCCAGCACCGTTTTCACGGGCATAGATAGCATTGGCCGCACCAATCGGCACCCGCACGGCAAAAGGCGAACCGCCAAAGCGAGCGCTAAAGCTGATCTCCAGATCACCCAGTTGCAGGTTACCAACGGCTGACGGGTTGATGTTGAGAACGATCTGGCCATCCTTGACATACTGGCGGGGAACCTTGACCCCCGGGTACTCGGCATCCACCACCAGATGAGGGGTCAAACCGTTGGCCACCAGCCAGTCGTAGAACGCCCGCAGCAGGTGAGGACGAAACGGGGTCATGGCGGCGTTCGTGGTCACAACCGCAGCTCCCGCTCAACATCAGTCAGTGCGCCCTGGAACGACTCGCGCTCAAAGATACGGCCCATATAGGCACGCATTGCTTTGGTCGGCGCGATCGGCAGCTCGATCCCCAGTGACGGCAGGCGCCACAGCAACGGGGCGATGCAGCAATCGACCAGACTGAACTCATCACTAAGGAAATACTGGGCCTCGGCAAACACCGGCGCCAGTGACAGTACGGTCTCGGTCAGATCACGACGGGCCACGGCCCCCGCTTCACCGCCAGCCCGCACCTGATCCACCAGCGGATACCAGTCCTTTTCAATGCGATACATCATCAACCGCGCCCGACCACGGGCCACCGGATACACCGGCATCAGCGGCGGGTGAGGAAAACGCTCATCGAGGTATTCGTTAATGATGCGTGACTCATAGATCACCAGCTCACGATCCACCAGCACCGGAATGGTGTTGTAAGGGTTGAGCTCCATCAATTCTTCATTGATCTCACCCGGGGCGATAAACACGGTGTCATAGGTGACACCCTTTTCAGCCAGCACGATGCGCACCTGATGGCTGAACAGCTCGTCCTTGCCGCCAAACAGGGTCATGACCGAACGTTTCGAGGCCGCAGTGCCCATTAAATCCTCCAACAGTCAGTAAAACGGCAACGGGGGCAAGGCGCCCCCGCTACCGGCATCAAAAGGCGCCGTCTTAGTGGACGTCGCGCCAGTACTCTTTCTTCAGCAGGTAGGCGAGCACGAAGAACACCGCCAGAAACAGCATCACCCAGATGCCCAGCGACTTGCGCTCCTGCTGCATCGGCTCAGCCGCATAGACCAGAAAGTTGACGATATCCGCCACCGCCTGATCGTATTCATCGGTCGACAGCTCACCGCTGCCATCGGTCTTGAGCACCTTGTGCGTCTCAACCTTGCCATCGACCATCCGTTCCTCATCGACCAGACTCGGAACGCCTTGCAGCTCCTGCAGCACATGGGGCATGCCCACGTCCTTGAACACCAGATTGTTGACCCCCCATGGACGTTTCGGGTCAGCATAGAAGGTGTGCAGATAGGTATAGATCCAGTCGGCGCCGCGCACCCGAGCCACCAGCGTCAGATCAGGCGGCGCTGCCCCAAACCACTTGGCTGCGTCTTTATCAGCCATGCTGTTTTCCATCAGGTCGCCAATCTTGGCACCCGGGACGAACATCAGATGCTGCTGCATCAGGTCGACCGGGATCTGCAGATCCTCTGCCACCCGCTGATAACGCTGATATTGGGTACTGTGGCAACCAAAGCAGTAGTTCATGAACAGCTTGGCACCACGCTGGAGCGAAGCGGTATCGTCCTGATCAACTGGCGCTTTTTCGAGCGGATACTCACCGCCACCTGCTGCAAGAGCTGCAAAAGGCACCAGCAGTGCCAGCACACATAGGATCCGTTTCATATCAGGTCACCCGTTCCGGCAGCGGTTTGGTCTTTTCGTTCTTGCTGTACAGCCACAGGGCAATAAAGAAACCGAAATAGAGCAGAGTGAAAGCTCTGGCCATCCAAGTGAACAGATCCGTAGCTGGCTGCAGCCCAAGATAGCCGAGCACAACGAAGCTGATGGCAAACTGGACAATGTTCAGTTTGTGCAGAGTGCTACGGTAACGGAAGCTCTTGACCTTGCAGCGATCCAGCCATGGCAGCACGAACAGGATCACGATCGAGGCGCCCATGGCGATGACGCCGAACAGCTTGTCTGGCACCGCGCGCAAAATGGCATAGAAGGGGGTGAAGTACCACACCGGGGCGATATGGGCTGGAGTCTTGAGCGGGTTGGCCGCTTCGAAGTTAGGCGGCTCAAGGAACAGGCCACCCATGCCCGGCGCGAAGAAAATCACGGCGCAGAACAGAATCAGGAAGCCGGCAACACCAACAATATCCTTGACCGTGTAATAGGGGTGGAAGGGAATGGCATCTTTCGGCCAGCCGTCCGGCCCCTTGTTCTTTTTGATCTCGATGCCATCGGGATTGTTGGAACCCACTTCATGCAGAGCGACGATATGCAGGAACACCAGCGCCACCAGCACCAGCGGCAGGGCAATCACATGCAGGGCAAAAAAGCGGGTCAGGGTGGCACCGGAGATGACATAGTCACCACGGATCCACAGGGTAAGGTCTTCACCGATAACCGGGATGGCGCCAAACAGCGAGATGATCACCTGGGCCCCCCAGAAAGACATCTGGCCCCAGGGCAGCAGGTAGCCCATGAACGCTTCAGCCATCAGCACCACAAAGATGCCCATGCCGAACAGCCATAGCAATTCACGCGGCTTTTGATACGACCCGTACAGCAAAGCCCGGAACATGTGCAGATAGACCACGACGAAGAAGGCGCTGGCCCCGGTCGAGTGCATGTAACGGATCAGCCAGCCCCACTCCACATCACGCATGATGTACTCAACCGAGGCGAAAGCGCCTTCGGCCGAGGGGTTGTAGTTCATGGTCAGCCAGATACCGGTGAGCAGCTGGTTGACCAGCACCAGCAGCGCCAGCGAACCGAAAAAGTACCAAAAGTTAAAGTTCTTTGGGGTCGGGTATTTGCCGACGTGTTTGTTCCAGGTGGCGGTGAGCGGGATGCGCTCATCCATCCAAGCGACGAGTTTGGTCAACATCAGGCTTCTCCCTGGTCCACGCCCACCAGAATGGTGTTGTCATCGACAAAGTGATAGGGCGGCACCACCAAATTGAGCGGCGCCGGCACACCCGAAAAAACGCGACCGGCCATGTCGAACTTGGAGCCATGACAGGGGCAGAAGAAACCGTGGTCGACCCCGGCTACCTGCTCGCCAAAGTTGCCGTCGAGGAACAGCGGCGAACAGCCGAGATGGGTGCAGATGCCAACAGCAACAAATACCTCATCACGAATTGAGCGATAAGGGTTCTTGGCATAATCAGGCTGCTGTGGCTCTTCAGAGGCGGCATCGCGCAGCTGATCATCCAGGGTGGCCAACTGAGCCAGCACCTCGGGCGTCCGTCGCGTCACCCACACCGGCTTACCACGCCATTCGACGCGGATCAGCTGGCCAGGCTCCAGCTTGCTGATATTGACCTCAACCGGCGCACCTGCGGCCTTGGCCTTGGCGCTTGGATTCCACGATTTGAGGAAGGGCACGGCCACAAAGGCGGCACCGGCTCCCCCGACAACGGCCGTGGCAACGGTCAAAAACCGGCGGCGACCGTTATCGACAGGCGCATTGCTCATCCACTTATCTCCCGCTCTTATGCTTGTTTGGGCGCTGTAATTATATGCCGTTGCCCACCGGATGCAGGGCCGCCAAAAGGGCGGGCCAAAAGCCCTGCAATTTTACGGGAAAACAGCAACCCTGCACAACCGATGGTCACGCCCTGCGCAGCCCACAAAGCAAAAAGCCCGCCATGAGGCGGGCTTTGCGAACGCTCTCGCAGCGATTAACGCTTGGAGTACTGCGGACGCTTACGGGCTTTGTGCAGGCCCACTTTCTTACGCTCGACCTTACGGGCGTCACGAGTGACGAAGCCAGCCTGACGCAATGCGCCACGCAGGGATTCGTCGAACTCCATCAGCGCGCGGGCGATACCGTGACGGATCGCGCCAGCCTGACCGCTGATGCCACCGCCAGCGACGGTTACATAGACGTCCAGCTTTTCGCTGAGCTGAGTCAGTTCGAGCGGCTGACGCACGACCATGCGTGCAGTTTCGCGGCCGAAGTAGACGTCCAGCGGACGCTGGTTAACGGTGATTACACCGCTACCGGATTTGATGAATACACGGGCGCTGGAGCTTTTGCGGCGGCCGGTACCATAGTTCTGAGTCTGTGCCATTGCCTTGAACCCTCTTAAATATCCAGAACCTGCGGCTGCTGGGCGGCGTGGTTATGTTCGGCGCCGGCATAGACTTTCAGCTTGCGGAACATTTCACGACCCAGCGGGCCCTTCGGCAGCATGCCTTTGACCGCTTTTTCCAGCACGCGCTCAGGCGCTTTCTGGATCAGCTTTTCAAAGGTTGTCTCCTTCAGACCACCCGGATACTCGGTGTGGGAGTAGTAGACTTTGCCCAGCACTTTATTGCCGGTTACGCGCAGTTTGTCCGCGTTGATGACGATGATGTAATCACCGGTATCGACATGCGGGGTGTAAACCGGCTTGTGCTTGCCGCGCAGGCGACTAGCGATTTCAGAGGCCAGACGGCCGAGCACTTTGCCTTCGGCATCAACGACGAACCAGTCGCGCTTGACGCTTTCCGGCTTTGCAGTAAAGGTTTTCATCACGCTAAACCCAATTTGATTCATACCCAAAGCTCTGATGAGCCACGTTTTTTCGTCGGACAATGAGCCCCTTCGAGCGCCACTGTTGCCGACCAAGTACCGCCGGAGCGGCCGTCTGTAACATGGGCGGGCCGCGATTATAGTCATTCGACCCTGTCAGATCATCTGTTTTTTGCTTTTTTAATCAGCAATCCAGACAACCTCAGCCCGTGGTATGAGGGCGGGCCAGATAGCTCTCGCTCTGCATCTCGGTCAGCCGGCTGACGCAGCGGGCGAAAGCGAACGCCAGCCGCTCGCCACGATAGAGTTCGGCGGCGGCCACTGCCTGAGTCATCACCAGCTTGACACCGCGGTCATAGAACTCGTCGACCAGCGCAATAAAACGGCGGGCGGCGTCATCATCGTCGCTGCCCAGCTGCGGCACATCGCTAATTAGCACAGTGTGAAAACGACGCGCCAGTTCGATGTAGTCGAGCTGGCTGCGGGCGGTCCGACAGAGGGTGGCAAAGTCAAACCATACCAGATCATCGGCCACCAACCGGCAGCGTAGAGGCCGCTCACAGATGGTCAGAAGCTGGTCGCGCTGGGGGGGCTCCGGCGCCAGCTCCATCGCCAGCGCTTCCAACCGGGCGTCGCTATCCGCCACCGCCACCAGATGGATGGCGGCGCGGGTCAGGGTGCGCAACCGGTAATCCTGACCGCCGTCGAGATGCACCACCCGGGTGATGCTCTTAATCAGGGCAATGGCCGGCAAAAAACGGTCACGGTGCAGCCCGCCCTGATAGAGCTGATCGGGGGCCAGATTGGAGGTGAAGACCCAGCTCACCCCCAACTGGTTGAGGGCGCGCAGCAGCCGCTCCAGGATCATGGCATCGGCGATATCGCTGACGTAGAGCTCATCGAGGCAGATCAGCCGGTAACGACCGGCCAGTCGCCGGGCAACGGTCGCCAGCGGATCAGCCAGCTGCTTGCAGGCCGCCAACTCGTGATGGACCTGCTGCATGAAGTGGTGAAAGTGCAGGCGCTGGCAGCAGGGGGCGTCGATGTGACGGCAGAAGAGATCGACCACAAAGGTTTTGCCACGACCGACATCGCCATGCAGATAAACGCCGGTGACCGCCACTGGCTGCTGCCACGGCCAGCGCCAGCGGCGCTGCTGCAGAGCAACCGCCAAGGTTTGCAGAGCGTCTACGGCCTGCAGCTGGGCACTGTCGGCCTGATAACCATAGCTGGCCAACGCCTGCTGATAGCTGTCACGAAATTGCATTGCGCCTCGCCCCCTGCCCCTGCGGCCGGGCGCGGATGTTAGCATGGTGCCCCAAAAGCGGGGTATAGTTAGGCCGCTAGCTACAGGTCCAGTTGCTGTCAGGGGTATGAATGGAAGGCATTATATTGGGTATTCTCGTGTCGCTGCTGCTCGGCCTCGGCATTGGTTTTGCCGTCGGTCGTAAAGCGGCATCCGCGCAATCAGGCGTCGGCAGTAAACTGGCGATCCAGCAAGCCCTCGACAGCCAGAAGGCCCAACTGGCCCATGCCCTCGCCAACCATCGTCAGCAGCTGGCCCAGCTCGAGCAGTCGGTAGCGCAGATCCGCACCAATCTCGACGATGGCGCCCGCGAGCTTCTCGGTGAGCTCCCTCCCACCCGGGTTGAGGTGAGCCGCCTGTCGCGGCCAGAGAACGGCGACAGCCAGCCGCGCGATTACGCTGGCCAGGGTAGTGGTCTACTGCGCAAGCGCGGACTGGAAGAGGATCAGGAGGGCGCCTGAATCCAGTTCGCCTCCTGCCTGCGGCCCTCACCGAGGGCCGCTTTTGTTCCAAAATGTTAACTGAGACTTGAGGTTGGGAACTTCGACACCTACATAACGTCCACGCGTTGTCGCCGCATGACGCGATGCAAGGAGCTAGTTAGCATGAAACAGATTGTTCTCGCCGTTACCTGTACTGCAGCCCTTTGTGCTGGTGCCCTGGCCCCTCTCAGCGCCTCGGCTAACCTGCCCGTGGCGATTGAAGGGCAGCCCATCCCATCATTGGCTCCGATGCTCGAAAGAGTGACGCCAGCGGTGGTCGAAATCTCGGTATCTGGGGTGCACACCCGTCAACAGGCCGTCGATCCTTTCGGGCAGTTTTTTGGCCTCCCCCAAGGCGGGCGGCAGCAGCAACCATTCCGCGGCTTGGGCTCAGGCGTCATCATTGATGCCGACGAAGGTCATGTGGTGACCAACTTCCACGTGGTCAACAATGCCGACGAGATTATGGTAACCCTGGCCGACGGCCGGGAAATCAAAGCAAAACTGCTGGGCAAAGACGAGCAGTCAGATATCGCTCTGCTGGAGATCGATGCCGATAACCTCACCGCCATTCCCAAAGCCAACTCCGACAGCCTGCGAGTGGGCGATTTTGTGGTAGCGATCGGCAACCCCTTTGGTCTTGGCCAGACAGTCACCTCCGGGATCATCAGCGCCCTCGGTCGCTCTGGCCTCAATATCGAGAATTACGAGAATTTCATCCAGACCGACGCTGCCATCAACTCCGGTAACTCGGGCGGGGCATTGGTCAACCTCAAGGGAGAGCTGGTCGGCATCAATACTGCCATCATCGCCCCCGGTGGCGGTAACGTCGGCATCGGCTTCGCCATTCCGGTCAACATGGTCGCCAATCTGCTTGATCAGCTGCTGGAGTTTGGTGAAGTAAGACGCGGTATTCTTGGCGTCACTGGCGGTGAGCTAACCCCGGACCTGGCAGAAGCCTTCGGCCACAAAACCAAACATGGCGCATTCATCAGTCAGGTGATGCCCGGCTCGTCTGCCGACAAAGCCGGCCTGAAAGCAGGCGACATCATCGTTGCCGTCGATGGCAAAGCAATCAAGTCCTTTGGTGAGTTGCGCGCCCTAATCGCCACAACTGGAGCAGGTCGGACCGTCAAAGTCGAAGTAATCCGCGAAGGCAAACGCCAGAGCTTCGACGTTAAACTGACCGAGGGTAACGAACAGGCTGCCAACGCCCAGAACATCCACCCACGTTTGAGTGGCGCCACCCTGAGTGACAACGACGGCAGCGGTATTCGTGTCGATCAAGTGGCTCTGCGTTCACCCGCAGCCCAACTCGGTCTGCGTGAAGGCGATCAGATCATCGGTGCCAACAACCTGCGGATTAAGTCGCTCAAGGAACTGCGCGCCTTGCTGGAGAAAAAACCAAGAGTACTGGCGCTCAACATCCTGCGTGATGGCCAGAGCTTCTATCTGATCCTGCGTTAATCCCGCCTTGCACCACGCACCGCCAGCCTCGGCTGGCGGTGCGTTGGTGGCCGCCCTTGGCAGTGCTATGCTGCGGCCATCACTTACCGCCGCCGTCACGGAGTCTGACCGGTGCGTCCCCTGTTTTTACCTCTGGCTCGCTTTGTCGCCAGCAGCTTGCTGCTGGGGGTGGTGATGGCGGCTGTGTTGCTGCTGCTATTCCCGCAACTGCGTCACGGCGGTTCACTGCTAGAAGAACTGCGAGCCTGGCGTGAAGAGCCGGTGCAGGGTTACGGCATCGCCGTGCGCCGCGCCGCGCCGGCGGTAGTCAATGTCTACACTCGCAACCTGCCGGGGGAAAGTGGCAGCGGCCAGACCCTCGGCTCAGGGGTGATCATGACCGCCCTTGGCCACGTGCTAACCAACTATCACGTCATTGCCGGTGCAGATCAGGTACTGGTGGCGCTCCAGGATGGGCGAGTATTCGCCGCCTCGCTGGTCGGCAGCGATCCTTACACCGATCTGGCGGTGCTCAACATTGAGGCCGACAACCTGCCGGTGATCCCTCAGAACCCGGAACTAGTGTCTCGGGTCGGCGACATCGTGTTGGCCATTGGCAACCCTTACAACCTTGGTCAGACCATCACCCAAGGGATCATCAGTGCCCTCGGTCGCATCGGCATGGCTTCCACCAGTTACCAGGATTACCTGCAGACCGATGCGGCGATCAACGCCGGTAACTCCGGTGGCGCCTTGATCAACAGCCGGGGCGAACTGGTCGGCATCAACACCATCGCTTTTCACAGTGGCGTTAATGTCGATAGCCAAGGGATCGGCTTCGCCATCCCCTACCCCTTGGCTCACAAGATCATGACCAAGCTGATCGCCCACGGCCGGGTAGTGCGAGGTTATCTAGGCATCAACGGTGGCCAGCTCAATCCGGCGGTCGCCCGTCAGATGCAGCTGGGTAGCAGCCAAGGAGTGGTGATCACCAGCCTTGACCCGCAAGGGCCGGCGCAGGGGGCTGGATTGCTGCAAGGAGACATCATTGTTGCCATCGATGGCGAGACCATCGACAGCGTTCATCAAGCACTGGATCTGATTGCCGAAACCGCGCCCGGCGCCACTGTTACTCTGACCATCTATCGCCGCAGCCAGCGACTGCAGCAGGCGGTTACCATTGGCGAACCGCCGCAACCGGTCGCCCGCTGACGCCATGAGTGGCACAGCCGGGCGGTGCACAAGCCACAGTCCGCAAGCGTTTTGGTTAGCCGCGAACCCGTTCAATACGAGCGCCCAGTGCCGACAGCTTGTGCTCAATGTGCTCGTAGCCACGATCCAAATGGTAGATACGATCTACCACCGTCTCGCCACCCGCCACCAGACCTGCCAGTACCAGCGACGCCGAGGCACGCAGATCGGTGGCCATCACCTGGGCACCGGTCAACGGTGGGCTGGGCAGGCAGATAGCGGTATTGCCCTGCAGCTCGATGTTGGCCCCCATGCGCTGCAACTCCGGCACATGCATAAAGCGGTTCTCGAAGATGGTCTCGGTGACGGTGCCACTGCCCTCAGCCACCACATTGAGGACCATGAATTGAGCCTGCATATCGGTAGGAAAAGCTGGGTGGGGGGCAGTCTTGATATTGACCGACTTGAGGGTACGGCCACGCATGTCCAGTTCAATGTAGCCATCGCCGCTGCTGATGGCGGCACCGGCCTCCTCCAGCTTGGCGATCACCGCTTCCAGCAGATGGGACGAGGTGTTACGGCAGACGATGTGACCGCCAGTAATGGCGGCACCCACCAAAAAGGTGCCGGTTTCGATGCGATCCGGCAAGACCTGATAGCTGCCACCGTGCAGGGCCGGCACGCCATGGATCACCACACGGTCGCTACCGGCACCTTCGATGCGGGCCCCAAGGGCATTGAGAAAATTGGCCAGATCCACCACTTCCGGTTCACGCGCCGCGTTTTCAATGACGGTGGTGCCATCGGCAAGAGCTGCCGCGGCCATCAGATTCTCGGTGCCGGTGACGCTGACCATGTCCATAAAGATGGTGGCACCTTTGAGGCGGCCGCCCGGCACTTCGGCTTCGATGTAGCCATTGCGCACATCAACCTTGGCCCCCATCAGCTCCAGGCCATGGATATGCAGGTTGACCGGCCGTGCACCTATGGCACAACCACCCGGCAGCGACACGCGCGCTTTACCGAAACGGGCAGCCAGTGGGCCGAGCACCAGAATCGAGGCGCGCATGGTTTTGACCAACTCGTAGGGCGCTTCCTGCGAGTTGACCGGGCCAGCATTCACCACCACGTCATGGTCACCTGACCAGTCCGCCTCGGCCCCCATCTGGCGCAGCAACGACAAGGTAGTGGCCACATCCTTAAGCCGCGGCACATTGCTAATGCGGATCGGCTCGGCACACAACAGGGTCGCGGCCAAAATCGGCAGAGCGGCGTTTTTGGCGCCGGAGATCACCACGTCGCCAACCAGCGGCCCGTTGCCTTGAATACGTAACTTGTCCACCACAACTCCTCAGGACGGCATCAGCAGCTTGCGTTCACGCTGCCATTCGGCGGGGGTAAAGGCTTTTATCGACAGCGCATGCAGCTCCCCCGAGCTGATGGCGGCATTGAGCGGGGCATAGACCAGCTGCTGCCGTTTCACTGATCGCTGACCATCAAACTGGTCGCTGACCACAATCACCTGAACATGGTAGCCATCACCGTTGACATGCACCTCGCCACCAGCAAAGACCGGCTCGAGCAGGGTCTTGATCGTATTAAGTTCCATAGCTTTCTCACTCGCCCGTTATCGGCAGGGCATCAACCAAGCCGCTGGCGGCCACCAGCCGCATCAACTGCTGCGGCGCCTCGGTAAATAGCAGATCACGGCCACTTTGCGCATGGGCAGCACGCAAAGCCACCAAAAAAGCCAGCCCAGCAGTGTCAACCCGGCCTAACTGGCGCAGGCTGATGGCAACCTTGCTGTCACCGCAGCAGATGCGATGACGCTCCTGCCACAGGGCCGGCACGGTATCGCGGGTCAGCTCGCCACTCAACTCGAAACAGTCGGCACAAAGCTCGCGGATCGCCAGTTCGCCGCTCACGGTGCTGCCACCTCAGCGTCCAAGGCGATCTTTTGCTTGTTCTGGGCATCAAGCTGGCGGGTCACCTCTTCGATCCCCTTTTGGCGGATCAACCCGCCCAGCTCAGCCTCTTTGCCCGAGAGCATGCTCACCCCTTCCGCCACCATATCAAACGCCCGCCATTCGCCCGTGCGGCTATTGCGCCGCAGGCGAAACTCCAGATTGATGTTGGGTTTGCCCGGTTCAGTGACAACCACGCGAATGGTCGCCATATCGCCATCGGCCGGCGGCTGGTTGGCAGGGAAGGTTGCCTGCTGGCCGCGATACTTGGTAAACAGGCTGGCGTAGGTCGCCACCAAATGACCTCTAAACGCATCGACAAAGGCATCACGCTGCTCCTTGCTGATCTGCGGCAATGATGTCCCCATCACTTTGAAGGCGGCATAGCGCACATCGACATAGGGTAACAGTTCATCCTCTACCAGAGCTCTCAGCACCTCGGGGTTGGCTCGCCATTGCGGCTCCTCGGCGCGAATCCGGTCGAAGGTGGTACCAGCCACCTCTGTGACTAATACCAGTGGTTCATCGGCAGCCTGGACCGGCAGGGCCATGGCCAGCAGCAAGGCAAACAGGGCTGAAAATATGCGCATCACTTGTTGTCCTGGTTATAGAGGAACTGGGAGATCAGGTTCTCAAACACCAGCGCCGACTTGGTGTCGCGGATGCTGCCACCATCCTTGAGCAGGGCGGTGCCCTCCTCCTCGTCGATGAAACCGGGGGTAATGCCCACGTACTGCTCACCCAGTAGCCCAGAGGTGAGCACCGCCGCCGACGAGTGCTCAGAAAGGCCACTGTAGCGGCTGTCAATGACCATCTCTACCACCGGCACCCAGCTCTGGCCATCCAGCACAATGTTGTCAACCCGTCCTACGACGACCCCGCCAATCTTCACCGGCGCCCGCTCCTTGAGGCCACCAATGTTGTCAAAACGGGCCTGCAGCCGGTAACTATTGCCGCCATCGAGCATGTTGTCACCGACCACCCGCAACGCCAGCAACAGCAGCGCGGCCAGTGCGCCAACGATGAACAACCCGACCAGCACTTCGATTTTGCGTTTTTCCATCGGTAACTTTCTTGAATCCTGCAATTAGCCAAACATGACGGCGGTGAGCACGAAATCCAGTGCCAGCACCGCCAGTGAGGAATGTACGACAGTCTCAGTGGTCGCCCGGCTCACCCCTTCGGCCGTCGGCACCGCATCAAAGCCTTTGAACACCGCGATCCAGGTGACCACCAGAGCAAACACCACACTCTTAATCACGCCATTCAGCAGATCATCCTGCCAGTCAACGGCTGCCTGCATGATTGACCAGTAACTGCCCTGGTCCACCCCCAGCCATTCGACGCCTACCAAAAAACCACCGAGGATGCCGACGGCATTGAACATCAGGGCCAGCAGCGGCATACAGATGACACCCGCCCAGAAACGCGGAGCAATCACCCGTTTGAGCGGATCAACCGCCATCATCTCCAGGCTCGACAGCTGCTCTGTCGCCTTCATCAGGCCAATCTCGGCAGTTAGCGACGAACCGGCCCGCCCGGCAAACAGCAAGGCGGTCACCACCGGCCCAAGCTCACGCAGCAGGCTCAGTGCCACCAGCGGGCCGAGGCTCTCTTCAGCACCATAATCCACTAGTACGTTGTAGCCCTGCAAAGCGAGCACCATGCCGATAAACAGGCCGGAGACAACAATGATGGCGACACTCAGCACGCCAACCATATATAACTGTTTGAGCAGCAGCGACCAGTCACGGCGCAGGCGATAACCACCCAAGATCACCCGAAACAGCAGAGTGCCGGCCCGGCCTGCTTCGGCCAGATGGTTCAGGGTGGCGCGACCATTACGGGCCAGAAACTCAACCACGGGCACCTCCAAGCTGAGCCAGATCCTCTGCAAAGGGACGGGCCGGATAGTGGAAGGGCACCGGGCCATCAGGCTGGCCGAGCATAAACTGGTTCACCAGCGGTGACGTTGAATCGCGCAGCGCCTGGGGCTGGCCTTCGCCGATGATCTGCTGATCGGCGATCAGATAGACATAATCGGCGATAGCCATCACCTCATGCACATCGTGGGACACCACAATCGAGGTCATCCCCAGCGCATCATTCAGTTCTCGGATCAGCTTGGCCAGCACGCCGAGAGTGATCGGATCCTGACCCGTGAAGGGCTCGTCATACATGATCAGCGCCGGGTCCAGCGCCAGAGTGCGGGCCAGCGCCGCACGGCGGGCCATGCCACCGGAAAGTTCGGCCGGCATCAGCTCGCAGGCGCCACGTAACCCCACAGACTCCAGTTTCATCAGCACCAACGCCCGCAGCAGCGGCTCAGGCAGATTGGTGTGCTCACGCAGCGGCAGGGCGACGTTGTCAAAAATGGTCATATCGGTGAACAGGGCGCCGCTCTGAAATAGCATGCCCATCTGCTTGCGCACCTCAAACAGCCGCGAACGGCTCATCTGCCCGACATCTTCACCATTGAAAGCCACCACCCCGCGCTCAGCGCGCAGCTGGCCACCGATCAGGCGCAGCAGGGTGGTCTTGCCGATGCCACTGGGGCCCATAATCGCCACCACCTTGCCGCGCGGAATGGTCAGACTGAGATCACGGAAGATCACCCGTTCGCCGCGGCGAAAGGTGAGATTGGAGATGGCGACGATCGGCTCGTTGGACATGGGCTCCTTGCCAAATTCAGAGGGCTGCGGGATCAAATGGGGGGCAATTGTAGCGCTGAGCGGGATGTGGGCTCAATCACGGATCTGGCCCGTGCCGCCGTCATGGTTGGCAAGGTCGGCGATTGTGCCCACAATGAGCAGCAGCACAACCCTTATGGCCGCAGCTTCGGCGGCCTTTAATGACGTTCGCATGCACCCACAGACTGTTACAAATGGCTTTCCGTACGGTGAAGTCAGCCCCGCCATACTGCAGCAGGCCCAGCACACCAGGCTACTGATCTGCGATGTTGACGGCGTCTTCTCCGATGGTCGCATCTACCTCGGCAACGACGGTGAAGAGCTCAAGGCGTTCCACACCCGCGACGGATACGGCGTCAAGGCGTTGCAGGCCACCGGGGTGGCGGTGGCGGTGATCACCGGCCGCGAATCGCGCATCGTCAGCCAGCGCATGGCCGCCCTCGGCGTCGCTCATGTCCAGCAAGGGGTGCACGACAAAAGCGGCGCGCTCGATCTGCTGCTGGCCGCCACCGGCCTGAGCGCCGAAGCCTGCGCCTATATCGGTGATGATCTGATCGACTGGCCGGTGATGGCGCGGGTGGGGCTGGCCGTCAGCGTCGCCGACGGCCACCCGCTACTACGCCAACGGGCCGATTACATCAGTTACAGTCGCGGCGGCTTTGGCGCCGTGCGCGAGATCTGCGATCTGATCATGTTTGCTCAAGGCACGTTGGAAACGACTGAAGGAAAGAGTATTTGAACCGCGGCCTGCTGTTCGCCCTGCTGTTTTTTTCGCTGGCGCTGCTGTTGCTGCACTGGCCGCCACAAGCGCGCCGCAGCGATGGCACGGGTACAGCTGTGGCCGAAATCCCGGCCTACGCCGCCAGCCAGATTGTGATCCGCCGTTTTGGTGAGGATGGCGAGCCGCAGCTACGCCTGGATGCCAACCGGGTGGCCCATTACCGTAGCAGCGGCCGCACCCTGCTCGACCAGCCACGCTTTGCCAGCAGTAGCCCCAACCGGCAATGGCAGGGACAAGCCATTGAAGGCGAACTGGTCGGCAGCGATCAGCTGTTGCTGAGCAAGGACGTTGTCATTACCGCCCAAGCTGCGCACAATCGCCCGCAAACCACGGTGGAAACCGCCACTTTAGACGTTGATCTGGCCAACAATCGGGCGGTCACTGACGACGCGGTGACCATTCGCAACAATCAGCTCATCATGCGTGGCAAGGGTCTCGACGCCGACCTCAACGCCGAACGCATCGTGATCAAGCATCAGGTTCGAACCATCTATGACCCTCCGCGCTAACCCTTTCCCCCTGCTTCCCCTGCTACTGGCGCTGAGTTCAGCGCCAGCACTGGCCGCCCGCACCGACCTCGATCAGCAGATCCTGGTTGATGCTGCCCGTCAGAGCATCGACATCGACAAAGGGGTCGTGCTGTTTGAAGGTAATGTGGTGGTGCGCCAAGGCACACTGGAGATCCGCGCCGCCGCGCTGCGCATCGATCAGAGCCGGGGCAAGGGCAAAGAGGTGCTGATCGCTACCGGCAAGCCAGTGGAACTGCGGCAGAAACTGGATGATGGCCGGCCACTGGAGGCCAGCGCCGAGCAGGTGCGCTATGAGCTCGATAGCCGCACCCTGACCCTCAGCGGGAATGCCCAGCTCAAGCAGCAGGACAGCATGGTCAAGGGCGACACCATGCGTTACAACCTGGCCGAAGGCCGGCTGTCGGCCGAATCCGCCGGTGGCGATGGCAGCAAACGGGTCACTGCGGTGTTTACCCCACAGCAACTGGACAAGCTGCGTGATGATGCTGGCGCGGACGAACAATCGCCCAGCAACAACAGCGCGCCGACAGAGCAGCCAACGCCATGAGTTGCCTCGCCGTTCAGCAGCTGGCCAAAAGCTACAAGGGCCGTCAGGTGGTGCGTGACGTATCGCTGTCAGTTAACACCGGTGAGGTGGTTGGCCTGCTTGGCCCCAATGGCGCCGGCAAGACCACCACCTTCTACATGGTGGTCGGACTGGTACCTGCGGATCGCGGCCGAGTGCTGCTCGACGATCAGGATCTCAGCCATGACCCGATGCATCTTCGCGCCCGCAAGGGGCTCGGCTACCTGCCGCAGGAAGCCTCAATCTTCCGCCGCCTGACGGTGGCCGAGAACATCCGCGCAGTGCTGGAACTGCGCCCGCAACTCAACCGCAACCAGCGTGAGGAGCAGCTCGAAGCCCTGCTCGAAGAGTTCCACATCAGCCATATCCGCAACTCGCTAGGGATGGCCCTGTCAGGTGGCGAGCGGCGGCGCGCCGAGATCGCCCGGGCACTGGCTGCTGAACCGCGTTTTATTCTGCTCGATGAGCCCTTCGCCGGCGTCGATCCCATTTCGGTCAACGACATCAAGAAGATCATCAACCAGTTGCGTGAGCGCGGCCTCGGCGTACTGATCACCGACCATAACGTGCGTGAAACCCTGGCGGTCTGTCAGCGGGCCTGCATTGTCAGCCATGGCGAGGTGATCGCCGAAGGCGCGCCTGCCGCCATTCTCGACAACCAGAGGGTGCGCGACGTCTATCTCGGCGAGCAATTCCGGCTATAGTTTCCTTAGGGCAGCTCGGGTACTATCCGGGTAGAGGCCAATGTCATGGCCCGCACAGATTCTAGGCACAGACCACCGGATGCTCCGATACTTGGCATGAAACCGTCGTTACAACTCCGCATCAGTCAGCAGCTCACCATGACCCCGCAATTACAGCAGGCGATCCGCCTGTTGCAATTATCGACACTGGAGCTGCAACAAGAGATTCAGGAGGCACTGGACGCCAACCCGCTGCTAGAGGTGGAGGACGAGCCGACCGGCTCCCAGCTCGAGCGCCCCAATAATGACCACAACGGTAGCAACAGCCTTGGCGATGGTGACGATGCCGGTGGCGACAGCGACTTTGGCGACAGCTACGAACACGACAGCACCATGGATGCTGGCGACGCGCTGAACCGCGACCAGCTCAGCGACGACCTGCCGATGGACATGGGCTGGGACGAGATGATGTCGGCCGCCCCTAAAGGCAGCGGTAACGGCGACGACATGGACCAGATCTATCAGGGTGAAACCTCAGAGAGCCTGCAGGATTACCTGCTGTGGCAGATGCGCCTGACGCCGTTCAGTGACACTGACTTGGCCATCGCTACCGCCATCATCGATGCCATCGATGACTCCGGCTTTCTCACCATCGATGTCGAAGAGATCCTCACCGCCATGGGCGATGAGGAGATCGAAGCTGACGAGGTGGAAGCGGTACTTAAGCGCATCCAGCTGTTTGACCCGATCGGCGTCGCCTCACGCTCGCTGCAGGAGTGCCTGCTGGTGCAGCTGCGCCAGTTCGCCCCCGACACCCCGTTCCTGGCCGAAGCGCGCATGGTGCTGGCCGAACATATCGACCTGCTCGGCAGCCGCGACTATCGCACCCTGATGCGCAAAAGCCGGCTGACGGAAGATGAACTGCGCGAAGTGCTGCGTCTGGTGCAGAGCCTTAATCCGCGCCCCGGCAGTGCCATTACCCAAAGTGATGACAGCTACGTCGTGCCTGACGTCGCGGTGTTCAAGAAGAACGGCAAGTGGGTGGTTGAGCTCAACCCCGAGTCAACCCCTCGGCTTCGCATCAACCAGCAGTATGCGGCCATGTCACGCAACGCCCGCAACCGCTCCGATGCCCAGTTCATCCGCTCCCACCTGCAGGAAGCCAAGTGGTTCCTGAAGAGCCTGGAGAGCCGCAACGACACCCTGCTCAAAGTGGCAAACTGCATCGTTCAGTATCAGCGCGACTTTTTCGAGCATGGTGAAGAGGCGATGAAGCCGATGGTGCTCAATGATGTGGCCGAAGCGGTGGAGATGCACGAGTCCACCATCAGCCGCGTCACCACCCAAAAATACATGCACACCCCGCGTGGCATCTTCGAACTGAAATACTTTTTTTCCAGTCATGTGAGCACTGACAGCGGTGGCGAGTGTTCCTCGACCGCAATCCGTGCTTTCATCAAGAAGTTGGTGGCGGCTGAAAACCCGGCCAAGCCGCTGTCGGACAATCAGATTGCCGACATGCTGGCGGAACAGGGTATTCAAGTGGCGCGACGGACTATTGCCAAGTACCGTGAGGCATTGGCGATTCCTCCGTCCAATCAGCGAAAGAGCCTGTTCTAACTCGGCAGGCGCGAGCAAGAAGGAAAAGGTCTATGCAAATCAATCTGACCGGCCATCATGTGGAAGTGACCGATGCACTGCGCGACTATGTCGTCAGCAAATTCGAACGTTTGGAGCGTCACTTTGGCCACATCAGCAATGTGCACGTCATCCTGAACGTGGAAAAGCTCGCTCAAATCGCCGAAGCCACCCTGCATGTCAACGGTGGCGAGATCTTCGCCAACTCTGAACACGAAGATATGTATGCGGCCATCGACGCCTTGGTCGACAAGCTCGACCGTCAGGTCAAGAAGCACAAAGAAAAGCTCAAAGCCCACTAACCCATGAACATCGCCTCGTTTCTGTCGCCGGACTGCACCAAAAGTTCAGTCCGCTGCAACAGCAAGAAACGGTTGTTCGAAGTTGTCAGTGAACTCGCCGTCCAGCAGCTGCCGGGGCTCTCCGCCAAGGAGATCTTCGACAGTCTGCTGGCGCGTGAAAAACTGGGCTCCACCGGCATCGGCAACGGCATCGCCATTCCCCACGGTCGCCTCTCGGGCACCGACAAGGTGGTTGCGGTGTTTTTGCAGTGCGCCGAACCCGTGGCCTTCGACGCCATCGACAATCGCCCCATCGATCTGCTGTTTGCCCTGATGGTCCCTGGGGACCGCTGCGAACAACATCTCAAAACGCTCGCCATGGTGGCCGAGAAACTCAATGACCGGGCCACGGTCAAACAGCTGCGCAGCGCCACCAGTGATGACGAGCTGTACCAGATCATGACCAGCTGACGAAAGGCAGGTTCATCCCTATGGAATTGATGATCGTCAGCGGCCGCTCGGGATCCGGCAAAACAGTGGCCTTGCGCGCCCTCGAAGATCTCGGCTTTTACTGCGTCGATAATCTGCCGGTAGCCATGGTGACGCAACTGGTAGAGCGGCTGCGCGGTAGCTTCAACAAGGTGGCGGTGAGCATTGATGCTCGCAACCTGTCGGCAGATACCGAGCTGTCACCGGTGCTGACCAGCCTGCGCGAACAGACCCGCTTGACCATCATCTATCTCGACGCCAAAGATGATGTCCTGATCCGCCGCTTTGCCGAAACCCGGCGCGCACACCCGCTGTCGCGCCAAAGCCTGCCGCTGCCGGAGGCGATGGCTTTTGAAGCCAACCTGCTGTCAGGGCTGAAAGAGCGGGCCGACCTGCTGATCGATTCGACCAATCTGTCGCTGCATCAGCTGGCGATGCTGGTGCAGGAGCGGGTGACCGGTAACCCGTTGCAGCAGATGCTGGTGGTGCTGGAATCCTTCGGCTTCAAGAATGGCCTGCCACAAGACGCCGACTTCGTGCTCGATGCCCGATTCCTGCCCAACCCCTACTGGCGGCGGGAACTGCGAGCGCTCACCGGCCGCGATCTGGCGGTGCAGCAGTTCTTCAGCCAGTTTCCCGAGGTTAACAAGTTCATCTGGCAGATCAGCAACCTGATCATGACTTGGCTGCCGTTGATCGAAAAGAGCAACCGCCGCTACCTGACCATTGCGGTCGGTTGTACCGGCGGCCAGCATCGCTCGGTGTTCATTGTCGAAGCATTGGCCGCCCAGTTCGGCGACGTTGGGCGACCGATCCAGGTGCGCCATCGCGACATGCCGACCGGAGAGAGCCATGGCTGAGCTGTGTGACAAGATGCTGCAGATCCGCAACAAGCTTGGCCTGCACGCCCGTGCGGCGACCAAGCTGGTGATGCTGGTCAATCGCTTTAACGCTCAGGTGACCATCGAACACAACGGCAAGCGCGCCGACGCCGGCTCGGTGATGGGGCTGCTGCTGCTGGAAACCTGTCAGGGCCAGACCATCCGCGTAGTCGCCGAGGGCCCCGATGCCGATGCCGCCATGAGCGCCGTCGAGCAGCTCATTGACGCCCGCTTCGACGAAACGGAATAACCTTTCCAATCAATACGCTGGCTCTGGTTGCTGGCGGCCTGCGGGGGCCATCCGGTACACTTGCCGCCATGGTATAACGGCGGAGACCTGTAATGGCGGAACGCATCGACCAGGAACAGGCCCTGCAACATCTGCAGGAGATCCGCCGCGCCCTTGATGGCGGCATGTTTGTCCATGTGCGCCGTATGCTCGGCGCCATGCGCCCCGCTGACCTCGCCCTGCTGCTCGAATCCTCGCCGCCCAAAGCCCGTACCGTGCTGTGGCAGCTGGTTGACCCCGATCTCTACGGCGACATCCTCGAAGAGCTGTCTGAGGATGTGAAGGACAGCCTGCTCAAGCTGCTTGACCCGGAGCTGGTGGCGGCGGCCACCGAAGGGATGGACACCGACGATCTGGCCTACGTGCTGCGCGGCCTGCCGGACCGGGTCTATGACGAAGTGCTGGAATCGATGGACCATCAGGATCGGCAGCGGGTGCAACAGGCCCTCTCTTGGCCGGAATACAGCGCCGGCACCCTGATGAGCACCGACACCGTCACCCTGCGTGCCGATGTGACGGTGGACGTGGTGCTGCGCTATCTGCGCATGCGCGGTGAACTGCCGGAAGCCACCGACGCGCTCTATGTGGTCGACCACGACGACCGGCTGGTGGGCGAGGTCAAACTGATCACCCTGCTCACCGTTAATCCGGCCAGCAGCGTTGGCGACATCATGAGTCCGTATCATGAGGGCATCGCTCCAGAGATGGATCAGTCAGAGGTCGCCCAGCTGTTCGAGCGGCGCAACTGGATCTCGGCACCGGTGGTCTCGGACGACGGCAAACTGCTGGGCCGTATCACCATCGATGACGTGGTGGATGTGATCCGCGAAGACGCCGAACACTCGATGATGAGCATGGCCGGTCTCGACGACGAAGAGGACACCTTCGCCCCGGTGCTTAAATCAACCCGGCGCCGCGCCGTCTGGCTGGGGATCAACCTGGCCACCGCCATTCTCGCCGCCGCCGTCTCCAACCTGTTTGAAGGGGTGCTGGAAAAGCTGGCCACGGTCGCGGTGTTGATGACCATCGTGCCGTCAATGGGCGGCATCGCCGGCAACCAGACCCTGACCCTGGTGATCCGCGGTATCGCCCTTGGTCACGTCGGCGACGCCAACGCCCGCTGGCTGATCGGCAAGGAGGCGCTGGTCGGGCTGCTCAACGGCCTGATGTGGGCGGTATTTATCGCCGTGGTGGTGGCGGTGTGGAAGCAGGACTGGCTGCTGGGGGTGATCATCGCCTTCGCCATGTTCATGAACCTGCTGGTCGCTGGCGTGTCGGGGGTGATGATCCCGCTGGTGATGAAGCGCTTCAATATCGACCCCGCCCTTGCTGGCGGGGTGGTGCTAACCACCATCACCGACGTGGTCGGGCTGGTGGCCTTTCTCGGAACGGCAACGCTGCTGCTGGTCTAGCGCTTAACTGCCGGCGATGGTCAGGCCATCCACCAGCACGGAACCGGTGTGGATGGTGTAGCGCGGATCGCGATCGCCACCCACCGCCACAATGCGCCGGTAGATATCACGCAGATTGCCAGCAATGGTGATCTCGCTGACCGGATACTGGATCTCGCCGTTCTCGACATAGAAGCCAGCCGCCCCGCGCGAGTAATCGCCGGTGACGATATTCACCCCCTGCCCCATCACCTCGGTCACCAGTACCCCGGTGCCCATGCGTTTGAGCAGTTCGCGCTGACTCTCGCCGGTGGTCGAGACATACCAGTTGTGAATGCCCCCGGCATGGCCGGTCGGCTCCATCTTCAGACGGCGGGCGGCATAACTGTTGAGCAGGTAGGAGAGCAGTTCGCCATTCTCCACCAGCATGCGATCGACGGTCGCCACCCCTTCGTGGTCGAAGGCAGCACTGCCCAGCGCACGGTGGATATGGGGGCGCTCGTCTATCGAGAAAAACTGGGGAAAGATGGTCTTGCCGAGACTGTCGGTCAAAAAGCTGCTCTGGCGATAGAGTGAACCACCGCTGATCGCTTGGGCCAGATGGCCAAACAGCCCCACCGCCACCTCTGGTGCAAACAGCACCGGCAGTTTGCCGGTAGCCAGCGTGCGGCTGCCCAGGCGGCGTACGGTGCGCTCGCCCGCATCACGCCCTACCCGCTCCGGCGACAGCAGATCACGCGGATCGCGGGCGACGGTAAAGCCGTAATCGCGCTCCATCGCACCGTCCTGCTCGCTGATCACGCTGCAACTCAGGCTGTGGCGCGACGACAGGTAACCCCCGACGAAGCCATTGGAGTTGCCATAGGCGCGCAAACCATCATGGCTGCTGAAGGTCGCCCCTTCGGAATTGACGATGCGGCCGTCCACCGCCAACGCCGTGCGCTCGCAGCGCTGGGTCAGCTCAATCGCCTCGTCAACGCTGACCGCCCACGGCTGGAACAGATCCAGATCCGCCGGCTGGCGAGCCAGAAAACGACGCTCCGCCAGACCATGGCAGGGGTCAGCCGAGGTCAGGCGGGCAATATGCAGTGCTGCCGCCACCGTATCGGCCAAGGCTTCGCTGGTCAGCTCACTGGTCGAGGCCGAGCCTTTCTGCTGGCCAATATAAACAGTGATGCCCAGAGCACCATCATGGTTGTGTTCCAGGGTTTCAATGGCATCATTGCGGCAGCTGACCGACAGCCCGCACTGGCGGCTGACCGCCACCTCAGCGGCCGAGGCACCGCTGGCCTGGGCGAGGGCCAGGGCATCGGCAATTGCCTGCTGATAGCGTTCAAGCTGCGCCTGCATTGGATGATCAACGGCCATCTGTTGCCCTCATGACGTCACGGCTGGTCTGGCCACCGATTCTACCGAAAGTGAGGGGTAGAGGCGACGGCGATCACCGTAGATCAAAGGATCGCCACTGCGATCATCCGTCGATCTTCTGGCTTTACTTTGGCCAGATGGCTGAACTACAATCACGCACCCTGTTGGAACCCGTGCGGCATGGCCCGCACCCGTTGACCGAAAACCTCTGAGGTGAGTGGCAAATGCCTGTAGTGAAAGTCCGTGACAACGAGCCCTTCGACGTAGCACTGCGTCGCTTTAAGCGTTCTTGTGAAAAAGCTGGTGTGCTGTCTGAAGTACGCAGCCGCGAGTTCTATGAAAAGCCGACTTGGGAACGCAAGCGCAAGAAAGCAGCTGCTGTAAAGCGTCACCTGAAGAAACTGTCGCGCGAAAACATGCGTCGTACCCGCCTCTACTAAGAGGTGCGCTGTTGCCTTAAGTAACGGGCAACGGTGTGGTGAACGCAGTCAGAAAGCCGTGCTTGTTCACGGCTTTTTGCATTGCGGCTAGCTGAGCGGGAGCAACAGATGGCGGGACGCATTCCTCGCGAATTCATCGACGATCTGATTGCCCGGGTTGATCTGGTCAGCCTGATCGATGGTCGCGTGCGCCTGAAAAAGGCCGGCAAGAACTACAGCGCCTGCTGCCCCTTTCATAACGAAAAGACCCCCTCCTTCACCGTCAGCCGCGAAAAGCAGTTCTACCACTGCTTTGGCTGCGGCGCCCACGGCAACGCCCTCGACTTCCTGATGAACTACGAACGCCTCGACTTTGTCGACGCGGTCGAGGAGCTAGCCGGTCAGATGGGGCTGGAAGTTCCGCGCGAACAGAGCAGCGGCGGCAGCGCCGTCAGCAGTGGCGCCGACCGCCAGCTGCGCAAGGAGGGCCACAACCTGATGGAGGCGATCGCCCGCTTCTATCAGGCGCAGCTGCGTCAGCACCCCGACCACCCAACCGTGATCGCCTATCTCAAACAGCGCGGACTCGACGGCACCACCGCCAAGAAATGGGAGCTGGGTTACGCACCGCCGGAATGGGACGCCCTGCTCAAGGTGTTCGGCCAGAGCGAAGACGCCCGCCAGCAGCTGGTGCAGTTGGGGATGCTGACCCGTAATGACAACGGCAAGCTCTACGACCGCTTCCGCGGCCGGCTGATGTTCACCATCCGCGACAAACGCGGCAAGGTGTGCGGCTTCGGCGGGCGGGTGATGGCGGCCGACAGTGGCCCCAAATATCTCAACTCGCCGGAAACCCCACTGTTTCACAAAGGGCTGGAGCTCTACGGCCTGCACCAGCTGAAACAGGCGCACCCGGAACCACAACAGGTGATCGTGGTTGAGGGCTACATGGATGTGGTGGCCCTGTCGCAGCACGGGGTGGACAACGCCGTCGCCTCCCTCGGCACCTCCACCACTCGCGAACAGCTGCAGCTGCTGTCACGCCTCACCGATACCATCATCTTCTGTTATGACGGTGACAACGCCGGCCGCGACGCCGCCTGGCGAGCGCTGGAAAACGCCATGCCGATCATGCGCGACGGCCTGCAACTGCGTTTTGCCTTCCTGCCGGATGGCGATGATCCTGATTCGCTGGTCAAACGCGATGGCGCCGACGCCTTTCATGCCGAGCTGGCCAAAGCCCAAGGGTTGACCGACTTTTTCTTTAGTGCCCTGTGGCGCCAGGTTGATGGCACCAGCGCCGAAGGGCGGACCAAGCTGGTCCAGCTGGCCCAACCGCTGCTGGATCAGATGCCGGAGTGCGCCATGCGCACCTTGATGCGCGATCAGCTGGCCAGCCGCGTTGGCCTGTCGGCTCAGCAGCTGCCCAAGGCCGCCACCAGCAATAAACCGCCAAGCCCCAAGAGCGGCGGCCACAAGCGGCTGACCCCGGTGCGCACCGCCATCACCCTGCTGATCCAGGCACCAGAACTGGCCCGCCTGCCCACGGTCACGGCACTGGCGGCAACCGGCGCCTTTCGCGCTCTCCAGCTGGCCGGTGCCGAGCTGTTGCAGCAGCTGCTCGACTATGCCTGCCAGCAGCCGCTAACCACCGGCAGCCTGCTCGAGCAGTTCCGCGACAGCCCTCACCACAAGCCGCTGGCCACGCTTGCCGCCCAGCCACTGCCAGGCAGCGATGAGGAGTTGCAGCAGGTGTTGATCGACACTCTGGAGAAGCTGCTTACTTTTTATCTGGAGCAACGGCAGGAGGCACTGCTGGCCAAGGCCCGTCAGGGCACTCTGGATGATCACGACAAAGCCGAACTGTCTGCCCTGCTGGAAGAAACCAAGCGCCGAGCTGTGCGCTAGCGTCCCCCTCTGGCTTGTGCTAGACTTCCGCGCTTCGTTTCGCCCGCGCTTGCGCGGCCTGTATCACGTTTCATGCGGAATTAAGGTCTTATGGAGCAAAACCCCCAGTCGCAGCTCAAGGCCCTGATTGCCAAGGGCAAGGAGCAAGGCTTCCTGACCTTTGCCGAGGTCAATGATCACCTGCCCCAGGAGATCGTCGACTCCGATCAGATCGAAGACATCATCGCCATGATCAATGACATGGGGATTCAGGTCTTCGAGGTAGCCCCGGATCCGGACTCCATCCTGCTGGCCGACGCCACCACCGATGAAGATGTTGCCGAAGCTGCGGTACAGGCCCTGTCCACCGTAGACGCTGAACTGGGTCGGACCACCGATCCGGTGCGCATGTACATGCGTGAAATGGGCACAGTCGAACTGCTCACCCGTGAAGGTGAGATCGACATTGCCAAGCGCATCGAAGAGGGGATCAACGAAGTTCAGGGGTCGGTCGCCGAATACCCGGAAGCGATCTCCTACATCCTCGACCAGTTTGATCGCTATCAGGCTGGCGACATGCGCCTGTCCGAGATCATCAGTGCCTTTGTCGATCCCAACGCTGTCGACGTACCGCCTGCCGCCACCCATGTCGGTTCTGAGCTGTCGAGCGAAGCGCTGGCTGACGAAGACAACGACGGTAGCGACGACGAAGAAGCCGAGAGCAGCGAAGATACTGCCGAAGATACCGGCATCGATCCTGAGCTGGCCAAGGCTAACTTTGATGCCCTGCGTGAACGTTATGAGCATGCCCGCGCCACCATCAATGCCCAGGGTCGCCAGTCACCGCTGACCCAACAGGCAGTGAGTGAGCTGGGCGAGTTCTTTAAGCAGTTCCGGCTGGTGCCCAAGCAGTTCGACAAGCTGGTCGAACTGATGCGCGAGATGATGAACAAGGTGCGTTCCCAGGAGCGCATCATCATGAAGGTCTGTATCGAGCGTGGTGACATGCCGAAGAAGACCTTCGCCCAGTGCTTCGCTGGCAAAGAGACCAGTCCAGCCTGGATCGGCGAGCAGATCGCCGCCGGCAAGAAATGGTCAAAGCGCATGGACGAGCACCGCGAAGAGCTGGAACGCTGCGTCGCCAAACTCAAAACCATTGAAGAAGAGACCGGTCTGCCGATCTCGCGCATCAAGGACATCAACCGCCGCATGTCGCTGGGCGAGGCCAAAGCCCGCCGCGCCAAGAAGGAGATGGTTGAGGCCAACCTGCGTCTGGTGATCTCGATCGCCAAGAAATACACCAACCGGGGCCTGCAATTCCTCGACCTGATTCAGGAAGGCAACATCGGCCTGATGAAGGCGGTGGATAAGTTCGAATACCGTCGCGGCTACAAGTTCTCGACCTATGCCACCTGGTGGATCCGTCAGGCGATTACCCGTTCGATCGCCGATCAGGCGCGCACCATCCGTATCCCGGTGCACATGATCGAGACCATCAACAAGCTCAACCGTATCTCCCGCCAGATGCTGCAGGAGATGGGCCGTGAACCGACTCCGGACGAGTTGGCCGAACGGATGCAGATGCCTGAGGACAAGATCCGCAAGGTGCTGAAGATCGCCAAAGAGCCAATTTCGATGGAAACCCCGATCGGTGACGACGAGGATTCGCATCTGGGCGACTTCATTGAGGACAACACCATGGAGCTGCCGGCCGATTCGGCCACCATGGAGAGCCTCAAGGCTGCCACCCGTGAAGTGCTGGCTGGTCTCACTGCCCGCGAAGCCAAAGTACTGCGCATGCGTTTCGGCATCGACATGAACACCGACCACACCCTTGAGGAAGTGGGCAAGCAGTTCGATGTCACCCGTGAACGTATCCGCCAGATTGAGGCCAAGGCGCTGCGCAAGCTGCGTCACCCGTCGCGCTCGGAAGTGCTGCGCAGCTTCCTCGACGACTAACAGGTCGCCGCCCGATATGACAAAGCCCGCATGATGCGGGCTTTGTTGTTGATGGGGACTCAGCAGTTAGTCGTTGCCGCTGCTCAGCAGCAGTTTGCTCCACTGTTCGACCAGTTCGCTACGGCCCTGCTGCTGGGCGGCGGTCAGCGCAAAAGGCACAACCCAGGCGCGGGCAGGGGCTGGCGTGGCCACAAAACCAGGATCGGCCAGCAAGCTCTCGAACAGTGCCAACCCCTGGCTGTGAGTGCCAAAAAACTCAGGCACCGAAGTCAGAGTGGCGGCGGCAATGGCGTTAATGTAATCACCCTCGCGCAGCCCTTGATGCTGACGCGCCAGCTGCTCGTCACCCGTTGCCGCCAGCGCCTGGCGGATCAGGGTCAGCCCCTCTTGGGTAAAGCGTCCGGCGGTTGCCGGATCACGCGCCTCACGCCCCATCAGGGTGCGAGCCGAACCGGCATAGACCAGTGTTAACGGATCGGCGCCAGCGCTCGCCAGCGACTGGCTGAGACTGGCATAGGCGTTGGCCGCAGCCCCTGCCTCGCCACGAGTGGCCTTGAGGTAGAGATCGACCTGCTGCGGCTCAACCGCCAGCGCTGCACTGCTCAGGGACAACAGGGTCATCATGGTCAGGATTTTCATCGTGTGCTCCTCCTTGGGTTGTGGCACAGATGCAGTCTGACCAGCGTGCGCTGGCGAAACTGGCCGATGCGACCAATGGTCATCTGCGGCGATAAACGGCAGCTGCCGGGCTCAGCAGCGCAAACAAAAACAGCGCCCGGAGGCGCTGCTGGATTCTGCCAACCCTTACATCTGCTTGAACAACCCCTGACAGGCACGGCTGACTGCCAGCTTCACCCCAGACTGATGCAGATGAACAAACATCCGCCCAGCCAGATCCCGGCTGACCCGCTGAATGGCCGCGACCCGCACGATGGTGCTGCGGTGGATCTGCCAGAACAGAGAAGCGTCCAGCTTCGTCAGCAGCTCCTTGAGGGGCAACCGCATCAGAAAACAGCCGCTGGCGGTGTAAACGCTGGTGTATTTGTCCTCGGCCTGAAAGTAGCTCACCTCGGCCACATCGAGCAGCAGGGTCTCCTCTCCTTTGGCCACCCGCAGCCAACGCAATGACGGCGCTACCGCCGGCGCCGGCAGTTGGCCCAGCGCCGCCAGCAACGCCGCCAGTTGCTGTTGTTCGGGAGGGGTACTGGATGGCGCTGCAGCCAGCAGCCGGGCCCGGGTCTGCAGTAGCCGCTCATCACTCACCGGCTTGAGCAGGTAATCAGCAGCGGCCAGTTCGAAGGCGCGCACCGCATGCTCATCAAAGGCGGTAACAAACACCAGCTTCGGCGGCCGGGGCAACGCCGGCAGGCGGGCCGCCAGTTGCAAACCATCCATGCCGGGCATGCGAATATCGAGAAACAGCAGATCCGGCTGCAGCACCTCAAGCAACTGCCAGCCACTGTCACCATCACCGGCCTTGCCGACCACCTCCAGCTCCGGCCACAGATCGGCCAGCCGCTGATCCAGATGGTGACGCAGCAGTGGTTCGTCATCGACGATCAGGGCGCGCATGGCACCTCCAGTTGGGCTCTTACCCCGCCTTCGGGGCGCTCGCCGAGGGTCAGGCGCCCCCGTTCACCAAACAGCGCCGCCAGACGCTGGCGGACATTGCTCAGACCAACGCCATGGCCGCTGTCGCTATGGCCAAAGCCGGCTCCGCTATCCTCGACACTGAGCAGCAGCTGGCCGTCACGGCGGCTGACAGACACGCTGATCTCGCCCCCCGCCGGCAGGGCCTCAATGCCATGGTTGAGCGCGTTCTCCACCAGGGGCTGCAGCAGCAACGGCGGAAAGGGGGTGGCCGGGTCCACATCGGGCTGACACAGCAGCCGATAGCGCAAGCGCTCACCCAGACGCACCTGCTGGATCGCCAGATAGGTTTCCACCAGGGTCAGCTCATCGGCCAGCGGTCTGAGCGGGTCGCGGCTGGCCACCAGACTGGTGCGCAGCAGACGGGTCAGCAGTTCAAGCAGGGCGGTCGCCCGCTGGCTGTCGCTGGCGATCAGCGCCCCCAGATTGGCCAAGGTGTTAAACAGAAAATGGGGCTCAATCTGGCTCTGCAGTGCCCGTAACTGACTCTCCGCCAGCAGCCGCTGCTGTTCAGCCGTAACCCGCGCCTGCTCTGCCAGTTGTGCCCGCAACCGCACCTGGCTGTCGCGTGCATGAAAAAACAGGCAAAACGCACAGCCGATCAGCGAGGCCACCACCAGCATCGGCAGGCTGACCTCGGTGCCGTGACGCGCCAACTGCCAGCTCAGAAAGGCGCCGCCGACCAGCGCCGCAGCCACACAGACCAGCAGCAACCGCCACAGGCCGAAGTCTGGCCGGTTCCAGCCCAGCAGCTGACCCGCCATCACCGAGCAGGCCACATAGACCAAGGTGATCTGCAGATGAAACAGATAGCTGCCGGGCAGGATGGCAAATGACAGGGCAGCGGCAGCCAAGGCGATCAGCACCACTCTGACCAGCAGCAACAACCAAGTATTCATGATTTAACTCCATCATCGCGATTGGTACTGCAGGTTAATCGCGGCCACCATTGCCATCCCGGTGCTGCGACCAAGGGTCATCAGCGGCGACCAACCGCCCCTGGTGACGACCAATGGTGAGACGAGAACAACAGCTTGCCAGATCAAGGCTTTTAGCGACGAGTGCGCCCCGCTATAATCGCGCCCGCATCCGCTTCGGCCCCTTAGCTCAGTGGTTAGAGCAGGCGACTCATAATCGCTTGGTCGTTGGTTCAAACCCAACAGGGGCCACCATCTCCTACCCACCAAGATTCGCACACCAAATACGCCGGATTGCTCCTGAAGGCAGGCTCTGACTGGGCGAACTCATCGCTATTTGTGCAGCTTGAATGCAGTGGTATCAAACGGCGGCCAAGACAGCAGTAGATATAGGGATCATATTGCTACGCGATGGCGGGGCGTATAACGCCAGTGGTTAGGCCAGACCTGAAATACCTGCCGCTAATTCTTACGTAAACTGCACATCCTTACTGGGTATCGATGTCCTGGCTCACGCACTCCCCTGATACAGGTACTTCTGGAAACCCACAAAGGTGCCGCGCACCACATCAGGTGCGCCGAGGTCGGCGAAGGCATCAGGTAGCGCGCTGTATTTGAGTTTGAGCAGTGGGCCGAGCTTGGTTTCATCCAGCTCCTCCACACCCTCACTCACGTAGTGCGCCAGCACGAAGCTCAGGAAGGCCTGTTGCTTGTTGCTGTACGCGGTGCTGATCACTGCTTTGGCCCGTTCGGCACGCTCTTCGCGGGTCAGTGGTGCTTCGGCGTAGGCGATGTGCGCCAGTACGTCGAAAAGGTCGCTATCCTCGGCATCGATGATCTTCTGCATCTCAGCCAGCTGGTCATGGCCGAAGCCCTTTTCTTCCAGCCCGGCGAGCAGCTGCTTGCGGGTTCCTGGGGCGCTCCAGATTGCGCGCAGCTCGTCTTCATCTTTGAAGAACTCCGGCAGCTGGCCGTAAAGCGCGGTCACGAACTGCGCGGCAGACATCGGCGTGCCATCCGGGTGCCAGAAGCTCGTTGCCATCATGTGCTGGATCTGGCGCTCTTTGCCGTCTGCCAGCTTCACCTTGGCTTTCTTTCTCTTCTGGCACACGCAGGGGCGCTGGCCGCATTCTGCGCAAGGCTCCTTGGGGCAGGTGCAGGGGCTGTTGCCGCACAAATAACAAGGCGGCGATGGTTCCTTGATGCACACACAGGGCGTTTTTTGGCAACGGCCACAGACCTCCGGCTCCAGCGGCTCGCCATCCCACTCCGGATCACTGAAGTGGTGATGGGCCTTCACGAAGTCGTAGATCGTGAAGTAGTCCTTGCCGTCATAGAGCCGAGTGCCACGCCCGATGATCTGCTTGAATTCGATCATCGAATTCACCGGCCGCATCAGCACGATGTTGCGCACATTGCGCGCATCCACCCCGGTTGAAAGCTTCTGCGACGTGGTGAGAATGGTCGGGATGGTCTTCTCGTTGTCCTGGAAGTCGCGCAGCCACTGCTCGCCCAACCCGCCATCTTCGGCAGTCACGCGCTGGCAATAGTTCGGGTCGCTGCTTTTCTTGGCCTGGTTGATCAAGTCGCGCACGGCCAACGCATGGGTCTGGGTGGCGCAGAACACAATGGTCTTCTCGCGCTGGTCGATGGCGTTCATAAAGATCTCGACGCGCTTCTTCTCGCGCTCTTTGATCTCAATGATCTTGTTGAAGTCCTTCTCTTCGTAGCGCTTGCCTGCCTCAATTTCGCCTTCCACCACGGTATCGTCCGAGGTGAACACATAGTCATCCAGCGTGGTGGCAATCTGCTTGAGGCGGAAGGGGGTAAGGAAGCCGTCGTTAATGCCGTCCTTCAGCGAATAGATGAACACTGGCTCGCCGAAGTAGGCGTAGGTGTCGGCGTTGTCCCTGCGCTTGGGGGTGGCCGTCAGGCCCAGCTGCACGGCAGGGGCAAAGTAGTCGAGGATGCCGCGCCAGTTGCTCTCGTCATTGGCACCACCCCGGTGGCACTCATCGATAATGATGAAATCGAAAAAGTCAGCTGGGTACTCGCCGAAGTAAGGCGAAGGGTGCCCGTCTTTCGGCGGGCCGCTCATAAAGGTCTGGAAGATGGTGAAGAAGATGCTGCCGTTCTTGGGCACCTTGCCCTTCTTTTTGATGTCGTCCGGCGCGATACGCACCAGCGCATCTTCGGCAAAGGCCGAAAACGAATTGAACGCCTGATTCGCCAGAATGTTGCGGTCGGCCAGAAACAGAATGCGTGGCCGGCGAGTGGGCGTAGCGGCCGATCTCCAGTCCGTCAGGTTCCAGCGGCTGTGGAACAGCTTCCAAGCCAACTGAAAGGCAATGAAGGTCTTGCCGGTGCCGGTTGCCAGCGTCAGCAGGATGCGATCACGCCCTTCCGCCAGCGCGGCCAGCACCCGTTCTATGGCGATATCCTGATAGTAGCGGCCCCGCCAGTAACCGCCCTTGTCTTCAAAGGGGACGGCGGCAAAGCGATCACGCCAGGCGTTTTCAACGGCGAACGTTGCCCGCCACAGCGCCTCGGGCGTAGGAAATGCCGGCAGCTCGCCTTCTGTGCCGGTCAGCATATCGGCGCCGTAAACACCTTGGCCATTGGTGGCATAGGTGTATCGAATCGACAGTTTCTGCGAGTAATCCTTGGCCTGACCCAGTCCTTCCGTCAGCGGCTTGTCCCAGGCCTTGGCCTCGACCACGGCCAGCTTAGTGTTGCGGTACTCCAGCACATAGTCGGCAGTGAGCGCCTTGCCGCGCTTGCCCGCCCCCTCCAGCCGACCGAGCGTGATTGGGTACTCGCGGCGGACGCGGCTGCCCTCCACCACGCCCCAGCCAGCGGCGGCCAGCGCAGGGTCGATGTGTTCAGCACGGGTTTCAGCTTCGTTCATGTTGTGTCTCACCGCCTGAAAAGCCATCGAATCAAAACTGAATCAAGAAAGAATTAAGGCCAAAAAACAACCCAACATATTGATTTTATTTACTTAAACCACTTGGTGGTGGCCATCAGATCACTCGGCAATCAAAACCCAATCAAGAAACGCTCCCCGTGGTTTGCCCGGCCCGAACAAAGCTCGCATTGCTTCCATCAAGGAAGCACCAGCACTGTCGCCTGAACATCGATCCGGAAGCCGTACTCCCGGAAAAACCGACGTTGAAGTTCGTTGTCGATAGTCGTAAACGCCCTGTGTCGCTTGTTGCAGGCAAACGCCTTCTTGTGGCGGAAGGGCGTCAGATCATGGTGAGCACGGAGAAACTGAATTGTTGACTCCAGTTGCTGAATGGCATGAGGTTGCCAGTTGGCCTTCTGATCTTTCAATTCAACCAGATATAACAAATCTTCCGTGGTCAACATGCCATCACAGCGGCCTCGACCGGGTGCGTCGCAATCTTGAATCACGCACTTGTCGATCGCGGTGAAGATGATCGCCTTTTGTGACGGATTCTCCACGGTCGCCACCCACTTAGCGGGATTGGCTATATCGACATAAGCACGAGTCGCATTCTGGTCGTCACAAAGCCCGAACTGTGTCTGATTGAAGGGGCCGCTCTGACATTGAGGCTTGAAGAAATCCATCTTCAGATCGCCTCCTCCAGTTCCAGCAGCCGGTCGAACAACTCGTTGCCAGTGCGTAGCCAGTCGTTCAACAGGTTGTGATCCGAAGGGATCCCCTCGAAACAGGGCAATGCGCTAACGCTGCCGTCGCGCTCGTTGCACTGGTAGATCGCCACATCATCAGCCAGCAGCAAAGCTTCCTTGGGCACGATCTCGTATAGAGCGGACAGCAAATCCTCGCGCTTGTGCTCCATCAGCCGCTGTTGCAGGTGTTTACCCTGAATGGCCAGGCTCAGGAAACTCACGATATAGGGGCTGTGCGTGGTTAAGACCAGACGGTTATGCGTCCCTAGGCTGTTGAAGGCCAGCAAACTTTTCAGGATGTGCCACTGCGATGACGGGAACAGGTTCTGCTCCGGCTCCTCGACGATGTTGATGAAGGCTTTCTTGTTAAAACGCGCAGACAACACCGAGATCGCCGCCTGCTTTTGCCATTCGGTCAGGGAGTCATTGGCAAAAATGCTCGCCACGCCCTTCTTGAAACGATCCATTTCGTCCGCGCTCATTGGCTGGTCCGCTTGACCGCTCCCTTCCTGCACACGATGGGCAAGGTGCCGGCTCACCAGATACACCGGCACAAAAGACTGGAAGCCGCTGGAAGCATCCGTCAGCCACACCTTGTGAGTTGGCCCCTTGAGGTTGAGTACATCGTTGAGCTTGTCGTACTCGATTTCACTATCGTTGATTGGCAGCTTCAGGGCGCCGCGCAGACTTTTTTTAGCTTCGTCGAAGGCAGTTAGGAATTCCTTCAGCGATTCGGAAGAGAGCTTCAACTCTCTCGGGTTCCGCACATACGAAATGAAATTGCGCTCGGCCGGCACATACATCACCTGTGGTAAGGCATAGCTTTTACGGCCAGTTTCCGTGATGCTCAATTGCCCGCCTGCATACGAGATTCTGCAGGCCTCGCCTTCGTACTCGATTACTGAGCTCCCACGGCCACTCGTCTCCAGATAATTCTCCAGCCGGTGATAACGCAGGAACTGATTTTTCAGTTTGCCCTTGCGCTCAAACCATTTCTTTCCATAGTCGCCGCGCACCAGCGCCTTCTCGATCCAGGAGAAAGTGGAAAACAGCTTGGCCAGCGTGCTCTTTCCCGCCCCCTGGTTGCCGATGAAAACGGTGACCCGCTTGAAGTCGATCCAGCCATCATTGCTCGACAAGCCGGGGCCGATGGGGCCGAAGTTTTTGATACGTAGGCGGATCATGGTGTATCTCCAGTGCTATGCGTTACAGCTTACCCGAGAAAGCCTGATGCAGCAGGGATTGCTTCAACTCGTCCAATGCGTCGAGCTTGCGCTGATAGAGGGCTTCGAGGTTCTGGGTTTCTTCACGAATTTGATTGATAAGCGGTATCGCCTGATCTTGGTACGATCTTGGCGGTAGACAAATCGGTTGAATCTTGAAAAGCGCGTGTGAGATGTCTGGTTGAGCCGCTTTTGATGCGAGCGTTGTTATCCGTGCCCGGAAAGCGGGGCTTTGAAGCCACCAAAATAGATAGTCATCATTGAGCTCATTGCTAGGAGTGACTTTGAAGCAGTTGTTGTGCAAAACGCCCCTACGTCCCCGAAAAACCAAACCGATCTGACCTGTTCGTGTGTAAATAATCTCTGATTCAGTGACAAATGCGTTTTTAGGCCAACCTGCTTCTGCCACGTATTGTTCTGATGAGTTATCACGGAGATCTTTTATCCTCAACAAAGGAAGGTTGCTGCTCTCGACAAGTAGATGTTTCGTTTTCGCGTTTATGCAAAGCCCTTGAAATAGCTCACAAACATCGCCAAGGGTTTTATCCACCCATCCCTCACCTCGCTGGCTGAAGATGGACTGGAGGTGGCTTTCGAAGAGGGCGCGGGCGTTTTGGCGGTTTTGCTCGGCGGCGGCGCGGGCCGTGGCGATGCCGGCAAAGGCTTCGTCGAGGATGGCGACGATGCGTTGTTGTTCGGGGGGCGGAGGCAGCGGGAGAACATGCTCTTCAAGAAAATCTTTGGCGACTCGCTTATGTCCCACCGCGCCAGTCATCGACTGTGCGCCTGCTTCACGAAATGACGGTTGAGATAGGAAGTAGTAAAGGTACTCAGCCGTTACCCGGCTCGATGGGCGAATGACGAAATATTCGGAAGAGCCAAATCCGATGCCGTTTTCAAGATCACGGGCGATGCCCAGCTTCCCATTCTCGAAACAAGGCGTGATTTTGGCGAGCAGTACGTCACCGTCAGCAAAATAGGTGTAGCTGCCGGCAACCGAGCCAAGCGGCCTGACTCCTGAAGGTTTAAAGTACTTCTGGTCAACGCCCAGATCTTCCATCGGTGCGAAAGACACTATGTCGGTCTCTGCCAGTCTTTTCCGGGCTTCTGATTTAGGCGGCCTGAAAGTACAGACGTCAGCGAGCCGGACTGTCTCCCACCCCGCCTTCATAGCATCGCCTCCCCATCCGTTCGTGGTGAGCTTGTCGAACCATGAACGGATGTACCGTGCTTTGGCCCTTCGACAGGCTCAGGGCGAACGCAGTTTGAGGGAGGCGGTGTTTTTGAATGTGCAAGGCGCGACACTTCGGCCCAATCGCCTTGCATCATGGCTTCCTTCTTTTTGCGGCTCCAGCCTTTTATTTGTTGCTCGGCAGCGAGCGCTTCTTCGCGGATGGCCCAGTCTTGGGTGAAGACCAAGGTGAGCGGTCGACGCATGAAGGTGTAGCAAGTTGCGAACGCGCCTGCGTGGTGCTGGGCGAGGCGTTGTTCGAGGTTGTCTGTGTGGCCGGTGTAGTAGCTAGCGTCGGCACAGCGGAGGATGTAGACCCAGAACGCCATCAATGACCTCCTTGCCAATTGCCCTTCGACAAGCTCAGGGCGAACGGATCTGTGTAGGCGATGAGGTAGTTCATAGCATCGCCCTGATGCTCGCCAGCACCTCGGCGCTCTCGGCATCCAGCGCGGCGATCTCGTCCAGGATCTCCTGCGGGCTGCGGTGCACCACAGCCTCGCCACCGTTCGGGTTCTTCACCGACAGGTCATAGCTCGCTGCGTCGATGCTGGCTGCGTCCAGGCTCCAGCTCTTGGCCGAGTCGGCATAGGTCTTTTGCAGCTCGATGAACTCGGCCAGATCGGCGTCATTAAGCGGGTTGGTTTTGCCCATGTTGCGGCCGGGGTCGAGCTGGTAATACCAAACCTTGCGGGTGGGCGAACCCTTCTCGAAGAACAGCACCACGGTCTTCACCCCCGCCCCCTGAAAGGTGCCACCGGGGCAGTCCAGGATCGTGTGCAGGTTGCAGGACTCCAGCAGCAGCTTGCGCAGGCTGACCGAGGCGTTATCGGAATTGCTGAGGAAGGTGTTCTTGATGACGATGGCGGCACGGCCACCGGCGCGCAGCATCTTGATGAAGTGCTGCAGGAAGAGGAAGGCGGTTTCGCCGGTGCGGATCGGGAAGTTCTGCTGCACTTCGGGCCGCTCTTTGCCGCCGAAGGGCGGGTTGGCGAGGATCACATCGAAGCGGTCTTTCTCCTGCACGTCGGCGAGGTTTTCGGCCAGGGTGTTGGTGTGCTGGATATTGGGCGCTTCGATGCCGTGCAGGATCAGGTTCATGATGGCGATGACATAGGCAAGGCTCTTCTTTTCCTTGCCGTAGAAGGTGCGCGTCTGCAGGGTTTCGAGGTCGCGGGTCGAGAGGTTGGGCTGGCTGCTGAGGTAATCGTGCGCTTCGCACAAAAAGCCGGCCGAGCCACAGGCGCCGTCGTAGATGCGCTCGCCAATCTTGGGCGCAGTCACCCGGATCATGGCGCGGATCAGCGGACGCGGGGTGTAGTACTCGCCCCCGTTGCGCCCGGCGTTGCCCATGCGCTTGATCTTTTCTTCATAGAGCGCGGACAGCTCGTGCTTCTCGACCTGCGAACGGAAACGCAGCTCGTCGATGTGGTCGATGATGTCGCGCAGGGTGTAGCCGCTGCGGATCTTGTTTTTAATCTCGCCGAAGATCTCACCGATCTTGTACTCGATGGTATCCGGCCCGCTGGCGCGCCGCTTGAAGCCGTGCAGGTAGGGGAAGAGCTGGCGATCGACAAAATCAACCAGATCGTCGCCGGTGAGCGCATCGTTATGGTCGAGATTGCCAGCCGCATCCTTGGGCGCGGCCCAGCTGCTCCAGCGGTAAGCCGGGTCAAGGATATAGCTGTAGGTGCGGCCTTCAAGCGCGGCCTCGTCAGCTTTGTCCTGCTCCAGCCCGTCCAGATACTTGAGAAAGAGCAGCCAGGAGGTCTGTTCGGTGTAGTCCAACTCGGTGGTGCAGCCGCTCTCTTTCCAGAGTGCATCGTCGATATTCTTGAAGGCTTGTTCGAACATTACGGCCAAATTTTGGAGGTGGTAGCGGACGCTTGACACTACCACACAGCAACATAGCGCCGCTATTGGGCCACCGGCGTAGTGTGGCGTAAAAGGCCTGTGATGGGTGGGCACGCTCATCCACGTGCCGGATCACTAAGCGCCAATCAGTTCGGCGCTACCGAATCACAAGCCAATCTCCCCTGCAGACCACAACGGCTCCGTGAGTCCAGCCTTTGACCAACGGCTGAAGGTTAGCGCGGGAGTGTAGAGGCTCGGTTTTTCGCTTGGTGTGAGGATCCTGCAATGCCGTTACAGGCCAAAGCTCAGTCAATTTGACGGCTAAGCGTCGCCGTAATCCAACTGAGGTTAGAGTTGTAAGCCTTCCGAATCTCTAAGAATGTAGTCATCGCGTCAGCCAATGCAGTGCAGGAAGCCCCGCGACGAGCGCTCGCCTGGCTCCTAGATGCAACTTTGGCGACCTCTCTGATTCTTAGGATTTCACTCTCGATGAAGTCGTCACTGGATTCATGTGTCATCGAAGTCTCGACGAAACCACCTTCGCCAGCATTGGCGGATAGCAGCCTAATCTTCGCACTCAGTTCTCCTAGTACAGATGGCACAACCGTCATTGCTGTTTGCTTGGCCAGTAGCTCGGCGGAACGCTCCTGTGCTTCTCTCGACATTTCCAGCTCTTCAAAGGTCTTTTCTAGCTCGCGGCGAGTCAACGCCAGCTCTTGGTGCTGCTGGTGAATGGTGTAAAGGAGAGCGATAAGGGCACAGAAACTCAGCACAGGATTGAGTATCCCGCCGAAGTAGTCACCCATCTGGCCCCAGGCTTCAGCGCCAGTGGCAGCCGGGACTACCCCGGCAGAAGGGTAATGCCATACTGCGTAAGCGATCGCTGCAATGGCCAGCGCAGCGACGATCACCAAAAACCACGGTAGACGCTTCACGGTTGTACCTGCTTATCTGCTCCAGTTGCTGAGCATCCTAATACTGACGCCAGCGACCGAGAATGGGCAGGTCGATACAGGCTTGCCACGGAAGCGAACGCCGCTACCATAGGGCACAGCTCAGGAGCGAGCGCCACCGCCAAGGATGTACAGCGGACCTCGCTCCATTCACCTGGACCAAAGCGAGGGACCGCATGATTGCCCGCCAACTTGATATCGACTACTTCAGCGAAGCCGATCTGGCCGATGCGCTACAAGCCGTGACTGGCAGCCGCGATCTGGCCCAGCTTTATGCCCATGAGAGCGCCAAGCTATGGCGCGGAGAGGTGCTGGACTGGCTGCGCCTCAAGCGCGGCATCATCAGCAAGGAAGAACTGCGCGAAGCACGTGCCGCTCGCTGGCAACATGCCGACCGCCACAGTTACTGGCTGGCCCAGAACCTGATCAAAGCAGGCAAAGTGAAGGCCGCCGATGACGGCAGCCTGGCCGCGCACCATATCGTTTCTTGGTACAGCAAAAAGGCCAACCGCGCCCGCGACATGCTGCGCGCCGTGGGTCTGGATATCGATCACCACAGCAACGGGGTTTGGCTGCCGCGTTTCAATCGCCACACGCCGCACCCGGCCATGTTCACTGCGGAACCACATTCCAAGACCCACACCACCGCCTACTACTTCAACGTTGAAGCCTTGATGCGCGGCACCATGGCCGAGGGGTTGGGGCGTAGCGGGATGATGGAAACACTGGAGGAGATCGCGGAAGATCTGACCGCTGGCAGCTTCCCGCTGAAAACCTTCATCACTGAGAGCATGGCATGAGGCTGTATTCCATCACCCCAGACCTGGAGCGCTATCTGAGCGTTAGCGAGACGGCCGCCAGCGCTGCCGCCCGGCCGGCGCCGATCGAGGCTGACTTTATGCCCGGCCCCAAGGCCAAGGGCTGGAGCCCTATCGCCCTAGAATGGGCTGTTGATGCGGGTGATGTGGTGGCCGATGTGCCCGATATCGCCCACTACGGTGCGGGTGAATTTGCGGTGCGTGCCAGCGTGGCCGACCTGCTGCGCCCGGCTCTGGCCGACTGCGCCGAATTTCTGCCGGCCACCTTTGATGGTGATCCCTGGTTCATCATCAACGTGACCAACGCCCAGCCGATCTTTGATGCTGACAACAGCCAGCGCCGGTTACGCGCTAACGGCAAGCCATCACGCCTGTTCACTCGGCTGGTGCTGCGCCCCGAGGCCATAGGCGACGGCCGTCTATTCTGTGCCCCAGGGCTGGCAGGCTACACTTTCACCACGGACCAAGCTGGCAGCTTGCTGCAGTTGGTCGAACAACATGGGCTAAGCGGGCTGAAGTTCACGCCGTATCAGCCAGCGTGATCTGCCCCTACCCTTTTGTCGCCGCCCTCGAAAAAATCAGCGGCGCTCAATTGGGGGCACATTTGGGGGCACATTTGCAGGCGATCATCCGCCAGACCTCCTAAATATGCGGATCTTTCGGCAATTCGGTGGCAACAGGGGCCACCATCTTTTAGTCCAGCCAGACGGACAGACCCTTAGAATCAAATCGTTATCGGCCACTCGAAGCCTGACCAGAGGCGCTTGGCAGTCTGCCGTAATAGCGAATTTTAGGGTTAATGTTGGGGTAATTCTGACCGAGAGATTTGAATCTTGGCCCCATCTACCCCAACCCAGGAGCCACCAAGCCCCGCCTGGCCACGCCGCTCACCGCGATCCAATGCAAAAGCGCCAAGCCCACCGACAAGCCTTACAAGCTGTCAGACGGTGGCGTGCTCTACCTGCTGGTTGGTGCGTCCGGGTCAAAGTCCTGGTGGATGAAGTACCGGATCGCCGGCAAGGAGATGGCGCCGCTGGCGAATGGTGGCTTTCCCGCCGTCAGCTTGGCCGATGCTCGAGCGCGCCGCGATGAAGCAAAGCGCCTGGTTTCGGAGGGCAAGGACCCGGCCGCCATCCCCATGGCCCAGCAGCGCGAAGCCGTCAGCGATGTGGAGAACAGCTTTCAGGCGGTGGCCGAGCGCTGGCTAGCCATCAAGGTGCCAGAGTGGGCACCGAGCTACACCCGCACCGTGCGCCAGCGGCTGGAGACCACCTTGTTCCCCTGGATTGGCGCTAAGCCGATCACCCAGCTGACCAACCCTGAACTGGTGAAGCCGCTGCGCCAAGCGGTGAAGCACGGCGCCAACGACACCGCCCACCTGCTGACCATCGACGAAGTACGCGCGATCCTGCGAATCGGACGCACGAAAGCGTGGGAACTCCTTGCCTCCGGGCGACTTCAAGCGGTTCGCCTCGGCAGTCGCTGCACGCGTGACTATCTGAAGCGTTTCGACACCGAGGCCGACAAGGCGAAGAGCGCTGCGGAGCTGATCGAGGCGATGAAGACCGCCTACCCGAACGCTGGCCTGGGCATCGCGCTGGACATTGGCGCTAAGGTGCGCAAGGGCGAGATGCAGTGGTGACGAGCCGCCGCCTTACGTGATGGGCATGTCACATGACCGGGGCGCTGCCTTTGCCGGGGCGCCCGCACTGACACAAGACGATCACAGACCATGACTCCGACCCTGCATTATCTCTACGACCCCCTCGGGCAATGGGCGTGAATTCAAGACTGGCCGAGGTGCCGCCGCTTGTGCGGGACTGGTGCCTGCGCATCGCGGCACGGGTGGAACCGTTCGGCTACAGGGGATCAGCAAGCGCGGTAACAGCTACCTGCGACGGCTATTGATCCACGGAGCGCGGGCGGTGATTGCCCAGGCCCATCGCCACCACGACCGGCTGAGCCTGTGGGTCATGGCGCTGATAGCGCGACGGCACGCCAATGTCGCGGCGGTTGCCCTAGCGAACAAAACAATGCGGATGGCGTGGGCCTTGTTGAGCCGCGAATCCGACTACGACCCAGACTATGGCGTGGTACCGGCAGAGCAGGGATGAGGATGACACGGCAAACCAGCGACACAGATGAACGATTTCCGGAGAAGCTGCAGCCCAACGCTGATGACGAACGGTTCGAACCGACAGCAGGAGATCATGAGTAGCCTCCCGTACCTTTGAGTACTCAATGCGATAAGGACCTGCTGAGCGGATTTACCATTAAGGCCCGGGCATAAGCCCCCATTGAAGGCCGGATATACGAGAGCAGTCGACTGAACGTCAGCAGAAAAAGGTATGCAGCGAGGAGTCCATATACGGCGAATCGTGCCGAGATCCGTATTGGCCCACGCAATGAACTGATCCGGTGCGTGCTACTTGCTATCGCCGCCCTCTCGCCAGATGCGCAGCAGCTTGTCATAGTCAATCGTCTTGCCCGGAGGCTTCTCGTTGGCCAGCGCGCGGCGTGGTCCGTCGGCGGCCTTGAACCAGTGCTCGCGGCTGCGCAGCGGGGCGAGCTTAGGAGGGCAGGTTGCCATGCCCACGCGTTCGAGCTGGCCCAGCACTTCGTCCATCTGCGCTGCAAGATCGTCCATAGCGCGCTGCGGTGTCTTCTCGCCAGCCGTGGCGGCGCCGATCTGCTTCCACCAAAGTTCAGCGAGCGCCGGATAGTCCGGCACATTGGCGCCGGTCGGGCTCCACGAAACCCGCGCCGGGCTACGGTAGAACTCGATCAGGCCGCCGAGCTTCGGCGCCAGCTTTGCCATCGCCGGTGAGCGGATGTCGGAGTCGCGGATGAAGGTGAGCCCTACGATGGATTTCTTCAGCGATACCGTGCGCGATACGGTGAATTGCGCGTACAGCCAAGCCATTTTGCGCTGTTGAATCGGCGTGCTTTCGAGCAGGGTCCACGAGCCGACATCCTGGTAGCCGCGCTGCATCCCCGGCTCCCAGTAGGCGCCATACGGCGAGGGTGCGACCCGCCACTTCGGCGTGCCGTCCGGGTTGTTGATTGGCAGCCCCGGCTTGGACAGGGTTGCGGTGAAGCTCGTGTACCAGAAAATCTGTTGCGCGATCTGCCCGTTGCCCGCCACTGGGCCGGCCTCGGTGAAGTCCAGTTCGAGCGTACCCGGCGGTGCGTAGCGCTTCTGCCAGTCGAGATACTTGGTCAGCGCGTACACCGCAGCAGGGCTGTTGGTGCCGCCGCCGCGCTCGACCGATGCGCCGACAGGGCGGCAGCCTTCCACCCGTATGCCCCATTCGTCGATGGGCAGGCCATTGGGGTAGCCCTTGCTAGCGGCGCCGGCCATCGACAGCCAGGCGTCGGTGAAGCGCCAGCCCAGAGACGGATCCTTCTTGCCGTAATCCATGTGGCCGTAGACGCGTTGGCCATCGAGTTCCTTCACCTCGTCGGTGAAGAACGCAGCGATATCTTCGTAGGCGGACCAGTTCAACGGTACGCCCAACTCGTAGCCGTATTTTTTCTTGAAGCGAGCCTTCAGATCCGGCCGGCTGAACCAGTCGTAACGGAACCAGTAAAGATTCGCGAATTGTTGATCGGGAAGCTGGTAGAGCTTGCCGTCGGGGCTGGTGGTGAAAGCGAGGCCAATGAAGTCCTTGAGGTCGAGCGTGGGCAGGGTCACGTCGCGGCCTTCGCCCTTCATCCACTCGCTCAACACGACGGTCTTGCCATAGCGGAAATGCGTGCCGATCAGGTCGCTGTCACTGACGTAGGCGTCGTACTCGTGATTCCAGTTGAGCATCTGCTGCTTGAGTAAGCGCACCAGATCGCCTTCCGGAATCGTGTCGTGCACGACGCTAATACCGGTCAGCTCCGAAAACGCGCGCGCCAGCACCTCTGACTCGTACTTGTGCGTGTCGATAATTTCCGACGCCACCTTGATGCTCTTGCCACGGAAGGGCTTCGCTGCATCGATGAACCACTCGAGTTCAGCCCTTTGATCCTTAAGGCTCAGCGTGCTGGGCTGGAACTCCTCGAGCCAGCGATCGATGCTCGCCGACTGTGGGCTGCTGCGTGCCTGCGCGGCGCCGACCAGCAGGAGCAAGACGAGGGCAAGCAGAGGGCGCATAGCGGGTTCCTCAAAACTCGGGGGGTGCGACGCTCGCCGGATCGATGCCGTAGCGCGCAAAGATCGCTTGGTACTCAGCGGTCTGCTTGAAGGCAAGCAGCGTCTTGCTGAAATCGCGCGCCAGTGCATCGAGCCCCCGCGATCTAGAGAACGCGATGTACAGTTTGCCGCCGGATATCGAGACCGGCTCATATGCGATCTGGTCTGCCACGCCCAGCTGACGCGCAGTGTAGATGCCTACCGCCGTGTCGATCATTGCGAAATCGACGCGCCCGCGCAGCAGCTTGTGCAGGTTCTGCTCATGCGTCTCGACCGGCTCGCGCCGGAAGTAGGGGGCATTGGCGAAGTCCGGCGAATAGGCATAGCCCGCCCGCGTTCCGACTGTCTTTCCGGCCAGACTAAACAGCCCATCGTAGCGGAATGCCTTGTTATTCAAGTAGAAGAGAGTGACGCGGGTGCCAGACAGGGCCTCATCGGGAAACGCGAGAAAGTCCTCACGATGGTTCTGGTCGCCACGACCGATGCCCAGCAGCGCGTCGACTTCGCCCTGCTGCGCCATCAGTAGCGCGCGTTTCCAAGGCGCAAAGCTCAGCTTCATGCTGTACCCCAGGCGGGCTAGAACCGCCTTGCTGACGTCGTAGTCAAAGCCAGTCGGTTGTCCTTGCTCATCATCGAACACGTAGGGCGCAAAGGCTTCAGAGACGACGAGGAGTTCGCGCGCGCGGACCGCCGAGCTGCCAAATGCGGAAAACAGAGCCAGTCCGAAGATCCAAGCCATCCGAAAACGCACGCGGCGGCTCCTATGTTCCACTCACCTAAGCATATACGTGATTTTGGGCGTGGCCAGAACCGGGGCGGGTGTTGCGGAGGATCACGCTGGCGCGTCAAGATCCAACGTTAGCAGCGCCAGCGCTGTCGCCCTGGAATGGGCTATTGATGTGGGTGATCTGGTGGCCGATGTGCCCGATATCGCCCACTACGGGGCCGGTGAATTTGCTGTACGTGCCAGCGTGGCCGATCTACTGCGTCCGGCGCTGGCCGAATTCGCCGAATTTCTGCCGGCCACCTTTGATGGCGATCCCTGGTTCATCATCAAGGTGACCAACGCCCAACCGATCTTTGATGCTGACAACAGCCAGCGCCGGCTGCGCGCTAACGGCAAGCCCTCACGCCTGTTTACCCGTCTGGTGCTGCGCCCCGAGGCCATAGGCGACGGCCGGCTGTTCTATGCCCCAGGGCTGGCGGGCTACACCTTCACCACCGACCAAGCTGGCAGCTTGCTGCAGTTGGTCGACCAACATAGGCTAAGCGGGCTGAAGTTCACGCCGTATCAGCCAATCTGATTTTCCCCTACCCTTTTGTCGCCGCCCTCGAAAAAAATCAGCGGTGCACATTTGGGGGCTGCCATCCGCCAGATGGCCTAAATACGGGAATGTTTCGACAATTCGGTGGCAACAGGGCCACCATTCTTTCCCGTCAGTCGACGCTTTCCCGCCAGTAGATAATGCGATCGTTGCCGCGATAGCGGCCGAAGGCGCCGTGCAGCGGCGGCAGGCTCTGGCGTGCGCTGCCGTCATATTTGTCCTGCAGGAAGTGCAGGCTGCTACTGCTGTCGATCTCCAGCAGCAGGTAGCCCTGATTGCCGGCGCCGGGGGCTGACAGCACCACGCCGGCCAGGCCGGCCACTACCGGCTGGCGATGGCTGAGATCGGTGGTGCCGGTACCCACCAGCGGAATGTCATTGAGGTTACCCGGCCCTTGGCTGTTGGCGTTGAGCAGCACGGGATCGATACGGGTGCAGCTGTCGTTGCTGGCGATCTCAAAGCGGCTGCCATTCCACTGCTCCAGCCACAGTGGCAGGGCCAGCGGCGTCAGTTCGCTGCCATAAGCATTACGCCCATTCAGCCGTCCATAACGCATCTCGACCACCCCCACTGCCCGCGCCGTGCAGCTGCTGCTGGCCACACAGTCGCCGCTGGCTTCGGGCTGGGCGTCACGGCTGTCGAAATCGGCGCCATCGGCATCGCCAAAAGCGCGCACCGCCAGCTGCAGTTGCGGATAGGGGCCATCCACCGAGCCATCGGCCAGCTTGGCAAATTGCACGGCATCACTGTCAAGCAACCATTCGCCGGCCAACCAGCTGGCCCCCAGGCCGGACAGCCGGCCGCCGAGATCGACGCCGCTGTCATTGTTCTCGGCGCTCCACACCAGGGTGGCGAGAGTGCCGAAGCCGTCGCGGTAGTTGCCGAGGGTAGCGCCGTCGGCCCCCTGGGCCAGCGCCTGTAGCTGCACCTTAAGGGCGGCGTCATCCATGTAGTGGAAACTCATGGCACAGCCGGGGTTGGTGCTGTTGCCGGGCTGCAGGCTACTGCTGGCCAGCAGCAGACGCGCCGGGTAAAAGCGGCCAACCACGCCGCTGGTGGCCAGATTGATGCTGTTGCCGGCCTGCAGGTAGTTGCTGGCGCTGCCACTGAACCTGAAGCTGCCGTAATCGCTGTAGCGCCACTCAAGGGCCGCCACGCCGCTGCTAAAGCGGACAGCCGGGATCAGCACGCCGCTGCCACTGGCGCTGCCGCCAGTGCTGCTGAGGATACCCAGCGCACCAGCCGCCGGCGAGTGCAGCTGCGGCAGCACTGTCACCGCCGCCGCAAAACTGGGGGTGGTGGGGTTATCGCTCAGGTCGCTATCACTGTCGCTCTGCCAGGCCACCGCCCGCAAACGGCCGTTAAAGGGGCTGCTGGCGGCGACAAAACCCGCACCGACGCTGGGCCCGCTGGCGCCGGCGGCGGCGCTGCCCCCCGGATTACTGCTGCCATCGGAGCGGCGGACCTGATCCACCACCAGCGCCGCCGGGTTCACGATCACCCGGCTGCTGCCGCTGATGATCTCGCTGACGCTGCCAGTGGGCGGCGCCCCCAGATCGCTATCATCTCGCGCGTTTAAGGTCAGCCAGCCACTGTCGGCATAGATCACCGGCAGGCTGGCCACCCCAGCGGTGAAGCTGACGCTGGCGGTGGTGGCCGTCGCCGCGCTGCTGCCGACATTGACCCCGGCCATCTGCACCGGCAGCCCGGCTGCCGGCAAGGGGGCATCATGGCTGGCCCACAATGCCAGTGTCTTGCTGCCGGCATAGTCGGTCTGCACCTCGCAGCCGGGGCGCGCCGGATCATCGCTGATGGCGGTCAGCTGCAGGCTGAACGGCTTGGCCGCCAACTGATAACCTGCGGGGCTGACCGCCCCCAAATAGCCTTTGCCACGGAAGGTCAGGGCCGGGCCGGTAGTGCTGGCCACGCTGTCACTGGCGCTGATGGTGATGCTCTCCTGGCGCGGGTTATCCAGCAGCAGGGTGACAGCGCCGTTGTCCGCCGCGGCGAACAGGTAATCGGCGGCGCCACCGCCCAGGTTGGTCAACACGCCATTGCCGCTGGCCAGGCTCCAGCTGCCATTGCCGCTACTGGTCGCAAAACGCACGCTGCCGCTAAAGCCGGCAAGGGGGGCACCGCCCTCGGTGACGTTCAAAGTCACCGCCTCGCCACGGCAGGTCAGGCCGTTGCTGCCATGGATCAATGTGAACTCATAGCCACTGCCGGCTCCCGGGGTCAGGGCGATGTAGCCAAAGCTGGTGGCCGGATGGTTGCGCTCGGCATCGGCAAACTGATCTTCATCGATCACCATGCTCACCTGGGTCGACGACAGTCGGCAGCGTCGCGCCCAGCCACCGTCATCACTACGACTGCTGGGGCTGGCCACCAGAATCGGCGACACCCCATAGTCCTGCTGCAAATTGTTGAGATAGCCACACTGCTCGTTCAAGCTGCGAGGCGTTGTGCTGCCGACGCCGCTATAGCTCTGCAGCGTACCCATCTCGACCTTGTAGCTGGCACTGCCCAGGGTGAAGCTGCCGACCCCACGACCAGCCAGCCAGCCGACACTCTCGGCCACCGGGGCTGTCTGGGCAACCTCAGATAGCTCCAGCGCCAGATCGAAGCCGGTGGTGGTCAGGTTGCGGGCGACCGTCGTCACCCAACTGTTGCTACTGCTGTTGTTGCGGCTCTGCAGCTGGGTGATCACCGCCGGCGTTGCCGGCCAACTGGAGACGTAACTGATCGCCGCCCAGCTGGCGCTGCCAATGCCCGCCTGCCAGTTGCTGATACTGGCCCGCCCCGCCTCGTAGCTCACCCCACCCAGGCTGTAACGGCCGGGCATAGTCACGAAGTAATCGATGCTGGCCATGGCCCGCATCGGCGGCACGGCTGGCGGTGCCTGCACCTGCACCATATCGAAGCCTGTGGTCGTGATGTTCTCCAACCTGACGCTGCTCGGGCCATCATTGGCCGGGTCTGTGCTGCTGATGGTGGGCATCACAAATACCAGTGGCACGCTGCTGCGGTAATCGTTGCTGAAACTGACCCGGGCGCGGCCACCGCTCAGGGTTGCCCGCCCCCATTCATAGCCCTGGGCCGCGCAGCGCTTGAAGCGGCTGGCCGGGACGATCTCAAACGCCGAGGTTCCCGGCGGCCGCCAGTAGAGGCGATAGGAATCGACACCGGTCTGCTCTTCCTGGCGAAACTCGATGCTGTGCAAACCGGCAGCGAGCTGCAGGGTGACGTTACGGGTCGTGCAGTTACAGGCGGCATGAGTGCCATACCAGCCCACCACCACCCGGCCATCGATCAGCAGTTCAACCGCGTCATCTCCGTCAATGGCAAAGCTATAGCTACCATCACTGGGAATATCGAGATAGCCGATAAAACGGGTCAAAAAACGATCTTGGCTGACGGCATGGGGGTTACCACTGCCGTTGATCTGGCTGGCCCGGGTTAACCCCTGAGCCAGATTAAGGGCACCGTAGGTATTGACCTGGCTCTGATATTGGCTGGCATTGGCCGGCGAGCCGGCGCTTTTGGCAAAGCTGTAGTGATCGATCCCTTCCTCTACTACCGGGCACTCTGGAGTAATGGGCGGCATCAATTCGCCACAGGTCTGGTACTGACTGGCAGGCACCAGCTGCAAGGCAACGCCAGCCGTGATCTGCGATGGTGTCCGCCAGTAGAGATAAAAGCCCTCAACCCCGGTGTTCTCGTGCTGACGGAACTCAAGAGCGTGGGTTCCAGCCTGCAGCGCAATACTCATAGTGTTGCGCGGGCCCCCGGCGCTACCATGAAGTCCGTAATAGCCGGTCACCCGCTGCCCGCCGATCCACAACTCAACGGCGTCATCACCATCCACAGCAAACTCGTAAACGCCGCTCTCTGGCGCCGTGATCCAGCCAGTCAAGCGCGACAAGTAATACGATTGCTGACTGCCATGTGGGTTGATATCAGCACCACCATCATTGATCTCGCTGATAATGGAACTGCCAAGCCGCCATTCGGGCAGCGCCCGCGCCGCCACCAGCGCGTCATACTCGCCAGCGTCAACAGGCGACCAGCCGGTGCGATAGGTCTGGGTGTTATAGGTCGTCCACGTCACCCCGCCGGTCACCGCCTGAGGTGCCGGGCAAACCGGAAGCTCGGGTGGCAACGGCTCGGGTTCATTGCCGCACAGGATGCCGTATTCGACATCGTTGACGATGGCGCCAATGATCGAACCATTGTTGAGCTGCACCGTACGACCTGTAAGGGCGCCAGTAAGGGTTGACCTATTCTCAAACCTCGCACTACCTGCTGAGTAAGCCGCGGCATTCACGGCACCCCGATTGATGTTCAAGCTATTACCAGCGTAGAGCAGCAGGTTCTTGGCAATGCCGCCAGGATTGATACGAGAATCGTCATTGATCTCCACGTTGTCCGACACAAACAACCGCACCAAACCACTGCCAGCGAGCAAAAGTCGACTGTTTCCGTTGATTTGCAGACTACCGTTGATCCAGTAATCGCCCGGCACCAAGGTCAGGGTGTAGCCGTTGTTGATCGTGATACCGCCCATGCGATAGCTGCTGTAACTGGGGGAAAACCGCACATTGCCGGTGTTGAGACTGATGTTACCGAACTGGTTGGTGTTGTAACTGCCAGTTCCCAGTACCAAAGTGCCCGAACTTGGACTGATGCTGGTCGAGGAGCTGGTAGTAAGGAAGGTGAACAGATCTGCTGCCGGGCCAGCCGTGCCGGTAACCGAGCAACGGTTTCCGGGCGCGACCGCACCGGGGCAACTATTACCCCAGGGGGTTGCTGGCTGCAGCTGATTAAATAGGTACTCACCATCGCCGTTGGTGATCTGTGATTCGTTGTAGATGGTCAAACGACTGGTGGGGGTGTGGCCCTGCACCGGCTCGGCAAACAGTTGAGCACAGGTGACTGCCAGCGCCTGCGGCGCCAGCACCATTAACAACAGGATCGCACTTGCCTGCAGCCACTGCTTCATGGCGTCCTCGCCTCAACTTCAATGCGTCGGCTGACCGCAAGCCCATCATCACCCGTTAGCTCGCAGCGCGCCTCGCTGCTCACCCGCATCACCGCCACCCCGCCTACCCGCACGCTGCTGCAACTAATCGCCACCGGCTGACAGCTGCCGGCCCCGGCCAGGGCCGACAGGTCCAGGGTGAATGCGCCACTGAACTGCGACTCATCGGCCAGACTGTCATCATCAACGGTGCCATCACAATGGCGGGCAGGCGCGTTGAGTGGGAACAGGTCCACCAGTTGCCGTTCGGCACCGGCCCTCGCCAGCAACAGAGCGCGCAATGACAACACTTCACTCACCACCCGCGTCTGCTGACTCTCCAGCAGTTTGATCAGGGCCGCACCGATGGCCGCCATCACCACCAGCGCAAAGATCGCCACCACCAGCGCTGAACCGCGCTGGTGCCTTGGGCCGCGCGGTTCAGGGCACATTGGGGGTCTGCACAACATGAAAATACTCCAGCGGTTCAATGCCGTCGGCGGCGGAAAAACGCAGCCTGAACTGGACCAGGGCCTCACGCTGCAGGGTTGCCGGCTGCTGCACAAAGGGCAGATCGCTGCTGTCATTCAGGCGGTTCACCAGCTGCTCGGCCATCAGCACGCCACCGGCGGGCGGCAGCGGCTGAGTGCTGGCCAGCGCATACCCACTGTAGCGATAGAGCGCGCCGCCACTGACACAGTAGCTAACCGGCCGACTGCCGATGTAGAAGCGGCTGGCTGGCGAGGCGGCGGCAAAGGTCGTCGCCGCCACCAAATTGAGAGTGCCGCGCTGGCCGCTGCTGCTGTAGCCCGTCAAGGCCGCTCGCCGGCCGCCCAAAGCGCTGTAGACCTGAGTCGGGCTCAAGGCAGCCACCAGCAGCAGATCGCCGCTGGCAAAGCCGTAGCCGGGCATCGCCACTACCTCAAGGCTGGCCGCCGGGGACGTCAGTGGCAGGCTGAGATAACTGCCAGCCGCCTGTTGTGGCAGCCACTCGATGCACTGACGGCTGCTGCCATCGCCAGCGACGCGGATGCTGGCCGGAATCGCCCCGCGCAGCTCGCGGCTCAGCCGCTCGACGGCGAAGCGGCTGGCATCCAGCAGCGCACTGCGCTCGCTGCTGTCGCTGTAGATGCGGGCGCCAAACTGCACCCAGCTGGCCACACCAATTCCCAGCGCCGCCAGCACCAGCATGGCTACCACCATCTCCACCAGAGTAAAGCCGCGTCGGACGATCACTGACTGCCGCATCAGTAATTCCCCCGAAAGCCCACCAGCTCGATGGCATCACCCGAGGGCGCCGTCACGGTCACGCTGATCCGTTTGGCGGCCCGTTCGGCCAGCCCCAGCTCGCTGCCGGCGTAGGCCACCTGCACCTCAATCCGAAAACCGGGGTAACGGCCCGTCAGCGGTTGCCCCAAGGCATCTTCAATGGCGTCGCCGGCCTGATCCAGACAGTGGTAATCATCGACATCGTTGAACAGGGCGCGCAGCGGCTGGCCACCGCCGTCCAGCTCCTCGGTGGCCGCCGTTATCCCACTGGCCGGGCAGGCGGCAATAACGGCGATGCAGCTGACCCCGGCTTCGTCACAGCGATAGCTGCCCAGGGGGTTGTTGCCGCAGTCGGCTGCCAGGGTCAGGCCGTCGTGGCCCGAGCAATGGTCAAACTTGCGCCCCAGAATCTCGTCGAGCAGCGCCTGCCCCAGCTCGGCAGCGCGGCTCTGCTGGATCGGGGTGACGCTCTTGCCCGCCTGCGGAAAGATCAGGGTGGTCAGCAGCACCATGCCAAAGCCGAGGGCAACGATGGCCACAATCAGCTCCACCAGGGTCACCCCACGCTGCTGACGCTGGCTAGAGCACATGGATATAGCCCTCCGCCTCGATGCGCAGCTGCAGGCTGATGGCGCCATTGAAGGTCAGGGTGCAGCCGCCGGCGCAATCACCACCCGGTCGCCCCCAGCCGTCAAAGCGCAGATCGAAGCGGCCACCAGGCAGACTGAGCGGGGCATCGCCATCGAGCAGGCTGGAGCGATAGGGGTCAGTACCACGGCCATCAAAGTAGCCGGATGAGAAACCGGCGCTGGCGGAACAGGGGTTGAGATCAGGGGGGCCGTAACGGTCGGTCAGCAGCAGCATCTGGAAGCAGCCAGCGTTGTTGTTGAGGGCATCGAGCTGCAGCCGACGCAGATGGCCGAGCAGCAGCTCGCGGGCGGCGTAGACGTCGATGTCGCTGCCGGCAAAGAAGCGGCCACCGATGGTAACGGTGAGGATGCCGGCAAGGATGATCACCGCCACCAGCTCCACCAGGGTGAAGCCGTGCGTAGAGCCGATTCTGTGCCATCGCCCTGCCCTCATCCCCCCCCCCTGCCGTACAAACGCAAAGGGCGCCGCAGCGCCCTTCCCTGGAGTTGGCGGGATTAGCAGTCGTCTGCTGCAACCACAATCACAGGACGAGAGCCAGCGGCAGCGCTTTCGGTATACGTGACGCTGCAATCACCAGTAGCTGCCGCATAGCCTTTGGGGCGAATCACAACCGAATCCGCTGTTGCCGGAGCAGTCGCTGTCTCAATTTCCGCCCACCAATCCTGCGCATTGATATCTGTATCATCACCAAAGGTGGTTTCCAGCACAGCTTGCAGTGCTGCCGTGGTTGCCTCCGGATAGCCGTTTACCGTCGCCACAGTAGTAGTTGCACTCAAATCCACTACTTGGTCGCCAGCATCTTTACCCTGAATCGCCGCCTTGCTGTAGGTCAGGGTAGCGGCACCTTCCAGAGCGGCCTTCATCCCCTGCAGGGTTGAGGCGCGGGCTTCGCCCTGCAGATTGACGAATTTGGGCAGTGCGGTGACTGCAAGAATGCCGAGGATGATGATCACCACCACCAGCTCAATCAGGGTAAAACCTTTCTGTTTCATCGTTAGGACCTCGGTTGTCAGTTACCGTTGTTGATATTGATGGCGACCCGCCCCGTCTTAGGATCGTAGACGAAGTTGTTGCCGATGCTGGTATCCGTACCGGGAGACGCGTAATCCCGGCCATCGTTGGTGCGCTCCAGGCTGTCCACCAGCCAGTAGCCGCAGTTGCCGCTGACGGCATTGGTGAAGTAGCGCGCCGCCGCCAGATCCGCCGCCGCCGAACTGACTGTGATGGCCGGCGGGTTCTGCAGGATGCCGTTCCACACTGCCACACAACGGGCGCCACTCATGGTCTCGCTGTTGCTGGCACCATCGCGGTTGGCATTGTCCACCGGATAACCGGGCGACACCGGGGTGGCGCTGCTGCGGTTTTCGGTGGTCAGAAAGAGTTGGGTGCCGTCATACCAGACGGTATTGATACCCCCCTGGCTGGGCCGCCCCTGGGCTTCCCACTGGGCGCGGGCCAAGGCCACGCCGGTGGCATAGCCGCCGGCCATCCCCTCGACATTGGCCGCCTTGGCCTCGTCGGTGACATCGAGAAACCGGGGTAGCGCGGTCACCGCCAACAAACCGAGGATGATCACCACGATCACCAGCTCAATCAGCGAGAACCCCTGTTGACCCTGTCTCATCTGCGTGCCGCCACCTGTGCGCTGTCTATCCTTACTATAAATCCCGCTCATGCGCTTAACCACCTGCACTAACGCGCTTTTTACTGATCTGTGGGCTGTGTCGAAAGCTCGCTGACGCCACTGTGCGGCCACCAGCGCAGCTGATGTCCATCACCGACGTAATCGCAGTAATGGCCCTGTTGGCTGTGACCGGCGCTAACGGTCAACGACGTCTGGCCGAGCAGCAGCAACGGCCGGCGCAGCAGTGCCAACCACAGCTCGCCACAGCCCTGACGCTCATCAAGCAGCGGACGGCCTGCCTCATCCAAGTAAAGCGGCAACGGTTCGCCTTCAACCGCGGCCGGGCGCCACTGCAACGGCTGAGGTTTGCCATGCAGCAACCAGTCAGCGCGGGCCAGATTAGCCTGAGTGATCAGCTGATCGGCGGCCTGAGCCAACTGCGCCTTGGCGGCGTTTTCTCGGCTGCGCTGGCCTTGAAGCAGCACCACTGCCCACAGCACCAGTATCACCATGACCGGTGCCAGCCACCCCAGCCAGCGACGCTGACCTTCGGCGTCGCGGCCCTCGTTCACCCACGGCCCCCGCGCATGGCGCTCATCATGTCCCACATCGGCAGGAAGATGCCGAGCGCCAGCACCAGCACCATGCCAGCGACGATGGCGATCAGAATCGGTTCAATGCGTGCGGTCAGGGTCTTGAGGTCATAGTCGACCTCGCGCTCGTAGTAATCAGCCACTTCCAGCAGCAGTTCATCGACGCGGCCGGTCTCCTCGCCCACCGCCACCATCTGCAGCACCAGCGGGGTGAAGATGCCGCTGGCATTGGCGGTGCGCAGCAGGCTGTCGCCCCCTTCCACACCACGGCGCATGCCCAGGATGATCTCACCCAGATAAGTGTTATCGACCGCCTCGGCCGACAGCGACAGCGCCTGGGTCAGAGGCACGCCAGCTTCCAGCATCAGCGCAAAACTACGGGCGAAACGGGCCAGGGTGGAGCGCTCGATGATGTCGCCCACCAGCGGCAGCCGCAGTTTGGCCCGGTCCCAGCGCCAACGTCCCCGTTTGGTGTTGAGGTACAAGATCACCGCGCCGGTCAAGGCGCCTGCCGCCAGTGCCAGCAGCCAGCCCCAGTTGACAAACAGCCCGGACATACCGATGAGAATTCGGGTGGGCAGCGGCAGCTCGGCACCGAACTTGGAGAACATGTCGGCAAAGGTCGGGATCACCCAGATATTGAGGATCACCAGCGCCACCAGAATCGCCCCCAGCACGAAGCTGGGGTAGCGCAGCGCTGCCTTGATCCGTTTGCGCGTTTCGATCTCGTTTTCCAGATACTTGGCCAGCTGCAGGAAGCTCAGCTCCAGCCGGCCGGTGTTTTCGCCGACATGCACCAGGGCGACAAACAGCGGGGAGAAGATGCGCGGATGGTGGCTGAGGGCGGTGGACAGGGTACGCCCGCCCTCCATCTCATTGCCCACCGCGTGCAAGGCGTCGCTCAGGTGGCGCGAATGAACATGCTGGGCGAGGCCGGCAATGGCGCGCAGAATTGGCACCCCGGCCTTGAGCAGCGAGTAGAGCTGACGGGCGAAGATCAGCAGCTGCTCCAGTGCCACGCTGACTGGCAGCAGGGCCGCCAGATCCAGGCTGGCCCCCTTGCCCTGCTCCGCTTCCGGTTCAATGGCCACCGGCATAACACCACGCTGGCGCAGTTGCTCGGCCACGGCATTAATGTCATTGCCGGTCAGGCTGCCGGTTACCAGCTGGCCGGCGCTGTCTCGACCGCGAAAGCGGAACTGGGCCATCGCCTCAGCCCTCCATCAGTTCGACATCTTCCACCAGCCGCAGCACTTCGCCGACGGTGGTCATACCGCGCTGGGCGTAATCGAGTGCCACCGCCGCCAGAGGCCGATAGCCGGGATGGCGTTTGGCCGCCTCGGCAAAGCCCTGAGGATCGTCACGCCGCAGCGCGCTGATCATCCCCTCATCCAGCTCCAGCAGCTCAAACACGCCGATGCGGCCACGAAAGCCGGTGTAGTTGCAGTGGGTGCAGCCGCCGCCGCGCATGAACGGGTGGTGAGCCACGCTCTCGCCAGCGATCTGGGCCAGCCACGCCTGCTCAGCAACACTCGGGGTGACCGCCACTTTGCATTCCGGGCAGATGCGGCGCACCAGCCGCTGGGCAATGATGGCGCGCAACGCACTGGCCACCAGATAGCCGGGGGCGCCCATATCCATCAGCCGCAGGGCCGAGGTGACAGCATCATTGGTGTGCAGGGTGGACAGCACCAGGTGGCCGGTCAGGGCACCGCGCAGGCCGATCTCCACCGTCTCGTGGTCACGCATTTCGCCCACCAGAATGATGTCCGGGTCCTGACGCAAGGTGGTGCGCAGCACATGGCTGAAGGTCAGCCCTACCTTGGCGTTGACCTGCACCTGAGAGATACGCGGCAGCCGATATTCCACGGGGTCTTCGACGGTGACGATCTTCACGCCAGGCTCATTGAGTTCGGTCAGAGCGCCATAAAGGGTCGTGGTTTTGCCCGAGCCGGTGGGCCCGGTGACCAGGATCATGCCGTGGGGCCGCTTGAGCTGGCGGCGGAAACGCTGCAACAGATCGGCCGGCAAGCCAGTGTCATCGAGCGACAGCAGCCCGGCCGACTGGTTGAGCAGACGCATCACCACCGCCTCGCCCCACTGCACCGGCAGAGTGGAAACACGCACATCGACGTTCTGGCCGCGCACCTTCATGTTGAAGCGGCCATCCTGGGGCATACGCTTCTCGGAGATATCCAGCCCCGACATCAGCTTCAGGCGCAGCACCATGGCGCTGGCGATGCGCACCTCGTTGAGCAGGCTCTCCTGCAGCACGCCATCAACGCGCATGCGGATGCGCAGCAGCCCCTCATCCGGCTCGATATGAATGTCAGAGGCGCGCACCTGCACCGCATCTTCAAACACCGTGCGCAGCAGCTTGGCCACGGTACTGGCCTCGCCGCCGCCATCGTCGGCAAAAGCTTCACCCAGGCTGAAATCGGCGGTCTGCTCGTATTCCTCCTGCAGCTGCGAGGCGAAACTCTCAATCTCGCGGGTGCGCCGATAAAGGTTGTCAAAAGCAGCCAGCAGCTGGCTCTCCTTGACCACCGCATAGCGGATCTCCAGCGGCGCCAGCAGCGTCTCCAGCGCGTCCTGGGCGTTGATATCGGCCGGATCAGACATGCCCACCAGCACCGACTGGCTATCCGCCTCCATCACCAAAGCGCGGTGGCGGCGAGCCTGAACCTCAGGCAGCTTCTGGGCAACCGATGGTTCAATACGCCGCTGCTGGATATCGAGGAATGGAATGTTGAGCTGGCGAGCCAAAAACGCCAGCAGCTGATCTTCGGTGAGGGCCCCCATGGCCACCAGCGTCGCCCCCAGCTTGCGGCCAGTGCGCTTCTGCTCGGCCAGCGCCTGCTGCAACTGGGGTTCGGTGATGATCCCCTCTTGCACCGCCAGATCCCCGACCCTTAACCGCTGCCGTGGCTGGTTCATGGCTTACCCCCGAGTTGCTCAAGCCTGGTTGTCAGATAGTCACGGCTGGTGGCCGATAGCCCCGGCAGGCTCAGCGCCCGGCCAAAGGCCTGACGGGCGGTAGCACTGTCACCACTGGCGTCAGCCGCCAACCCCAGCCCCAGCCAATGACGTCCCTCGGTCGGCGCCAGCACCACCAGCTGCTCATAACTGCTGCGCGCCAGTGGCCACTGGCCAAGCTGCTGGGCCAAGCCGCCGCGCAGCTGATACCAGGCCACGGCTTCGCTGCCGCTGGTTACCAGCCCTTCCAGCGCGGCCAATGCCTCAGCCGGCTTTTGCTGTTCACGCAGCAGGTTGGCCAGCGCCAGGCGCAGGCCAACATCGCGTGGATGAAAGCTGACGCCGTCGGCCAGTACCAGCCGGGTCTGCTCCAGATCGCCGCTGGCCAGGGTTAACTCGGCCAGCCGCAAGCGCCAGTCGAGACGGGTCGGTTCAAAACCCAAGGCCTCGCGATAACTCTCCAGCGCCTGCTGATAGCGGCGCTGCTGGTAAGCCTCATCAGCGGCCTTGGCCGCCTTACTGGCCAGCTCAGTGCTCGACAGGCGGGTAGTGGTAACCGCCAGCTTACCGGGCGGCTTGGGTTCGGCCGGCAGCGCCGGCAGATCGGCGAAGGTGGCCAGTTCTTCAGCCGCCTCCAGCACGACCTGCTGCTGACGGGCCATGGCCTCGGCGTCGTCTGCCGGCACGTCCGCCAGCAGCACGGCGGGAATGGAGACCGCCTGCGGTTCCGGTTCGGCCGCAGGCACGGTAGTAGCCTCGGTCGCAGGCGGCACGGTGGATGCTGCAGTCGAGGGCAATGGCGAGGCCGGCGGTAAGACCGAAGGCGGCGACTGAGCCGGCGCGTTGGCAACCGCGTCCACCGCCGCCGGCTGGGTCTTTGCGTCAACTGCAGCCGGACTGGCCAGCCACAACCGTTGCCCCAACAACACGATCAGACCGCCCAGCAGCAAGCCGAGCAGCAGCACCGACCAAGGCCAGCGGCGGGCGGCAGGCGCGCTTGGCTGACCGGCAGCAGGAGCAGATGGCCGCCGCCGCTCCAGATCGCGCAGCATCTGGTTGATGACACTCATAGCCAGTGGCTCCCGGCGGCGGCGCCACAGCTGACCAGCAGCAGGCCGTACAGACACAGCTGACGATGCAGAAAGGGGCGGGTGTCTTCGGTATCCCAGATGGCGGCGACCATCTCGCGCCAGCCGGCCTGAGGCAGGCCACGGCCAAAGGCCAGCAGCAGCGCCTTGTGACACAGTACATTAACCAGCCGCGGCACGCCCTGACTGGCGCGGGCCAACAGCGGCAGGGTGCGCTGGGCCAATGGCCAGGGCGGCTGGCTGCCCGCCACCTGCAGCCGGTGGTGAACATAGGCGCCGACTTCACGTCGGTTCATCGCCCGCAGGCGATAGCTGAAGGTGATGCGCTGGCGCAGCTGACGCAGCTGCGCCGTGGCTAGCCGCTGGTCCAGCTCTGGCTGACCAAAGAGCACTACCTGCAACAGCTTGCGCCGCTCGGTTTCCAGATTGGTAAATAGCCGCAGCACCTCCAGCGCCGCATCACTCAACGCCTGGGCTTCATCCACCAGCAATACCACCGAGTGGCCCTGACGGTGCAAGGCCAACAACCGCTGCTGGATGGCGGCGGTGACCCCCTCCTCGCCCAGGCTGGCCGCCTGGTCGATACGCAATTCAGTAGCCACCGCCTGCCGCAGCGCCTGCGGCGCCAGATCGGGGTTGGGCAGCCAGGCGGTAACAAAATGGTCAGGCAGATCATGCAGCAGCTTGCGACAGAGCAGGGTCTTGCCGGTGCCCACCTCGCCCACCACCTTGACAAAGCCCTCACCGGTCTTGAGTGCGGTGATCAGGGTGGCCAGCGCCTCCTGATGGCTGTTGAGACCACAGTAGAAGCCAGTATTAGGCGTCAACATGAACGGCAGTTCACGCAGACCAAAGTGGTAGAGATACATGGCGTTAGCGCTTGCTACCTTGATCCGGGAACCATTGCTCCAAGGTGGCGCGTGAACGCTGCAGCTCCTGCTCCCAGGTATCAGTGCCGATCAGCGTCGGCTTGATCATAATCACCAGCTCGGTCTTAACCTCGCGGTTGCTGCGGTTGGTGAACAACTCGCCCATCCAGGGCACGTCCCCCAGCAACGGTACCTTGGATTCATCCTCAACGCGGATGGTCTTCATCAAGCCGCCGATCACTACCACGTCGCCGCTGCGGGCACTGATGATGGTGTCAGTTTCACGGATATCGCTGCGCGCCAGCGGCAGCTGCAACGACTGATCACCCAAAGTAATCACCTTGTTTTGCTCCTGCACATCGGTGATCGACGGGTGCACATGGAGCAACACATTGCCCGCTTCGTCGATCTGCGGCGTCACATCGAGGGCGATGCCGGAGAAGAACGGGGTCAGCTCGACGCTGGGGTTGGTGATCGGCGTGGTACCCGACACTGTGGTGGTGGTGGAGATCTCGGTCACAAAGTACTCGTCGTTGCCCACCTTGATCACCGCTTTCTGATTGTTCGTAGCAGTAATGCGCGGACTGGACAGCACATTGGTGTTGCCCTGGGTCTCCAGCAGCGAGACCACAGCGTTGAAATCGCCGGAACTTAGGGTGATGCCGGTCACCCCACCAATGGCGTTGGTGATGGTGTTGCCGATAGTTCCGGCGCTGGTGGTAAAGCCCACGCTGCCATCACCCGGACTGCCGAGCACATTCCAATTGATCCCCTGCTGGAAACCATCACTCAGGATGACTTCGACAATTTTCGCTTCAAGCAGCACCTGACGGCGCAAGTGGCCCTCTGCCTGCTGCAGATACTCCCGCACTTGGCGCAACTCTGACGGTAGGGCGCGCACGGTCACCAGACCCGATTGGGGGCTGACGATCACGCGCCGACCATCATCGCTGCCGACCATACTGGTCAGCAGCGCCTGAAGTTCCGGCCAGTAATCGCTGGTCGACTGGGTGTGGATGCGGGTGCCGCCAACATCGCTGGCAGAGCTGCCGCTGCGACCACCGTTGGCACTGTCGCCGCCATCACTGCTGCTGTCGTCAAAGTTGCCGCTGTCATTGCCGCTGTTATCGGTCAGGCGGGTTGAGGTGATGGATGTACGGCTGTCGCCAAAGCGTTTGAGAAACAGGTAGTTGATGGCAAAGGTTTCAGTGCGCAGGGTCGCCGGCAGGACGCTGATGATGTTGCCCTGACGCTTGATCTCATAGCCATAGAGGCGCGACACCAGATCCAGGGTTTCCCCCAGAGTCACACCGGACAGCTGCAAGGTAATGGTGCCGGTCACGTCAGGATGGACCACCAGCGAATAGCGACTGCCATCGACAAGGCCAGCAAAGAACACCGCCGCATCGACCCGATCAGCACTGATATCAAGGCGCCGCTCGCCTTGCAGGCTACCGGCGAACGCAGCCTGGTTGCTGCTGGCTGGTAGCAGTTCATCCAGCACTGCTGCCGGCGGCGCAGGCGCTGCGGCCACTGCCTGCTGGTTGGCAATGGCCTGGTCCAGCGTCTGTTTGGCCTCCACAGGCGGTTTAGGGGTGTGCTGACAGCCACCCAGCACCAAGCTGAGAACAGCGGCCAACAGCAGCGGGCGCAACGGGGGGTGCGCTGACATCATGGATCACTCTCCGCGGGTAGCCGGCTGGCCACCATCAAACAGGGTTAGGCGTTGTAACCCGGTTGGCCCCTCAAGGACCACCGAGCGCCGCTCGATTACACGTAGCGTCCAGCCATCAATCGCATCGCCCTGACGCAGCCAACGACCATTGATGGCCGCCCGCGCCGGGCTGGTAATAATCACTTGTTGCAGGCGCAGGCCACCCGCCGTCACGGGTTGCGCCGCAGCCGTCGCCAGCGCCGGCGGCGGCGCGGTCGGATCACGCAGTTCAGTGGCCAGCAGCGACGGCGACGACAACAGCAAAATCAGCATCAGCAGGCGCATCAGCCACCTCCTTTCAGCCAGTCGCTGCTGGTGCTCAGGGTAAAGAGTTCGAGGGCCAGCTCACCGTGAGGGAACTGCTCCACCCGATAGTCGAGGCTGCGCCAGTAAAAGCGCCACGGCTGCCCCTCAAGGTTGGCCAGCAGCGTCCGCATCTGTGGGTAACTGGCGCGCACCACCAACTGCAACGGATGGCGATAAAGGGTTGGCTGGGGTTCGGCTGCCGCCGCAGTGGCATCAGCGCTCAGCGGCTCCTGCACGTCAGCCACTGCGAACATGGTCACCGGCTCTGGCGCCAGGGTTGTCAAACTAACCATGTCGGCGCCGCTGTCGTGGGCCAGGGCCACCTGCAACGCCGCTGCCATCCGCTCCGGCTCGATCAGATCGACAGTGGCGCGGGCCAGCAGCATGTCCAGTTCATCACGCTCGGCCTGCAGCGCCTGTTGCTGCTGTTGCAGCCGTTTGGTCGGGTCATCCGCCAGCCGCTGGCGCAGATCGGTAACCTGCTGCTGCAGCTGGGCCAGCTGCTTACCCGCATCGGCCGTAGCCGCCTGAGCGCCTTGGTGCTGCTTGAATGCCGGCTCTACCGCCAGGCTGAAACCACCCATGAGCAGGGCGACCAGCACGGCAGCAGAGATCAGGTAACGCTCACGCAGCTTGAGGCCAGAAAACCAGTCAGCCGCCTGCTGCCAGTAGCTGTTCATGGCTGCCCCTCCACGCTGAAGCTGAAGCGGCCATCCGCAGTCGCATCCACCTTGAGGCTGTCGATCTTGAACTGGGCCAGGGCCGGATCGGCGCTCAGCTGGCCCAGCCAAGCAGGCACCGCCTGCTCAGTCAGGGCCTGACCGGCGAGCAGTAGCTGACCCTGACCAAGGGCAATCTGCTGCAGCCACAGCTGGCCATTGGCATGGCGGGAAAGCGCATCCAGCAGCGGCAAAAACGGCGCCTGACGCAGCGGTTCACTCTGGCTGAGCGCCGACAGCAACTGCTGGCGGCCGAGGATGTCGCGGCCGAGTTGGGCGATGCGTTGCTCTAGCGCTGGCGGCGGGCGGCGAGCTTGTAGTTCAGCGGTCAAGCTGGCCAATTCAACCTGTAACGCCTGCTGCTGCTGCTGCACCGCCAGCAGTTGCTGCTGGCTGCGAGCCACCAACCACTGACAGACGCCAACAGCCAGCGCTAGCAGCAGCAACGCGGCCACACACCAGTGCAGAGCACGGGCCAGCGGCAGCGGATCGCGTTTGGGTTGCAGCAGCTCGACATAGAGGTTGATCTGCTGTTTCATGCTGGCATCTCCAGCAGCCGAGTGGCCGCCAGCGCCAGCCGCTGGCCATTGCTGGCGGCAACCAATGGCGCCGAGCCCTCATCCAGCAGCTGCACCGGCACCGCCAAGTTGCGGGCCAGCATCTCGGCCAACAGCGCGGGTTCGTCCACCGGCAGCGCCAGCATCACCCGCTTGACCGGCGGCTGGCGCAGTTGCAGCTCGAAATAGTCCATTGACCGTTGCAGTTCCACTGCCAGTCCATCCACCAGTTCGGGGCCATGGCTATCGAGGTTCTGACTGGCCAGCTGCTGGTAGCCGCGCAGCCGACGCATCACATGCAGTTCGCCATCACGGGCAATGACCAGCAGCAGTTCATCGCCAGCCATCTGGAACAACAGTGCCGTGGCTGGCTTGTCCTCCAGCAACCTGACCACCGCCAGTTCTTCGATCGAGATGCCCACCAGCTCCGCACCCGAGCCATGGATAGCGGCCACCAAGGGTTGCAAGAGATCGAGGTCGGAGCAGACGACGTGGATCTTCTCGGCACCGGCGGGCTGACTGGCCAGTTGCAGATAATCGGTCACCAGACGAGCGGTGGGGCGACGGGTCAGTTCACGCACCGCCCACGGCAGAGCACCGGCCAGCTCATCATCGGTAACCGGAGGTTTGTCGATGGCGATCAGATCATAACTGCCGCTGGCCAGCACCAGCTGACAACGGGCATTACGCCATTGCTCATCGGCCAGTTCGGACAGCAATGCCGGCAACGGCCCCTTGCGTGGACGGCTAATTAACTCCGCGGGTTGGCCCGGTTGCTGACGCATGATCGCTACCTCGGCGTTGCCCAGATAGATTCCGATCACCGCTTGGGGTTGCTGTCGTCGCCACAGTTTCAACCGCATCGCCAGAGATCCCCGACCGCTGCCTTTTGGCAGCTGCTAACGCCCCGGATTGCAAGGCATTATCCGTTAACGTCAGGGACATGCAACCGAACGGCAACGGCAGTCGCTGAATTCGCAGGCTGCCTCACAGGAAATCAGCACGCGGCCCTTCAGCTGCTGTGGGCGCACTCCGCCAGCTTCTCCAGCCGTTCGCTGAAAAAGTGACCCTGGCCACCATGCACCCCCAGGTTACGCAGCATCCGCCACTCCGCCTCGTTCTCGACCCCCAAAGCAAAGATCTGCACCGCATGGGCGCTGACACTGCCCTGCAGCGAGCGCACAAACAGCTGGTTTTCCGGGCGATGGTGGATATTGCGGACGATGCTGGGATGCAGCTTGAGGAAGTCGACCTGCAATTTACCAATGTACTGGCTGCCGACCACGGTTTGGCCCACCCGATCCACCAGCAAGCGCACCCCCAGCCCCTTGAGGCGGGTCAACGGTGCGCTGAGGCGATTGAGTTGATGGGCCAGATGGTATTCAGCCACCTCGACGATCAGCCGCTCGGCCAACGCCGGAGTATCGCTCAGACGCGCCGTCAGCCACTCCATGAAGGGTTCGTTGAGCAAGGTTTCCGGCGCCAAGTTGACTGAGCAGGGCTCGCGCTCGCTGCGATCCAGCTCCAGCAGCCGCAGCAGCTGTTCAAGGATGATGCGGTCGATCTTGGGGGTCATGCCGCAGCGGGTCGCCATCGGCAGGAACACCCCGGCGCTGATCAGTGCCCCCTTGTCGTCGCGCATGCGCGACAGCACCTCGTGGTGGTGGGGCTGGCCGCTGCTGGCACCGACGGCGGTCTGCATAAAGAGCACAAAGGCGCGCTTGTCGATGGCGATCTCGAGCATGGTTCGCCAGCGCACCGAGCCGAAGGTGCGGGTGCGATCCAGGGCATCACGGTCATACATGTAGTAATCAAGTGGCCCCTGCAGCTGGGCGGCACGCAGCGCCATATCCGCTTCGGCCAGCACCTGATAGGGCTCGTCGCCCTGCTGGTAAAGGGCCACACCGACATGGATGAAACTCTCGCGGTCAATGCCAGCCGGCACCGCCAGCCGGCGCAGCATGCGTACCATGCGTACCGCCACCTCCTCCACTTCGCGCGGGTTGAGATCCGGCACCAAGAGGGCAAAGTCGGCGGCACTACGACGGGCGACAATGGCGTCCCCGACCCCCTTGAGCGAACCGCGCAGCAGCTGGCTGAACGCCTGCACCACCTCGTGGGCGGCCTGTTCACCATGACGCTGCTCGATCTGCTCCAGATCGCGCAGCTGCACCAGATAGACCGCACCGCCGGTGCCCGGCTCGTTGTCCTTGAGCGCGGCTTCCAGCCGGGTGTCGAAGAACAGGCGGTTACCGAAGCCGGTTTCCATGTCGAGGAAGGTGTTGCTGCGGATGAACTTGTCGAAGCGGCTGCGCTCCAGCCGCGCCGCCTCCAGTTGCTCAATCAGCTGATCGAGTGCCTTGCTCGCCAGCCGCGGCCGTTCATCAACATGGCCATTGCGGGCCCGAGCCAGCTCGCCCCGCAGCACCAGCGAAGCGCGCTGGGTCAGCAGCTCAAAACCGAGCAGAAAGCGGTGCAACCAACGAACACCAACCCAACCCAGCGCCGCCACCAGCAGCAAGGCGGCGGCCAACGCGGCCCAGGCGGCACCGGTAAAAGGCAGACGGAAGAACGGCTCTACCACCGCCATGGTCACCCTCAGCTGTGGCGCATTCTGCAGGCTCAGGTTAAAGCTACGGGTGGCCGGCTCATCCTCGGCGCTGGCGCGATAGTGATAGAGAACACGCTCGCCATCTTTCAGGGTGAATTCACGGACCTCCTGCAGTTTGAGTAGCGGTGGCAGCCAGGCGTCATAGCTCGCCTGCGGCTGACTGGCGGTGGTCGCGATTTCGGCCAGCAATGCTGACAACCGCTGACGTTGATGGTCATCTGCCACCTGACGCAGCACCAGCGCCGAGGTCAACAGCAACAGCAGGGTGGTAGTCACCAGACCGACGATCCAGAAGGAACTAAGTTTGCGGGTCAGGGTCATGGCCGTATTCCTTTACAAAAGCCAAACACAAAGCGCTTGAAGCGGAGAAAGCCCGAAAAGTATAGGTGGCGGGGATTCATCCCGTAACGCCATTTGGCCCGCCACCACCACCGCTGTCAAACACCGTCGATCAGGTCTGACCGAGGTTGGTGAGCTGCATCCCAATGCCATGGCGGAACCGGATCCGCGCCACATCAGCCCGCATCTCCGCAGTTTGATGGTGCTCACACATCCATCACCTGTCATCAGACCAGCCTTGCCAACCCCCTGAATCGTCAGTGGTAATAGCAAGGCCCGCACATGGACGTTACTGCACTGTCGCGTTGAACGCCATGGCATCCATCTGACACGGAGTCTGGTCATGACGCTACTGCTTCGCTTGCTGCTGCCTTCCCTGATTGTGACCCTCAGCGCCTGCGGCGGCGGTGGGAGTGACAGCAATGATGAGCCCCTCCCCCCTGCGGAACCGACCCACAGCGATGCACTCGATCTGAGTCCGGTCACTAAGGCTGACAGCCCCAGTCCGCTGCCGGCCAACTGGCAGCGCGATGGGGTGTTCATGGAGATCTTCGTCCGCAGCTACGCCGACAGCGATGGTGATGGTTATGGCGACTTTAACGGCCTGACCAGCAAGCTCGACTACCTGCAGGATCTGGGCATCACCGGCATCTGGCTGATGCCGATCAACCCCAGCCAGGACAACGACCATAACTACGCGGTGACCGACTACCGCGCCATCCACCCCCACTACGGGTCGCTCGATGATTTCCGCACCTTTCTGGACGAAGCCCACGAGCGCGGCATCGGCGTGATCATGGATTACGTCATCAACCACAGCGCCGCCACTAACCCGCTGTTTCTCGACTCGCGCGAAAACCTCGGCGGCAAGCGCAGCTGGTACAGCTGGAGCGATACCCCACCCGCCTGGGTCCAACCCTGGTCACCGGAAACCCCAGCCTGGCGCCTCGACGCGGTCAGTGGCAGCAGCTATCTGGCGGTCTTTGATCCGATCATGCCCGACTTCGACTTGACCAACCCCAGCGTCGTCGACTTTCACCACAACAACCTGCGCTTCTGGCTCAACCTTGGGCTAGACGGTTTCCGCTTCGATGCCGTGTCTCATATGTTTGATGCCAACGGCGCGCTAGAGGGCGATCCGCGCAATTATCCCTTCCTCAACCAGCTGCGCCAGACCATCAACAGCTACCCCAACCGCTATACGGTCTGCGAATCATCTGAGTTCGTCGTTGAGACAGCAGCCAGCAACGCCTGCGGTTCCGCCTTTGCCTTCTATCTGCAGTGGGGCATCACCGATTCAGTCATCCGCGGTAGTGTTAACAGTTACCTAGACTGGTGGCTGGCCTCGGATTTTAGCCATATGGCCACCCTGCTCTCCAACCACGACGGCTTTGCCGGCGATCGCCCCTACAGCCAGTTTGGCGGCAATCTGGCCCAATACCGGCTGGCCAGCGCCACTCTGCTCACCCTGCCGGGCATTCCGTTCATCTATTATGGCGAAGAGATCGGCATGGGCCGCAATAGCCAGGGCGCCGACTACGGCCTGCGCGCCCCCATGAGCTGGGATGACAGCGCCACCGCTGGCTTTACCACGGGTACCCCCTATCGGGCGCTGGCTAGCAACAAAGAGAGCCATAACGTGGCCGACCAGCTGGAAGACCCGGACTCGCTGCTCAATTTCTACAAGACATTGATTGCCCTGCGCAAGGCTGAACCGGCGTTACATCAAGGCAGCATGACCCGGGTGGCCAGCAGCCGTAACAGCGTGCTCAGTTTTCGACGCAGCCACGGCGATGATGAGATTCTGGTGATCCTCAACTACGGCGGCAGCCAGAGCACCAACCTTACCCCGGCGATGGACGGCGACTGGCAAGCGCTCTATCCGACGGATGCGCCGGTCCTGACCACCAGCAGCAGCGACCTGCTGGCGATCACCCCGGCAGCCCAATCGGTCGCCATCTACAAAAAGCTCTGACCCAAGGCAACTGGCCGGGGCAATGGCATGCCCCGGCCGCGCTGCGGCAAGCCTCAAAGCTGTAGTACCATCGGCGCCGTCAAGATGTTGATCAGGGGCACCCGATGCGTGATCTGCTCGAACAGCTGCTGGGCCACCTGCAGTTGGAACTCTCCACCAATCTGATTAACCTGCTGCTGCTGGCGGTGGTGGTGGTGCTGGGGTTGGGCGCTAATCAGCTGGTACGCCTCGTACTGAACGGGCTGTGGCGAGGCTTCAGCAGCCGCCATGATGTGAGCTATCTCGATGTGGCACTGATCAAGCGCCTCAACCGCCGGCTAGCAGCCCTCACTCTGCCGTTGTTGCTGGTGCTGGTGGCACCGCTGGTGTTTGCCGAATTCCCCCACCTGCACCGGCTGATCACTACCTTTTGCGAACTCTACCTGCTACTAACCATCGCCCGGTTGGTCTCCACCGCCCTGTCGCTGGCCGAGTTGCTGCTCGGTCGCCGCGCCAGCGCCAACCGCCTGCCGCTGCGTGGCATCACCCAAGCCGCCAAGCTGACGGTGGCCATCATCACTCTGGTGATGGCGATCTCGGTGCTGTTCGACAAATCGCCGCTTTACATCCTCAGCGGCGTGGGTGCGCTAACAGCCGTGATCCTGTTGATCTTCAAAGATGCGCTGCTCGGTTTTGTCGGTGGGCTGCAGTTGGCCGCCAACGATATGGTGCGTACCGGCGACTGGATCGAAATGCCTAAATATGGCGCCGATGGCGATGTGATTGAGGTGGGGCTGACCACCGTCAAGGTGCGCAACTGGGACAAAACCATCACCACCGTCCCCACCTACGCGCTGGTCACCGACGCCTTCAAGAACTGGCGCGGTATGACTGAATCCGGTGGGCGGCGGATCAAGCGTGCCGTTCACATCGACATCCAGTCGATCCGCTTTCTGACGGACGACGACATGGCCAACCTCAGCCATCTGCAGCCGCTGCGTCCCTATCTGGCGCAGAAAAAGCAGGAGCTGCATGAAGACGCCCAACAGTGGGATGGCGAAGCGGTCGTCAACCGCCGGCGGCTGACCAACATCGGTACCTTCCGCGCCTACCTTGAGCGCTATCTGGCCCAGCTGCCGCTGGTCAACCACGACATGACCCTGCTGGTGCGCCAGTTGCCGCCCCAGGCCGAGGGGTTACCGATCGAGATCTACCTGTTCTGCCGCGACACCCGCTGGGCGGTGTATGAGCAGTTTCAGGCCGATATCTTCGATCACATCTTCGCCATCCTGCCCACCTTTGGCCTGCGTGCGTTTCAGGCGCCCAGCGGTCAGGATCTGCAGCAACTGGCCAGCACCCTCGGCAATCGGTAACGGCCGGCGCCAGTAGCATGCAGCGCCGCCTCCAATTGGCCTCAAACGCTAACATGCACTGGGGTGAGGCAGAACTGGCTTATCCGCCAGCCTGGCGCTTGGCTAAGCGCTGGACAATATCGGCAGCCCCTGGCACACCCAGATCTGCGGCCTTCTGGGCATCTGCCTGCGCAGCGGCATAGTCCTCCAGATGGAAGTAGGTACCGGAGCGCTCCAGATAGGCTCGGCCATCCTGGGGGTGACGGCTGAGGTAGTCCGTCCACATGGCAAGAATCGCCGGCCAGTCGCCCAGCCTCACGTAAACAGCATCCAGCAACTGCATGTACTCAAACTGGTCCGGCTTGAGTGACAGTGCCTGCAGCAGGGTTTTGCGTGCTGGTTCCCACAGCTGGTTGGCGGCCTGCAGCTTGGCGTGTTCAAACAGTGCTGCCGGATCGTTGCTGTTGGCTGGCGGCGCCACATAGGACTTGCGCTCCGCAGCAGGCAGATCAGGCACACCGGCGATGCGTGCCAGCCCCAGCAGTTTGGTCCTGAAGGTTTTGATCCGCTGATCGGTTGAGTCGAGCGCATAGGCACGTTCAATATCCAGCCGCGATTCGTTGTAGCGCTCCAGCGCCGCCAGAGTGACGGCGCGCCAGTAAAAACTCTGGGCATGCTCACTGGTCTGCTTGATGCGCACATTGAAGTCCGCCAGCGCCTCGCTGTAGCGATCGAGGGCGTACAAGGTGATACCGCGATAATAGTTGGCCTCAGCTTTAACGTCTTTCTCCAGGGCGCGACCATACATATCCAGCGCAGTCGCATAGTTTTTGCGGTCATAGGCATGGCGCCCCGCTTCGATGTAGACACTGGCCGCCAACCCCGCCAGCTTGGGGTTCTGCGCCCGGTACTGCTGGGCTTGTTCAGCAAACTGGATCATCTCCGGTAGCGCTCCGCCCCAGCGTGGCGACAGCACCTGCAGGTAGTGGTAACGCGCCACATAGTTAGCCGGGTAATGCTTGAGCGCGGCGTCGATGGCACTGCGCGCGCGCTGCTCTTCGCCTTGCAGCATGGCCAGATTGATCTGCACGCTATAGGCCCACAGCGCTTGCGGATAAGTACGCTTGACCCGCTCCAGATCTGCTTGGCTCTTGGCCAGCAGCTGCTTCATGCGCACGATGTTCACCTCAGGCGTGTCTTTGCGGAACTTGGTACCGCGCGCCTCCCACCCCATCGCCAGCCAGTAGGTGGCGCGCGCCAGATAGACCTGATAGTGATTCGGCTCGGCCGCCAGCCACTGTTCAAACAACGGTTGCCACTCATTGTTGGCGTGCCAGAAGGCGCCATAGGCGGTCCACAGCTCAAACTCTGCGCTGATATCCCGCTCCACCGCCTGCTGACGCTGCTCCAGCAGCAGGCTTAGCTGAGCAAACTCGCCACGCTCAAACATCCGCCGCAGTTTCAGCACCTCGCTCTCTGACGGCCGCAAATAACCATCGTCGCTGCCGCTGGTCGCCGTCTGGCGTACCGCTTGGGGCACCTGCTTGGGCCGCTCAACTTTCACCGCCGAAGGGTGACGCAGCGGCGTAGCCTGCACCTCGCCGGCCTTTTGCGGTGGTGGCGTTTCGCTGTAATGCTCAACCCCGTTGTCATCCACCCATTTGTAGATCTCGGCCCGGGCGCCACCAACCACCAGCAGCAACAGCATCATCAGCCCCGCCCGGCCATAGCCAGTCGCGACACGCCATCCATCGCCGTTCATCAGTCCCATCGTCTGCATTCCTTTCATTAACAAATTCAAACGCACTACCTGCAGTAGCAGACTGTGGCGACCGCAGAACCGGCAAGATCCAGGGCAAAGCCGGACCCTACTGTCTGGCCATAACAGGCGTTGCTATCCCATGGCTCTAACGCTCATAGGCTGGGTCAGTCAAGCCATCTGCCAACTGTCTGGTCACGCGCTGATAAACCTCGTCAGCGTCTGCCATGCCGCAATCGCGCGCCTTTTCCAGCCAGCTCAAGCCCGAGGCCACATCCACCTCGCCAGCCCAGCCTTCAATCAACGCCAGACCATAGTTGTACTGCGACTCAACATGCCCGCCTGATGCCGCCAGCTTGAACCAGTGGGCCGCCTCCGGTAGTGATGACGGCTCGGCCACTAACGCCAGGCGACCGATGCCATACGCAGACAATGCCGCGAATCTGCCGTTCTTCTCGAACACCCGCCGATACAAGGTGCGAGCAGCATCAGCATCTTGAACCACGCCTCGCCCTTGATCCAACCTCAATGCCAAGTCGTATAGCCGTCATTCCGCACCTAGTTTCGAGAATACTTTATGTGACGAATGTCACGTGACCAAGAGACCGATAAATTACTTCCTGACACCAATGGTGTCTTGGATTAATGTTGCTCGGTTAAGTTGCCAAGGTATGAACAGATCACAGATGTCTTAACCATCATCGGCATACCTACCGCAGGCTGGAGCCAAACGGTGAGAGTCGCGGAACCTGGAAAACTTCGTCAAACGTGTAGTGAACGTCGCCGA
>JAFOOX010000005.1 GCA_017425245.1 Gammaproteobacteria bacterium
CGGCGGTTCGGCGGTAAAGGCTTTCTTCTTTTTCATGGCCGCCAGCCTGCCCGAAAAACGCGATCGCACAAGCGATCCTGGCGATCGAGGGACATTGATCACAATTTATTTTTCGTCAACCGGGGGCTGGTGAACGGTTACGTTGATGACGGCAGCGATGACTGAATGGCTGCTGCCACTCTCACACCTGCTGATCAAGGCCGGTTTCGAGTTTGGCCTGCGCTGCGCTGGCCATGTTGTTGCTGGTGGGGTTGAAGCGGCGAGGTGATCGCCTTGCTCGCTTTTATCGGTCTGGCAGCACTGCTGGCAGGCCTGGCCTTACGGGCGGTAGCGGATGGCGAAGTGCTGTCGGTGCTATGGTTTGACCCCTCAGAGGTGCAGCGCGAACAGCAGCCACAGATCTTCTGGCTGTCGGTGACGGTCTGGCTTGGCGGTGCGCTCAGTTGCACCTGCTGGTGCCTGTGGCTTGGCTGGCTGCGCTTTGAAGCCTGGCTCACCTGCATTGAACAGCGGTTGATTGACGCGGACCCCCATCCGCCGGTGGATATCGCGATCCATCTTGAGCGCATTTGCCGCAGAAAGCTTGCGACGGCCGGCACCCACATCTTCATCCCCAATCAGGAGTGGTTTCCGCCGGAGCATCGTCGCCTGCTTAATCTAATCGACCTAATCGCCTGTAAAAGCTGGCATGGATTGGCGGTTTTGAAGCAGCTGCTGCCCTTTCACCGAGCCATCGTTTATACCGGGTTTAGCACCCTGGTCCCACCCGTGGTGTGGCGGGGGCCGCCGTTTGACTGTCTCCACATTGCTGGACAGAGCCCGCTTAAGGGGACCGAGGCGGTGGTTGCGGTCTGGCAGCGTCACCCCGAGTGGCCCATGCTCCATCTGGTCACAGATCTGGCGGTTACGGCTGAGGCCGCCAATATCCGCTGTCATCGCGATCTGGATGCTGCGGCCATCGCGGAACTCAGGGCGCATTGCCTGATTGCGGTCCAGCCATCGGAAGTCGAAGGCTTTGGCCACGTGCTGGCCGAAGCGATGACAGCTGCGGGGGTAGTGGTGACCACCGATGGCCCGCCGATGAACGAACTGATACAGCCAGGACGCGGCTTTCTGGTCCGCTATGACCGGCAGCGGCCACTGCGGGTTGGCACCTGTTACCAGATTGACGAAGCGGAACTGGAAAGGGTTCTGGCGCGGGTGTTTGCTACCCCTGTCGCGGAGCTGATGGCGGTGGGCGAGCAAGCGCAGCGCTGGCAGCAGGCTGCGCATCAGCAGTTCGCCGAGCAGTTGGTGGCATTGGTCAGGCAGGCTGCTGGGAATGCGCGACGCGAGAGAGAGGCTAACAGCAATGGCAGAGCAAGGGGTGGCTAAAGGCGTTTCACCTTCTGATTTATGGTCGCGGCGCGACTGGATCTGGCTGCTGATGGTGGCGTTAAATGCGGCCTATTTTGTCCTTCTGGCCCTCTCTGGCTGCGCCTGGCAGCCCGGCCCGTTTGCCTTCGTTGATGGTTGTTTTAGCCATGGCATCGACTGGAACAGTTTCATGGCGCCACTGGGGCTGGTTGTTCTCTGTCTGCTGACCCCTTTGACCCTGGTTTACTGGCTGCTGCGTGTGCCGCAACTGGGCTGGCGCCTGCTGATCTATTGTTGGCGATCACGCCTAGGCTAAAACTGGGGTTGGTAAACCGACAAAAGGAACGAGTCCTGGCGGCATGGGCACTGCTGGTGGGGTTTGGGGGCTGATGGTGACAACGGGTGCGGCGCCTGGGAAAGGTCCGTCGCGGTCTGGTTTGTGCTCCGCTCAGCCGGCGAGACGGGCCGCCCAGTCGTAACAGGCCTTGAGGATCGCCATTTTCGCCTCGTCGGTGGCGTGGCGTTCGGCCAGCTCTTCCAGTTCGGTGGCGAAGCTCTGGAAATCACGGGCCACCGGGTTGGGGCTGGTCAGCCGTCGTTGGCAATGGTCCAGCCAGCGGCGCTGCTCATGAGCGTTCAGACTGTCTGGCCAGTTGCGGGCGCGCAGCCGGAACAACAGCTCGTTGAGGCGCGGATCATTGAAATGCGGGCTGGCATTGGCCAACTCCTGTGGGCTCATGGCATGCACCAGGGCCATGGTGGCGCGGTCGCCATCGCTGATAAAGCCACCGTAGAGATCCAGTTCGACATCCTCGGCCGGGCCATGGTCGCTGTCGTTGAACAGGGCGCAGGCCAGATCGCGCAGGCTGGCATCGGCCCGCCACTGGCGCAGTGCGTCCTCGGCCAGCTGGGCGTCGATGCCCAGTTCGGCCGCCCGTTCGCGGCTGAGCATTTTGGCCGGGGCCAGCACCGGGCAGCGGTTCAGGTGCACTAGTTTGAGCGGCGGCCGGTCGCCATCGATCTCGTCCTTCTTGCTGTACAGCCGTTGGCGCAGCTCCTCGACGCTGAACGCCTTGAGGCTCTCCGGCAGCCGGTCGAGCACTGCACAGATCACCGCATTGCGGTTGGTCGGGTGGTAGGCCAGCGGCAGTACCCAGTTGATGCAGCCCTGCTGCGCGGCAAAGCGCGACGATACATGCACCAGCGGCGTCAGCTCCGGCAGTTTTAGCTGGGCGGCGGCCTGCTGCTTGCGGCGCAGGTCATAGAGATAGTCATAGAGCTTGGGCTGGGCCTCGCGGATCTTGCGCGCCAGGGCGATGGTGGCGCGCACATCGGCCAGGGCATCATGTGCCTGGCCGTGGTCGATGCTATTGGCCGGCACCAGCTGATCGAGGCGAAAACTGGGGGCGCCATCCTCACGAAGTGGCCAGTTGAGGCCATCGGGGCGCAGGGCATAGCAGGTGCGCACCATGTCGATGATGTCCCAGCGCGAGTTACCGTTCTGCCACTCGCGGCCATAAGGATCGAGCAGATTGCGGTAGAGGGTGTGGCGGGTCATCTCATCGTCATAGCGTAGGGTGTTGTAACCCACACCGCAGGTGCCGGGCTGGCTGAAGGCCTCCTGGATATTGCGAATAAACGCCAGTTCACTCAGCCCCTTGCGCGCCGCCAGCTGTGGCGTAATGCCGGTGATCAGGCAAGCAGTGGGCGAGGGCAGGTAATCCAGCGGCGGTGCGCAATACCACATCAGTGGCTCGCCCACCTCGTTGAGCTGCTCGTCGGTACGGATAGCGGCAAACTGGGCCGGGCGGTCACGTCGTGGATCGGCGCCAAAGGCTTCGTAGTCGTGCCAGAGCAGGGTGCGGGTCATGAGAACGGGTCGATTTCCGGGGCAAAACGGCGGCCACTATAGCATTAAGCCGTCACCAATCTGATCCCCCTCCGCTGGCGTACACCAAGGAGGGAGGTAAGCGCCATGAGTGTGATCATCGACGGCGACGAACCAGAAATCGAACTTGAATTCCTGCTGCTGGAGCAGCGTGAGGAACGCGCTGCCGCCAGCGACGATGAGCAACCTTCGCTGCCAGCATCACCCCTGACGCCCCTTAGTTAGGTGGTTCATGGTTCGGTTCCTCACTGCTTTCAATCAGCGGTGTTGTCGCTTCCAGCGTCTCTCGTACGCCGTTTTCCAGTTCGCGGTGAGTGCGGGCCAGGAAGCTGTCCAGCGGCTCGGTCTGCTGCAACCGCCAGTCGGGCCAGACGAGGGTGGTATTTAGCGGCGGTTGGCTGTCGAATTCGGAACCGATAAAACGATCCTTGAGTTTGCCTAGTGCCAGCAGCGGCAACACCACGCAGGCAGCAATAATTAAGGCGCGCTTGCCCGCCATGGCGCTCACTGCGGTGATCTGCCAGGCGGCAAACAGCGGGATCAGCAGGGCCAGCAGCAGCAGCTGAATCAACTCAGCGGTGCCGGTGCTGGTTAGAAAATAATCGATTCGTGGCAGCAGTACTTCGCTGCCGCCCAGCGCCAGCACGATCAGGGTGGCGATGGATAATTGCAGGGGGTAGTGCCAGCGATGGAGCAGCAGGCGGCTGACAAAGCCGGTGATGGCGGCCAGCAGCAGCGGCACGGTCAGGGTAAAAACTGCTGCCAGTAGCCAGCGCTGCCACGGCATACCGTTATCCAGTTTAGGCAAGGTGAACCACAGTTCCGTACCAAAGAGTATCGCCAGCAACAGCAGCGCGACCGGTAGCCGGCCACACAAGCGGGTCAGCCAGTGGTCGGATACCAGTTTGCGCGCTGGCGCCATGGCGGCTTGCGGATCGACTAGCCGGATCTGGGTATGACCAAGGCGCAGGCTTTGCGGCAGTTGTAGCGCTATTGGTCGTTCGCCCAATGGGCGCGAGCCAAGCAGGGTGCCGTTTTCATTCGACCGGTTAACCACCACCAACCGTCCGTCCTCATCCTGAGTGAGCAGCAGATGCCGTTCCGACACTGTGTCATCGGCCAGCATCAGATCGTTGTTGTAGCCACGGCCGATGGTAAAGGGCAACCGCTCGACCCGTTCTACCCGGGCTGGGCCTTGGCCCCGTTGGCTGATTTCGAGGATCAAGAGAGCCATGAGATCCGCTCCAGCAGGGCACCCAGCAGGGTAATGCCGTGATCAATGGTGACCATGCCGAGATCCAGGGTCATCACCAGACCCTGATCCGGTTGGCCGATCAGCGCCAGTACCGCCATAAAATCGACCATACCGGGGTAATCGCGATAGGGGCGGGCACAGACATTGGCCTTGAACGGTTTGCCGCCGATATCGACAAAGCGCACGCTGCAGCTGAAGTTGCCCACATCCTCTTCATCAGCACCCGATGGAAAGGTACTTCTGAAGTGGCCATCGTACAGGGCCGTAAAACTGCGCCCCTCAAGTTTGTCGCTATCGATCCAGAAGAACTCATAGCTGATCAAGCCTGCACCATGACGGTCGCTGATGAATACCTCATCATCGCCGCGACAGAGGCTGGCCAACATCCGGTATGGCTGTTGTTCACGGGCCTTTTGTTGTTCACCCCAGCAGTTGATGCGCGGTGAGATTTCGCCCGGCACCCGGGCGTTGCCCAGCGGCTCCACCAGCCAGTCGCTGCTCAGGAACTCTTCGAGCAGGCGGGCGTTGTGGGCTTTGAGCTGATCGGTAATGGTCAGTTTGAAATCGGTCAAGGGGGCAAACTGGCGAGTTTTGGCGCGGGCCAGCAGCCCGTCGAGATAGCGCGCCGGTACCAGAAAGCTGACCGCCTCACCGGCGGTGGAGACATTAACTCCGACCACCTGACCGTTGGCGTCCAGCGTTGGGCCGCCACTCATCCCCGGGTTGAGGTTGCCAGAGAAATGGATCTTGTCGAACAGGGCTTTCTCCAGCAGACCGTTGGCCGTACCCCCGACAATGGCCAGATCCAGCCCCAGCGGATGACCGAGTGAGTAGAGTGCGGCGCCCTTGGGGGGAATCGCTGTCGTCGTAAAGGGGATGCCGAGCGGTTGTTCGGCCTTGAGCAGTGCCAGATCGTGCACCACATCGATATCCACCACCGTCAGCGGCCCACGCCGGCCGTCGATCGACAGCCATTCAAGGCGCGATTGCTCGGGGTTGTGCACCTTCTCCGAGATCACATGGAAATTGCTGGCCAGCATTTGGCTATCACCAAATACAAAACCGGTGCCCAGCGATGACTTGCGGCCGGTGGCCGGGCTGATCACATCAATGCGATACACCGCCGACTTGCTGGCGGCAAACAGCTGCTGGGCAACATTATCGGAGGGGGCTGCAGCCAGCAGCGGCAGACTTAACGCCCACAGCAACAAAACTCTTAGCATGAGATCCCTGATTGGTAGTTGGTGATGCGCCCACGGGCGCAAGCCAGCCCGCAGTGTGCCACGCCCGGCCAGCAACGTCATCGCCGACGATGGGCCTGACGAGCGTGCCATTGGCAACTACGCTTGAGAGGCGTTTTATGAGCTAGCAGGAGAACTTGCCGCCATGCAATCGATTCAGGTGAAGGACTACATGAAGCGTCATCCGGTCACCTTCAGGGCCGATGACACCATCTTTGATGCCATCGAAAAACTGCTCAGCAGCAACCTGACCGGTGGCCCGGTGGTCGATGATCACAAGCGGCTGATCGGCTTTATCTCCGAGCAGGACTGTATCGCCAAGGGGCTTGAGGCCTCCTACCACTGCGAGCGGGTGGCACTGGTCGAGGAGTTTATGCGCCGTGACGTGCTCACGGTTAAGCCTCATGACGGCATCATTGAGGTGGCCCAGCAGATGCTGCAAGCCAAACCCAAGCTTTACCCAGTGGTCGACGATAACGGCCATCTGGTCGGCATCATCCACCGCCGCGATGTGCTGCGCTGCATCGAAACCCAGCTGCGCAGTTGCTTCAAGACAGCAGTTTAAGGGATGGCCCCGGGGCCGGTGCCAACATCGGCACCGGTCGTTTGCTGCCCAATTCACGTTGTTACACAAACCCCTGTCGCCGCTCTTCTTTGTTGTTGCCTCACGGGTACAGCATCTTCAACAATGGCTCTCCCGAGGTGCATTCTGCACAGCGATGGAAGTTACCGGTAACTGCCGGCCAAAGGGAGCGCAAGCATGATCCTGTCCCGAATCAGCAATCTGTTCCGTGGTGTTCTCAGCCTCTTTGTCAGTGGTCTGGAGCGTCGTAATCCTGAAGCCCTGCTGGAGCTGGAGCAGGAGAATCTGCGCAAGCAGATCGCTAACTTCAACCAAGGGCTGGCGGCCCATGCCGGTCTGGCCGAGCGGTTGATGAGCCAAGTGCGCAAGCTGGAAAGCGAAGAGCGTGAGCTGCGCGCCCGCACCACCGCTCACCTCAAGGCTGGTAACAAGGATGCGGCCGCTCAGCATGCGCTGCGGTTGCAGACGGTGCAGCGCGAACTGACCGAGAATCGCGCCCAACTGGCCGAGGCGGAGGCGACCTACGCCAATCTGGTCAAGGCCCGTGATGTGGCGGTCAATGGTGCACGCGCCAAGATTGAAGGGCTCAAGGGCGCCATCAATGACATGCGCATGAAAAAGGCGATGGCCGACATGAACGAGATGGCCGCCGGCATGGTGACCGAGATCGGCGGCTCGGGTGACACCCTTAACCGTCTGCATGAGATGGTGGAAGAGGAACGCACCCAGGCCGCTGGCCGGGCGCGCATGGCCCGTGACGCCATGGATATGAGCAGCATCGAGATCAAAGAGGTAGAGCAGCAGGCGCTGGCCGATCAGGCGCTGGCCGATTTTGCTGCCGCCGAAGGGATCAGCCTGGGCGATGGCGCGGCTGCGGCTCCCGCCAGCCGTGCCATGGGCAGCAAGGCCAGCGACAGCCAGAGCAGCTGAGGGCCCGCCCATGAGCTTGGCAGCGGATGCGCCGCAATGGCTGCGCGATATGGCCGAGGCCTATGAAAGTGGCGCCTTTAACCAGTTCGTGCTGCATGGCAATGTGGCCGACCGTTACCCGCTTGACGCTGAGCTGGTCGGCCTTAACCGCTATCTTGAAGCCCGGGTGCTGGCCACCTTTGATCTGGTGTTCCAGTTCGATGCTGGCAACGGCCTGACCCTGCTGCGCGGCAGCGAGCGTTTTCACCAGTGGCCCGCCGCCAAAGGATTAACCGCGCTGCCCCATGATCCGCGCAGCGCCCTGTTGCTGGTCGGCCGTTATGCACGCTACCAGGCCAATCTGGTGGCGCTGGAGCGGGCTCAGCCCTGCCATATCGCCTGCCTGATCCGTGGCGCTGACCAGCTGCTGGCGGCCGAGCGACGTAACGATCTGGAGGTGGCCGCTCTGGCCAGCCTGGTGCGTGACTGGGCCGATGAATCGCCCTTCGCCGACCAGCCCTTTGTCAGCCTGCTGGTGGCCGACAGCCTCAACGATCTGCACCCGCAGGTGGCCAATAATCCTCGCACCCTCAAGTTACGGGTGCCGCTGCCATCTGCCAGCGCACTGCAGGCGAGTCTGGAGCGATTGCAGCAGCAGTTGCCCGCTGCCTTCAGCAGCGACATTCAGGCCAGCCAAGCCGCAGCGGCGCTGACCGGCGTCAGTCTCAGCGCCATCCACAGTCTGGTACGGCGCCGTGCCCACAGCGGCCCGCCGCTGACCAGCAGCGACTGGCGCGACATCAAAAAACAGCTGGTGGAGAGCGAAGCGGGCAGTCTGGTCGAATTTATCGAGTCACGCCGCACCCTCGACGACTATCATGGCCAGCCGGCGCTTAAAGCCTGGCTGCGTCAGGATCTGGCGCTGTGGCAGCGGGGCGATCTGCAGGCGCTGCCCAAGGGTTACCTGTTTTGTGGCCCGGTGGGCACCGGCAAAACCTATCTGGTTGAATGTCTGGCGGGAGAGGCCGGGGTGCCGGTGCTCAAGCTCAAGAACTTCCGCGACCGTTGGGTCGGCTCCAGCGAAGCCAATCTGGAGACCATCTTTCGCCTGATCCGCGCCCTGGGTCGCTGTATGGTGTTTATCGACGAGGCGGATCAGAGCCTGGGCCAACGCAACGCTGGTAACAGCGATGGCGGGCTGTCGGGCCGGCTGTATTCGATGATCGCCCAGGAGATGGGCGATGCGGCCAATCGTGGCCGGGTGGTGTGGGTATTGGCCTCGTCACGGCCAGATCTGATCGAGGTGGATCTCAAACGTCCGGGCCGCATCGACGTCAAAGTGCCGCTGCTGCCCACCATCAGCGTGGCGGAAAGCGCCGGCCTGCTGGCCGCGCTACTCAAGCGTTTTGGGGTGGTGGTGGAGGCTCAAGCGCTGGCCGCGCTGGCGCTGCCCCTGCTGTTGACGCCCGGTGCCGCCGAGGCGCTGGCGGTCAAGATCTACCGTCAGATCGCCACTGCTGGCAGCGAGCCGCTGGCCGCCATTGAGCTGGCCATCGACGGTTATCAGCCGCCGGTGCCGGCCGCCACCTTGGCGTTTCAGATGCAGCTGGCGGTGCGTGAGGCCACCGACATCGACTTCGTGCCGGCCGAGCTACGCTATCTGGCCAGCGCGCCCGAGGTGGCCCGATGAAGGGGTTGCGCTACCTGTGGCAGGCCTTTGTCGCCCGCCCCTGGGGCATGCCGATCCCGCCGAACTGGTTTGTGCTGGCCGGGGCCGGGTTGCTGGGCCATTTCATCAGCCCCGGTTTTTGGCTGCTGGGGGCCGGCATCGAGCTGGCCTACCTGCTGTTGCTGGCCAGCAATAGCCGTTTTCAGCTGTGGGTCGACAGCGGCGGTGCGGCGGCTAGCGGCGACAGTGGCCGCCACTACCAGCAGCTATTCGACGGCCTTGATGACGATGGCCAGCGCAGCCAGCAGGCGGTCGAACAACGGGCGCGCGAGATCCTGGGCTATCTCAAGGCCAAGCCGGTACTGACCAGCCATGTCGGCACCGTCGAGCAGCTGGTGTGGCTCAACCTGCGCCTGCTGGTGGCTGGCCGCGGCCTCAAGCAGCTGGCCGACCACGCCGCGCAGGAACGCGATCCGCTGCGTGCCAAAGAACTGCTGCTGCAGCGCTCGCTGGCCGATCCTGAATTGAGCCCGGAATTACGCCGCAGTCTGGAACAGCAGCAGGCAGTGATCGACGCCCGCCAGCAGGCCCATAGCGAAGCCAGCCGCCGCTATCAGCATGTGGAGGCTGAGATCGAGCGCATTGATCAACAGCTGGCGCTGATCGGCGAGCAGGCGCTGCTGATGGCCGACGAAAGCGGCATTGGTCAGGCACTGGATGCATTGACCAGCGCCTTTGACGAAACCAGCCGCTGGCTGGGCAGCAACAGCGAACTGCTGGGGGCGCTGGCGCCGCTGGCCGATCAGCCGCTGCCGCCCGCGGTGCTGGCGGCCAGCAGTCGCCGGCCGCGCGCCAAACAATCGCAATGAGTTTATACCCGATGGATCGCAGCACAGGAGAGCAGCCATGACCGCCACCCGCCCTTTCACCTTGAGCCGTTGGCGTCAGCGCGGCAGTGCCGTTGGCAAGTTCATCACCCTGTTGCTGGTGGCGGGACTGATCGCCATGGGGGTCTATCTGGTGCGCCAGGATCTGGGCGAGCCGGTGCCCCCGGCATCAGACGCCCCGCAGGCCGAAGCGCTGGTGGTCGATGGTGACGCGCCGACACCGGCAGAGCCAGTCACCGGTTTGCCGACGCTGGCGGCTGCGGCCCCTTATTTACCCCAAGGCAATGTGATTGAAGTCGACATCAGTGAGTACGCCGGTTACGGCGGCTTGATTGTCGCCAACGGTGGCCTTGAGCCGAACCCCGAGTCCTTCTTTGCCCGCAACTATGGCTTTCAGGTCAAGCTGGTGCTGAGTGAAGAGGAGAGCTGGTCGAAGCTCAATAATGGCCAGGTGGCCGCCTCGGTCACCACCGCCGATACCCTGGCGGTGATGGGACGCCAGCTGGATGTCGTAGTACCGGCCCAGATCAGCTTCAGCCGTGGTGCCGACCAGCTGGTGGTGGACACCGGCATCGCCAACATCAACGCCCTGCGCGGCAAGGTACTGGCCGCCGCCCAGTTCAATGAGAGCGAGTTCTTTATCCGCTACCTGACCCAGGAAGCAGGCATCCCCATCACCATCCTGCGTGATCTGGATGGTCAGCCAGCGGCCGGCAGCCTCGGGCTGGTGTTCTATGACGATGCCTTTCTCGCCTGTGATGCCTACGGCCATGAGCTGGCCAGCGGCAACAACCGCCTCAACGGCTGCGTTGGCTGGTCGCCGCGCACCGAAGAGGTGGTGGCAGCCTCTGGTGGCCGCGCCAAGATGCTGGTCTCCAACCGTAACCTGCTGATCATTGCCGACCTGCTGATGGTCAACAAAGGCTTTGCCAACGCTCATCCCAAATGGGTGACGGGGTTGGTCCATGGCCTGCTGGAGGGTAACCGTCTGCTCAGTGCCGATGCGGCCACCCACAGCGCCACTGTGGCCCGCGCCCTCGGCTGGGACGCGGCCGAAACCCAGGCCGAGTTGACCAAGGTGCATCTGAGCAACCTGCCGGAAAACCTCGCGTTTTTTGAAGGCACCATCGACGCCGCCGGCTCCTACAGCGGCATCTTCCAGTCGTCGGTATTGGCCTATGGCAACCTGATCAAGAACCCGGCCGATCCCGCCCGTTACCTCGATCTCAGCCATCTGCAGGCGCTGGCCAAAGCGGGCCACTACAAGGATGCGCGCATCGCCATAGCGCCCATTCGCACCGGTGGCGGCGTACAGTTGGAGGGCGACGCCCTGCTGTCGCGTGATATCCGCTTCTTCTTCGAACCCAACTCGTCGCGGCTGGACGGCAAGGCCAGCGAGAACCTCGGTTATCTGGAGACCATCAAAGGTTATCTGCAGGTGTCGCCGGGCTCGGTGGTGCTGTTGCGCGGCCATGTCGATAACGCCCGGGTGGCTGAGTTTGAGCGTCAAGGGGGGCAGGCGATGGTGCGCTCCATGGCCCTCAAAGCGATGGAGCTGTCGCGCCAGCGCGCCGATGCGGTGAAAGCGGCCCTGCTGTTGCGCTACCCCACTATCGATGCCAGCCGCGTCGAAGTGGTTGGTCGCGGCTGGGAAGAACCCTCTGGCGGTGACAGCGATGCCAACCGCCGCGTTGAGGTGCAGTGGTTTACCCTGGAGTAAGCATGAACGACCAGCAGGGGGCGCCTCAGCGCGCCCTCGCGATAGCGCTGGTATCGGCAATGGCCACCGTGCTCAGCTGACGCTGGTGGCACGGCGGTTGATTGTGAAAAGTGGTATCAAGCTGTTGCCGCCGCTTCGGTTTTTCTGGTGTGCCATTCGCCGCACGGTTAGCCTTCCATAAGTCGACCCCGTAAATGGAGTCAGGCCACTGGAGATCACTATGGACAACCCGCGCGTCTACCCACACCCAGGCTCTGCACTGTTGCGATTGTTGCTGCTGGCGCTGCTGTGGTGGGTGATCAGTGAAGGCAATCAGCAGCTCTGGTGGGGCGGGGTAGTTGCCGTGGTCTTGGCGTTTTGGGCCGGTCGTGGGGTGCAACCCTTGGGTTGGCGCTGGCCATGCTGGCGTCGCGTTCCCCGGTTCATACTGTTTTTTCTGCGCCATTCGTTAACGGCTGGGGTCGCTGTGGCGGCGCGAGCTGTGCGCGTCGATCCTGGCTTTCACCCACAGCTGCTGCACTATCCCAACCGCCTGCCGCCTGGCCCACGTGAGCTGCTGGTCGCCATTATCAGCCTGATGCCGGGTACGCTGGTGGCGGCGCTGGGTGATGACGGGCTGCAGGTGCACGCCTTGGACACCGACGGTAGCCGTGACGCAATAGCCGATGCGGAGCGTCAGGTGGCGTCGCTATTTGATGTGACCTTGTCCCGGAGCGATGGCCATGGATAACGCATTGCTGCTGTTGGCCGGATTGCTGTTGCTGAACTTGATTGCCGGGTTGTGGCGTATCTGGCGAGGCCCCAGCGTGGTGGACCGGATGATGGCCGCCCAGCTGTTTGGTACCACCGGGGTGGCGGTGTTACTGCTATTGGCCGAGGGCCAGCAGTTGCCTGCACTCCGTGACGGCGCCCTGATCTTCGCCTTGCTGGGGGTGCTGGCCGCGGTTGCCTTTGTCCGTCGCGGCCCCGGTCAGCGTGAGCCAGACACCGTCAAGGAGGAGCCATGATTAACCTGCTGGCACTGCTGTTGCTGATCGCCGGTGCCCTGTTCTTTATTGCAGGCACCATCGGTTTACTGCGGTTTCCCGATCTGTTCTGCCGCCTTCATGCACTGACCAAGGTGGACAATCTTGGCTTGGGGCTGACGGTGCTCGGGCTGATGCTGCTGGCTGACAGTTGGTTGGTGGTCGCCAAGTTACTGCTGATCTGGCTGTTGGCGCTGTTGGGTTCGGCTGCTGCAGGGTACCTGATGGCCAGCCGGGCACTGGCCCTTGGGCTGCAACCCTGGCGCCGTCACCCGCCGGGTAAGGGAGGTCGGCCATGAGTCTGTGGCTGGACCTGCTGTTGATTGTGGCCCTGCTGTGGATCGCGGCGGGCGCGCTGTTCAGCCGCCAGTTGTTTCGCGCTGTGGTGCTGTTCATCGTCTTCGGCTTACTGTTGGCATTAGCTTGGGCACGGCAGGCAGCAGCCGATGTGGCTTTGGCTGAAGCCGCCATTGGCGCTGGCCTGACCGGCGCCCTGCTGCTGGATGCGGCCGGCCGGTTTAGGCGGGTGAGGGGTGGCAAGGATGCGGGAGGATCGCCATGAGGGTTGTGGCTCATCGCCTGATTGTTGCCGGCTGCACTGTTGTTGGGCTGGCGCTGGTTTATGCCGTGGTCAACGTGCAGGGACCAGCGCCAGATCTGGCGCTAGCGGTCAGTGGTGCCTTGGCAGAGAGCGGCGTAAGCCATCCGGTGACCGCCGTGCTGCTCAATTTCCGCGCCTATGACACCTTGCTGGAAGTGGCCGTCATGCTGGTCGCCCCCTTGGTGGCTGCGGCCCTGCCCACCACCGCACCCGCCCCGGCCAAGCCGACCAATGATCCGGTGCTGCAGGCGTTGGCGGCGGTTGCGGTGCCGCTAGCGTTGCTGCTGGCGATCTACCTGTTATTGATTGGTGCCAGCCGTTCTGGTGGTGCCTTTCATGCAGCAGCAGTGCTGGCGGGGGCGCTGGTCCTTTTGCAGTTGGCCACTGGCCGCAGCCTGCCCGCCTGGCTGACGCCCACACGCCAGCAGCCTTTGCTGATCTTGGGGTTGGCTCTGTTTTGCGCTGTGGGTTGGCTGTCACTGTTGCTTGGGGGCTATTTTCTGGGCTATCCACCGGCATGGGCTGGGGTGATGATCCTGGTTATTGAATCAGGGCTAACCCTGTCGCTGGCCTTGGCGCTATGGCGGTTGATGCCATGACCAGTGCCCTTGGTTACGCCATAGCTGGTGCCTTGCTGGTGGCCATGGGGCTTGCCGCCATGCTCTTGCATCACCATCTGGTACGCCGCCTGATCGCCTTTAACATCATGGGCGGCGGCGTGTTTCTGGTGCTGTTGGGGCTGGCCCCAGGCCATGGCGAACAGGCCGATCCGGTGGCCCAAGCGTTGATTCTGACCGGCATTGTGGTGGCTGTGGCCGCTACCGGGCTGGCCTTGGCTCTGGCCCGTCGTCTGCATCAGGCGGGCGGTGATGTCCGCCTGGATCATCCCTCAAGTCGCGAGGATGACGATGATCAGAAGTGATGCGCTGCTGCCGATCTTGGTGATGTTGCCGCTGTCATTGGCATTGCTGCTACTGCTCAGCGGCCGCTGGGGGCGGTTCCTGTCGCTGGCTGGCATGGTGCTAACCACCGCACTGGCCGCGCTGCTGCTAAGCCACGGTGGCCAGCCTCTGCACCACGCTATGGGTGGTTGGCCAGCGCCGTTGGGGATCGGGCTGCGCGCAGATGGGTTGGCGACCTTGATGGTGATGATGACTGCATTGGTCTGTAGCGCGGCCTTGATCTACGGCGAATATTGGTTTGACGGGGCCAAAGCTGAACAAGGGCGGCAGTTCCGGCCGCTGGCCTGGTTGCTGTGGGCCGGGGTCAATGCCCTGCTGTTGGCCGATGATCTGTTCAACCTCTATGTCACCCTTGAGCTGCTGACGTTGCTGGCGGCCGGGTTGGCTGCATTGATGGCAACCCAGGCGGCACTAACGGCAGCCCTGCGCTATCTGATGGTTGCCTTGATCGCGTCTACCGCCTTCTTGCTGGGGGTGGCCCTGCTTTACGGCGCAACGGGCACCCTGGCGCTGGAGCTGATCAGCATCCGGGTGGCTGCAAATCCACAGCCAGTGTTGGTGGTAGCCATGGCGCTGATGGTCGGCGGGTTGGCACTGAAGGCGGCGCTTTTTCCCCTGCACGGCTGGTTGCCGCCGGCCCATGGTGGTGCTGCGCCACCGGTGTCGGCGCTGTTGTCGGCGCTGGTGGTCAAGGCTTCGTTCTATGTGGTGCTGCGGCTGTGGATGGGGCCGCTAGCCCCCTTGACTGGCGGTGTTGGCCCAGTGCTTGGCGTCTTGGGGGGCATGGCCATTGTCTGGGGGGGCTGGCAGGCGCTGCGCCAGCATAACCTTAAAATGGTGGTTGCCTACTCGACGGTTGCTCAGATGGGCTACCTGTTTTTGGCCTTTGATCTGTTGCAGGGTGCGGGATATGCGTCGGCCTTGAACGGCATGGTTCTGCAGGCGGTGGCTCATGGCCTGGCCAAAGGGGCGATGTTCCTGGCGGCTGGTGCGCTGGTGGTTGCGGCGGGCGGCTATCGCGTCGATCAACTACAGGGGATGGCTTCACGCCAGCCACTGGCGGTAACAGCGCTGGCGGTAGCTGGCATCAGTTTGGCCGGCATGCCCCCGACTGCGGGTTTCGCTGGCAAATGGCTGCTGCTGCAAGCCGCCTGGCTGAATGGCCAGTGGCTGTGGCTTGCGGTGATGCTGGCCGGCTCACTGCTGACCGCCAGTTATCTGCTGAAGGTGGTGGCGGTCACCTTTCTGCCTGCTCCCGTCGCTGCCAGTGTTGGTTGCGGTCAACGGCTGGGAGGGGTGGCCCTGATGTTGGCGCTACTCGCTTTGCTGGCCGGTTTTGCGGTGATGCCAATGTTGCAACTATTGGCGCCTGTGGCCACTACCGGGGGCTGGCTATGAGCGATGCCGCGCTGTTGCTGATCACTGTTTCTTGCTCGCTGGTGGGCGGCATTGTCATCTTTTTGCTGCCAGAGCAGCAGCGTGGTTGGCGCACAGCCATTAACCTCGGGGCGGCGTTGATCAAGATCCTCTGCCTGCTGCTGATCGTCGGTGCCGTACTTAATGGGCAGGTTCTCAGTGTCCGCCTGCCGTTCTTGCCCGGTGCAGATCTGGTGCTGCGGGCCGACGCCATGTCGTTGCTGTTTGCCATCCTGTCGGCGCTGTTGTGGCTGGTCACCACCATCTATGCCATCGGCTACCTGGAGGGTGCGCCTCATCGTCGCCGCTTCTTCGGCTTTTTCAGCCTGTGCGTCACCGCCACTATGGGCATTGCCCTGGCCGGCAACCTGATCACCTTTTTCCTGTTCTATGAACTGCTGACCCTGACCACTTATCCCCTTGTGGTGCATCGAGGCACCCCCAAGGCACTGGCGGCCGGGCGTCGTTACCTCGCATACACCCTGGTCGGCGGGGTGGTATTGCTAACCGGTGTGCTGTGGTTGCAGCAGTTGCTCGGCAGTGTAGATTTCTCCCACGGTGGGGTGGTGTCGGTGTTGGCCGACAGCCATCGCCCCGCGCTGGTTGCGATCTTCGCGCTGCTGATTGGCGGTGTTGCGGTCAAGGCGGCGGTAGTTCCGCTGCATGGTTGGCTGCCCGAAGCAATGGTCGCCCCGGCCCCCGTTTCGGCGTTGTTACATGCGGTGGCGGTGGTCAAAGCCGGGGCTTTTGGTGTGGTGCGCATCTGTTATGACGTGTTTGGTATTGAGTATGCCGCCAGCCTTGGCGTGCTGCAGCCGTTGGCGGTGATGGCGGGCGTCACCATTTTGTGGGGCAGCCTGCGGGCACTGGTACAGAGTGATTTGAAACGGCGGCTGGCGTACTCAACTATCAGCCAGGCGTCCTACATTATTCTCGGCGTCGCCCTGTTTGGTCCCTTGGCCACCATCGGCGGTCTGGTTCATCTGGTGCATCAGGGGATCATGAAGATCACCCTGTTTTTCTGTGCGGGTAACTACGCCGAAACCTTGGGGATCCACGCCATTGATCAGCTGGATGGTGTGGGGCAGCGCATGCCCTTGACCACAGTCGCCTTTACCATAGGAGCGCTGGGGATGATCGGGGTGCCGGCAACAGCTGGCTTTGTCTCGAAGTGGTATCTGGGGCAGGGGGCGCTGGCGGCTGACATGGGCTGGGTGCTATGGCTGCTGTTGGCCTCTAGTCTGCTCAATGCAGCTTACTTCTTGCCTTTGCTCCACCGCGCCTGGTTCCGGGTACAGCGCCAGCCATGGCCCGAAGAGCATATCCCGCGTCGCCCTGGTCGCGAAACCAGCTTGCTGCTGCTGTTACCCCCTCTGGTCACCGCGCTGAGTGTCGTCATGGCCGGGCTATGGGCGGGTGCTCCTTTCAGCCCCTTGGTCTGGGCCCAATTGATCACCGCTCTGGAGTATCGGCCATGAGCATCCTGTTGTTGTGGCCTGTGCCACTGTTGATGGTGGCGCTGGGGCTGATCGGCGGCAACTGGTACTGGCATCTGCCAACGCTGCTGGGGGGCGTTCACTGGGGGCTCGATGGGGTCGCCCAGCGATTGCTACTGGCCATCGGTCTGGTCTGGTTGGTGTCGCTGCTGGTGGGCAGAGCCCGTTATCAGCAACCTCGCCTTTGGCCCTGGCTGTTATTGGCGCAACTGGCCAGCCTGCTGTTACCGCTTGCGCTGGATCTGATGAGCTTCTATCTCGCCTTTGTGGCACTTGGCCTGTCGCTTTACGGGGTGATTCGGCTCTGTGGTGGCAGCCGTTGCTCGGGGGTTGGCCGCCGCTATCTGGTGCTGATGCTGGTTGCCGACGGTCTGGTACTGGAGGCCAGCCTGCCGCTGGTGGCAGCCAGCCACGGCCAGCTGCTGTTGGCGCCACTGTCTGCCCAGCTCAGCCAGCATCCGGGCGCTGGGCTGATGCTGGCGCTTGGCTTTGCCCTTAAGGCAGGGGCACTGCTCGGTCATGGCTGGCTAACGGCACTGGCCCGGCGGTTGCCAGCGCCCCCTTTACTGTTGGTCAGCGGCTTGTTACTGGCTGCTGGCCTAGGTGGGTGGCTCCGGCTACCGGGCCTGATACAGGGCTGGGCGGGGTTGGTGATCCACATATTGGCTCTGCTGGCCTTGCTGGCGACCGTTGGCGGTGCACTCAACTGCCGCCAGCGTCGCCCGGCGCAAGGGTGGGTGGTGGTCAGCCAGGTTGCGCTGCTGATGGTGCTGATGACCAGCGCGCCCCAATCCGACCCGGCGCTCCGGTTGACATCGGCAGCCTGGCTGATCACTCAGCAACCGCTGTTGTGGCTGTTGGCCTGTCTGCCCGCCGCCAGTGGGGGGCGCCGCCTGTTGTGGTGGCTGGCGGCCCTCCCTTGGTGGGCTCTTTTGCCCATGCTGGCCAGCGGTGAACCATGGTTACTGCTGCCAACTTTGTTGGTATCAGTAGCCGCGGCCCATGCCGCCGCCATTGGCAGCCCGGACGACAGCCTCGATCGGCGCCAGCCTGCACGCGTGCTGCTGGTGACGATGGCCGTGGCCGTTGCCGGCCAGCTAGCCATTGTCACGCCGTGGCTGGCCACTCAGCGGGGCCTGACCCACCTGTTGGGTGTCGGTGCTCTGTGGTGGCTGCTTGCCATTACCGCTGCAGCCATGGTTCATCGCTATGGCCCACGGCAGTGGCCCAAGCCGCTACCCGAGGGTGATTGGCTTAAAGTGTTGGTGCCACCGCTGTTGGTGGCTTGGGACCATATGCTCAAGGCGTTGGCATCTCTCGACCAACCGCCCGCCATCACCCTGGGCCGACGGCACTGGCCACGGCGACTGCTGGCCAAGGCGGCGCAACTGGAATCGGGGTTAACTGGCGGGGTGCTGGCATCTGTGGCCCTGCTGCTGGTGCTGATTGCCTTGGCCATCGGCTGGGGCTGATGGCAGGTATGGCGATAACCGCAGAGGTTAAGCCGCTGGCCGCATGCTATCGGCCAGCAGTTGCCGGCTAATGGCTGATCATCCACGGTCGCATCGACGGGAACATCTTGTTGCCATCGGCGGTGTAGAGCAGGTTCGACTTGCGGATCGGCTTGTCGCCGCAGCCACAGCCCTTGCCATGTTTATGCTCGCGCCGCGCCTGCTGCTCGGCCCGGTAATCTGGGGTCGATAGCACAGGCTGGTGCATCGCCTTCTCATTGTGCTCATGGGCCGCACGCGCGCTGGCGTCGAGCTGGCGCAGCTGCGGGGGCAACAGGATCACCCGTGGCGCCAGCGTGCCGCAATGGGGGCAGGGGGCTGGCCGGGCGGAATCGGCCATCGTCGCCAGTTCGTGAAACAGACCATGATCCGGGCATTTGTAGTCATACAGGGGCATGGCAACCTCCAGCAATGAATGAGAAAAGAGCCCGGCGCTTGCCGCCACCGGGCTTTGGTCTGCTTAGGGTTTATCGGGGGAGAGCGGAATATCCATCGACGCCGACACCTTGTAGCTCGGCCCGCTGGCACTCGGATTGATATCAAAATCAAAGATATCGGTGGGCAGCCAGAGGGTGGCGCAGGCGTTGGGGATATCCACCACGCCGGAGATATGCCCCTGCACCGGCGCGCAGCCCAGAATGGCGTAGGCCTGGGCCTTGGAGTAGCCGAACTTGGTCAGGTATTCGATGGCGTTGAGGCAGGCCTGACGATAGGCGATGTGTACATCGAGGTAGTGCTGCTTGCCCTTCTCATCCACCGAGATCCCTTCAAAGATCAGGTAGTCGTCATATTTGGGGGCGATCGGGCTGGGCTTGAAGATCGGGTTCTTGATGGCGTATTTGGCCATGCCGTCCTTGATCAGGCTGACCCGCAGATGGATCCAGCCTGCCATCTCGATGGCGCCGCAGAAGGTGATCTCGCCATCGCCCTGGCTGAAGTGCAGGTCGCCAACGCTGAGGCCGCCACCCTTCACATAGACCGGGAAGTAAATTTTGGAGCCGCGCGACAGATCCTTGATGTCGCAGTTACCGCCATGCTCGCGCGGTGGCACGGTGCGCGCCCCTTCGGCGGCGGCCAGCTTGGCCTGCTCCGGGCTCATCTTGCCCATGTGGGCGGTTTCGGCATACGGCAGGGTGGCCAGCGCCGGCACCCGATCTGGCTCGGTGTCATAGAGCGCTTTTTCGCGGGTGTTCCACTCGCTCAGCATCTCGGCCGATGGCAGGCAGCCGATCAGCCCCGGGTGGATCAAACCGGCAAACTCGACGTTGGGCACATGGCGCGACTTGGTGAACATGCCGTTGATGTCCCAGATCGACTTCTGCGCCTCGGGGAAATGTTCGGTCAGGAAGCCGCCGCCATTGTTCTTGGAGAAGAAACCGTTAAAGCCCCACAGGCTCTCCTGAAAGGCGCCGATATCGAGAATATCCACCACCAGCAGATCGCCCGGCTCCGCCCCCTCAATGCCCACCGGGCCGGAGAGAAAGTGCACCTGCGACAGATCGACATCGCGCACGTCATCGGCGCAGTCGTTGTTGGCGATCTGGCCGCCGGTCCAGTCGTAACATTCAAGGATAAAATCATCACCGGGCTTCACCGTTACCGCCATCGGAATGTCGGGGTGCCAGCGGTTATGGATATTGGGGTTCTCATAGGGCGACTGTTTAAGGTCGATCTTGATCAGGGTGTCGGCCATGGTCATCACTCCTTGGGGTGAAAGACGTGGGTAGGTTGCCGAACCACTATGCGAGCCGGTCGGGGTAGGGCCAATACGCCGATCGGGCACCCGGACTACGCTATTTGACGTAGGGCGAGGCCAGCGCGCCCCGCCACCACACAAGGAGCAACGAATGTTGTCATTGGAGACTTGGGAACTGCTCAGCTACGTGGTCACGGTGGTGGGCCTGCCGCTGGCCATCATCGTTTTCCTGCTCGAACAGCGCCGCGAGCGGGAGAACGAAGATGAAGAGGTCTACCAGCTGCTGTCTGACAACTATCAGGAGTTTCTGCGTGTGGCCCTGGAGCACCCTGATCTCAAGCTCTTTGCCCACGCCGCCCCGCCAGCGCTGGATGAGGAACAGCAGGAACGCCAGCTGATCATCTTTGCCATGCTGATCTCGCTGTTTGAACGGGCCTTTCTGCTGCTCTACGACGAGCACATGGCCCATAAACAGGCACGACGCTGGAACTCCTGGGAGGACTACATCCTCGAATGGAGCCAAAAACCCAACTTTCGCACCTGCCTGCCGCAACTGCTGCGCGGTGAAGATCCGGGGTTTGTGCGTTATGTAGAGCGGTTGGTAGCGGAGCGTTGTTGATTGGCCTCTGCGTGGCCGGCTTGGGTCTGTGTTCCCCCTTTGGCAAAGGGGGATACCAGGGGAATTTTCTGAGAATGCCGCTGCGCGGCGGCGGGCCGTCGCTCGCTACTCGTATCTCGTATCTGAGAATGCCGCTACACGGCCGGCTGGCGCCAACTGCGTTGGCCATTGCGCCTGCGGCGCCCGGAGTGGGGTTCCGACCCCACACGACGGGCAGGAGGAGGGTAGCCGGACCCTCCTCCTGCACCACCAGCCGGCCCGGTAGAGCAGCGCTATTGATGCTTATGACCTGTTCCGGTGCTGCTGCTGGGCCGCCGGCTGTTCATGGACTGTTTTGGCACTTCCCTGTGCCGGGCTCGCTCTCGGTGACCTCCTGTCACCTCGACCCACCACCAGCCCCGATGCCGTGTTTGGCTGCTGCGTGATCTTGGCGCTGCTCAAACGGGGTTGGAGTTACAGCGCTGCCGCTGTGATCCAAGTGAATGTAATCGTCACCGCGCCCCTCCGCCCGGCTGGCCGTGGGTTAGTTGGGGCTGCGCGGGTGGTGATCCAGGGGTAGGGCGGAGATGGCGCC
>JAFOOX010000045.1 GCA_017425245.1 Gammaproteobacteria bacterium
AAATGAAATATATATGATAGAAGTTCTAAATGGAATTGCTATTAAAGAATTATGTTTATAAAATAACTGATTTAAGGGGGTGGGGGTGTGGAGTTAACGGATGAACAACGTGAACTGTGTGAGTCTAATTACGGATTAATCTATTCTTTCTTAGCTAAAAAGTGTTATAGATCTTATAACTTCGATGAAATTGAGTTTCATGCAATCAACGGATATTTAAAAGCTGTTATGACCTTCGATAAGAAGAACACTAGGTTCTCAACTTATGCCTATACTTGTATGTTTAACGAAGTGGCCATGCTTGGTAGGAAAGAAAACACAAAAAACAAATATGAAACGCCTAGAGATCACGTTAGCAAAGAAATATTAGAAGTAAAAACAGAAGAAAATGCGTTAGATCAGATGATTGAAAGCTACAACGAGAGATTGAAAGCAAAAATACTTAAAGAAGTTAAACGAACAATTTTAAAATATAACGTTAATAACAACAGAGGGAAAAAGTTCAAATACCTCATTGAAAGATATGATTTAAACGTCACCCCCACAGAGTTTGCAAGAATTAAAGGTACTTCGCAAGCTAACATATGGCAATTAGAAAAAAGTGCAATTAAAGTGTTGAGGGATGACGCGTACTTAAAGCAACTTTATGAACATTATAAAAAGTGTATAGACTAAGGGGGTTAGTTTAAAATGAAAAAATTATTTAAAACAGTAGCGACAACATTTTTAATGTTAGGCTTAGTCGCGTGTAGTAATGAAGAAGTTTCTAAAAAAGATGGTGTGAAAATTGGAATGGTCACAGACACAGGGACAATCGATGATAAGTCGTTTAATCAGGGAACGTGGGAAGGGATTGTAAAGTATAACAATGACAATCCTGATAGCGAAATTCAATATATTCAGCCAAATGGAGAAACAAAACAAGATTATTTAGAGGCGATTGACAATTTAGCATTATCGGGTACAGAGGTGATTGTGTTACCAGGGTTTAAATTTGAAGAGGCTTTAGGTAAAGCTCAAGATGAGTATCCAGATATTACGTTTATAGCGGTCGATGCAGAGCCGCTTGTCGGTCATGATAACAATGGCGCTCCAATGTATGAAGTTAAAGAAAATACAATTTCAATCTTCTTCGCAGAGCAACAGGCTTCATTCTTAACTGGTATCGCCTCAGCGTTAGAAACAAAGACAAACAAGGTGGCATTCTTAGGCGGAATGGAAGTGCCGGCCGTTCAAAAGTTAGGATGGGGGTTTGTTGCAGGTATTGCTTATGCTAACGCCAATTTAGGAACAAATGTTGAAATTATTGATTACATTTATCAAGGAACGTTCACTGACTTAGATGCTGGGAAGTCAATCTCGGCTGGAATGTACGATAAAGGAGCAGATGTTATCTTTGCGGCTGCAGGAGCAGTTGGGGTTGGAGCGATTACAGAATCTAAAACTCGAGCAGAATCAGGTGAAGATGTTTATGTTGTCGGAGTTGATGTGGATCAATATGATGAAGGTTTATTAACTAATGGGCAATCAACTATCTTAACAAGCGCAATGAAATATTTAGGTGAAGCCGCTTATAATCAAATTGACTCTTATGTTAAAGGTGAGTTTGAGGGTGGGCAAACTATCTTAATGGATATTGCAACAAATGGGGTAGGATTACCACAAGAAAACCCAAATTTATCAGAGGAAACAGTTAAACAACCACCACCACCACCACTGTCATCCAAAGACGAGCCACCACCACAGGCGGCGAGGGTCAACAGGGCCGCGAAAATCCAACTGCTGCGGTTGGCCACCATCATTGCTTCCTTCCTCTTAACGACTCCGCGCGCAGCGGAACATGATGCCCAGACAGAACTCAACCGGCATGGTAAGTTGCCAACTCGCCACCAGCAACAGCATAGGCCTGCTTTTGTCGGCGACAATGGCATTGCCCCGCTGGCAAACGCCTGATTTGTGATCTGGTCCGTCAATTGGAGCACTTATGGCTGTTCATCATCTGACCTACCGCATTCTAGCGGGCATGATCGCCGGCATCGTCGCCGGCATGCTACTGAAGCTGGCAATGCCAATGCTGCCAGCACTCAAGCCCTACCTCGTCGACGGTTTGCTTTTTGTGGTCGGTCAGGTATTCGTGGCCAGCCTGAAGATGCTGGTAGTGCCTCTGATTCTGGTTTCGCTGATTTGCGGCGTGAACGCGCTACGCGATGTCTCGGCACTCGGGCGTATCGGACTGCGCGCGTTGGGCTGGTATCTGTTGACCACCGCTATGGCCATCACCATCGGGCTAGCTCTGGCCAGCTGGCTCCAACCCGGTGTTGGCGTGGCCATTGGTGGCCATAGTTTTGATGTCAGCACCGCGCCATCCCTGACCCAAGTGCTAATCAATCTATTTCCCTCTAACCCGTTTGCCGCCTTAAGTGACGGGAATACCCTGCAAGTAATCGTTTTTGCCCTGCTGTTCGGGGTGGCGATGGTGATGTCTGGCGAGGCCGGTCAACGGCTGGCGGCCTGGTTTGAAGATGCCAACAGCGTAGTGCTTAAGCTGGTGATGCTGTTGATGCATCTGGCCCCATACGGCGTGTTTGCGTTGATGGCGCGCCTGTTCTTTGAACAGGAATTCAGCCTGATTCTGCAGTTGGCGGGCTACTTCGCTGTGGTTCTGGTGGCCCTGGTGGCTCATCTGCTGGTTAGCTACGGCCTCCTGTTGCGTGCTCACGGGCTGTCGCCGCTGCTGTTCTTGTACAAGATGCGTGAAGTCGTGCTGTTTGCCTTTACCACCGCATCAAGCAACGCCACCATTCCCGTCACCCTTGATGCTACTGTGCGCAAGCTAGGGGTTGATCGCAGTATCGCCTCGTTTACGGTTCCGCTCGGGGCCACTGTCAACATGGATGGCACAGCGATCATGCAGGGGGTGGCAACGGTGTTCATTGCCCAGATGTATCAGATTGATCTGAGCATGACCCAGTTCCTGATGATTATCGCCACTGCCACTCTCGCCTCCATCGGCACAGCCGGGGTTCCTGGCGTGGGGCTGGTGATGCTGACCCTGGTCCTGCAGCAGGTGGGGCTGCCAGTAGAAGCGATTGGCCTGATCATTGGTGTCGACCGTCTGCTCGACATGAGCCGTACCGCTGTCAACGTCTGCGGTGACGCCATGGTTAGCATGATCATCGGTCGTGCCGAGGGGCGCCTCGACACGACCGTTTTTGCCGACCGCAACGCCGGCACCAACGACTAAATCAGCTGCGACTGACTGCCAGCAGGGCTCGTTGAGCCAGGCTTGCAGCGGGCTTGAGCAGACGGGCCAGCAGCGGCCGAGGCGTCTTTCGGGACAATGCCAACACCTGCCAGTCACTGGCCGCCAGACGGGCCTGCAGCAGATCATCGGAAGTCAGCAGATCGTCGACCAGACCACGCTGGTGCGCCTCAACGCCGCTCCACACTTCACCGGTAGCCACATCATCGATCTGCAGCGCCGGCCGGAAACGGTGAACGTGCGCCTTGAACTGCTGATGAATGAGCGCCAGCTCCTCACGGAACTTGGCGCGCCCTTCGTCAGTGTTTTCACCGAACACACTCAGGGTCCGCTTGTACTCACCAGCGGTGTGCTGCTCGTAGTCCACATCATGTTTGCGCAGCAGCTTGTTAAAGTTGGGCAACTGGGCGATTACACCAATCGAACCGATGTAGGCAAAGGGGGCGCAGGCAATGCGCGATGCAACCACCGCCATCAGATAACCGCCAGAGGCAGCCACTTTGTCGATGGCCACCGTCAACGGCAAATTGGCGCGACGCAGGCGCTCTAGCTGGGATGCCCCCAGCCCGTAGCCATGAACCACACCACCGCCGCTTTCCAGGCGCACCAGTACCTCATCCTGCTCGTGGTCGGCAACGGCCAGAATGGCGCTAACTTCGTCGCGTAGCGCGCTAACCTCATGGGCATCCATGCTGCCCTTGAAATCGAGCACATAGAGCACACGCTTGCGTTCCAGCTGTTTGCCTTTGCTCGCCTTCTCTGCTTTGGCGTCCTGTTTCTGCTGCGCTTTCAGCAATTTGGCCGGCGTCATCTGCTTTAACAGCCGGTCGCGCTGCAGGCGCCAGCTGGCACTCAGGTCCTTTACCTCCAGATCCGCATCATGGCCCTGACTCCGCTGGCGGGCGCTGGCAATCACTGCCATAACCACCACCAGCGCGATAATCAGCGTTACGGCCTTGGCCAGAAACAGCCCGTACTCGTATAAAAATTCCACCCATTCACTCCTTGGCATGCAAACAGCGCCCATTGTAGGGCGAGGCGGCGCAAAAAAAATGGCCCGCAACAGCGGGCCATCGACAACCACCTCAGACTCACATCGCCGGAGCGACCAGATCGCCGTTGGTAATTTTGAGCAACTTGCCGCCAGTGGCGTGGAAATTAGCCACCTGGGTTTGCATTTCTGTAGTCGCTGCTGCCGCCAGTGCCGGATCTGGCGCCTCTGCTTTAGCGGATGGATCCAGCAATGAACTGTGATGACCAGCGACGAAGCGCACCAACCCAGCGACAGGCTCCGTACCATCACCGGTGCTGATATCGATCCCATTCGCCAACCCCATCTGGGCCATCAGCGGTTCGGTACCGGAAAGTGGCAGAACTGTCGCCGCCAATCGCGAGTAAACATTTTCTGGCGACGTACGGTTAGGGATAGAACGATCGGTCAGACTGTCATCACCATTGCCCACCACCTCAATCGCATGAATGGCCGGGGTGGTCGCCGCCAGCGTGGCCGCGTAGTTGATCGCATCACCGCTCTCAATCGCTGTCTGTGCAGCAAAGGCAAACTGGGCGTAGAACGGCGGGTAAGCCTGATTCAACAGTGCATCATACTGCTCAGGTGCTGAGCTTTTGAGCGTCGCCAACGCCTCTGCGCTCATGCCAACTACTTCAGCAAAGCTCTCTGATGCCGTCAGGCCCGCTTCCACCAGAGGCCCCAAAGAAGGAGAAGTCCCAAGAACCCCGGCCAACCCACCACCGGGCATTGCTAAGGTAATAGCTTGCAGGGCAAAGGGGTTGAAGGCCAATGGCTCTCCCGTTGCCGGATCAAGCAACGGCGCGTTGGCAATGGCAGTGGTCACGGTCGCCGCAGAGGCTCCCAGCGAATGGCCGAGGATCGACACCTTTGTGGCATCAAAGGTCGGCGACATCGGCACTGCGGCCTGACCCGCGCTCAGATAGCTGATGCCAGCGCGTAGCGCCAGATAATCACTGGCGGACTGGCGCAGGTTGTCACGCACCGTGGTCAGGCTGGACAAATTAGCGTAAACCAACGGCGAAGCGTTCTGGAAAGGATCATTTTCTGCGCCGCTAATCAGCGCCGAAGACGCGCTTATCTCGTAGATGTCATCGTTATTGAAATCGACACTGCGCTCACCGTGCAGTGGCTGGTCGATGGCAATGGTGGCTAGGCCGGCCATCGCCAGCGAACCAGCAATCGCATGCACCCCTTCTTTACTTGAGCTAATGCCATGGGCAAAGATCACTGTCGGCCAGCCGGCAAGCGGCTTCACCAAGCGTGCCTGCTCAGGCAAAGACTCGACCGGAATGCCCGCCTGAGCGGCGCGCAGAGCGTTCACAGCATCGGCGTTCGGTAGCGTGATCAATACAGGCACGCTTTGCCACTGGCGAATGAGTGGCAGCGGGTTGAACATGGTCAGGTTACGCTCTCTATCCAGCTGCCCTTGGGGAAGCACGATCTGGCAGCCCACCAGATTGGCCGGATTGGCCAACTCTGCTGCCGAATCCAGGCCGCAATCCTCCACTACTTTTTCGGCGGTCAATGCCCCCGAGTTAAGCGCACCGAGAATGGTGACCGGGCTGTCGCCCAGCGCCTGCCACGCGCTGCTAACCCCAGCACAACTGCCGGTAGCCACTAGTTCTGCTGGCGGGCAATTGGTGGTCGGATTGGGGTACTCAAGCATGTAGGGCAAGGTCAGGTCGGCGTTCATTACCAAGGCGGTATCGCCAATAGCGATCGCCTGGGCGTGGGCAGGATTGCTCGGGTCAAGCAGGCCCGCATCAATCAAAGCATCGGCCGAGGTTTGATCGGCAGCGATAGGCATCGACAGGGTCAGGGCCGAGCTGCCGCCCTGCTGGGCTTTCTGCAGTTCACCGGCCATCAGCAGGCGGGCCACCCCCAGCGCATCCGCAGTCGACTGAGTGGTCATGGCACCGCTATAGATGATGCTCTCCGGGGCGATACCAGCGGCCGACAGCGCCGCTTCAAAGCTGTTGATCAGCCCCTGCAGCTGGCGCTGCGAAGGGGAGCCAAGAGGCTTGGTCGCCAGGTCCTGTTTGACCAGACGATAGGTTGCGGATGCGCCGACACTACGCGCCAACGAATCCTTGAGGCCATCCGTCAGCACTACCAGATAGCCGGTTTTGGCCTTGAGCGGCTTAAGGGGCACCACAGCGACCGCATTACCCGTGATCGAGGCCGCAAAATCCTCACCGAAAGTCAGCTCGTCCACCACCTGACAAGCCGCCCCCTGTGGCACCTGGGCACATGCCCCGGGTGCCGTTGGGCCGCCAAATACCGTCTCAAATATGCGTACCCCTTGCACCACAGACGCCGTATCCAAGGTTATGCCGGCTGGTACCTGAATGCTGATGGTGAAAGGTGCAGTGGTGCTCCAGCCATCAAGGGTGGAAAGGGCCACATAGGGATCGGCGCCATCGGTCGGATCATCCACCGGCAAGTTGAGGGTGCCGTCCGTTGTGCCGGAAAAAAGCAGATCATTGGGCACTGGCAGCACCCCATTACTGGGGTCGTAGGCGACGGTCGCGGTCACCACGACCGGCTCAGCGTCCTCTGTAGCGTCAGACAGACTTTCACTGCCGCAACCGGCCAAGGCCAAGGCTGCAGCCAACGCTGTTGGCACAAGCGCTTGTCTCATGTGTTCTCCCCGTTATTCATCATTCTTTTATAGATTTTTGGTGCGGGCAGAAGAACTGCTCCTACCAGAGCTGGAAAAGTAGCCCAAGGCTATGGGAAAGGAAAAGCGGATAGACCAACTTCTGTCACATGTCGTGATCACTGCCGCGCGCTCAACGACTTATCCCAGATCAACAACAGGACATTTAGAGAGCGGCCATGAGATCGGCATAGGCACGCGACTACGGCAGGCTGTCTTTTACCGCCAGAGCCACTAAAATCCGCGACGCGTCAATCGCAGGAGTTTTGCCATGTTCAGTTATCACCCCTCCCCCGATCTGCTGGCCGGACGCGTCATTATGGTGACCGGCGCTGGCGACGGTATCGGTCGCGAAGCCGCGCGCTGCTTCGCCCGTCATGGCGCCACCGTGATCCTGCTGGGTAAAACCGTGCCCAAGCTGGAGGAAACCTACGATCAGCTCAAAGCTGATGGCGGCTGCGAACCGGCGATCATTCCGCTGGATCTGGCCGGTGCCAGCGACAGCCACTACCGCGATCTGGCCGAAACCATCGCCGCCGAGTTCGGCCGGTTGGATGGCATCCTCCACAACGCCGGCCTGCTGGGTACCCTATCCCCGTTCGAGTTCATTGATGTGGCCGAATGGGATAGCCTGCTCAAGGTTAACGTCACCGCCCCGATGCAACTTACCCGCGCTCTGCTCCCCCTACTGCGACAGGCGCAAGATGCTGCTGTTGTCTTTACCTCATCGGGTGTTGGCCGGCGTGGTCGCGCCTTCTGGAACGGTTACGCGGTCAGCAAGTTTGCAGTGGAAGGGCTGATGCAGGTGCTGGCGGACGAAATGGAAGGGACCAGCGTCAGGGTAAGCGCCATCAATCCGGGTGCCACCCGCACCAAGATGCGTGCGGCCGCTTATCCGGCGGAAGACAGCGCCCTGCTGCCAACGCCTGCCGACATCATGCCGGCCTACCTCTATCTGATGGGTCCAGAGGGGCGCGCCGCTCACGGCCGCAGCCTCGACGCTCAGTCGGCACGGGGCTAACCCCTCAGGTTCTGCCTAGATCGGCAGCCGTTACCCAGCGCCCATCGCGGGCGCTGCGGTAGCCCAGCTCAAGCCACTGCATCACCGCCAGCGCCTCCGCCCCGCTTACCGGATTGGCACCGCCTTTGGTCAGTGCAGCGGCGACGGCCGCGTAATAGGCCGGATAACTGCCGGGCAACTGAGCCAACGACTGGTAGAGCGGCGCATCGCCGTCGATTAAGGTCAATAGACCAGCATCCTCATCGCTGCCCCAGCGGGCGCCCGATGGCCGCTCACCGGCTTTAAGCCGTCCTTCCTGCGGGTCGGTTAATTGTTTGCGGTAATCGCCAGTGGCCGCCGTCACCTGCCAGCGCGGCGCGGGTTGCGGGCACAACATCGAGGCACCGATCTCGACCCGCAGCAGCCCGTAATCGAGGATCGCCAGAAACTCATCATCGGTTTCAGCCCCAGCGCGCACCGTCCGGATGTCGGCCCACAACCGGGCCGGTGGGCCAAACAGCAGCAACGCCTGATCGAGCAGATGGGGCGCGAGATCAAACCACAGGCCACTGCCCGCCCCTGCCTGTTCTCGCCAGCGCTGGCGAACCTCCGGGCGATAGCGGTCAAAGCGCGACTGAATGCGATGTAACGGCCCCAGCCGGCCCGTAGCCAGCAGCTGGCACAAGGTCAGGAAATCGCTGTCCCAGCGCCGGTTATGAAAAACACTGAGCAACAGCCCGCGCTCTGCGGCCAACGCCACCAATGCCTCAGCTTCGGCCAAAGTCAGGGTAAAAGGCTTGTCGACCACCACCGCCTTGCCGGCCCGCAGCGCCGCTTGGGCGATGGGGAAATGGCTGTCGTTGGGGCTGGCGATCACCACCAGCGCGATCTGGCCATCATTCAGCGCCTGGTCAACGCTGGCGACCACTTGCACATGCGGCAGATCGGCATGCACCTTGGCCGCGTCACTGCTGACCACTAGCTGCAACGCCAGCTCCGGACATGCTTCAATCAAGGGCGCATGAAAAGTCTTGCCGGCGTAGCCATAACCGATCAAAGCAACAGGGACAGACATGCGGCACAACGCCTTTTCGAGTTGGGTTGGATGAATCATGCACAGCCGACACGGCAAAACCAAAACACTTGCTATGTCAGCTGTGACCCGACTCATGACAGATCGAATCGGAGTTGGTTAACATCTATCCACCCTGTGCCTGTGAGATGCTGTTGTGCTGGCTCGTTTCAGGCATTGGCCAATCAAACTCGATAGCATCCTCTGGGCCGCACTGATGGTTGGAGCGCTCGCCATATTCGATCTGCCTTACCGCATCGAACGTGAACAGTTGTCCCGACGCCAAGCAATGGTCAAAGCAGTGGATGACAGTGCTCGTGATTTCGAATTGGCACTGATCCGCGTTGATGAAGCCCTCAAACGCCATCTCCACATGGGATACCAATGCGACACGGCGAATATTGCCGAGCTACGCAAAGGGGTCACCGATGCCATTGGCATCGTGGAGTTGGGGTTAGTAAACCCTAAGGGATGGCTGATCTGCACCAGCTGGCAACAGCCAGATCAGCCCGTGCGGGTCGATACCCCCTTACAGCAGGACGGACTTCGGCTGTTTGGCCCCACCACCAGCGAATATCTGGGCGCCAGCGTGGTCGTGCTGTCACGCACCCGACCCGATGGCGGTGAAGTGAATGCGCTCATGACCACCACCACCCTTAACGCCTTCATCCATAGCCTTGCACAACAGTACGACTTTGTCGGCATCGTTGACGCGCGCCATGGCACGCCTGTTATCGCCAAGGGGCGCTACAGTCTGCCGCTGACCGCACAGCCCCTGTTTCCCCTGACCTCCCGATGGCAGGCAGAAGGGTTGTTTGACGACCGCCAGAAACGCTTTGCCTACGCCACCACCCTGACCACCCTTCCCGGCATGGCGCTGATAGCGACAACCTCCAGCAAAGCCCTGTATGCGGGCAGCAGCAACGTGATCCACCAGCAGATCGCCGGGTATACCGTTGCCTGGCTGATTGCCGCCGCTGCCATCATGGCCCTGCGCGCCGGGCTTGATTCCAGTCGGCGCCGTATTGGCCGGGCGCTACGCGCCGGCGAATTCATCAACCACTACCAGCCGATCATCAATTCTTCAACCGGAAAGCTGGCCGGCGTAGAAGCATTGGTCCGCTGGCAGCACCCCGCAGAGGGCCTGCTTGGGCCCAGCAGTTTTCTACCTGATGCAGAACGTCTGGGCATGCTGGTAGCGATGACAGAATGGCAACTGCAACTAGCCTGCGACGAGCTTGAGTCACTGCTGGCCAATGCCCCTCACCTGCGCGTCAACATCAATATCGGCGAACAGCATCTGAACAGCAGCGCCTTTATCGATCGCGTCATCGCCCTCCGTGCGCCTCTCCCCGGGCTGGTGCTGGAACTCACCGAACACCGACTAATCGATATTGACCAACCGGTCATCAGTGACAGCCTGAAACGGCTGCAGGCAGCGGCGATTCCGCTGGCTTTGGACGATTTTGGTACCGGGTATGCCGGGATTGGCTATCTGGGCAAACTTGCAGTCAGCATTATTAAAGTGGATCGCAGCTTTGTCGGTGCCATTGGCAGCGATGCGCCGGCCGCACAGGTCCTTGACGCCGTGATCGCACTGGGTCGACAGCTTAACCTCAAGGTGGTGGCAGAGGGGGTGGAAACGCAACAGCAGGCTGACTACCTGACTGCCGCTGGCGTCCTGCTTCATCAGGGCTGGCTTTATGCCCGCGCCATGCCTGCGGATGAACTAAGGTGCTACGCCGCTGACGACCAAGTCACAGGCTGAGACAAACCGCCCTCAATGTGGTACTGAATCTGGAGCGCCTGTCTGGTTTCGCAGCCAGTGCCCCTGGCGCTTGCGCAGGGTAAAGAGCACCGCTTTGACCAGCTCTTCAATCAGCACCGCCGCAAACACCGCAGGTAGCGGCGCCCCCCATTGGCTGGCCAACGCCCAGGCAATGGGCAGCCCCACCAGCCACAGACAGATGTTGTCGACCACCACAATGCCGCGGCTGTCGCCCCCCGAGCGCAGCACAGCGGTGGAGATGAGCATGGTGTACACCTTCACCGGCAGCATCAGCAGATAAACCAGCAACACGCCACGGGCATCGCTTTGGGCATGGTCGCTCAAGGTGGTGGCGGCCAGCAGCGGCATCACCACCGCCACCACCACCAGTGCCACCAAGGCCGCCGGAACCGGAGCCTGACGGGTAACGAACGTGGCGCGAATGCGCGCCGCCTGATAGCGCTCCTGGCCGAGATTACGGCCGATCAACACCGCCGTGGCGCCAGAGATGCCCACGAAGAGATCGATCATCAGCCCCTCGACCGGGGCCAGCAGGCTCATCACCGCCAGGGCGCTGGCCCCCATGTCGGCATAGATCAGGTTGTAGGCAAACACCCCCGCCGCCCACAGCATCCCTTGGGCCATAAAAGGCACGGCCAGTGCTGAAAAGCGCTGCCACAACCAGCGCGGCACCGGCTGCCACAGCTGGTACAGATGCAGGCCAACAGCGGCAAAGCGGCGGTAAAAAAGCGCGGCCAGCAGCACACACTCGACCGAGCGCGAGATCAGGGTGGCGATGGCGGCGCCCGCCACCCCCAGTGCCGGCAAGCCCGCCATACCAAAGATCAGCAGGGCGTTAAGCAGGGTGTTGAGCAGTAGCGCCACCACCGACACCAGCATCGGCAAGCGGCTGTTGCCCAAACCTCGGGCCACGGTGGCATAGCTAAACACCACAGCGGTCAGCACGTGTACCGGTGCCGTGATCTGCAGATAGGTCGTACCCAATGCAATCAGCCGGGGGTCATCAGCCATCAGCGCCATCAGCCCGTGGGGCCACAGCAATAACAGCAGCACCAGCGGCAAGGTCAGCAGCAACGAGCCGCGCACCATCAACGCCAGCGTCTGGGCGACGCCGCCCATCTCTTTGCGGCCGGCAAACTGGGTCGCCAGAATGCCGGCCCCGCTGGCAAAGCCAACCAGAGCGATAACAATCACGAAATAGAGACGGTTGATCAGACCCACCGAGGCCAGCTCGGCTTCACCCAAGCGGCTGACCATCACCACATCCACCAGCGTCAGGGCCGAGGCGATAAAGGTCTGCACCGAGATGGGCCAGGCCAGCTTCCACAACTGCTGCAAAAAACGACGTTTGCCGGGGGTCAGCCACCAGATCACGGGCGCTACTCGTTTTGCCGAAAACGGCCGCATTGTAGCAATGACCGACCGTCCTTTCCCCTACCGTCGCACCACAGGGCGAAGTGGCGCTGGCGACCACCCTGTTGGTTGTTGCTTTGTTCACCAAACCAAGCTTTGCCGCTGGCCAGTGCACAACCAGATGGTTAGCATGCCCGGGTCATCCGTTGCGGATTTTGCCTGTGCCGCCATTACTGCCCACGCTCTACCGGGCATGGCTGACGATCAGCGTGTTGTTGATGCTCTCCCTGCCGGTGCGGGCAGAAGATCCGATCACCGCCGATGGCAGCTTCGAAGCGCAACTGCAGCAGGCAGACCGACTGCGCACCGACGACAGCGTGCGCGCCCAGCAGATCATCGACGAGCTAAAGCTGCGGCTAACCGAAGCCGACGGCAACCAGCGCTACCGCCTGGCCACCCTGGATGCCCATCTGCTGCTGCTCAGGGGGGAGTTCGAGCAAGGACGAGCACGGTTAAGTGAACTGGCCGAGCACGAGGTTCCAGCCGAACTTAAAGCACGCGTGCTGTATCTGCTAACCCGTGTCGCCGACATCAGTGGCGACTTTGAACAGATGTTTACCTATCTGCAACGGGCAACGGATCTGCTGCCACAGCTGGGTCAGAGCATCGCTCGGCGTGACATCCTTGCTCTCACCGCCAGCTCCCTCGGTACCGTTGGGGCGACGGAGCTGGCAATGCACTATGGCCAAGAAGCCTTGAGCCTTGCCCAAGAGCTCGACGACGCATCAGAGATATGTTTCAGCTACGACACCTTGGCCGTAGTCGCCTTGATTGGCGAGCGCTGGCCCGAAGTTGAGCATTACTACCAGCAGGCCCGCCACGCCTGTAACGGCGTCAACTCGCTGATTTACGCCAGTGCACACGATGGTGCTGGCTATGTGGCTCACCATAAAGGGCAACTCAAGGAAGCGCTGGCGTGGTTCGAACAGAGCATGCAGCTCAGGGTCAACGGAACCTATCCCTTTGGTGAACTGCAGACACTGGCGAGCATCGCCCAACTGCAAGTGGAACTGGGCATGCCCGATATGGCCGAAGCGACCCTCAACAAACTTTGGAGCAGTGCCTCAAAACTACCAGAATCAGATTTGGGGGCCGATGTCTTCAAAACCGCCGCCGCACTGGCCGAAGCGCAAGGCCAGTGGCAACAGGCGCTCCGCTACCACCGCCAGCATGTCGCTGCACGCAAGCAGGAGCTGGATCGCGACAAGGCGATGCGCCTGGCTTTTTTGCAGGTGCAACAGCAGGTCGCAATCAACAGCCAACTATTAAAGGAAACGCAGCAGGAGAACAGCGCACTCAGCCAGTTGCGCCAACAACTGGAACGGCAGCAACGGGTCTTGATCGGAGTGCTGGTGCTGCTAGCGCTTGGGCTCGCCTTTGTGGCGGTGTTGCTGCGGCGGATGCAGGGCCAGCAGCGCAAGTTGCATGAACTGGCGGCCATAGATCCGCTGACCGGCATCGCCAACCGCCGTCAGGCATTCAAGCTGGCCGAACGCCTGCTGGCCTCGTGCCAACGCCGTGGGGCGCCCTTCGCCACCATCATGCTTGATCTGGACCATTTCAAGGCGGTCAATGACCGCTATGGCCACGCCATTGGCGACCAGTTGCTGTGTCACGCCGCCCAGGCCCTTGAACGGGCCGTGCGCCGCCAAGATGTGGTGGGGCGCGCCGGTGGTGAAGAGTTTGTGATCTTTTTGCCCGACACTGGCCTCGACGCTGCCGCGCTGGTTGCCGAACGCTGCCGTCTGGCCATCACCGTCGAAGCCACCGAGCGCAATATCAGTTGCACCGCCAGCCTCGGGCTGGCCGTTGCCAGCTACGGTCTGCACAGCCTCGACCAGCTGATGGCCCAGGCTGATGCCGCCCTCTACCGCGCCAAGCAGCAAGGCCGTAACCGGGTGGTAACAGCCCCTTTACCAATCGTTAGCACTGCGGCTACTGTGTGACATCTCACTAAAACATTACGCGGCTATCGTTTACCTGCAAAGCGCTAGGCTATAGTGAAGCCGCTTTGCTGCCGCACGGATGGGGCGCCGTACTACCCTTAACTTTACCAGGAGTTTAGCCATGTCCAATCTCGTCGATTTTTTGAGCAAGTTGGGTTCGGATCCAGTGCTTGCGGATGCCTACACAAGAGATCCTGAAGCAACCATGACTGACGCGGGGCTCTCAGAAGAAGATAAAAACCTGTTGCGTAACTCCGATGTGAAAGGTATTGAAAATAAAACAGGCGTCGCAGTCAAAATGCTAGCCAAGTTAATCACAACATACAAAGAATAATAACTTCCCACGTGAGAGTTATTAAGGCAATTGCTCTATCTGTCATGTGTTTGGCTACAGTTTCACTGGCGCAGAGCATTGGCTATGGTGAGCTTTTATCTCAAGCAGAAAAAGCTCGGTTACGTAGTCCCGAGCACATGGGGCAGCTCATGGACGAGCTTTCATCCCGACTGCTTGAAGCTTCACCAGAACAACGGCAAAGATATTTAATACTGCATGCACATCAGCAAGCGATAAAGGGAGAGTTTAAAGCTGCCACCCAAGCCCTAAACAGGCTTATTGCCAACAAGCCAGCTCCAGACGTCAAACCCAGAACTCATGCACTTCTCTCGCAAATTCATCACGCTCAGTCGGACTACATCAATGCATTTAGTGAGTTGCAGAAGGCATTAACTTCCATCAGTGATGTTAGCGACCCAAAAAGCCGCATTGATGTGCTGGAAGTTGCGGGACGCCTATTCTCATACGCAGGAGAGCCTGAAAAAGCAGCGGAGTATAGTGCTGAAGCGCTGAACTTAGCCGAGGAAATAGGTGACCCATTAAGAATATGTTTCTCTTGGGCTGGGTTGACTGAGGCCCTCAGACACTCAAACCGCCAGAAAGATGCCGTTGAATCAGCCATCGAACTAGAAAAAGCATGCACAGGGCAGGCTGAAACACATGTGGGTATCGCCCGACAATTTCTTGCCCAACATGCGTTAGACAATGGCGATATTGAAGAAGCGTTGACTTTGGCGTCTAGTGCAAAAAGGATTCTTCTGGATAACGACTACAAGATCGGATTGGTTATTGTGGACCTTACCTTGGCAAGGATTAATTTGGCTAAGAACAAACAAGCAGAAGCATTTACCCTGCTCAGTCAGGCCCGTGCTGGCGCAGATGCACTTGGCATGCTCGAAGAAAAAGTCGAAATATATGAAATGTTGGCTAAGATTGGAGAAGCTAGCGGCGACTGGAAAATGGCCGCCGAATCATACAAGGCGCTAAACGGTGCCAAGCTAACGGTCATTGAGGATGAAAAATCAAATCGCAGTGCGTTATTTAAAATTCAGTTTGACAATCAGTTACAAGAGCAGCAAATAGCACTACTCGAAAAAGAAAAGCAGCTGTTGCGCCACCAGTCAACCAGTCAAAATGAGAAGCGTCGGACACTCCAATTGGGAGTCGGCATTGTGTCAATCATTTGTATTTTATTAATGCTGGCATTGCACCGCCTGCGCAATCAAAGCCTGCAGTTACGCAAGCTGGCCCAGGTCGATGGCCTGACCGGGCTGCATAATCGCCGTCATGCCCTGATGCTGGCTGAACAGCTATATGCCTCCTGCCTGCGCCGTAATTCACCCTTGGCAGTGGTGATGGTCGATCTGGACCTGTTTAAAGAGATTAATGACCGCTTTGGCCATGCCGCTGGCGATGAGGTGCTGCGCAGTGCCGCCCGCCATTTTGCCAGCTGCCTGCGCAGACAGGATGTGATTGGTCGCACCGGCGGCGAGGAGTTTGCCATTTTCCTGCCCGATACCGACCTGAACGCGGCCATCACTGTAGTGGAGCGCTGCCGCAATGGCCTGGGTGAGGTACAGGAAGGAGAGCAGAGTCGGCGTGTCACCGCCAGTTTCGGCATCGCTGTAGCCAGCGATGATCGCTTTACCCTCGATGAACTGCTGCAACAGGCCGACAAGGCCCTTTACAGCGCCAAGGCCAACGGCCGCAATCAGGTGGTTATTGCCCGTGATCTGGCTTTTGCCGCCTCCGCCTATGACGAACCTGCGAGTCTGATATGAACAACGCTGTAACTGGCCAGCTGGTGATTGTCGGTTTCGGCATTCAGCTGGGCCGCCACCTTACCAATCGTGTACTAAATGAAATTTCAGCAGCAGACGTCGTTGTCTGCTTAGTTGATACACTAGCTCTCGCCTACTTAAAGACACTCAGACCCGACGTCGTTAGTTTCCACGATCTTTACAAGGAGAATAAAGATCGACGCGACACCTACCGAGAAATGGAAGCGGCGATGGTGGAGCCAGTGCGCGCCGGGCAAAAAGTTTGCGCAGTGTTCTACGGCCACCCCGGCGTGTTTGCCGATGCCCCCCACCGTGCCGTTCGCACCCTGCGCAATGAAGGGTTGCCCGCGCGGATGGAAGCCGGTATTTCCGCTGAAGCCTGCCTCTATGCCGACCTCAATATGGATCCGGGCCGCAATGGCACCCAGAGTATGGAAGCTAACCAGTTTCTGTTCTTCGAGCGGCCACTCGACCCCACCGCATTACTGCTGCTGTGGCAGGTTGGGCTAGTCGGTGACACCACCTGCAAGCTGTTTACCACCACCAGCGAGCGGCTGGCGGCACTGGCCAGCAAGCTGATGCGCTGGCACCCGCCGGAGCATGAGGTGATCCTGTACGAAGCCAGCCAGGTGGCCATCGCCCCCCATCGTGCCGAACGCCTGCCACTGTCACGCCTGCATGAGGCCACTACCAGCCACATAACCACCCTTGTGGTACCTCCCAGTCGCAAACTCACTCCAGATTGGGCAGCGCTAGCCAGCCTCGGCGTGAGCGAAGAGGCCCTGCGCTAAAAAATATGCGGAAGAACGAATATTCGATCTTCCGCATATTCTGGTTGTCGCATATGCTTGCCATGACATCTTCAGGGTAAGCATCGCACTTATGACCTCTCCCCGCTCTGTCCTCTTTCTCTGCACCGGCAACTCCGCCCGTTCACAGCTTGCTGAAGCGCTGTTGCGCCAACTCGGCAGCGAACAGTTTGTGGTGATGAGCGCCGGCACCCAGCCCGAAGGGGTTGATCCGCGTGTCCACCAGCTGCTGGCCCTGCGCGGCATCGACAGCAGCATGCTGACCAGCAAAAGCCTCGCCGAGTTGCCGCAAACCACCTTCGATTTCATCATCACTCTGTGCGACAAGGCCCGGGGTGAGTGTGCGGCCATCGCCAATGCTGGCGAGTTTATGCACTGGGATTTTGCCGATCCCAAGCCGAGCGACGGTCTCGCCGCCTTTGAAAAGGTGATGCACGAGCTCTCCGAACGCATTCGCCTGTTTGTGCTGATCCACAGCCGCGATCAGGCCGATGTCGCACTGTCGCCGGTTGAGCTGTTTAAAGCACTCGGCGATGAGATCCGCCTCAAATCGCTGCTGCTGCTCGAAGACGAAGGCGAGCTGTGCGTGTGTGAACTGACCACCGCTCTTGCCGAGCCTCAACCCAAGATCTCCCGCCATCTGGCGCTGATGCGTGAAGCATCAGTGGTGGTGGATCGCCGTCAGGGGCAGTGGGTGTTCTATCGCTTGAACCCTCAAGCGCCGCAATGGGTGGTGCAGCTGTTGCGCGCCACCCGCCTTGGCAATGGCGCCTGGCTCAAGGCCGAGCAGCAACGGCTGCGGGCGATGACCAGCCGCCCCAGCCGCGATGGCCGCAGCTGCAGCACCACGTCAGAACACTAAGGAACCCGCCCCATGAGTAGCCCGTTGGGTCTGTTTGAACGCTATCTGTCGCTGTGGGTGGCGCTGGCCATCGCCTGTGGCGTCGGCCTTGGCCTGTGGCAGCCCGATGGCTTTGCGGCGGTAGCGGCGCTGGAGTACGCCCATGTCAACCTGCTGGTGGCGCTGCTCATCTGGGTGATGATCTACCCGATGATGGTGCAGATCGATTTTGCTGCGGTGCGCGATGTCGGCCGCAAGCCGCGTGGGCTGCTGCTGACCCTCGTCGTCAACTGGCTGATCAAGCCCTTTACCATGGCCCTGCTCGGCTGGCTGTTCTTCCGTTTGCTGTTTGCCGACTGGGTGGACCCGCAAAGCGCGGGTGAATATATCGCCGGCATGATCCTGCTGGGCGTGGCCCCCTGCACCGCCATGGTGTTTGTGTGGAGCCAGCTGACCCGCGGCGATGCCGCCTACACCCTGGTACAGGTATCAGTGAATGATCTGATCATGATCTTCGCCTTTGCCCCGATCGCCGGCCTGCTGCTGGGGGTGAATGATGTGTCGGTGCCCTGGCAGACGCTGCTGCTCTCTACCCTGCTTTATGTGGTGCTGCCGCTAATCGCTGGCGTGCTAAGCCGCCACTGGCTGTTGCACCGGGGTGGCAAAGCAGCAGTGGCCGGCTTCGTTCATCACCTCAAGCCTTGGTCGATTATCGGCCTGCTGGCAACTGTGGTGCTGTTGTTTGGCTTTCAGGCCGAGACCATCATCGCCAAGCCGCTCATCATCGCCCTGATCGCCGTGCCGCTGCTGGTGCAGACCTACGGTATCTTTGCGATCGCTTGGTATGGCGCCCGCCTGCTCAGGCTGCCGTTTAACATTGCCGCGCCAGCCTGCCTGATCGGCACCTCCAACTTCTTTGAGCTGGCGGTGGCCGTGGCTATCAGCCTGTTTGGCCTGCATTCAGGCGCGGCGCTGGCCACCGTAGTCGGGGTGCTGGTGGAGGTGCCGGTGATGCTCTCGCTGGTGTGGTTCGCCAACCGCAACCAGCAGCAATTTGCCGGTAACGACCATGTTTGAGATCTTCACCTGGCTGGCCGATCTGCTGGTATTTGAGCTGATGGGGCTAACGCCCGCCAGCAAGCTCGGCGATGCACTGCACTTCTTTGTCGAGGACAGCGCCAAGATCCTGTTGCTGCTGGTGGTGATGATCTACGCCATCGGCTGGCTGCGCGCTGGGCTGGATCTGGAACGGGTGCGCAACCGGCTGGCCCGCCGTAGCCGTGGCACCGGGTATCTGCTGGCGGCGCTGTTTGGCGCTATCACCCCTTTTTGCTCTTGCTCCAGCATTCCGCTGTTTCTCGGCTTTACCTATGCCCGCATTCCGCTGGGGATCACCATGGCCTTTCTGATCACCTCGCCGATCATCAACGAGGTGGCAGTAGTGGTGTTGTGGGGACTGCTCGGCTGGCAGTTCACCCTCGTTTATATCGCCGTGGGCCTGCTGGCCGGCATCGGCGGTGGCTGGCTGATGGATGCACTACGCGGCGAGCGCTGGCTGACGCCACTCGCCCAGGAGATGGCCGGCAGCGCCCCCGCCCCTTGCTGCGCTACTAGCTGTGCCGCACCGGCTCAACCCGCAGCGACTAAGCCCAATTGGCGCCAGCGCCACCAGTTCGCGCGCAGCGAGACCAGCGAGATTGTCCGCCGCGTCTGGTACTGGGTGCTAATTGGTGTGGCCTTGGGCGCTGGCCTGCATGGCTATGTGCCGACCGACTTTTTCCAGCAGCATTTTGGCAGCGAGCAGTGGTGGTCGGTGCCGGCTGCCGTGGCCATGGGCTCGGCGCTCTATGCCAATGTCACTGGCATCATTCCGGTGATGGAAAGCCTGCTGCTTAAAGGGTTGCCGGTAGGCACCACCCTAGCTTTGTGCATGAGTACGGTGGCGGTCAGCATCCCTGAGTTTGTGATGCTTAAGCAGGTGCTGCAGTGGCGCCTGCTGGGGCTGCTGCTCGGCTATGTGCTGGTGGCCTTTACTCTGGTGGGCTGGCTGCTGAACGCCATTGGTCACCTCATTTTGTAATCAGAGGAATTAACCATGATGAAGCACTTCAAAGTCTATGGTTCCGGCTGCGCCAACTGCGTGCGCACCAAGGATCTGATCGAGCAGGTGGCCGCCGAACTGGGCGAGGCCATCAATGTGGAAAAAGTCACCGACATGCGCGCCATCGTTCAGGCCGGCATTTTGCGTACTCCGGGGATCAGCCTTAACGAAGCACTGATCCACAGCGGCTCGGTACCGGATGTCACCACCGTGCGCAGCTGGTTTCGTTAACGCCCACCGCTTACCAAGGAGCTCCCGCAGATGACCATTCGTATCGGTATTAACGGTTTTGGCCGCATTGGCCGCCTCGCCCTGCGCGCCGCCTTTGATTGGCCAGAGGTGCAGTTTGTGCAGATCAACGATCCTGCCGGTGATGCTGCCACCCTCGCCCATCTGCTGGAATTTGACTCGGTTCATGGCCGCTGGCCCCATGCCATCAGCCATGAGCCGGATGCCATGATCATTGATGGCCAGCGCATCGCTGTTAGCGCCAACAAGGCGATTGGCGACACTGACTGGTCCGGCTGTGATCTGGTGATCGAATGCTCGGGCAAGATGCGCAAAACCAGCCTGCTACAGGCCTACCTCGACCAAGGGGTGAAGCGGGTGGTGGTGAGTGCCCCAGTCAAAGAGCCGGGGGTACTGAACGTGGTGATGGGGGTTAATGATGATCTCTATGATCCGACCGTCCACCACATCGTCACTGCCGCCAGCTGTACCACCAACTGCCTGGCGCCAGTGGTCAAGGTGATTCATGAAAGCCTTGGCATCAAGCACGGCTCCATGACCACCATCCACGATTTGACCAACACCCAGACCATCATTGATGCACCCCACAAGGATCTGCGCCGGGCGCGGGCCTGCGGCATGAGCCTGATCCCGACCACTACCGGCTCGGCTACCGCCATCACCGAGATCTTCCCGGAGCTCAAAGGGCGGCTGAATGGCCATGCCGTTCGAGTGCCGCTGGCCAATGCGTCACTCACCGATTGTGTGTTTGAGCTGGCGCGCGCCACCACCGCCGACGAGGTCAACGCCCTGCTCAAGGCCGCAGCCAGTGGGCCGATGGCCGGCATTCTCGGCTATGAGGAGCGGCCACTGGTATCGATCGACTACCGCACGGATCCTCGCTCGTCCATCATCGATGCGCTATCGACCATGGTCATTGGCGGCACTCAGCTGAAGCTCTACGCCTGGTATGACAACGAATGGGGTTATGCCAACCGTACCGCCGAACTGGCACGCAAAATCGGCCTGCTGGATCAGGTGGACTAAACCATGGCCAGCACCACCAACCTCAGCGCCGACGCCCGTCAGTATCTGCTGATCACCGGCAACTACTGGGCTTTTACCCTCACTGACGGCGCCCTGCGCATGCTGGTGGTGCTCCATTTCCATCAGCTCGGCTATTCGGCATTGGCCATTGCCATGCTGTTTGTTTTTTACGAGCTATTTGGGGTGATCACTAACCTGGTGGGCGGTTACCTCGGTGCCCGCATCGGCCTGAATCGCACCATGCAGCTGGGGTTGGCGCTGCAGGTGATCGCTTTGCTGGCACTGACGGTGCCATCGGCGCTGCTGACCGTACCCTGGGTGATGGCCGCCCAGGCGCTGTCGGGTATTGCTAAAGATCTCAACAAGATGAGCGCCAAGAGCAGCATCAAGCTGCTGCTACCGGATAACGCCCAGGGCACGCTCTACAAATATGTGGCGCTGCTCACCGGCTCCAAGAACGCTCTCAAAGGGGTGGGCTTTTTTATCGGCGCCCTGCTGCTTGGCTGGGTTGGCTTTGCCGGGGCAATGCAGCTGATGGCCGGGGTGCTGGCGTTGGTCGGTCTGGCCAGCATGCTGCTGCTCAAGCGCGACCTGGGTAAAGCCAAGGCCAAACCCAAATTTAGCGAACTGTTTTCCAAAAGCCGCGCCATCAACCAGCTCTCTGCTGCCCGCCTGTGCCTGTTTGCCGCCCGCGATTGTTGGTTTGTGGTTGCGCTACCGGTGTTTCTGGCCGAACAGCTCGGCTGGAACCACTGGCAGACCGGCACCTTCCTGGCCTGCTGGATCATCGGTTACGGCGTGATTCAAGGGCTGGCGCCGCTGGTGACCGGCAAGGCCAAGGGGCGGGTACCCGATGGCGCCACTGCCATGGGCTGGGCGCTGCTGCTGGCCGGGGTAACAGCCGCCATTGCCGCTGCCGTGCAGCTGGAGTGGCAACTAACGCTGGCTGTGGTCGGTGGCCTGCTGCTGTTTGGCGCCGTGTTCGCCATCAACTCGTCGCTCCATTCCTACCTGATTGTCAGTCTGGCGCGCGCCGATGGTGTGTCGCTGGATGTGGGCTTTTACTACATGGCCAATGCCGCCGGCCGGCTACTCGGTACCCTGCTCTCTGGCTATCTCTACCAAACCGCTGGCCTGGGCGCAGCGCTCTGGGCCGCCACCGCACTCTTGGCTACCACCGCATTAATTTCCATCACCCTGCCCCGGCGTACAGCGCCTTTGCAGCCTGCTCAAGGAACCCTCAACGATGACTGATCTCTGCCCTGCCGCCACGCTGGTGCTCTCCCCCCTGGCCTTGGCCAATGGTGCCACCCTCGCCTTTCACCCCTGCCCCGGCAAAGATGGCGCCGCTGAGGCCGATCTACAGGTACTGCTGACCAGCGGCGCCGCCGCCGTAGTGTCGCTGGTGAATGATGAAGAGCTGGCGATGCTTGGCGTGGCCGATCTGGGCGAACGACTGCAGGCCGCCGGCATCCGCTGGTTTCACCTGCCCATCGAGGATGATCACGCGCCAGACGCCGCTTTTGAGCAGGCATGGCTCAGTGCCGGGCCGGCCATTCACGCCCTGCTCGAACAAGGCTCCCTGGTTACCATCCATTGCCGTGGCGGTACCGGACGCACTGGGCTCATCGCCGCCCGCCTGCTGCTGGAGCGCGGCATGAGCCTGGCTGACGCCAGTGCTGCCGTTAAAGCACTACGCCCCAAGGCGCTCGGATTGCCAGTGCACATTGCCTATATCGAGGCGCTGGTAGCAAGGCTTTCTGGAAACATCGAGTAACAATTGCACAACACCTGATCCCGCGCAAATCGCTCGCCGCCGCTACGCGTTGTAATGGACCGTCGCGGGTGCGGGGGATGGGCAGATGCAAGTTGAACAAGGGGCGTACTTTGCCCGGTGGCGGAAACATGGTGACCAACTGTGGTTGGAAGTCGACGGCACTCTCTATCCGTTTAGTAGCGATGAGGAGGTCAATCGCCTTGCCGTTCAACCGCGCGGCGAAGTGCTGCTGTGGCGCAAACGCCGTTTAGTGCTGATGTTCTTGACCCTACCGCTGTCGCTGTGGTTTTACAGCCATATTCTGGGCGGCTTTCGTTTTGCGGTAACCCTGCCCCATGGTCATCAGGTGATCCTGGTCAGTGGCCTCGGTGACTGGCTACGCCATACCCGCAATCTGACGCGACCAATGCGAACGCGCGCGCCCAGCCATCAGCTGTTGCGGGTAAACAGTCGCTAAACGACAGCGGCGCTGAGGAAACAGAAGATCTAAACAGGGCGCCACAGCATAATGGCGCCCTTATTGTTGATGCCTGCCGGAACACAACAGCGATGGAAACTTTCAGCCTAGGCGGCCGCCCCTATATCACCCTCACCAACCTGCTCAAGATCTGCGGCTGGAGTGACAGTGGCGGCAGCGCCAAACACGCCGTGGAAGAAGGACTGGTCACTGTCGATGGCCAGGTTGAGCTACGCAAGAAGTGCAAACTGACGGCCGGCCAAGTGGTGGCTTTTGCCGACCAAGAGGTGCAGATCAGCGAGTAACCTCGACTGCTACGCCCAGCTAGCGCAGCAGTTCGCTGCCCGCGATCGCCTTACGCCAGTCGTCCACTCGCGCCCTGTAGGCGCGCAGTTCTTTGTCAGACATCAAGCGCATCATTGGCAGTGCCGCCGACATCGGGTCAACCGGGCGGCCATTGACGTGAAATTCGTAATGTAGATGCGGGCCGGTGGAGCGGCCAGTATTGCCTGACAGAGCGATCGCCTGCCCCCTGCTAACTCGCTGCCCCACCCGCACCAACGGCTTGGACAGGTGCAGATAGCGGGCGCGATAGCGGCTGGAAAACTCGATCACCACATAACGACCGGCGTACTGGTGGTTCTCCACCTTGGTCACTACCCCATCGCCTGCGGCTAATACCGGCGTGCCAATGGGCAACGGAAAATCGGTGCCGTTGTGAGGCTTGATGCGACCGGTGACAGGGTGGCGGCGTTTGGGGTTGAAATGGGAGCTGACCCTGGGTTTGCCAGCCAGCGGGTAACGCAGGAATGCCTGGGTCTGGCTGTTACCGCCTTCATCGTAGTAGTTGCCATCTTCAGCCAAAAACGCGCTCAGCCGCTTTTTGCCCTGAATGATCTCAACCGCCACCAGTTCTGTGCTGCCGCTAGCTTCATCACCAACAAACTGCTCATTACGCACCAGATGCAGCTGATCGCCAGCCTGCAGCCGCCGGAAGTTGATACGGTTCTTGAACAGGGTCTCGATCTGGGCCACATCGCCTGGGCTTAAACCGGCGCCCAGAGCAGCGTTGTAAAAGCTGCCATGGATTTCAGTGCGGGCGGGCCGTTCCCGCCATTGACCTTCATGGATCACTTCATCAAAGGTGAAGTGCTCGCTATCAACGCGCTCAAACACCACCTGACGGGCAGGGTTAAAATAAAGCTCCAATCGGTTGAGGCGATGGGCTTCCTGATCGACCCAAAAGCGCAAACGGTTGCCCGGCATCAGGGTATCCAGCGCCAGCACATCCAGATCGCTTTCCAGCAGTTGGGCCATGGTTTCCTGCCCTAGATTCAGCCGCCCGAAGATGCCGCTCAAGGTGTCACCACGCTGAATCACATACTCCAGATTCGCCATGTTTGGTAACGGACTGTTGTCCTCCACAAACACCGGCGCAGGAGAGGACAGGGAGCCGAAATCATGCTCAAGCGCCACCCGCTCCCCAACCGGCAAACGGGCTACTGGCCACAGGACCACAGCCATGATCAGCAACGAAGACAAGAACAGGCCGCGGCGATGAACGGTAGGCAGACTGGTATTGAGTTGGCGAACAGCAGAAAAAGCGCGGCGCATCATCAGACTTCCAAGCGATAGGTCCTAGCGTCAGACCTCAGGCAATAGTGCCAAACAAAAACGGGCGACAGTATAACTGTACGCCCGCTGCACCGCCCAGCCCGAATACTGGCCAAAGGTCAGGAACTAAGGTGGCCAGTGTGACCGACAACGGAAGAAGTGGCTGATTCGGCCATGACCCCACTAACATAAGAGGACGCAATCAGCGCGCAACCGAAGGTTACCAGTGCCCCCACCATTACCACCAGTAACGCGCTGCTTGCTCCGGCTACCATGCCAACCAACGTAACAGGCAAAACAGCCCCCACCAGCATGCTGCCAACAAGTGCCCGAATGCGCATTGTAAAACCCCCGATGAGAACCTTGCCGTGTTGATGTGAGTATCCCATCTGGGACGAACCTATGCCTTGAACCAGTTCACATCTCGAAGGCGAGCAAGTAGAAAAAAGCAACAGATTTAACGTTGTGCAGCGTTGATCACAGTGACCGACGCAGTTTGAGAAACATCACAATGCGGAATAACACCCTCGCGCCACAGGCAGAGCTGGCCGCTCTCTTCGGCCAACGCCGCCTGCAACCCAAGCAAACGAACGCCGCGTCCACCCGCCCTAGACCAAGCCTGGCCGACCAAGCGCTCGACAACCGCCGCTGACAACGGTTGATGGCCAGCGCTAATGGTCATCAGTACCCGGTCACTGAATTTGACCTTGAGCCCCCACCCCCGTACCACGCGCTCACTGGCATACTTCTGCAACCGTCGCTGCAACTGGCGCAGCAACAGTAGTGTCTGCTCTTTCATATCCGAGGTGGTCATCAGGTCCTTTGCAAAGGTCGTTTCTACCCCCAACGACTTGGCCTCCCGAACTACCTGCACAGGCCGTTCGTCATCACCACTGGCAAAACGATGAAGCTGTTCACCCCAGCGCCCAAAGCGTTCAGCCAATACTTGCCGAGGCTGACATCGAAGATCGCCTGTGGTGCGCAGCCCCAGCGCCAATAGCTGCTGCTCCATCACCGGACCGACTCCCGGGATCGCACGCACCGGCAGATCTGCCAGGATCAAGCCAACCTGATCGGGGGGGATCGTGCACAGCCCATCAGGTTTGTGACGTTCACTGGCCACCTTGGCCAAAAACTTGTTGGGTGCCACGCCCGCCGAAGCAGTCAACTGCAATTCGTCACAGATCGTCTGGCGAATGGCTTGTGCTATCCAAGTAGCACTACCGTGACAAAAGGGAGAATCGGTGACATCGAGATAAGCTTCATCAAGCGATACCATCTCGACTAACGGGGTAAAGCGCTCAAATATGGCGCGGATCTGAGCTGAGACGGCTGCATAAAGACTATGACGCGGGGGTACGACCACCAGCTGCGGGCAGAGCTTAAGAGCATGCGCAGTGGCCATCGCCGAACGCACACCAAACCGCCGGGCGAGATAGTTACACGTGCAGATCACGCCGCGCCGACCAGCGTCACCGCCAACCGCTAACGCCACCGACTTCAAATGTGGCTGCTCACGCATTTCAACAGCAGCGAAGAAGCAATCCATATCGATATGGATGATGCGTCGCATCGCTGACCTCCTACCGCCCACCAATAACTGTATATTCGTACAGTTATTGGTGACTGGCAAGAATCAGCTGTCTGGACGTTGCTGTTCGCGCGCTTTGGCCATGGCCTCTTGGCGCTTGGCACAGGGGGTGTCGCAATCACAGGCTTTCTCGATCCCCACCGACGCCAAACCGCCACAACTGCCGGTAATGGTGCGCTTTTTGAGGATATAGCCGATACCCATGGCCAGGAACACCAGCAGGAACACAACGAAAGCAGCAATAAAGGTCTGCATGGTTAATCCTCTTTATTAATGGTGGTCAGGTAGGGAGCCATGGCGCTGCTTGACCATTCGATAAATGCATCGTCCTGCTTGAGGATCAACAGCACCGCCAAGCGTTGCTGCTCAGCAAGCTGCTTCGCCTGCTCCGGCCCCACGGCCATCAGTGCCGTAGCCCAGCCATCGGCGGTCATCGCCGAAGGATCAAGCACCGTGACTGAAACCATCAAGTGGTCAATAGGTTTGCCACTCTGCGGGTTGATGGTATGGCTGTAACGCTGGCCATCAATCTCGTAAAAATTGCGGTAATCGCCAGACGTCGCCACACCGATGTCGCGCAGTTCGATCACTCGCTCGACACTACGGCCACCACCGGCAACTGGCTTTTCAACAGCGATACGCCAAGGGCGACTGGCGGGATGCATACCCTTGACCCGCATCTCGCCGGTCACTTCCAACAGGTAATGGTTAACCCCCCACCCATCGATCAGGCTCGCTAGTCGATCGGCCGCGTGACCGGCTACCAGCGCCGAAAAATCCAGGCTGAGCGGCGGTATCACCTTGGCAAAGGTTGAATCCGTAACCTGCAACTTGTCGAGCCCGGTCACAGCACGTACTGCGGCAATCGCCGTCTCATCCGGTAACACCTCAGGCTGTTGATGGCGGTCGAAACCCCAAAGTTTGAGCAACGGGCCAACGGTAACATCCAGCGCACCGTCGCTTAGTTTGCCAATGCGCAGCGCTTCACGAGCCACCACCACCAGTTCGCTGGAGACGGCAACCGGCTCAGTGCCCTGCTGCTGGTTGAAGCGAGCCAGTTCGGAATCATCTCGCCAAGTGGAGAACTGCTGATCGATGTCGGCCAACAGGCGGTCAATCTGCTGTTGAGCATCGGCAGGCAGGCCGCCAGCAGGCGCAACCAGGCTCAGGTTGTAACTGCTGCCCATGGTTGGACCGGACAGCTGCAGCAACGGCTGCTGCTGTACCGGCTGTTCACAGCCAGCGATGAAAAAAACCAGCCCGGTCAGGGCTGGTTTGAGGTACTGCAGCAATCGCATCGATCAGCCACCAAAGTCGTCGAGCAGGATGTTTTCCTCCTCTACGCCCAGGCCCTTGAGCATGTTGATCACGCAGGCGTTCATCACCGGCGGACCACACATGTAGTACTCGCAGTCCTCAGGAGCATCATGGTTCTTGAGATAGTTCTCAAGCAGCACGTTGTGGATGAACCCCGTGTAGCCGGTCCAATTGTCTCCAGGCTGCGGATCAGAGAGTGCCACATGCCACTGGAAGTTGGGGTTCTCTGCCTGCAGCATGTCGAAATCCTCGACATAGAACATCTCGCGTTTCGAGCGGGCACCGTACCAGAAGCTGATCTTGCGCTGACTCTTCAACCGCCGCAGCTGATCGAAGATGTGACTGCGCATCGGCGCCATGCCCGCACCACCACCAATGAACACCATCTCGGCCTTGGTATCTTTGGCGAAAAACTCACCGAAAGGCCCGGAGATAGTCACCTTGTCACCCGGTTTCAGGCTCCAGATATAAGACGACATTTTGCCCGGAGGCGCCTTGGGGTTACCCGGCGGTGGTGTCGCGATACGTACATTGAGCATAATGAGGCCAGCTTCTTCCGGATAGTTGGCCATCGAATAGGCGCGAACCACTGGCTCATCGACCTTGGACTCGATCTTGAAGAAGCCGAAACGCTCCCAATCGCCACGATACTGCTCTTCGATGTCGAAGTCGGCGAATTTGATATGGTGAGCAGGAGCCTCAATCTGGATGTAACCACCGGCGCGGAATGGGACTGCTTCACCATGCGGGATGCGGAGCTTCAGTTCCTTGATGAAGGTGGCCACGTTATCGTTGGAGATCACCTCGCATTCCCACTTCTTGATGCCGAACACCTCGTCGTGGAGCTCAATCTTCATATCCTGCTTGACCGCCACCTGACAAGCCAGACGGCATCCCTCACGAGCTTCTTTTTTGCTGATATGAGAAAGCTCCGTGGGCAGAATGTCACCACCGCCTTCCTTGATCACCACCCGGCATTGGCCACAGGAGCCACCACCACCACAGGCAGATGATACAAAGATGCCATTATCAGCCAACGCGCCAAGCAGTTTATTGCCAGCGCTGGAGATGATGGCTTTCGACGGATCATCATTGATACTAATGGTGATGGCACCACTGCTCACCAGCTTGGCTTTGGCTGCCAGAATGAATAGCACCAGCACAACCACGATCAGGGTGAACATCACCACACCGAGAACGATTTCTTGCATAAGTTCAGTTCCTCTGTGGTGTTACAACTGCACGCCGGAGAACGACATGAAGCCGAGGGCCATCAAGCCGGCGGTGATGAAGGTAATGCCCAGCCCGCGCAAGCCAGCGGGGACATCGGCGTATTTCATTTTTTCACGGAGACCCGCCAACGCCACGATGGCCAGCATCCAGCCAAGGCCGGCGCCGAAGCCATAGACAATACTCTCACCGAAGGCATATTCACGCTGCACCATGAAGGAGACGCCACCAAAAATGGCGCAGTTGACGGTGATTAGCGGCAAAAAGATGCCCAACGCGTTGTAAAGTGGCGGAAAGTACTTATCGAGGGTCATTTCAAGCACCTGCACCAAGGCAGCAATGACACCGATGTAAGTGATGAACCCGAGGAATGACAGATCAGCATCCGGCAGGCCAGCCCAAGCCAAAGCCCCCTCTTTCAGCACATACTGATACACCACTTGGTTAACCGGTACCGAGATGGTCAACACCACCACCACGGCAACCCCCAACCCCAAAGCAGTTTTCACCTTTTTGGAGACCGCCAGGAAAGTACACATACCAAGGAAAAAGGCTAGCGCCATGTTCTCTACGAACACGGCCCTTACCAGCAGTGAAATATAGTGTTCCATGGCTTACTCCTTCGGCTCTACCTGTTCCGGGCGCCAGGTGCGCACGGCCCAGATGATCAGACCAATGATGAAAAAGGCCGAAGGCGGTAACAGCAGCAGGCCATTACTAATGTACCAGCCACCATTACTGGTCAACTGCAGCACTTCGAAGCCGAAAACCGAACCCGATCCCAGCAGTTCCCGGATGAAACCCACCAGAAGCAGGATGACGGAATAGCCGAGACCGTTACCGATACCATCGAGAAAGCTCATCATGGGTGGACTCTTCATTGCATAGGCTTCGGTACGACCCATGACGATGCAGTTGGTGATGATGAGGCCGACAAATACCGAAAGCTGCTTGCTGATCTCATAGGCGTAGGCCTTGAGGACCTGATCCACCACAATCACCAGTGACGCAATAATGGTCATCTGGACGATGATGCGCACGCTACTGGGGATATGGTTGCGGATCATTGACACAAACAGGTTGGAAAAACCTGCCACCAGGGTCAAAGCGATACTCATCACCACAGCCGTTTCCAGCTTGGAGGTCACGGCCAACGCCGAGCAAACGCCCAACACCTGCAAGGTAATCGGGTTATTGGCAACGATCGGCCCAAACAGGGTGTTCTTGATCTCTTTGGTATCAGCCATGGTTGTTGGCTCCCTGACGCAACTTGGCGAGGAATGGTCCAAAGCCGTATTCACCCAACCAGAAGACAAAGGAGTTGTGCACCCCCTTGCTGGTCAGGGTGGCACCAGCCAGGCCATCGATCTGATAAGCGAAATTGGGATCGCTGGGATCTGCCGTTGACTTGAGCACTGTCAGTGCGACCTCGCCCTGATCATTGAACAGCTTCTTGCCATCCCACTGGGCAATCCACAACGGATTAACCACCTCACCTCCCAACCCTGGGGTTTCCCCTTGGTCGTAGTAAACGACAGACTTGGCCGTCACCCCATCTGGCTGAATGGCCAAGAATGCATACATGGTCGACCATAACCCCTGACCATGAATCGGGATCACATAGGTAGACACCGCGCCGGCATCATCGTGAGCAATATAGACGCTGGCCAGTCGGCTGATAGCTCGCACCCCGGCTATATCAACCTCTGGCGGCACCGGCTGGGCAAATTCTTTGAGTTTGACTGCCTTACGTTGGTCAAAGGTATTGGGATCGACCTCATCGACAAAGTTACCCGTTGCCAAGTCAATTACCTTGGCATCGATGTATTTATGATAGACCTCGGGGATCCGTCCTTCAGGCGCTGCAATACCTGCTGCTGCCAGGATATTGCGCTGTTTGTCGAGAGCTCGTTGTTCAAGCTGCCGGGGCCGCAAGGACACTGCGGCAACCGACACCACCAGCGCACAAACCAAACAGGAAGCAACCACCACCAGCATGGTCTTGCTGAATGAATCGTTTGGATTAGACATACCGTGCCTGTCTCCGCTTGATGTTGGACTGCGCCACAAAATAATCAAACAGCGGCGCAAACAGGTTGGCAAAAAGGATGGCAAGCATCATTCCTTCCGGATAAGCAGGATTGACCACCCGGATCATAATCACCATGAAACCGATCAGCGCGCCATAGAGATAACGGCCTTTATTGGTAAAGGAGGCAGACACCGGGTCAGTAGCCATGAACAGCCAGCCGATGGCAAAGCCACCCAGCACCAAGTGCCAATACCAAGGCAACGCGAACAACGGGTTGGTGGTTGAACCAACAAGATTGAACATCAAGGTAGTGACAATCATGCCGGCTAACACTCCGACCACAATGCGCCAACTGGCAATGCGAGCGTAGATGATGATGGCGCCACCAATAAGCAGCATCAAGGTAGAGACTTCGCCAATGGAGCCCTGAATATTTCCAAGGAAGGCGTCCATCCAGGTGATGCCGGCATTTGCCAGCGCCTGCACGGCCCCCAGTGCCGGATCGGCCTGACCAGCAATCGACAGGGCAGTGGCACCAGAGAACCCGTCCACCGCCGTCCACACTGCGTCACCACTGATCTGGGCTGGGTAGGCAAAGAACAGGAAGGCACGGCCCGCCAGCGCCGGATTGAGGAAGTTGCGGCCGGTGCCACCAAACACCTCTTTGCCAATAACAATGCCAAAGGTGATACCGAGTGCTGCCTGCCACAACGGCAGCGACGGTGGCACGATCAGGGCAAAGAGAATCGAGGAGACAAAGAAGCCCTCATTGACCTCATGCTTGCGCACTGAGGCAAAGAGCACTTCCCAAAAGCCACCCACCACAAACACCGTCAGGTAGATAGGCAGGGCCCAGCAGGCACCATAGAGCATCATGCTGCCCCAACCGGCATCACCACCCAACTGCCCACCTAGCAGGTGGAACAAACCAACCTGCCATGCATCAGGCAGCTGATAACCGCCAGCGAGCGCCAGATTGGCCTGTTGACCTATGTTAAACCAGCCCCACAGCATCGCTGGCCACAGCGCCAAGTAGACGGTGATCATCATCCGTTTAAGATCGAGGTAGTCACGTACGTGAATGTGCTTACCTGTGACCTTGCCAGGGGTGTAAAAAATGGTGTAGGCCGCTTCAAACAGGGCATACCACTTCTCATAGCGACCGCCCGCCTCAAAGTGCGGTTCAATCTTTTCGAAAAACGCTTTCAGCCCCATGTCAGCCCTCCTTCTCAATCTGGTTAAGACAGGTGCGCAGGTAACTGCCGTACTCGTACTTGCCTGGGCAAACGAAGGTACAGAGCGCCAGGTCCTCCTCATCCAGCTCCAGCACTCCCAGTTCCTGGGCGCTATCGACGTCGCCAGAGATAAGGTCACGCAGCAGCAGGGTTGGCAGCAGGTCAAGCGGCATCACCCGCTCATACATACCGATGGGCACCATCGCCCGATCACTACCACCGGTGGTGGTGGTGAAGGCAAAGCGCTTCTTGGGGAACAGATGGGACAAAAAGGCCCGGGTGACCGAAAACTTGTCGCTACCAGGTTTGAGCCAACCGATAAACTCCTTCTCGTCACCCTCCGCCAGCGCTGTCAGCTGCAGATGATAACGGCCGAGATAGCCCACAGGGCCTTCGGCGGTGTTGCCGGCCAGCACTGAACCACTGATTACTCGGTTGTCACCGGACATCAGCTCGCCGGCGGTCAGTTCGTCAATTGAGGCGCCCAGCAGCGTACGTACCAATCGCGGCTTTCCGACCTGAGGACCGGCCATGCTGATCACCCGCTCACTGTTGAGCTGACCGGTCGTAAACAACTGGCCAATGGCAATGCAATCCTGATAGTTCAGGTGCCATACCGTTTTGTGGCCGTTAACCGGCTCCAGAAAATGGATATGGGTGCCGACCAGACCGGCAGGATGAGGACCGCTGAATTCGTGAGTCTCAACCCGTGCCAGGCTGACCGTAGGCACAGCTGACCCAGCCTTTTTACAGACATAGAGTTTGCCATCGGTCAGCCGACTGAGCACCGCAACACCAGACGCAAACGCGGCTTCATGGCCGGTGATCACCGTCGCCGGGTCGGCCGCCAGCGGATTGCTGTCCATGGCATTGATGAAGATCGCCCGCGGTACCGCATCGACTGCGGGCACCCGTGAAAATGGCCGGGTACGCAACGCAGTCCACAGTCCGGAGCGTTGCAGTTGAGAACGGACCAGCTCGCCTTCAAGGCTGGCCAATTGGCCCGGTTCGAACTGCTGGAACTCTTCTTGGGCGTCGCCATCAATACGGATCACCACCGACAGCAATGAGCGTTTGTCACCGCGGTTGATAGCCACCACTTCGCCAGCGGCGGGGGCAGTAAAGAAGACGCCGGAGTTCTTTTTGTCTTCGAATAGTGGCTGGCCCTTGCGCACCAGATCCCCTTCTCGGACCAACATGGTGGGACGTAGTCCCGCGTAGTCGTTGCCAAGCAGAGCGACATGGGAAAGGGCGGAGCCACTGTGAATGACCTGCTGCGGTGAGCCCGCAATGGGCAGGTCCAGCCCCTTTCTAATTTTGATCATAGCTACTCGCGTGTCGTTATTGGGCAGTATGGTAATGAACAGTCAGCAACCGGCGCAGCCCAAGATGTGCTGCACAGCCCCCCACCGTTCCCAAGCTTGAACGAAACAGTCGGGATTCTAACCCAACCAATCCGGCAGATTAAGTTCAGTCGGGCAAAGTGTTAGCTGTATCCACAGGAAAGTGAACTCACGCCCGGTTCAGTCAGGTTACATCGGTAGCTGCAGGCGGCGTTGCGGCATCTCGCAACATGCCTCCCTTACATTTCGGCGATATCGGCACAGTGCCGAAATTGCTCTCCCATTCATCGGGGCTGTAGGTATGGAGCGCCAGAGCGTGCACCGGCCCAGCCAACTCATCGGCCAGTATGGCGTTCACCGTGCGGTGCCGCTGCAGCAAGCGCTGGCCGGCAAATTCAGCGGCAACCACAACCACCTTGAAGTGGCTTTCACTGCCGCTGGGCACGTTGTGGCGATGGCTCTCGTTGATCACCTCGATAAACAGGGGCGACAACTGCTGCAACTTCTGTTCAATACGCTCGGCGACAATCATGGCTCTAACCTGTGGGCAGATGGGCTGATGATGGTTCTGAAGGTCAAGTTTATACGGGGATGCTGGACCCGCGCTTCTTTCGGTACCGCATGTGACCATTGGCGTTGGGTGTCACCCGCCATCACCAGCAGATCGCCGGTGGCCAGTGGCAGCTCAAAACGACACCCGAGCTGTTTATGGCGCAGCAAAAAACGCCGGGTTGCCCCCAGTGACAACGATGCAATCAGCGGTTGCGGGCCCAACTCAGGTTCATCATCGCTATGCCAGCCCATGTGATCGCCCCCATCGCGATAGAGGTTGAGTAGTACGCTATTAAAGCGTTGACCACAGGCCTCACTGACCTTGACTGCAACATCCGCAACCTGCGAACGCCAAGGGTCAGGTTGAAACAGGGTTTGCGAGTAGCGGTAACAGGCATCGGCATCGCCCATCCACCATTGACGGCGCGGTATGGCAACCTCACGGCCATAGATCCGGATCGTGGGTTGCTGCCAGTGGCCCTGATCCAGCAATTGGCGAAGCAACACCCCGGCCTGCAGCGGTTCGACAAAGGCGGGCCAAAAAAGCAGTTCGCAATCGGCCAGCTGCCAGCGCAAAAAATGACTCATGCCTCACAGTTCCCGTTGGCGGCGATTGTTTGTAATGCGCCCCCCGCCCAGACTTGGCGGCCGCCATCACTGCCGTTGTTGTCTCGCACATGGACAGTTCTGTCGCACTGCAGGTTCTGGTCGTTGACAACGATCAGCAGGTTAGAGATCTCATCGCCGATCTCCTGCATCGCCTTGGCCATAGCGTCTGCACCTTGGCCGATGGCCAAGGTCTGAGTGACCATCTGTTGGCTGTGACCAGCTTTATCGTGTTAAACCTGCATGGCGCCGAAGAAAGCGGATTGGCGCTGTATCAGCGTATTCGTCAGCGTTATACCACGCCAATGCTGATGCTGATCAAAGAGGCCGAACTTGCGTCTACCCGCACTGCGCTGACCTGCGGTTTCGCCGATGTGCTGCTAAAACCGTTTTCCGCCAGTGAGCTGCTAACCAGCATGCGCCAGCTGCTACGGCATGCTGGCCACGCCGATGCCGATCCTCGTATTGGCCGCTGGCGTTTCAATGGCCATACCCAGCAGCTGCATGGCGATGATGGACAGCTGCTGCAGCTGACCAGTGGCGAAGCAACACTGCTGATCGCTCTCCTCGCCCGCCGCGGAGAAGTGGTCAGCCGCCACTACTTGGCAACCCACCTGACTGGTGCACCAGCCGTTAGTGGTGATCGCGCCATCGATGTCCAGATCAGTCGGCTGCGGCGTCGACTTGGCGATGGCCATGGCATCACTACAATCCGTAGTCAGGGCTATCGTCTGGACCATGACTAGCCAAGGCTGGCGAATTTTGCCTGCGCCAATACTGTTAACACTGTTACCTGACCATACCCTTTGCTAGCTTGGCATTCAGGCATACTGACGTGACGTTATGCCAAGCAAAATCTGGGAAAGCCGTCGGCAGCCCGCCCCACGCACGAACAATTTGAGCAGAGAATCACGCACAAGGAATATGGTAATGCACTATTCGCCCCGTAGCGGCCGTGGTCACCTGAGTGCACTCGTGGCCCCGCTATTGGCTCTGGCCATCAACCAGGCCCAAGCCGGACAAGTGGAGGTTCTTCACTGGTGGACATCCGGCGGTGAAGCCAGGTCAGCGGCTCTGCTTAAGGAGATGCTCGAAAAGCAAGGGCATAGCTGGAAGGACTTCGCCGTCGCCGGTGGCGGTGGTGAAAGCGCCATGACCGTACTCAAAACGCGTGCCGTTTCCGGTAACCCACCAGCAGCCGCCCAAATCAAAGGCCATGATATTCAGGAATGGGCAGAGCTGGGTTTTCTCGCCAGCCTGGATGATACCGCCACGGCCGAAGGCTGGGACAAAGTGCTGTCACCGGTGGTGACCAAGGTGATGAAGAGCGATGGTCATTACGTCGCCGTGCCCATCAATGTTCATCGGGTTAACTGGCTATGGGCAAATCCTGCAGTGTTCACCAAAGCTGGTGCCACCATCCCCGGCAGCTGGGAGGAATTCATCACTGCGGCCGACAAAATCCAGGCAGCTGGTCTGATTCCGTTGGCTCACGGTGGGCAACCTTGGCAGGACGCTACCCTGTTTGAAGCGGTGGCCCTAGCCACGCTAGGTACGGACGATTACTCCAGGGCGTTCGTGGATCACGATATCAGGGTACTGTCTGGTGACAAGATGGTGCTGGCACTTGAACGCTTCAAGAGCCTGCGCCAGTACATCGACAGAGACAGCGCCGGCCGCGATTGGAACATCGCCACCGGCATGGTGATCAGTGGCGACGCAGCGATGCAGATCATGGGCGACTGGGCTAAAGGCGAATTTGCCGCAGCAGGCAAGGTCCCAGGCCAAGATTACCGCTGTGTGGCCGCCCCCGGCACCGCCACTGCGTTTGCCTTCAACATTGACAGCCTGGCCTTCTTCAAGCTGCGCACGAAAGATGATCAAAACGCTCAACAGGTATTGGCCAGCACCATACTGTCACCCGCGTTCCAGAAGGCATTCAACATAAATAAAGGCTCAATCCCGGTAAGATTGGACATGGTCATGGATGGATTCGACCAATGTGCTGTCGACTCAATGGCAGCCTTCAGGTCTGCTAACGCCAATGGCACACTGGTTCCCAGCTGGTCGCACGGATTGGCAACCACCAGCCAGATCCAAGGCGCCCTTACTGATGTGATCAGCAACTACTTCAATGATGACAAAACCACCGCCCAAGAAGCAGCGAACAAGATGGCCCGGGCGGTGAAAGCGGCGATGTGAACGGCAGTAATTGTCGGTCGCCAGTAACGCTCCCCTTAGTGCGCCTTGACGCTGACCGACTGGCCGCATCTCCAGTCCGCTATCGCACAATGGTGGCTTGCCCGCCCTTAGCGCCAGAAGAGACCGGCTGCGGGCAGCTAAACGGCAACACAATGCGAGACTGCCGGGCCAGAAAAATTTGCTATGCTGGCTGCCCCTGAGTCCTTGTCGTGAGAAAAAAAGATGCGCCGTCTGCTTGTGCTTCCTCTGCTGGCCGCCCTGTTTGCTGGTTGCGCCTCACACCCCACCACCGTCGTTCTCGGCCCCCAGATCCGCCCCGGTCAATGCTGCGCCAATGAAAGCGTGAGCCTCGAAGTAACGGATGCCCGGGTGAACAGCGCCTTGCTGGTGCTGATCGAAGATGGCAAGCGCAAGGAGGTTCCCGCCTACAGCGATGTCGGCGAAAGTATGGCCGGCTTTATCCGTGACGGGCTCAAACAACGCGGCGTGGAAACAACCGGCGGGAACACCCTGAAGGTAGAAATTCAGCAACTTGGCGCCACGGTCAGCAGCGGTTTGTTGAAGCATGACACCACGGTCAATGCCCAGCTGCGCTTCGTGGTTGAGACCGCCAACGGCACTGTTACCCGCGCCTTCAACGGACAGCGCTCCGATACCAAACCCAAGCGCCCCGATGTCGCCGCCATCGAAAAAGAGATGAACCTGCTGCTCGGTCGGGTATTGACCGAAGCGCTCGATGATCCCCAGCTCATGGAAGCGATCAAGGACAATGGCCCAGCGGTGATGGGCCTTGAACCGATCATGCCGCTCTGAGGTCCGCCATGGTCCGTATCTTGATGTTACTGGTCGCCCTGTGGGCGGCCCCGGCACTGGCGGCCGATGAGGAGTTGTTCCCACAGGTGGTAATGGAGACCAGCAAAGGCGCCATCACCGTCGAACTGGACCGCTTCAGCGCCCCCTTGACCGTGGCCCACTTCCTCAAGCTGGTGGATGGTGGCAGTTACGACAACACCCTCTTTCACCGGGTTATTGCCGGTTTTGTCGCCCAAGGCGGCGGCATCGGCGTCGATGGCAGCGCGCGTAAAGAGGGCGACAAGCTGGTGAACGAGTCAGGCAATGGCCTGAGCAACAGCACTGGCACCATCGCCATGGCCCGTCAAAATAGTCCGCACTCCGCAACGCGCCAGTTTTACTTCAATCTGGCCGACAACACCAACCTCGATCCTAATGGCCGTTGGGGTTATACCGTCTTCGGTCGGGTAATTGGCGGTGATGAAGTGCTGCAGGCGATTGGCAATGCCCCGACCGCCACGGATGCGGCCCTCGGCATGCCAGATGTGCCGGTTAAACCGATCATCCTCAAACGGGTTTACCGCAAAGCGGCCAAACCCTGATGTTAACAGCGGCGCGGGCGATGGCGGGCAATGGGCGGTGGCGACGACAGCTGGCGATACTGCTGCTTGGCTTCGCTTCCGGGCTGCCGTTGGCACTCACCGGCCAAGCGCTGCAAGCCTGGCTGACGGTTGAGGGACTCGATTTTGCGACCATCGGCTTTATGGGACTGGTGGGTATTCCCTATACCTTCAAGTTTCTGTGGGCGCCGTTGATGGACAGGTTTGAGCCGCCCTGGCTCGGCCGCCGCCGTGGCTGGTTGGTCAGCAGCCAGCTGGCACTCGCCGCGGCTTTAGTGCTGCTATCACTGCTTTCTCCCGCCACCACCCCTCAGCTGTTTGCACTGATGGCCGTGGTCATTGCCTTTCTGTCGGCTTCGCAAGATGTGGTGTTTGATGCCTATCGTACCGACCTGTTGCCCGGCGCAGAGCGTGGCCTCGGTGCATCGGTATCGGTATTCGGCTATCGACTGGCCATGATCGTCTCTGGCGGACTGTCGCTGATCTGGGCCGAACAGTGGGGTGACTGGCCCGCAGTTTATCGCCTGATGGCAGGATTGATGGTTGCCGCAGCCGTTATCACCGCCCTGCTGGCGCCAGCCCTGCGCGGCGTTGTTGCCCAGGTTCACCACAATAGTACCGGTGCCGAGCTCAAAGCCTTTGTCGTGACGTTGGCGGCGATTGGCGGCGCCTTAATAACCATTGAACTGTTGCTGCGCCTGGCCTCTTTTGACAGCAGCGCGGCTACCCCTGGCACCCGTTTGCTGGTGGTATTGACACAGATCGCCGCAGCGCTTGCCGCCGGCCTGTGGACAGCAAAACGAGCCGGGTTCGATACCCTGAACCGTTCGCTGACCAGCTTTTTCAGCCTGCCGAGGGCGGGCACCTTTCTGCTGCTAATCATCCTCTACAAGCTTGGTGATGCCTTCGCAGGCACCCTGACTACGCCGTTCCTGCTTAAGGCGATGGCTTTCACCCAAACTGAGGTGGGGGTGGTCAACAAGGTGATTGGGTTGTGGGTAACCATTGCCGGAGTCGTGCTGGGCGGCACACTGATGCTGTGGCTCGGGCTGGTACGCTCGCTGCTGTTATTCGGCGTGTTACAGTTACTGTCAAACGCCGGCTTCTGGTTGCTTGCCGAACTGGGACGGGGCGCCCTTGGTAGTTTGTTACTGCCAGCGTTCGACTGGGGCTTTGTCAGCATCGCAGCGCCCACCCCCATCGATTATCTGCTGCTGTTGGTCATCACCGTTGAGAATCTCACGGGCGGCATGGGCACAGCCGCGTTTGTGGCATTGCTGATGGCACTTTGCCAGCAACAGTTCTCGGCTACCCACTTCGCCCTTTTGTCGGCGCTGGCCAGTGTCGGCCGCATCTATGTCAGCCCGGTATCGGGGGTGCTGGCCCCCGCTATCGGCTGGCCCAATTTTTTCCTGTTTTCGATGGTGGTGGCGTTGCCGGGTCTGGTGATGATCTGGTGGTTACGTCACGCTATCGGCCAGCTCAGTGTGAGCCGGGTGGCAGTCGAAGACTAGCCGCAGCAGCTAACGCCAGACTGCTGGTACACTTCGCCTTACTGGTCCGCAAGAATCACGCGCCATGGCTGTGACGTCCCACAACTTGCCCATCATCATCGACGTAGAAGCATCTGGCTTCGGCCGCGGCAGCTACCCCATAGAGATCGGCATCGCCATGGGTGATGGGGTCTCCAGTCGTTGCTATCTAATCGCACCGGAACCGGAATGGCAGCACTGGGATAAAGCGGCAGAACGAGTCCATGGCATCAGCCGTGCAACACTGCAGCGCTACGGTCAACCTGCTCGCTGGGTAGCAGATCAGCTCAATGAGCTGCTGTGGGGACAAACAGTTTGTTCCGATGCTTGGGCCCACGACAGCAGCTGGATTGGCAAGCTCTATGACGTAGTAGGCAGCCACCCACGCTTTCGCATCGTCACCCTACGGGAACAAATGAGCGACGAGCAGCTGCATTATTGGCAACCTGCCCGCGACCAGCTAACCCGGGCCCATGCCCAGCGCCACCGGGCATCTACCGACGCCCGCCTGATCCAGCAAACCTTCGCCTTAAGCCAGCGCTTCGCCAAAGAATCTTTTTCCCTCCCTCTTTCCCGCTAGCGCCCTGCAGGCGTATAATATGTCCGTTTTTTATACAACAAGGGGTGTTATTTTCATGCTCCGTCAACTGCTCGATAACCGGGCGCTATTCAAGGTGGCCCTCGCTGCCGCAGTTGTTTTCATCAGCTTCGCCTGCTTCATGAAAGGGGTTGATTCACCTCTCAAGAACGACAAACTGGAACACTTCATCGCCTTTTTCGGTTTGGCTTTTCTCGCTCACCACGCCATGCGGGCCGGCTTTGCCGTACAGATGTTCCTGCTGTTTGGCTATGGTGCCTGGATCGAGCTGGTGCAGTACTTTCTGCCGTATCGCAGTTCGGCCATGAATGATTTCTTTGCAGATATTGCCGGTGCCTGCTGCTATCACGCCTTTTACCAAGTTTATGATTGGGCAGTGCAGAATCGCCTTGTCCCCGCCATCCGCTGATCTGATCGCGGTTCTCGGCATGGGCGCCCTCGGGCGCCTTTATGCTGCCCGTCTGGCGCTCAGTGGCACTCAGGTATCCCCCCTCCACCCACGTCACCAGGATGACTGTAACTATCGGCTGACGGATGCCCACGGCGAGCATAACCTGCGGTTACGCTGGGGCTGGCCTTTGTTGCCACCGCAAGCATTACTGGTCACGGTCAAGGCCTATCAGGTGGTGACCGCGCTGACCCCATGGGCGCCCCAAATTCGCAACCTGCGCCTGCCGCTGATCTTGCTGCATAACGGTATGGGCACCCTTGCCCCCTGCCAGGCACTGCTGGGTGAGCAGGTGCCGATACTGCTGGCCAGCAGCACCCATGGCGCTCTGCGCGATGAGCAGGGCCATGTGCGTCACACCGGGCTGGGGGCAACTACCATCGGCCATGGCGCTGGCCCCTCCCTCTCCCCGCTGTTTCAGCAGGCCTTGTGTGATCTGCTGGAGCGGGCCTTGCCACCACTGTTCTGGACCGACCATATCGAACAAGCGCTGTGGCTCAAGCTGGCCATTAATGCCGTGATCAATCCGTTGACGGCCCTCCACCAGTGTCCCAACGGGGCGCTGGCCGAGGGTCGCTTTGCTGACCAGCGCCAGCACCTGATCGCTGAACTGGCAGGATTCTTCAGCCATGCCGGGATCGCACTTGATGAAGCACGACTGACTGCGACCATCGATGCCACTATCGCCGCCACCGCCGGCAATCTGTCGTCGATGAACCGCGATCTGGCGGCAGGCCGGCGCACCGAGATCGATGCCATCACCGGTCATCTGTTGGCTGAAGCCCGCCAGCACGGGTTGGTTCTTGAACAGCACCAGCGGCTGTATGACGCCATCAAGCACGCCGAACAGCAGTGATTAGCTGACCGCACTACACTGTTGGAGGGCGTCACAGCCAACAACAAGGAGAGGGTTATGGACGCAAAAATACTGGTCGCCATCGCCGATGGCAGTGAAGAAATCGAAGCGGTAGTCGTGATTGATGTGCTACGCCGGGCCGGACTGGCGGTGACAGTCGCGAGCTGTGCGCCTGAGGGGCGCTTGCAGGTCGTCGCATCACGCGGGGTACACATCACCGCCGACTGCGCCATGGACGATCTGCTGTCAGATACCTTCGACCTGATTGTGTTACCCGGCGGCATGCCCGGCGCCGAACATCTGCGCGATCAACCGACTCTGGCGATCAAGTTGCGCCAGCAACACAACCACCGACGCTGGATCGCCGCGATCTGCGCCTCACCGGCAGTGGTCCTCAAACCCTTAGGCTTTACGGAAGGGCGCCAGCTCACCTGTTATCCCGCTTTTCAAGGGCAGTTTTCGCCAGCCCAACTGCGCGCCAATGACGCAGTGGTGGTGGATGAGCCCAACATGCTGGTCACGAGTCAAGGGCCCGGAACCAGCTTCAGCTTTGCCCTAACCCTGGTTGAGCTGCTGTGTGGCGGTGCCAAAGCCAACGAGGTGAAATCCGGCCTGCTGCTCGACCGCTTCTAGCATCCTGTTATAGCGGTCAGCTCAATGCTGGCCGCTGCTGTCACGCCCACGAAACTGATCCATACTGCGGCTGACTCCAAGCCAGTCCATCACCCTGTCGAACAGGGCCACCGGCACGATGCGCAGCAGATAAGAGGTGAGCACAAAGGCCGGCATCACCAGCCGCAAGCGATTGCCATCAATAGCCCCAACGATGCGCTGGCAGACATCATCTGGATGCAGGATCGGCAGCAGCCAAGGGATGCGGCTGTGGACCCCGGCGAACATGCCGGTGTCGATGTACCAAGGCGCCACCAGAGTGGTGCGTAGTGGCCAGCCATTACGCTGGGCCTCCAACCTCAAGGCCTCGTCAAAACCGACGGCGGCAAACTTGCTGGCACAGTAATCGACCAGCTTGGCCGTGCCGACAATGCCGCCAGCGGAAGCAACGGTGACCACATGGCCACCACCGGCCTGCAGCATCGCTGGCAGCAGCGCCCGAGTCAGGTGGATGGGGGCCAGAGCATTGACCGCAAAGGTCCGCTCAATGGCCTCGGGGTCAGCATCGATCAGGTTTTTTCCTTGGACGACACCCGCATTGTTGATCACCACCCGGGGCACCCGTCCGGCCGCGACTTCAGCCGCCGCCGCACTGTAGATGGCATGATGGTCACTCAGATCGAGGGTGCGCGGAGCGATCGCCTCATCCCCTTCGGCCAGCATGGCCAGACCGCTGCTGTCGCGATCCCAGGCAATCACCTTGGCGCCGCGGGCACGCAGCGCCACCACCAGCAAACGGCCTATGCCACTGGCTGCGCCGGTCACCAACACCCACTCTCCTGCTACCTGCGTCATAACGGCCTCCATGACAGCCGTGCAGCGCTGTCCGTCTAAGGGCGATAGACCTTGACGTTGGCGAAGCCGCGCTCGGTCAGCAACAGCGCATGGAGACGGCTCATCACGCCACGATCACAGTAGAGATAGTAGTTGCGATCGGCCGCCAGCGTCGGAAAGCGCCTTTCCAACTGGAAAAACGGGATCGACTCGACAGCAACCGCAAGTACCAGCGGCTGAGCTTCCTGCTCCTCTGGCGAGCGGATGTCGACCACCACCGCATCGGGCGGCAGGCTGGCGACTATTTCTGGTTCAGCCCTCGGCCCCTGCTCGGCGGCCGCCAGATCGCGAAGATCCATGGTCATGGCGTTGCGCACCGCAGCATCCAGCAGCGCCGGATCGATCTTGGCTTCTTCCGCTTCGATGCGGCTACGCACCGCCCTTACCGTCGGACTGCGGGAGATGACACTGCAGTACTCCGGCAGCGACTCACTCATGCTGGCGGTGCCGATGCGCTTGCCAAGATCGATGATCTCCTGCTTGTCGGCAGCGATCAGCGGCCGCAGGATGATGTGATCGGTAGCGGCATCAATAATGCGCAGATTGGTCAGGGTCTGGCTGGCCACCTGGCCTACAGCTTCGCCCGTGACCAGCGCATCGATCTTCTGCCGGTCGGCCATGCGCCCGGCCACTTTCATCATCAAGCGCTTGAACACCACCCCCATCTGGCCCGGATCGACCTGCTCGACAATAGCGTTAACCACTGGCTCGAAGGGCACGGCCACGAACTTGACGCGATGGGATGAGCCATATTTCTGCCACAGATGGCAGGCGATGCGCTGCACCCCGCTCTGATGATCCGGGCCACCGATGTTAAAGAAACAGTAATGAACCCGGCTACCACGCTTGATCAACTGCCAAGCCGCCACCGCCGAGTCATAACCGCCGGATAGCAGCACCATCACATCTTCCTGAGAGGCCAACGGAAAACCGCCCAGCCCCGGGTACTGTTCATGTAACAGGGCAAACTTCTCTTTGTCGACATCCAGGCGCACGGTTAGCTCCGGCTGCTTGAGCTGGACCCGGGCCTCTGGGCAGAGTTCATTGAGGCGGCCGCCGACATAACGTTCGATATCCAGCGACGAGGTGGTGCACTGCTGCATCCGCCTCACCCGCACACAAAAGCTGCGGTTACCGATGCGCGGCGCCCAGTAGGCAGCCACCTGGGTCGCGATCTCATCCAGGCTCTGCCATGGCAGATCATCGCAGGGAGAGAAATTGGCAATACCGGGAATATGGCTGAGGGCATCGATCAGCGCTGCACGCTTGGCAAGACCATTTCCCGGCGCACTCACCTCGAGCCGATCCCACAGGTTGCGCACCTTGACCTGCTCGTCAACGCGCTTAAGCACGTTGCGGACGTTGGTCTCAAGCAGCCGGGTAAAACGCTGACGCACCGACTTGCTCTTGACCATGACTTCAGGAAAAAGGCGAACAACAAACTTCACAACCAACTCCGTACCCCAAAAAAGCGGCGCGGATTATAGCTGAGCCGTGGCCCTGCTCCTACGGTTGTGGTCAAGGCTTGGCCGGTTGCACCCCAATCTCCTCGGACTGCTTTGGCTTGCCTTGCATGATCGAGATCTCGACTCGCCGGTTCTGACGGCGCGCCTCGTCGGTGGCGTCCTGCACTAGTGGCATGCTCGAGCCCCGGCCAATCACCACTAGGCGGTTTTCCTCAAAGCCCCTGGCCTTGATCATCTCGTGGGCAACGGCCACAGCACGCTGCGAAGACAGTTCCCAATTCGAGCTAAACAATTCAGAGGTGATCGGCAAATCGTCGGTATGACCGGTCACGGTGATTTCACCCGGCACATCTTTGAGCAAGCCAGCAATCTGTTGAACAATCGGCCGGAACTGGGGTTGCAGGAAGGCCGAACCGCTCGAGAACGCGCCCTTCTCGCGAATACGGATGGTGATCTGCTGACCCAAGGATTCCAGCTCTACCGCGCCGCTCTTGATATGCGTTTCAAGCTGCGCGGCCAACTGCTTGGCCAACTCGTTGGTTTTCTCCTGCGCCTGCTGCTGCTCGGCTTTCTGCTGTTGCTCAACTTGCTGCTGAGCCATCTCGGCTTTCTGCTCGTCAGCGGAAGGGGTACGACCGCCCCGCTCAGTGCCGCGCTGGCGCATCTTGCCGCCAGCAGAATCATCTTCGCCGGCTTGAAACTCGAGGGTTTGCTCGGTGATCTCCGCCGTCTGTTGCTGAATGTTCTCGATCGGGGTTGGGTCAGGACGACCCGGCCGAAACTCCAAGGCGATCACGCTGGTACCCTTGGGTATATCCTTCACCTCGATTTTGTTCTGCACGCCGAAGGCATAGGCCATTGAACCAGCCAACTGCTTGAATTTGAGGACATCCATCTCAGAGAAAGAGAGCAGCAACACGAAAAAGCACATCAACAACGACATCAGATCGGCAAAGGTGCCCATGTAGGCAGGCAATCCGGGTGGTGGGCATTTACGCGGCGCATCCATAATCAGCTCTGTTACTCAGTGGTAGCGACTTGGCGTTTGCCTTCAGCCAGATAATTTCGCAACAGCGCTTCGATCACGCGCGGATTTTGACCATCCTGGATCCCCATGATGGCATCAAGAATCAACCGCCGGTTAAGCAGCTCTTCTTTGTTGCGCAACAAGAGTTTGTCGCAGATCGGAATGGCGATCATGTTAGCCAGAATGGCGCCGTAAAGAGTGGTCAACAACGCCACCGCCATGGCCGGGCCAATCGCTTTGGGATCCGACATATTGGCCAACATCGCCACCAAGCCGATCAGAGTACCGATCATGCCCATAGCTGGACCAATATCGCCCAGCTGTTTGAAAACTGCGGCACCCATTTCATGGCGCTCATCGGTCAGGCCAATATCTTTTTCGAGGGTCGCCCGCACCACTTCGGCATCATGACCGTCGACCAGCATGTCGACCCCCTTCTTCATAAAGCTGTTGGGGATCTCTGCTTCTTCAAGTGCCAGAAAACCACCTTTACGCGCCGCGTCGGCCAGCGCCACCGCTTTTTCGATTAACTCTTCCGGCTTGTCGGTCTTGAACACGAAGGCCTTGACCGCAATTTTGCCCGCGCCGAGAAACTGGCCCAGATTAAACTTGGTCATGGCCACCATGGGCGAGGCCATAAACACGATGAGAATGGAGGGCACGTCCACATACATAGACATTGGGCCACCGAGCAGCATGCCGTAGATGACAAAGGCAAAAGCGGCGACAAGGCCGATGATTGTTGCCAGATCCACCGTCTACTCCTGTTACAAACTGCAGATGGGTCAAGTCGCGCCAAGACTGACGTCGGCGCCGCTACAATATTAGGGCAGTTAGCCCGGCCTGTCAGGCGCGGCCTGCCTCAATCGCCTGTCACGGCTCGATTTTTCTGATATCGTCCGCGGCTGGCAAGACTTGACCGGCATTTCGGGAGCAAGGCCGCAAATGGCAGCAAAAAAAGCGGAAAACCTCAGCTTCGAAGAAGCACTCAACGAACTGGAGCAGGTGGTTGCGGCGCTGGAGCAGGGCAACCTGCCACTGGAAGACGCCCTGGCTCGTTTCGAACGCGGCATCAAGGCGGCACGCAGTGGCCGTGAACGACTGGAACAGGCGCAACAGCGCATCCAGCAACTAATTGGCGATGGTGATCAGGCTAAACTGCTCCCCTTTGCCAGCACCGGCGATGGCAACGACGCATGAGTTGGCAGGATTTCACCCGCAGCCATCTGCTGCGCATCAACCATCATCTCGATCAGTATTTTCTAGCGCTGCCAGCTACCGCCCCCCGACTGGCGTCAGCGATGCGCCATGGCACCCTTATCGGCGGCAAGCGGATGCGGCCGCTGCTGGTCTATGCGGTCGGCAGCCTTAACGGCACCCCCTTAGCGCAGCTCGATGATGCCGCAGCAGCCATTGAGCTGATTCATGCCTATTCGCTGGTACACGACGACCTGCCAGCCATGGACGATGATGACCTTCGCCGCGGCCAACCCACCTGCCATGTTGCCTATGACGAGGCGACTGCCATTCTCGCCGGTGATGCTTTGCAAACCGAGGCGTTCAGCCTGCTGGCCAATGCCCGTGGCCTGAATGCTGAACAACGCCTCGCACTGGTGGCGACACTGGCTCAGGCCTCGGGTTATGCAGGCATGTGTGGCGGCCAAGCGCTGGATCTGGCGGCCACTGGCGCCACCCTTAGTGTTGATGCACTGATTCAAGTGCATCGCCACAAGACCGGTGCCCTGATCCGCGCGGCAGTGCAGATGGGGGCGATCTGCGCCAATCTGCCGGTGGCCGAGCGTGACGCGCTGGATCGTTATGCGGATGCCGTGGGGCTGGCGTTTCAGGTGCACGACGATGTTCTCGATGAAACGGCGGATACTGCAACCCTGGGCAAACCACAGGGTTCGGACAAAGCACTGAACAAATCGACCTTTGTCGCCCACCTTGGGATTGATGGCGCCCGTGATCATGCGCGCGAGCTGGTGCAGCAAGCGCTACACGCACTGGCTGCAATTCCCTACAATACGGCGATTCTGGCGGCGCTGGCGTCCTACGCCATCGAACGCACTCACTAAAGATCACGGACCACCGTGGCGGAGAACACAATAGGCATGGTCAATCTCGCCGACTACCCGACGCTGGCACTGATCGATGATCCTGATCAGCTGCGCGCCCTGCCCTCTGAACGGCTAGCCACGGTGTGCGATGAGCTGCGTCGCTACCTGCTGGCCTCGGTCAGCAAGAGTTCAGGCCATCTGGCCTCCGGCCTCGGTACCGTTGAACTGACGGTGGCACTACATTACGTCTACCAAACCCCCTTTGACCGGCTGGTATGGGACGTGGGCCATCAGGCCTACCCCCACAAGATTCTCACCGGCCGCCGCGACCGGATGCAGAGCATTCGCCAAAAAGGGGGCCTTCACCCCTTTCCGTGGCGTGACGAGAGCGATTACGACACCCTGTCGGTTGGCCATTCCAGCACCTCTATCAGCGCCGCCCTGGGCATGGCCATCGCTGCTGAGCGCGAGCGCAACGGCCGCAAGGTGGTCGCGGTGATCGGCGACGGTGCCATGACTGCAGGTATGGCTTTCGAGGCTTTGAACCATGCCGGTGATCTGCGCCCCGACATGTTGGTGATCCTCAATGACAACGAGATGTCGATCTCCGAGAACGTTGGCGCCCTCAACAGCCATTTTGCCCGCCTGCTCTCCGGCCGCCTTTACAGCACCATCCGCGAAGGCGGCAAAAAGGTGCTGTCAGGTCTGCCGCCGATCAAGGAGCTGGCGCGCCGCGCCGAAGAGCATCTAAAAGGCATGGTGGTACCCGGCACCTTCTTCGAGGAGTTGGGCTTCAACTACATCGGCCCGATCGACGGCCACGACGTCAATGCCTTGATCGATACCCTGAGCAACATGCGCCAGCTCAAGGGACCGCAACTGCTGCATGTGATGACCCGCAAAGGCAAAGGCTATGCGCCGGCCGAGGCCGATCCCATCGGTTACCACGGTGTGCCTAAATTTGACCCAAGCAAAGATCAGCTGCCCGCCAGCAAGAGCTGTCAGATCAGCTTCTCGCAGATCTTCGGCGACTGGCTGTGCGATATGGCCAGCCAGGACGACAAGTTGATGGCGATCACCCCGGCGATGCGCGAAGGCTCGGGCATGGTGCGGTTCTCGCAGCAGTATCCGCAGCAATACTTCGATGTCGCCATTGCCGAACAGCATGCGGTGACCCTGGCTGCTGGTCTTGCCTGCGAAGGCTACAAGCCGGTGGTGGCGATCTATTCCACCTTTCTGCAGCGCGGCTATGACCAGCTGATCCACGATGTGGCGCTGCAAAATCTGCCGGTGCTGTTCGCCATCGATCGCGCCGGGGTGGTGGGTGCCGATGGCCCGACCCATCAGGGCGCTTTCGATCTCAGCTATCTGCGCTGCATCCCCAACATGGTGGTGATGACCCCGTCGGATGAAAACGAGTGCCGGCAGATGCTCTACACCGGCCATCAGCTCAATCAACCCGCTGCCGTCCGTTACCCACGCGGCACCGGCCCCGGAACCTACCTAGACAACAGCTTTAGTGCACTGCCCATCGGCAAGGCGCGGGTAGTGCGCGAGGGGCAAGGTATCGCCCTGCTCTGCTTCGGCACCCTGCTCGCCGCCTGCAAACCGGTGGCCGAAGCACTGAACGCCACCTTGGTGGATATGCGTTTTGTTAAGCCGCTGGATGTAACCCTGGTGCGTCAACTGGCCGCCAGCCATAGCCAACTGGTGACCATCGAAGAAAACGTGATCGCCGGCGGCGCCGGCTCTGCGGTCAATGAACTGCTGGCCAGTACCCCGCAGCACCCCGCCACCCTCAACATCGGCCTGCCTGATGAGTTTATCAAGCATGGCGCGGCGGATCAGATCCTGCGTGAACTGGGGTTAGATGCCGAAGGGGTCGCCAGCCAGATCGAACGCTGGCGCGATCAGATCAGCTAACTGGCGAAGCCCAACAACGTCAACGGCGGCCAATCGGCCGCCGTTTTTTAGGCTCAGTCCAAGCGCCGCAGCGGCTCAGAGCATGAGCGCGCTGGCAAGCATCATCACGGCAGCAAACAGGCCGGCCAGCAGATCGTCGACCATGATACCGATGCCACCGTGGACCTGACGGTCGAGATAGCGGATCGGCCATGGCTTGAGGATATCGAACAGCCGGAACAGGCCAAAAGCCAGCAGCAGCTCCAGCGGGCCTATCACCAACCAGCTGGCCGCCAGCAGCACGGTCAGCGCGTAGCCGACCACTTCGTCCCAAACGATGGCGCCATGATCATGCACGCCCCAGTCGTCGGCGGTGCGGCCACAGATCCAGACACCGGCGACGGCACACAGTAACAGCAGCGACCAGGCGATTATCGGGGGCAAGGCCAGCAGCAGCAACGCCAGCGGCACGCCGGCAATTGTGCCCCAGGTTCCGGGGGCTTTGGTCATCAGCCCCAAGCCACCGGCAACAGCCAGCCAGTGACAGGGGCTGGTGCGTTTGAACCCTGCAGGAACGAGAAGCATCAGGACTCCGGGAAATGGTTATAAGGGCGCAGCTGGTGCTCCACCCGCTCGCCGTGATGGCGCAGGCTGAGCCTACCCAGCCCTTTGTGGGTGACATCGCCAATATAAGCGACCGGCAGGCCAAGGCGGGCCACGACTGTCTCCAATCGGCCACGTAGCTCTGCTGGCACCGTGAAGCAGAGTTCATAGTCATCGCCGCCAGCCAACGCCCAATCCAGCGCCTGCTGCTGATCAGCCAAGGCCACTGCTGGCAGGAGTTCCAGATGGATGTCTGCATCCACCGCCGAAGCCCTCAGGATATGGCCAAGATCGGCCAACAGGCCGTCGGAGATGTCGATGGCGGCGCTCGCCATGCCACGCAGTTCACGACCCAATGACACGCGCGGCGTTGGATAGCGCAGCCGCTGCAACAGCGGTTCGCGCTCGGCTTTGGCCAGCTCCAACCGCTGTTGTACCAACGCCAGCCCGGCGGCCGCTTCACCCAGGGTACCGCTAACATAGATGCCATCACCGGGGCGGGCGCCGCTGCGCTTAAGCGCCTTGCCCTCCGGCACCCAGCCGTGGGCGGTGATGGTAATGGCCAACGGGCCACGGGTGGTGTCGCCACCCACCAGCGCCACGTCGTGGTAACGGCAGATCTCATCCACCCCTTGGGCAAAGCGCTGCAGCCAGTCCGGTTGGGGTGATGGCAGGCTAATGGCCAGCGAGATCCACGCCGGGTCGGCACCCATGGCTGCCAGATCACTTAAGTTGACTGCCACCGCTTTGTGGCCGATGGCATGAGGGGGATCGTCATGGGGAAAATGGACACCGGCGATCAGGGTGTCGGTGGTGACCGCCAGCAGGCTGCCCGCATGGGGTTGCAGCAGCGCGCAATCGTCGCCGATGCCGAGCTGTACATCCGGGCGGCTGGCCCCTCGCCCGCTGAAATAGCGGGCGATCAGGCCAAACTCATCGACGGCCATCACCGCTGCCGAGGGAGGCGGCCAGTTTATCGAGCACACCGTTAATGAACTTGTGGCTGTCTTCCGAGGCGAAGGTCTTGGCCAGTTCGATCCCCTCGTTGATCACCACCTTGTAAGGCAGCTCCGGGTGGTGGCAGAGCTCATAGGCGCCGAGGCGCAGAATGGCTTTTTCGACCAGATCCACATCCTTGAACGGACGGCTGACCAGGGCCGAGAGTTTCTCGTCCAGCTCGTCAACGGTGCGCACCACACCACCGAACAGATCACGGAAATAACTCAGATCTGTGCTTTCCGGATCATTGTCGGACACAAACTGCAGCTCGATGCTGGCCACGTTGTCGCCCGTCATGGCCCACTGGTAGAGGGCCTGCAGCGCGATGCGACGGGCCTTGCGGCGATTGGCAGGCTTAACCACAGACATCAGAGATCACCCTTGAGGCTGGCTAGCACGTTCACCATCTCCAATGCCGACAGGGCCGCTTCAGCGCCTTTGTTGCCGGCTTTGGTGCCCGCGCGCTCAATGGCCTGTTCGATGGTATCGACGGTTAACACGCCGAAGGCCACCGGCAGGGTGTACTCAAGGGCGACCTGGGCGATCCCTTTGTTGCACTCACCAGCGACGAAATCGAAATGGGGGGTACCGCCGCGGATCACTGCGCCCAGCGCCACAATGGCGTCAAACTTGCCGCTGGCCGCCACCTGCTTGACCGCCACCGGCAGTTCATAGGCGCCCGGTACTTTGACCAGGGTGATGGCATCGCGCGCAACCTGACCATGACGGACCAGAGTATCAATCGCCCCTTCGATCAGGTTTTCGACGATCAGACTGTTGAAGCGCGAGGCGACAATGGCAAAGCGCGCCTTGGGTGCGACAAAGCCCCCTTCGATCACCTTCATGGTTATCCCCTTAGTAAAACGACAGATTCATCCGGCAGACGCCGGTCAAAGTGGCGGCAGTTTAGCATCACTGCCGCCGCCACACACGGTACCGACCCTATTCGCTGACATACTCGGTCACCGTCAGGCCAAAGCCGGACAGGGCGTGGTAGCGCTTGGGCGAGCTGAGCAGGCGCATCTGGCGCACCCCCAGCGCGGTCAGGATCTGCGACCCCACGCCGACCCGGCGCGATACCACCTGTGATTGCACCGGTGCATCACGCTCGCCCCGGTCTTCCGCCTCAAAGGTTCGCAGTTGATCGATCAGCTCGCCGTTGCTCTCTTGGCGACCAAGCAACACCAGCACCCCGCCTTCGGCCGCAATGCGCTGCATCGCCTTGTCGAGCGGCCAGCTACGGTGGGCGTTGCGTTCGGTAAAGAGCACATCGTTCAAGAAATCATGCAGATGGACGCGTACCAGGGTCGCCACTTCGGCGCTAATCGGGCCTTTGACCAGCGCGTGGTGGAGCTGGTTGTCGATGGTGTCGCGGAAGCTGTAGAGATCAAAGGTACCAAAGCGGGTCGGCAGCTGGCAGTGCGCCACCTGCTCCACGGTCGTTTCGTGCAGGTTACGGTATTCGATCAGATCGGCGACCGTACCCAGCTTGATGCCATGCTCGGCAGCGAACTTTTCCAGATCGTCACGACGGGCCATGGTGCCGTCTTCGTTGAGGATCTCGACGATCACCGCCGCCGGTTCACAGCCGGCCAGACGAGCCAGGTCACAGCCTGCTTCGGTATGGCCGGCGCGGGTCAACACCCCGCCATCCTGGGCCATCAGCGGAAAGATATGGCCCGGCTGGACCACGTCTGAGGCCTTGGCGTCTGGAGCCACGGCTGCTTTAACGGTGACGGCGCGGTCGGCCGCCGAGATGCCGGTAGTGACGCCACGGGCCGCTTCAATCGACACCGTGAAGGCGGTGGAGAACTGGGCGCCATTGCGATGCACCATCAGCGGCAGATTCAGGCGCTGGCAGCGCTCGCGGGTCAGGGTCAAGCAGATCAGACCACGGCCATATTTGGCCATAAAATTGATCGCATCCGGAGTGATGGCGTCGGCAGCCATGATCAGGTCGCCCTCGTTCTCCCGATCCTCATCATCCATCAGGATCACCATGCGCCCGGCGCGGATCTCTTCGATGATCTCAGCGGTAGTTGCCAGTGCCATTCAACTGCTCCTCATAGTGCCGGAAGGGGCCATGCCGAAACCGAGCTCGGCCAGTTTGCCCCAAGTGAGATTGCCCGCGCCGCTGCGTGCCTGCAGCAGCCGTTCGAGATAGCGGGCCAGCAGGTCCACCTCAAGGTTAACCACCCCACCGGCGCCCAGCTTGTCGAGGCTGGTCATGGCCAAAGTGTGGGGAATGATGGTCAGCCGGAAGTCGCTGTTACGCACCTCGTTGACCGTCAGACTGATGCCATTGACAGTAATGCTGCCCTTTTCGGCGATGTAGCGCGCCAGTTCATCGGGGGCGCGCAGCCAGAACTCCACCGCTTCGCCGCTGCTGGTGCGCGACAGCACGGTGCCGAGGCCATCGACATGGCCGCTGACGATATGGCCGCCAAAGCGGGTGGTTGGCAACATCGCCTTTTCCAGATTAACGCGACTGCCCACCTTGGCATGGGCATAACCGGTGCGATCCAGGGTCTCCTGCGACAGGTCGGCGCAGTAACGGTCGCCCTTGAGCGCCACCACCGTCAGGCAGACACCGTCGGTGGCGATGGAATCGCCAAGTTTAACGTCTGACAGATCCCAGTCGCCGACGGCGATCTCCAGCCGCGCTCCTTTGCCATGGCGCTGAATGGCGGCAATGGTACCCACTGCGTCAATGATTCCGGTAAACATTAGGCGTGCTCCTGAGTGGGGGCGACAGTCGCAACAAGGCGCAGATCATCACCCACCATACGTTGCTCAACCAGTTGGAGATTGGGGCTGGCCGCCAGCTTTTCCAGCCCCGGCAGCGCAAACAGGCCGCGGCTGTCACTGCCCAGCAGTTTCGGCGCCAGATAAATCAGCAACTGGTCGGCCAGACCGGCCTGCATCAGCGCCCCGGCCAGGGTGGCACCGGCCTCAACCCAGAGTTCGTTAAGTCCCAGGCGACCCAGTTGCTGCAGCAATGCCGGCAGGTTCAGCTGGCCATTGGCACTGGTGGTGCAGGCCAGCTGTTGATCCTGCGGGCGAAACCAATTGGCGCGTGGCGCGTCTGCCGGCCGCAGCAGCCAGATTGGGGCTGGTTCATCCAGCAGGCGACCGCCAGCCTGCAGTCGGCACTGGCTGTCTATGATCAGCCTAAGCGGCTGGCGTAGCTGCGCCAGCGGATAGGGCTCCCCGGCTGGCCAGCGCAGATTCAGCAACGGATCGTCGGCCAGCACCGTGGCCGCCGTCGACAGGATGGCGCAGCTGGCGGCACGCCAGCGCTGCACATCAGCCCGCGCCGCAGCGCCGGTGATCCACTGGCTTTCGCCACTGGCCATGGCGGTGCGGCCATCGAGCGATGCCCCAAGTTTGACCGTCACCCGTGGCCGGCCGCGCACCATACGCGAGATAAAACCGGCATTAAGGGCGGCGGCGGTGTCCGCCATCAGCCCATGGGCGGTGACGATGCCCGCCTGTTGCAGCAGCGCCAAACCACGGCCAGCCACCAGCGGGTTGGGGTCAACCATGGCGGCAATCACCCGGCTCACGCCGGCCTTAATCAGGGCCTCGGCACAGGGCGGAGTACGGCCATAGTGGCTGCAGGGCTCCAAGGTGACATAGGCGGTCGCGCCACGGGCCTGTTCACCGGCCATGGCCAGCGCATTCACTTCGGCATGGGGGCCGCCGGCCTGAACATGCCAGCCCTCACCCACCACGGCATCACCCTTGGCCAGCACACACCCCACCTGCGGATTGGGGCTGGTGGTGTAACGGCCGCGCTCGGCCAGACGCAGAGCACGGGCCATAAAGCGGGCATCCAAGGGGGTGAAGGTCTCAGCCATCAGGGCGATTTCTGCAGTTTGGCCACCGCCTCTTCAAACTGGCGGATGTCATCGAACGACAGGTAAACCGAGGCAAAGCGCACGTAAGCCACCTTATCGAGCTTTTTCAGCGCTTCCATCACCAGTTCACCCAACAGCCGGCTACTCACTTCCCGTTCGCCGGTGGCACGCAGCTGTGAGCCGATCTCGGCAATAGTGCTCTCAATGTTCTCGGTGGGCACCGGTCGCCGTTCCAGCGCCCGCAGCAGGCCGGCGCGTAGCTTTTCTTCGTTAAAGGGCTCGCGGCTGCCATCGCGCTTGATGATGCGCGGCATCACCAGTTCCGCCCCTTCAAAGGTGGTGAAGCGCTCGCCACAGGCAGTGCATTCTCGCCGCCGCCGCACCTGCTGGCCTTCGGCCACCAGCCGCGAATCGATCACTTTGGTATCGGGTTTGCCACAAAAAGGACAGTGCATCGCGCTAATTGCCTCCTTTTACCGCCGTGCAATGACAAAGGCCGCCCGCAGGCGGCCTTGCTACTTTAGCTCACGCTTAGCCGTAAACCGGCAGGCGCTTGCAGATGGCGCTGACCTTGCCGCGCACCGCATCCAGCACGGCGTCGTCAGTGCTGTTATCGAGCACATCGCAGATCCAGCCAGCCAGATCGGCGGCGTCGGCTTCGACGAAGCCGCGACGGGTGATGGCCGGGGTGCCGATGCGGATACCGCTGGTGACGAAGGGCGAACGCGGATCGTTGGGTACCGAGTTCTTGTTGACGGTGATGTGGGCCTTGCCCAGCGCCGCGTCAGCGTCTTTACCGCTGATTTCACGGTCGATCAGGTCAACCAGGAACAGGTGGTTTTCAGTGCCGCCGGAGACGATCTTGTAACCGCGCTGTTGGAACACGCTGACCATCGCCTTGGCATTTTTGATCACCTGAGCCTGATAGGCCTTGAACTCAGGCTCCATCGCTTCTTTAAAGGCCACCGCCTTGGCAGCGATCACGTGGCACAGCGGGCCGCCCTGACCGCCGGGGAACACGGCGCTGTTGAGCTTCTTGTAGATCTCTTCATCACCAATGGCTGACAAGATCATGCCGCTGCGCGGGCCAGCGAGGGTCTTGTGAGTGGTGGTGGTGACCACATGGGCGTGGGGCAGCGGGTTCGGGTAGAGGCCAGCAGCCACCAGACCGGCAACATGGGCCATATCAACCAGCAGGTAGGCGCCCACGCGATCGGCAATGGCGCGGAAACGCGACCAGTCGATCACCTGCGAATAGGCGGAGAAACCGGCGATCACCATCTTCGGACGGTGCTCAAGGGCCAAGCGCTCCACTTCGTCATAATCGATGCTGCCTTCGGCGTTCACGCCGTACTGCACGGCGTTGTAGATCTTGCCGGAGAAGTTGACCTTGGCACCGTGAGTCAGGTGGCCACCGTGGGCCAGGCTCATGCCCAGCACCACGTCGTGGGGCTGCAGCAGGGCGTGGAATACCGCGATATTGGCCTGGGAGCCAGCGTGCGGCTGAACGTTGACATAGTCCGCGCCAAACAGCACCTTGGCGCGGTCAATGGCCAACTGCTCGACCACGTCGACATACTCGCAACCACCGTAGTAACGCTTGCCCGGGTAACCTTCGGCGTACTTGTTGGTCAGCTGTGACCCCTGCGCCTGCAACACCCGCATGCTGGCATAGTTTTCAGAGGCGATCAGCTCGATATGGTCTTCCTGACGGGCAACTTCATCCTCCATTGCCTGCCAGAGTTCGGGATCATAATCGGCGATGGTCATGGTACGCGACAGCATGGGCACTCCACAGGGGCTGGTGGGCGGTCTCAAGGGGCAGAATTCTAACTGGTTCGGGCGCGAGATCACAGCCTCGATTAAGCCTTCCGACGTCACTTGATCAAGGTCACTTGTAGCACTTGGACTATGGCGGCACAACAGCCAGTAAACCACACTGACAGCGCTGCCAGTCTCTGGCGCTATGAAATCAGGAATGGAGTCTGCCTGCATGTTGAAACTCAATCGTCTCAGCCATCAGATCCCGCTACTGGCTGCGCTCGGTGTTGCCCTGCTCGCAGTGGTGCTGGTCAGCGACGCCCTGCTGGATAATCAAAAACAGCAGCAACTGGCAGAGCAGCAGGGCCTGGAAGCCACTGCCGCCACCATTCGCGCCACCATCGATCAAACGACTCATGAGACCTTGATTGCGGCCCAGTTGGTCGCAGCCCGTAGTGACAGTGCAGCTGCGCTCGCCAATCAGGACTGGCAAGCACTGGCGAGCCAGTTCGACCCCCATTGGCCGGCTCTGAAGGCACAAGGGATAGAGCAGTTCCAGTTTCATCTGCCACCAGCAACATCTTTTTATCGGGTACACAAACCGGAAAAACGGGGGGATGACCTGTCGGCGTTTCGCCACACAGTGGTTGCCGCCAATCGTGATCAACGCCCGGTGGCCGGATTGGAAAACGGCGTAGCAGGCGTTGGGATCCGCGGCGTAGTGCCGGTATTTCACCAGCAGCAGCATGTCGGCACCGTCGAATTTGGCCGGGCACTCGAACCCGCGCTGTTTCAGGCGATTTTGCCCAAAGACACCCGTCTGTCATTGCGGATTGAAGATGGCAGCGAACTCAAGCTGTTAGTCGACGGCGGCTTTGGCGATCAGCAAGAGACTCTGTATCGCCAAGTAATGGCTGGCCCAAGCGAGTTCGTTACCGTCGAGTCAGCAACAGCACCGCTACGGCTGCTGATTGAACCACTTAAGGATTACACCGGCAATGTCATCGGTGTGATTGAACTGGCCCATGACAGCAGCGTTAATGTGGCCACACTGCGCAAGCACAGTCTTCGTTTGCTGACCGTGGCCGTCATCGGCACCCTGCTGATCGCTACCGGTCTGGCCCTGTGGTTGCGCCGTCTTAACCGGCCGCTGCTGGCCAGTATCGAAGCACTGGAAGCGTTAGCCGATGGACAAGGCGATCTGGCCAGCCAGATGCCAATCGCCGGACCAGAGGAAACCGAGCGCCTGGGGCGGGCGTTCAATACCTTTATTGGCCGCATTCGCGTTACCGTCACCTCTCTGTCCACTGCTGTAGGCGAACTACTGACAGAGAGCGATCGGTTGTCGCAACAGGCCGCCCGCAATCTTGATGGCATGCGCCGACAACAGGGCCAGACCACCCAGATCGCCACCGCCATGACCGAAATGACCACGACCGTCCACGATGTGGCTAACAACACCGCCCAGGCGGCGGACGCCGCAGTGCACGCGGAACAGCAGGCCCGCAGTGGTGAACAGGTGGTGGCCGAAAGCATTCTCCTGATCGAGCAGCTGGCCGGTGAAGTCGGTAAAGCCCGCGATACCGTCGCCACCGTGGCGGGTGCCAGCGACCGGATTGGCTCGGTGCTGTCGGTGATTCAGGCCATTGCCGAACAAACTAACCTGCTGGCTCTCAATGCCGCGATTGAAGCAGCGCGTGCGGGGGAGCAAGGGCGTGGTTTTGCAGTGGTCGCCGACGAAGTGCGGGCCCTCGCCGCCCGCACCCAGCAATCGACTGCCGAAATCCGTAACACCATCGAGCAACTACACCAGTCAGTACAGCAGACCGTGACCATCATTGACCAAGGACAACAGCAAGCGGGTCAGTCAGTGGTGCGCGCCCAGCGCGGTGGCGAGGCCCTGACCCAGATCCGCAGTGCGGTGGATACCATTCGCGACATGAACACCCAAATCGCCACCGCATCAGAGGAGCAGACCTCAGTCAGCGACGAGATCAACCGCAACATCATCAGCGTTCATGAGATCAGTCAGGAGACAACACGAGTCGCTGAGGAGACGGCCGAGATCGCCGCCCACGTCGCCCAGCTGGTCGACAAACTGGGCGAACTGTCAGCGCAGTTTCATGATGGGTCCAATATCACCCTTGAACTGGGGCGAGCACGCGCAGCCCACCTGGGTTGGAAGGCACGGGTGCGAGCCTTTCTCGATGGCGCCGAACATCTGAGCCACAAAGAAGCGATCAGCGACCACGAGTGCCGCCTCGGACGCTGGTACTTCGGCGAAGGCAAGCATCGTTTCGGCCAGTTGGGGGCGTTCAAAGCGGTAGAAACGCCTCATGCCGAGTTGCATGCCACCATCAAGCGCATTGTGAGCCTGCGCGAGCAGGGGCAGCATCAGCAGGCTGAGCAGCTCTATCAGGTGGTTGAACAAAAATCCGCGGAAGTGGTAAAGGCCATCGACCAGTTGACGCACCAGGTCGAGGCCCAGCAGCGTTAACCGATGGTGCACAGCGATCAGGAGACTCGCCTGATCGCTGTGCTGGTGCCACAATACTGCCCTTCCTGACAGCCAAGCTTCTGGACCTATGCAATACATCTATACCATGCACCGGGTCGGCAAAGTGGTGCCGCCCAAGCGTCATATCCTCAAGGATATCTCCCTCAGCTTCTTCCCCGGTGCCAAGATCGGCGTGCTCGGTCTTAATGGCTCAGGTAAGTCGACCCTGCTGCGCATCATGGCCGGCATCGACAAAGAGATCGACGGTGAAGCCCGGCCGCAGCCTGGGATCAAGGTTGGCTATCTGCCGCAGGAGCCCCAGCTCACCCCTGAGCACACGGTGCGCGAAGCGGTGGAAGAAGCCTTGGGGGCAGTTAAGAACGCCCTGACCCGCCTTGATGCTGTCTATGCCGCCTACGCCGATGAGAACGCCGATTTCGACGCCCTGGCCCGTGAACAGGCGGAGCTGGAAGCGATCATCCAGGCAGGCGACGGCCACAACCTCGACAACAAGCTGGAACGCGCCGCCGACGCCCTGCGTCTGCCCGCCTGGGACGCCAAGGTAGCGACCCTGTCAGGTGGTGAGCGCCGCCGCGTGGCTTTGTGTCGCCTGCTGCTGGAGCAGCCGGACATGCTGCTGCTCGATGAACCGACCAACCACCTGGACGCCGAATCGGTAGCCTGGCTGGAACGCTTCCTCCACGACTACAGCGGCACGGTAGTGGCAGTGACCCACGACCGTTACTTCCTCGACAACGTGGCCGGCTGGATCCTCGAGCTTGACCGCGGTCACGGCATCCCGTGGGAAGGCAACTACAGCTCGTGGCTGGATCAGAAAGAGAAGCGTCTGGCCCAAGAACAGGCTGGCGAGCGCTCGCGTCAGAAGTCGATGGAGAAAGAGCTGGAATGGGTACGCACCAACCCCAAAGGCCGTCAGGCCAAGAGCAAGGCGCGTATGGCCCGCTTCGAAGAGTTGCAGCAGGGCGACTACCAGAAGCGTAACGAAACCAACGAGCTGTTTATTCCACCGGGTCCGCGCCTGGGCGACAAGGTGATCGAGGTCAGTAATCTGACCAAGAGCTACGGTGACCGGGTATTGATTGATGATCTGAGCTTCACTGTGCCCAAGGGAGCCATTGTCGGCATCATCGGTCCCAACGGCGCCGGTAAATCGACCCTGTTCCGCATGCTGCTGGGGGCCGAGCAGCCCGATTCCGGCCAGATCGTCATCGGCGACACCGTCAAGATGGCCGCAGTCGACCAGTTCCGCGACAAGCTCGATGGCAAAAAGACGGTGTGGGAAGAGATTGGCGAAGGGCAGGACATGCTGCGCATCAACAATTTCGAGATCAACACCCGTGCCTATGTCGGCCGTTTCAACTTCAAGGGCTCAGATCAGCAAAAGCGCATCGGCGAGCTGTCGGGCGGTGAGCGCAACCGTGTGCATCTGGCCACCTTGCTCAAAGCCGGCGGCAACGTCCTGCTGCTTGATGAACCGACCAACGATCTGGACGTGGAAACCTTGCGCGCGCTGGAAAACGCCCTGCTGGAGTTCCCAGGCAGCGCCATGGTGATCTCGCACGATCGCTGGTTCCTCGACCGTGTGGCTACCCACATCCTCGACTACCGCGATGAAGGCAAGATCAACTTCTTTGAAGGCAACTTCAGTGATTACGAAGAGTGGCTGAAGAAAACCTTCGGTGCCGAAGCGGTCGAACCTCACCGCATCAAGTACAAGCGTCTGGAGAAATAAGGAAGTCGTGGCGCCGTTCTTTGCGGTGCCTCACCCTTTTGCACGGGGGCCTGCGGGCCCCCGTTGTGTTGCCAGCCCCCCAGACTAAGATGAAGTCGTCATTGTTGCCGGAGAGTCCCATGCACGAGCGTCGCCGCCATGCCCGCATCGCCTTCAATGTCAGCGCCGAGCTGATCGCCGCTGACCACCGGGCGCCAACCGAGATCTATGATCTGTCGCTCAAGGGGGCGCTGGTCAGCCTGCCTGAAGGTTGGCCTCAAGAGATCAAGTCGGCGCTGCTGGTGATCCGGCTACAGGGCAACGAGGCGGTGATCACCATGCAGGTGAGCGTTGCCCACCTCCATGATTCCCACTTGGGTCTGTTCTGCCATCACATCGATATCGACAGCATCACCCATCTGCGCCGGCTGATTGAACTCAATCTCGGCGATGAAACACTGCTGCAGCGGGAGCTGGCGGAACTGCTGCCGCCGGGAGAATAAGATGAGCCGTGGACCTGGCCACTATCCCCTGCATCGGGTGCTGCTGGCCGAAGACTCCAAATCGATGCGAGCAATGGAACTGGCACTGCTCCAGGAGCTTGGGGTAACCCGGGTTGATCAGGCGGAAAATGGACTGCAGGCCCGCCAGCTACTGCTTAAACACCGCTACCAGCTGATCCTGTGTGACTGGGACATGCCAGAGTTGTCGGGGCTGGATCTACTCCGCCAGGTACGCCACCATCCAGCCACTCAAGATCTGCCATTCATTCTGTGTACCGCCAACGCCAGCCGCGACGAGATCCTGCTGGCGGTTAAAGCGGGTGTCAGTGATTACATTACCAAGCCATTTCAGCCCGCTGCACTCTTGGCCAAACTGGATCTCTGGCTGGCCAAGATCCCGGCGCCCAATTTGCGTCTTGAAGAGCAAGCGGCCATAGACGGGCGGCTCGACCAGCTCTAATCCACCTTAGATCTTGAGCGCAACCTCGGTTCCTTCACGGATCGCCCGCACCGCATCCAGCTCAGCCGCCAGCCGCGCTCCGCCAACCAGATGAACGCTCGCCCCCAGCGACTGCAACGCGCCATAGAGATCATCATCGGGTTCCTGACCAGCACAGACGATCACCTGATCGACTGCCAGCAATAGCGGCTTGCCATTCAGGCGCACATGTAACCCCTCGTCATCCACCGACTCGTAGCTAACGCCACTCATCATCTCCACACCGTAACGTTTGAGCAGAGCGCGATGAATCCAGCCGGTGGTCTTGCCGAGCCCCGAGCCCGGCTTGCTGGCCTTGCGCTGTAGCATCACGATCTGGCGCGGCGCGCTTACCGGCGTTGGCTCCGACAATAGGCCACCCGCCTGCTGCAGGCTGCGGTCGATGCCCCAAAAACCCAGCCAGTGGTCGAGCTGGCGGGTTTCCGGATGATCCGCTTCACACAGGTAAGCCGCAACGTCAAAGCCGATACCACCGGCCCCAATGATCGCAATCTTGTTGCCCACCGGCTTGTGATCGCGCAGCAGATCCAGATAGCTGATCACCTTGGGATGGCCAGCCCCAGGAATGTTGAGATAACGCGGTTTTACGCCAGTGGCGACGACGATGTCGTCATACTGCTTGGCCAGCACGTTGGGATGCGGCGCCGCCTCGCCCAGACGCAGCTCAACACCCAGCTGCTCCAACCGCACCTTGAAGTAACGCAGCGTCTCGCTGAACTCCTCTTTGCCGGGGATCTGGCGGGCATAGTTGAATTGGCCGCCAATCACCGCATCACGCTCATACAGGGTGACGCGATGGCCCCGTTCGGCGGCGGTACAGGCTGCGGCCAAGCCGGCCGGGCCGGCGCCAATCACCGCCACAAACTTGCTGTAAGGGGAAAGCTCAACCACCAATTCAGTCTCGCGGCAGGCGCGCGGGTTAACCAGACAGCTCGCCCGTTTGCCGGAAAACACCTGATCGAGACAAGCCTGATTACAAGCGATGCAGGTATTAATTTGCTCCGGCGCCCCCGCCGACGCCTTGACCACGAAATCAGGATCGGCCAGAAACGGCCGGGCCATCGACACCATGTCGGCATCACCACGAGCCAGCACCTCTTCGGCCACAGCGGGGTCATTGATACGGTTGGAAGTGATGAGCGGGATGGTCACCGCATCACGTACCAGCTTGGTCACCCAGGTAAAGGCGGCGCGCGGCACCGAGGTCGCAATGGTCGGCACCCGCGCCTCGTGCCAGCCGATACCAGTGTTGATGATGCTGGCCCCGGCCGCCTCGATGCGCCGCGCCATCTCTGGCAGCTCCCGTGCACTGGCCCCCTGCTCGACCAATTCGAGCATCGACAGCCGGAAAATGATCACGAAGCGCTCGCCGCACAGCCGGCGGATCGCCTTGACGATACGCTCAGCAAAGCGCATCCGTCCGCTTAGGTCGCCTCCCCATTCATCCTTACGCTGGTTGGTTCGCGGGCAGATGAACTGGTTGATCAGATAGCCTTCAGAGCCCATCACCTCAACCCCGTCGTAGCCAGCTTTCTGGGCCAGCTTGGCGGTTTGGGCGAAAGCGCGAATGGTGTCGAGGATCTGGGTCTCCGTCATCGCTTTGGGGGCGAATTTGTTGATTGGCGCCTTGATGGCCGAGGGCGCTACGTTAAAAGGATGATAGGCGTAGCGGCCGGCATGCAGGATCTGCAGGCAGATACGGGCACCATGGCGATGTACCGCCTTGGTCACGCGCCGATGTTTGAACACCTGCCACGGCCAAGATAACTGGCAGCCATTGGGCACCAGCCGGCCACGGAAGTTGGGGGCGATACCGCCAGTGACAATCAGCCCAACCCCGCCGCGCGCCCTTTCTTCATAAAAGGCCGCCAACTTACGGAAGCCGTCGTTGGCCTCCTCCAGCCCGGTATGCATCGATCCCATCACCACCCGGTTGCGCAACTGCACATAACCCAGATCCAGCGGACGGAGCAGATGGGGATAAGCGGAATGAGGCATAGCGGGTGGATTCCTCGACGAATGACGTCTGATAGCGTAATGGTCGGACCAGTGGCTTGCAAACTGCAGCGAACAGGATCCAGCCACCTTGGGTGAATACTGAAAATTTTCTTACAAAAAGCGCTGCGCGCCCAGTAGCTCAGCCCCTAGGATAAGCAAAACGTGAAATATCTTGCGGAGTCGCATGAAAGCCCTGTTCCGGTTTCTGGGGCGCAGCATCACCCTGCTGCGCGTTTTCCTGACCAATGCCCTGTTTGTCGTCATGCTGGTAGTGATGGTGATCGCCCTGACCAAGGACAACAAGGTTGCTGTGCCGGACAAAGCCGCACTTATCGTCAACCTTGACGGTGTGCTAGTCGAGCAGAAAAAAGCCTTCGATGCCGGCGAGGCGATTAGCAAATCGCTCGGCGGCGACGAAGAGCCGCCAGAGCTTCTGGTGAGCGACGTGGTCAAGGCAATCCAGGCCGCCCGTGATGACGAACGTATCCAGGCGCTGGTGCTTGACGCCCAGCAGCTGTTGCCGGCCGGCGTTGACAAGCTGATGACCATCGGTGAGGCGATCACCGATTTCAAGGCCAGCGGCAAACCGGTATATGCCATTGGTGACTACTACGACCAGCACCAGTACATTCTGGCCAGCTTCACCGACCGCATCTTTCTTAACCCCAATGGCGGCACGGTGATCACCGGGCTTGGCCATTACCGGCTGTATATGAAGGATTTTCTTGCCAAGCTGATGATCACCCCCAATGTCTATCGGGTGGGTACTTACAAATCAGCTGTCGAGCCCTTCATCCGCAATGACATGTCGCCGGAAGCCAAAGAGGCAGAATTGACCCTGCTGCGTGACATCTGGGGCAGTGCCCGCGATCAGGTAGCAGCCAACCGCAAGATCGAACCTGCAAACCTGGAGCTGTCGATCGCCAAAGTGGAAAAAGCGCTGGCCGCCAACGACGGCAACATGGCCAAACTCGCCCTCGATCTGGGGCTGGTCGACGTCTTGGCTGAGCGAGAGCAGATGCGTAACGAGATCATCGCCACCGTTGGTCAGGATCCGGAACACCACAGTTTCAGTCAGATCTGGCTGGGCGAATATCTGGCAGCCCAGCCCAAGCCCAAGAGCCCCTCTGCCAAGAGTGCCAAAGTGGGCATTATCGTCGCGCGCGGCGTGATCATGGATGGCGACCAGCCGCCGGGCAACGTCGGTGGCGACACCACCGCCTGGCTGCTACGTGAAGCCCGTTTTAACGACGAGATCAAAGCGGTGGTACTGCGTATCGACAGCCCCGGCGGCAGCGCCTTTGCCTCCGACGTGATCCGCGCCGAAATCGACGAATTGAAAAAGGCCGGCAAACCGGTGATCGCCTCGATGGGCAGCCTGGCGGCCTCCGGTGGCTATTGGATTGCCGCCCCCGCCGACGAGATCTGGGCAGCCCCGACCACCATCACCGGTTCTATCGGTATCTTCGGTCTGATCACCACCATTGATCGCGCCATGAACCATTGGGGGCTTAACACCGACGGCGTGGGCACCAGCGATCTGGCCGGCGCCATGACCATCACCCGCCCTGTTGATCCCGGCGTGGGCAAGATCATCCAGCACAGTATCGATCATGGCTACCGCAAGTTCCTGGACCTTGTTGCGCGTGAGCGTGGCATGACCACCGAGGCAGTGGACAAAGTCGCCCAAGGCCGGGTGTGGACCGGCAAGCAGGCGGTTGACCTCGGGTTGGTGGACAAGCTTGGTGATCTGGATGACGCCGTGGCTGCTGCCGCCAAACTGGCCATGCTGGTAGATTTCGAGCGTCAGGAGATCACACCGCCGTTGAGCCTGCAGGATCAGATCCTCAAAAATCTGTTGGGCAGCGCCCAAGCCTGGTTACCGCAATCAGCCACCAGTTATCAGCAACCAGCGCCACTGCTGCAGTTTGGCCAGAGTCTGATGGCCGATCTCAACCAGCTGGCTCAGTGGAACGATCCGCAGCACGCCTACGCCTTCTGTGCCGCCTGCCCGCAGCTCTGATGGCCCGCAAGCGCATCTACCTTGCCTACACCGGTGGCACCATCGGCATGCAGCCCTCCTCCGAGGGCTATGTGCCGCGCGCCGGCTATCTGGCCCAGGCGCTGGCCGCCATGCCGGAACTGGACCGTCTGGAGATGCCGGAGGTGGAGCTGGGCGAGTACCAGCCGCTGATTGACTCATCCAACATGACGCCGGAGAACTGGCAGCAGATCGCCGACGACATTGTCCGCCGCTACGCCGAGTTTGACGGCTTTGTGGTGCTGCATGGCACTGACACCATGGCCTTCACTGCCGCGGCCTTGGCCTTTATGTTCGAGGATCTGGATAAACCGGTGATCCTCACTGGCAGCCAAATCCCGCTGGCCCAGCTGCGTTCCGACGGCCGCGAGAACTTGCTTAACAGCCTGTATGTGGCGGCTCACTACCCGATTGCCGAAGTCGGGCTATTTTTCAACAACCGGCTGCTGCGTGGCTGCCGTGCCACCAAAGCCGATGCCGAAGGCTTTGACGCCTTTGCCTCTCCTAACTTTCCACCGCTACTGGACGCCGGTATCCGCATTCGCGCTGGTGCTGGCGTGGTCTCCCCGGGTTGCCAGCGTCGGGTGCGAGTACAGCCGATCAGCTCCCAGCCGATCGGGGTGATCAGTCTCTATCCGGGGATCTCGGCGGCGGTGATTAGAAATGCGGTACAGCAACCGGTCAAGGCGTTGATCCTGCGCAGCTACGGCGTAGGCAATGCACCGCAGACCCCTGATTTTCTCGATGCCCTGGCCGAGGCAACGGCGCGTGGCATTGTGGTGGTCAACCTGACCCAGTGCTTGCGCGGCAGCGTCAACATGGGCGGTTATGCCACCGGCCATGGCCTGCGCCAGCGCGGGGTGATCAGCGGCGGCGATATGACCTTGGAGGCCACGCTGGCCAAGCTCCACTATCTGCTTAGCCAGCAGCTGTCCGCTAGCGAGATTACAGCGGCTTTTGGCCGTTCGCTACGGGGTGAGATCAGTCTCTAATCCACAGGCCAGCTCAACTGCCGTTGGCTGCGAAACTGACGCGGCTCGCCGCTCACGGGATCGACAAAACTCAACTGCTCGGCCAACAACAGGAGTGGCCGGCTGAGATCATCCTCGGCCTCGGGCTGTAGTTCGGGGTAGCAGCGATCGTGGGCAATGGCCGCACCAAGCGCCGCCAGATGAACGCGCAGCTGATGCTTGCGCCCGGTGACCGGGGTCAGCCGATAGCGGGCCCACTCTCCCCGCCGCTCCAGCAGTTCAATGCGAGTCTCGCTGTTGGCCGGTCGCTGCGGATACTCCTGCATGCGAAAAAACAGCTCACCGGCGGCGATATGGCTGCGATGAACCATAGGCGCAGCGAGCTGGGGCTGCCAGCGACCGATCGCCTGATAGCTCTTGGTGATCGCCCGCTGGGCAAAAAGCGCCACATAGGCGGCACGACTGGCCGCATCAAGCGAAAACAGCATCACCCCGGCGGTATCGCGATCCAGACGATGGAGCGGCGCCAGATCGGCAATGCCAGTGGCCAACCGCAGCCGGGTCAGCAGCGTCTGCTGCAGATAGCGGCCGGTGGGGGCCACCGGCAAGAAATGGGGCTTGTCGACCACCAGCAGCCGTTCATCCTGATAGAGGATCTGCTCGCCACCCGGGAGCTGTGGTTCTATGGCCAGGGCGCGGTAATAGTGGATGCGGCGGTTACCGAGCAGCGGTTGGCCAGCCGCCAACGGCTGACCCTCATCGTTAACCACCAGCCCGCCAGCCAGTCGCTGTTGCCATTCGCTGCGGCTAATGGCCGCGAACTGCTGGCAGAGATAGTCGAGGGGACAAGACCAGTGACCGGGGGGCAACCAGTGGCTACTGGCGGCTACCCCGTCACGCAGCGGCAGGGGGCGCTCAGGCAACGCCCAATACCTTGGCCAAGCGGGCCAACAGCGGCTTGTCACTGCTGGTCAGCGGACCGCAGCCCAGCCAGCGTTTGACCAGCGGCAGCAGATCACTGCTGCCACCCTGCTCCAGGCGCGCCTTGAGCCGTTGCAGCTGGATCTTCTGGCGCAGACCGCTCTCCTCATCGGGACTCGGCAGCCCGGCCGCCAACTCCAGTTCAATGGTCAGCTCCAGACGGTCTTCACCAGAGTGAGGCACCTCGGCATTGACCAGTGACGCCAGCGGATGGCTAGGCGCCAACTGGCCATCGCTACCCAGCAGACGCTGACTGAGCACCTCAATCAGCGCCCGCTGGTCAGCCAGACGGGCATTCTGCGCAGCCTGGCGCTGCAGTTCGCGCTGCTGTTGCTGCCACTCAGAGAGCATCCGTTCATGGGGCTGACGCAGACGCGCCGGCAACTGTGCCAAGCACTCGTCGAACTGCTGACGTAACGCCGACTGATCCTCGCCACTGGCTTGCTGCAACTGCGCCAACAAGCTCTGTGCCTGCTTTTCCAGTTCGGCAATCTCGGCATCACGGGCAACGCGCGCCTGCTCGTCGGCCTGCCGCAACTGGTCACCGACAGCCGCAAATCGCTGCCACAAGCCGCGATCCTGCGGCCCGGCATACCCGAGATCACGCCAGCGCTGTTGCAGATCACGGTAACGCTCGCGCCCTTCACGCGGCGGCAACTGGGCCAGCGCTGAGGCCTCATTAATCAGCGCTTCCTTGCCCTGCTGATTACGGCTGTAAGCGCTGCGTAGCAGCTCGGTCAGCTGGCCGCTCAGATCGCGATAGCGACGGTTAAGCGCATCACGCACGGTGTAATCAACCTCACCACAACCCTGCCAGCGACGGCTCAGTTTGCGATAACGCGATTCCAGCTCGTTCTGGGCCAACGGTGAGCTGGCGTGCTCGGTCAACAGAGCCTCAACCTCGGCAATCAGCGCTTCACGCGCTTGGCGGTTGGCCTCGCGTTCCTGCTCGAGCTGAGCATAAAACTCTCGGCACGGGGCAAAGGCGGTTTCGCTGGCCTGCTCAAAGCGATCGGCCAGCACCTGCCATACCGGATCGCCCGTTGGTGCACTCAAGGTCCGCCACTGCTGACGCAGTTCGCGCACTTCACTCGCCTGTTGTTGAGGATCAGACAAGGGCGCCGCAGCCAGCGCCTCAATGGCGACCAGCAGCTCCTCTTGCTTGGGGCGGGCCACATACAGATGCCAGTCACTGAGTTCAGCGGCGCGCTCGGCCCACTCGTCGTAACGCTTCTGCAACGGCAAGCGTTCAGCCTCCGGCAGCTGCTCAAACAGGCCGCGGGCCTGTTCAAAGTCCTTGAGCATCTGTTTGAGCCGCCCCTGACGCTGACTCTCGGTCATGCGGGCAAACAGCCTGCGCAATTGCGCCGCCCGCTCATCGGCGGCCTTGCGCAGCGCCTGAGTGGCCGCCTGCCAATCGTGACGCAGTTGAGCCAGCTGGCCAGCGTCGGCAGCGGGCAGCGTCAGTCCATCGAAGCGACTCCAGCGCTGCAACCAGGCGGGATAAACGGTCAGCAATCCATCGCTGTCGATGGTGACTGCAGCCAGTTCAGCGATCAGCTGACGGGCTTCAGCCAGCCGCTGGCCGTAGTCAGCCAGCTCAACCAACTGGCGCTGGGCGCGCTGCCACAGGGTGCGCAGATGGCGCAGTTGATCCACCTGCAGTTCAGCACTGCTCAGGTCACTGTCAAGGCGTTGCAACCGCTCAGCAGCAGCGGCCAGATCAGGGCTATCACCAGCAGCCAGACTGGCATCGAGCTGACGACTGTGATCGCGCAGTGCCGCCTCCAGTTCAGCTGCCTTGGCCTGAGCCGCTTCTGCCCGCTGTTGAAGGTCGATGGCTGCCTGCCACTGCTGCTGCAGGCCACTGAGTTTGTCAGCAAGGCGCGCCGCCAGCTGATCGCCCTTGTGCTGCTGTTCGCCATCCAGCTCCAGGCGCAACTGCTGCCACTCGGCCAGCAGCGCCTCGCTCTGACTGCCCAGCTGTTGCTGATTGACCGCCTGCGGCTCCGCCAGCTTTTCACTCCAAGCATTAATTTTTGCCAGCAACAGCCGCAACCGTTCAGCGCGATGGGCCAGCTGACGGGCTGCGGCATCGCGCTCATCCAGCAGCTGCTGGGCGGCGGCAACCACGCTGTTATCACTGGCTTTACGTGCCAAGCGCTGCAGCAACTTGTCATCGCTAACATGAGTCACCGCCCACTGGCGCAGCTGCGCATCGCCGTCACTCTCTGCAGCGTCAGCAAACAGCCGCTCCTTGTTAAGCCGGGTCAGGGCCGCGCGGCGGGCACTGGCACTGGGCAACTGACGCCACAGCGATTCAACCAGTTTGGAATCCTTGCAATGACCGACAAAATCACTGCGTTTGTTGTCATCAAAGGCCGCATCGCATAGCTGCTCGCTCACCCGCGCCAGCGCACTTTTGCGAATGCCAACATCCGCATCCTGATGGCCAGCCAGATACCAAAGTTCAAGAGTATCAAGGCGCTGCAACGCAGCCAGGCGTACCTGACGATCACCGTCATTGAAGGCCAATTCACGCAAAGTACGACGTTCTTCATCAGAAGCCGGATCGAGGGAGGCGACGGCGGCAAGCCGCTTGCGAGCATCAGGATGAGACCACGCAGGACGGAACAATCGACTAAAGATCATCGTGATCAAACCTCGCAATGGGGCCTTTGGTACGGAACTGGGTTTTTAATTCTGCTTTGGATTTGTGAATGATCTGGCCATCACTGGCGATGGACAGATGGTCGTCGCCACCGCCATGCCACGCTTGATAGAGCATGGTAGCCTGCATGGCATAACGACGCTGGTCATCAGTCAGCGCAATGCCATCTTCCCAGAAGCCAGTCTCCACGGCTGAACGCAAGCGCAGGAACGCGCTCTCATCCATGGCAGTGACCAACTCTCGCAACGCGGCCATATCCGTGTCTACTTGCTGAAAATCTGCCATGCACGCACCCCCAGATAGCTAATCAGCCCGACGGCCATCATTACCTGGCCGGTTAGCACCTGCCAGGGCACATCAATGCCGAGCCAGAATGCCAAGGCCGCCCCGCCGGTAAACAGCAACAAGGCCATGGCATTCCAGAGCATGAAACGCTGCTGGCGCTGAATGCGCTGGATACGCAGATGGCTGTCGCGCCGTTCCAGGTCAGCATCGCCAAGTGGACAGTGACAAGCAGGACAACTGCTGCTGCGGCTGGAAATCCGCTTGTTGCAAGCGGGACAAGCAATCAACGCCATGAACAGACTCCACCATCGGGGCCGCCATTATTGACCAACGGTCGGCAGCCGCCAATGACAACAACGAGGCCTCAGTCGCCCTTGCTGCGGAAATCCCGCCAGTACGCATGAACCGTCTCTTTCATCTCGCGATGGAGAAGCATAATGCCAAGCAGGTTAGGCAGGGTCATCAGCACCACGGCCACCCCGGCGAGATTCCAGATGGTGGTGGTGTCACTCAGCGCGGCCCACACAAAGCCGGCTACGTAGAGTACCCGGTAAGGCATGATCGCCCGGTACCCCAGCAGATACTGCACCGCCCGGTCACCATAATAGGACCAGCTGATCACCGTCGAGAACGCGAACAGCAACAGCGATATCGCCAGCAACTGTTGACCATAGCTCCCAATGAAGCTGCGACTAAAAGCGATGGCGGTGAGCTGCGCGGAATGAACCCGCGACAGCCCAGTGACAGTAATCTCGTCATTCAGTAGCTTGCCGTCGACCACCTGAAGTTCACCGTCATAGGGGTGGCCAGCGACTTCATAGTGCACAGACTCGGCCACCGAACGCGCGTTGACCAAGGTGTAATCACCAGCCTCGGCGACACCATCGACCACCTTCAATGCACCGCTGTACAACGCAACCGTTGATGGCTGGCCCGTTAACCAAGCGCCTAGCTGCAGGCGGTGGCCATCATCCTTGTCACTCCAATGCCCCTGGATATAGGCCATGTCGGCCGCTTGGAACTGGTTCTGGTGCTTCTCGGTCCACACCCCGGAGGAGAGGATCACCAACCCGGTGATGGTGCAGATCACCAAGGTGTCGATAAAGGGTTCAAGCAGGGCCACAATCCCTTCCGACACCGGCTCGTGAGCTTTGGCCGATGCGTGGGCAATAGGTGCCGAGCCTTGCCCAGCTTCGTTAGAGAACAAGCCGCGGGCAACGCCGCGATTGAACGCATAGGCAAAGCTGGCGCCCAGAAAGCCACCAACAGCCGCCGAACCGGTAAAGGCATCGGCAACCACCGAGCCCAACGAGGGCAGAATGTTGTCATAGTGCTGAACAATCACTGCCAGCGCGCCGAACAGATAAACACAGGCCATGGCCGGCACCAGTGCCGATGTGACATGGGCGATGCGGCGAATGCCGCCCAGGATGACCAGGGCCAAAATCACCGCCAGCACCCCGGCGGTGATTGCCCGGTCGAGACCAAAGCCACTCTCCATGGCACTGGCAATGCTATTGATCTGTGGCATGTTGCCAGTACCAAAGGCGCAGATGACGGTCGCAATCGCAAAGAGCACCGCCAGCCACTTCATTTTCAGACGGCGATCCATGTAGTACATCGGCCCACCGGCCATGCTGCCATCTTCGGTTTTAACCCGGTATTTGTGCGACAGGGTCACTTCGACAAACTTGGTGGTCATGCCGAAAAATGCGGTAACCCACATCCAAAACAACGCTGCAGGCCCGCCAAAGTAGATGGCCAAGGCCACACCACTGATATTGCCGGTACCCACGGTGCCCGACAGCGCGGTGGCCAGCGCCTGAAAGTGGCTGGTATCGCCAGGCGCCTTCTTGTCGTCATAACGCCCGGAAACCACCTTCCAGGCGTGGTTGAAATAGCGGATTTGGGGAAAACCGAGGTAGAGGGAGAAGAACAAGCCCACACCAATCAACAGAAATGGGAAATAGGCCGCTGACCCCAACAAGCCATCCAGCCACAGCAACCACTCATTGAACGTATGCACATCCCTCTCCCTTTTATCTGTTCGAACAGGGCCTGATCGCTGCCGATGATTCGCATCATAGGGCTGCATCAGCTTGTGTAACAAGAGGTTGCCGCGTTAACCAACAAACGGCAAAACAATCGTTGACAGCTTTGCTGGTGCGGCTTAAGATGCGCGCCGCTTGAGACGGTCGTTCCCCAGTAGCTCAGTCGGTTAGAGCGACGGACTGTTAATCCGCAGGTCGTAAGTTCGAATCTTACCTGGGGAGCCAACTCTCAAAACACCAACCCGCCACATGGCGGGTTTTGTGTTTTAGGAAGCAAACAAACGCCAGCAGACAAGGGTTGACAGCCCCGCGTGCCGAGCCTTAACATGCGCCCCGCTTGAAGCGACTATTCCCCAGTAGCTCAGTCGGTTAGAGCGACGGACTGTTAATCCGCAGGTCGTAAGTTCGAATCTTACCTGGGGAGCCAAGCGCTTCAGCACTGACCCGCCATCACGGCGGGTTTTGTGTTTCTGGTCCCCTGTCACTCATGCCAACTTTTCAGCCGCCCAGCTGGTCCGACCAAGTTAACGCCGTTCACTTCACAGAACTGTAACCTGGTCATTCTTTGGCCGTTATGAACATTTTGCAAAGGTTTCACCTGTCGTTATGGTATCGCCAGCCTGGTGAGTTGAACCGTGCTCCCTGCTCCGCCTGGCGACGAAACTATAAATAGAACAGGACTCTGACCCTATGAACATGACCCGCTCGACGGCGTCATGGGCTGCAGCCGTAGCGCTTATGGCGCTACCGGCTGTTGCCCATGCCGACTGGTATTTCCGTGGCACCGCCAATGGCTGGGCCGCCACTCAGATGACCGCTGAATCCACCACCCTCTACTCGACATGCCAGAGCTTCACCAGCGGAGACAGCAACGGCGGCCCCCGCTTCAAGATTGACCGTTTCGGTAACTGGGTAGAGAACTATCCGGCAACCGATTTCACCGTCAGCGCCAACACCAGTTATCAGATCAGTTTCGACACCAGCACCAAGGCAGTAACCGCAACCCCGGTTGCCAGCTGCGGCGAATCCGTCGGCTTCACCAAAAAGTTCAACCAGCTCTACTTCCGTGGCACCCCAAACAGTTGGGCCACTGGCGCCATGGCGCTAACTGCCAATAACACTTGGGAGCTGGACGTCAACTTCAGCGGTGGTGCCAGCCAGCGCTTCAAGCTCGACGTCACGGGCAACTGGAGCGAGAACTACGGCGACACCAACAAAGATGGGGTTCTGGAACGTAATGGCGCCGACATCTACACCACGGTAAACGGCACCTACAAACTTACGGTCAATGACAGCACCCTGGCTTACAGCCTGACGCCGGTATCCGGCAGCAACCAGCCACCGGTGGCGGTGATCACCCCCGGTGGTACTATCGCTGCCCAAGTCGGCGACACCCTGACCTTCAGTGGCGAAGATTCCACCGACAGCGATGGCTTTGTCGCCAGCTACAAGTGGAGCAACAACGAAACCACCGAAACCACCACTGTCACCTTCACCGCCGCCGGAACCCAAAGCATCGGCCTGACGGTGACCGACGATCAAGGCGCCACCAGCAGCAGCACGGTCAGCGTGACTGTGACCAGCGGCGAGACCATCAGCGACAAATGGTACTTCCGCGGCACCCCCAACAATTGGGGAACCACGGCCATGATCAGCAGCGACAACCGGGTGTTCTGTACCCAGCAAAGCTTCGGCAGCGCCGATCCGCGCTTCAAGATCGACCACAAGGGCGACTGGACCGAGGCCTATCCGACAGCCGACTATCGGGTGACGGCCAACACCACCTATGACATCTGCTTCGACGCCCAGACCAAGACTCTGGACGTAGATGCAGTGCAGGGGGTTGATACCCAGCCGCCAAGCGTCACTGCCACGCCGGGCGGCGGCAGCTATGCCGACAGCCAGAACATTCAGCTGCAGGTGAGCGACAATCAGGACAGCGCGCCGGTGATCTACTACACCATCGATAGCTCCACCCCGACCACCAGTTCGCCCCGTTACAACGGTCAGACCATCACCGCCACCGACAAAGGCCCCGGTACCGATCTGGTGATCAAGACCCTGGCGGTTGACGCCAGCGGTAACCAGCAGGAGCAGAGCTTCAGCTACAACATCGGCGCCCTGCCGGTGTCCGGTGATTTCCGTAGCGAAACCATCTACTTCCTGCTCACTGCCCGTTTCTATGATGGTGATCCGAGCAACAACTACTACAACCGTGACCGTTATAAAGCTGGCGATCCCCACTGGCGTGGCGACTTCAAGGGTCTGATCCAGAAGCTGGATTACATCAAGGACCTTGGCTTCACCGCCATCTGGATCACGCCGCCAGTAGAGAACCGCTCAGGTCTCGATTATCACGGCTACCACGCCTATGACTTCTACCGCGTCGATCCGCGTCTGGAATCGGAAGATGCCAGCTACAAGGACTTCATCGATGCGGCCCACGCCAAAGGGCTGAAGGTGATTCAGGACGTGGTGGTTAACCACAGCAGCCAATACGGTCTTCGCGGTCAGGTGTGGATCAACCACCTGCCAATCAAGTACTACGTGCCCAAAAGCTCAACCCAGGGCCTGATCGACAACGGCCCCTATCAGGGCAACCTTGGTGACTATCTGAGTGCCAACCGTTGCGATGACGACAACCCGGTCGCACCCGACTGGTATCGCGCCCGCTGCACCAGCGATCCAGAAGGCATTGTGCCGCTGGTCGACCCGAAAACTGGCGCTACCGTTCCCTCTGCAGGCTATGATCCCAGCCGCTTCTTCGGCATCGACGCCCAAGGTCTTGACCCGAACTGGTACCACCTGGATGGCTTTATGGCCGGTGGCGACTGGGAAAACCCCTTGGCCCTGCAGCGCAAGCACATGGCTGGTGACACCATCGACTTGGCGACTGGTCGTCAGAACGTCAAGGACTACATCAACGGTGCGATCAAGATGTACCTCGATATGGGCGTTGATGCGATCCGCGTCGATACCCTGAAGCACGTCGAACGTAATGAGCTGCTGACCTACATCCATGAATGGCAGGCTCACAAGCCAGGCCTGTTCGTGTTCGGTGAAAACCTGGTCAAAGGCACCGGCTGGGGCTCCGAGCTCGACGGTGACAACGCCTCGGCGGTCATTCGTCCGTGGTGGTACACCCGTCTGACCAACGATCCGGCTAACCCCAATGGTGGCGGTGATTCCGGTCTGTCGGTACTCGACTTCTCGCTGTTCTCCACCTTCCGCGACAACATCCGTAATGGCAACTTCGGTGGTATCGGCGGCATCTTTGCCAAGGATTGGATCTACGGTGATGCCACCAAACTGGTGACCTTCTTCCAGAACCACGATGTCGGCCCGGACAACGACTTCAAATACCGCTTTGGCGGCCTGGAGTCGAATGCTGCCCTGGTTTATAACCTGCTATGGACTGCTCGCGGCATCCCGACCCTTTACTACGGTGAGGAGATCATGTTCGCGGCTGGCAAACCCCAGGATATCGAGGGTGAAAGCATGACCGTTGACCAGACCGGCCGCGCCTATTTCGGCGCCCATCTGGACGATCTGGCCACCACCCAGGCCCACCCGCTGTACCAGCACATCAAGCGCTTGAACCAGATCCGCAAGGCGGTCCCTGCTCTGCAGAAAGCACCGATGAGCAAGGTTAACGAATGGGGCGCGGGTATGAGCTTCGTGCGTGACCTGTCCTCGGAAAACAGTTATGCCGTGGTTGGCCTGGCGGCCAGCGGCGATCAAAGTGTGACCGTCAGCGGTGTCAAAAACGGTACCTACCGTGATGCCGTGTCCGGTGCCACCTTGAGCGTCAGCAACGGCAACCTGAGCTTTTCAGTGCCGGCTAACTCTGCCCGCATCTGGGTACTCAATGGCCCAGGCAAGGTCGGCGTTGATGGAAAATACCTGAAATAGCAGCGGCCAGCCAAAACCAACGGCCACCTTCGGGTGGCCGTTTCTATTGGTGCAACAGCGGCAAACAGTACGACAGTGGACGGCACTCCCCAGTCCCGGGTATAAGCATTTATCAGCCGCGCCCACCGGAGCTTCCAACCATGCGCACCCTTGCCGTAACCGTCCTCGCCCTAACCCTTTCCACTGCAGTTCACGCGACCGATGCCAACAGCCTGCTCAAGGCCGGTTCTGCTCTGCTGGCCCCCCAGCAAGCCAGCACAACCACCACCAGTGACGCCGTGCAGGGCTCGTTAGTCGACGCCCTCACCAGCAAGCTGGGGATCACGCCAGCCCAAGCCAGTGGCGGAGCCGGAGCCTTGCTGGGTCTGGCTCAAGGCAAATTATCGGCCGATGACAGTAGCGCTCTGGCCACCGCCATCCCCGGTCTCGATCAGATCATTGGCTCAGCCCCCAAAATCGATGCAGCCGCCACCCAGAGCAATGATCTGCTGGGCCAGGCCAATAGCCTGCTCGGCGGTAGCAACAAGCTGCTGGGCGATAACAGCAGTCTGCAGACACTGGCAACCCTGGCCCCGGCCTTTGAAGCCCTCGGCTTGGACGCCAGCATGGTGCAGCAGTTTTTGCCAGTGATCCTCGATTACGTTAATCAAAACGGCAACGACGCCTTGATGGGTGCGCTTCAGCAAGCGCTGCTGGGCGGCTAAAACAACATTGGCCGATTTTGCGCGTTTAACAGGAAGGCCTACGTCCAGGAGTCACGCTTGGGCGTAGCATTCTAAGTCAGGACTTCCCTACTTAACCGTCAGCGATTGCCCCTCTTCATCCTGTGGAAACACCACCAATGTGACCGACGTGGTGTCGCCGTTGTCGGGGGCCTCCTCCGCCAAAGCTTCACCGGCTTTGATGCGCTTGTTGTGACCGTCCTCGCACCACCAGTTCCCACTCCAGGACCATGCCGGAAGACGATACTTGGCGCAGGAACCAGCCAGTATCAGAGCAGGGAGCAAGCCCAATCACCATGCTACAGATCTGGGCTTGGCCGACAGGATAAGGCAACGGTCGGCCGTCCCAGCCGCTCGTGGTTGCAGTATTTACTCTCGTCGAGCGTCGCTGTGTTCTCCAACGCCGGTGCGGCACCAATAGCCACATGACAGTGCGATTCAACACGATAGAGTCTCCTGCTGATGCTGAATGATAGTAGCAGCGGTTTCGGTGAGCCCGATGGCGGATTCGTCAATAATACGACGGTCGCCGACATGCCCCCACACCTCTAGTGACCAACCCATTGTTTTAGATGCCGGCATCGATGGATAAGCCGGCTTCTTGCGCCTCGTCAATTTTATGCCAAACCAATCGCGCGGCGACATGCTTTTGACTTTCAGGTCACATTTTCGACGTTTGCCCTTTGCATCAGCTGTATCCCCCGCATAGGGTAGCGCTGCCATCCATAGGCATCCGGGGATGACCTCTAATCCACCGGCGACGAGCAGCCGCTAGGTTCAGCTCGCTCTGATCTCTCATTCACTACAGGAACTCGACGATGAAGAGCATTGTTTCCACGTTGAAGCCACTGGCCCTGGCGACAGCACTTGGTCTGGTGTGCGGCCAAGCATATGCCAAGGACGTTTCCGTTCATCTGTTTGAATGGACCTGGTCTGAAATCGCCGAAGAGTGCGAAAACGTCCTCGGCCCCAAGGGCTTTGACGCAGTACAGATCTCGCCGCCTAACGAGCACGTCGACGCCCCGGGGGATGTCAACAATGCCGCTTGGTGGGTGCGCTATCAGCCGGTCAGCTTCACCAATCTTACCAGCCGTTCTGGCACTGAAGCCCAGCTGGCTGACATGATCCGTCGATGTGATGCAGTCGGTGTAAAAGTGATCGCTGATGCCGTGATCAACCATATGGCCAACTACCCTGCCGGCTCCGGCGTGGGCAGTGGCGGCTCCGCCTGGAACAGCAACAATGCCTCCTACCCGGGCATGAACGGCTGGGGTAACGACTTCCACACCTGCAAAACCAAGATCGACTGGTCGAACAAGGAATCAGTGTGGGGCTGCCAGCTGAGCGCCATGCCGGATATCAATACCGGTAACCCGCAAACCCAGGACAAACTGGTCGCCTATCTCAAAAAGCTGACTAACATGGGGGTGTACGGTTTCCGTATCGACGCCGCCAAATCGATCCGCCCAAGTGAACTCGACACCATCCTGACCAAGGCCGGCAAACCCTGGACTTTCCTTGAGGTCATCGACAATGGTGATGCGGTTGGCCTTGATGACTACAGCCATCTTGATTATCTGCTGACCGAGTTTGAGTACGGCAGCAAAATGCAGGAGATGTTCAAAGGCGGCCAGCTCAAGTGGTTGAAAACCTTCGGTAGCAGCTGGTTCACCATCCCCAGCGACAAGGCGCTGGTGTTCATTACCAACCACGATCGCGAACGCGGCCATGGCGGTAAAGAACTGCTCCACTATAAAGATGCCAACGGCGCCCAGAACCTGGCCTCGGTATTCATGCTGGCCCATCCGTTCGGTACTCCGACCATCCACTCCAGCTTTGAGTACTTCGGTGACGACAACCGCGGCCGCCCAGTTGGTAAGGTGAACTGCGCTAGCGCCGACTGGATCTGCCAGCACCGCTGGGGCAACATTGCCAACATGGTTGGCTTCCGCAATGAAGCCGGTGACACCCCCGTTGCCAACTGGTGGGACAACGGCAGCAACGCGATCGCCTTCAGTCGCGGTGATCGTGGCTTCGTCATGATCAACAACCAGAGCTCTCCGGTTACCCAGCGCCTGCAGACTGGTCTGGCTGAAGGTCAGTATTGCGATGTGCTGAGCCATGCCAACGAATGTGATGGCACCATCGTCGATGTCGATGCCAGTGGTTTTGCCACCATCACCGCACCGGCCTACGGCGCGGCCGCTATTCATCGTGGCTTCCAGATTGATGCTGGCGAGAAGCCCAACGCTGTCATCACCGGTGCCCTTGAGCGCGCCGCCGTGGGTGAAGTGGTCGTACTCGACGCCAGTCCGTCGTTTGACAACGATGGCCACATCGTCAGCTACCAGTGGAGCACTGGCGAGAAAACCCCGTCGATCACCAAGACCCTCAATACCGCTGGTAAAGTAACTTTCACCGTCACCGTCACCGATAACGATGGCATGACGGATGACGAAACCGTCACCATCCAGGTAGGTGATCTGCCACCGCAAAGCACGCTGCCAAGCGTTAATTTCCGTGGCACAGCCAATGGTTGGGTTAGCACACCGATGGTGCTGGTCTCTGATTTCACCTGGCAGACCGAAGTGACCTTCGATGGTCAACCCAATCAGCGCTTCAAGTTTGACGTTAAAGGCGACTGGACCCAGAACTACGGCGACGACGGTGCTGACGGCAGCCTGGAGCAGACTGGTGCAGATATCCTGACCCCGGTTGTTGGCCGCTATCTGGTGACCCTGTTCGATGACAGCATGACCTACAACATCAAGCTGGCTGGCCCCGTGGACAACAAACCAGAAGCCGTGGTCAGCCCGACTGCTGTTCAGGTCGAAGTGGGTGAAGCTGTTACCCTCTCTGCTGCCGAGTCTAGCGACGACAATGGCATCGACAGCTACAGCTGGAGCACCGGCGAAAACGGTGATGAAATTGTGGTGTCGTTCGACAAGGTTGGCACCTACAAGGTCAAAGTGACCGTCACTGACACAGCTGGCCAGACCGATGACGCCGAAGCCACCATCACCGTGGTTGACTCTAACAGCTTCGTCAGCGCCCTGCCCAAGCTGCACTTCCGTGGCACCGCCAACGGCTGGACAGCCAAGGCCATGACCCTGATTGGCAACAACACCTGGGCCACCGAAGTAGACTTTGACGGTCAGGCCAACCAACGGTTCAAGTTTGATGTACATGGTGACTGGAGCTACAACTTCGGCGACACCAACAAAGACGGCAAGCTCGACCAGACCGGTGCCGACATCTACTTCGTTGCTGCTGGCCGCTATCAGGTCGTTGTTAACGACCAGACCATGAGCTACAGCCTCAAACTGCTGGCGCCCTGCACAACCTGCTCGTTCACCGGCAAACTGCCGAGCCTGAACTTCCGCGGTACTGCCAACGGCTGGACCTCCACGCCGATGACGCTGGTCGCCAACAACATCTGGCAGGTTGAAGTGACCCTGGACGGCCAGTCCGAACAGCGCTTCAAGGTCGATGTCAAAGGTGACTGGAGCCAGAACTACGGCGACCGTAACAAAGACGGCGTGCTCGACGGCAACGGTGCAGACATCTACACCAACGCCACAGGTACTTACCTGCTGACGGTTGACGATCGCTCCATGGGCTATACCCTGACTCCGCGCTAACAGCTTCAGCGGTAAAACAAAAAGGCAGGGTAGCGATACCCTGCCTTTTTTATTGCGGGTGTTCTGTGCTTAGAACTGCCAGATGGCAGATGCTCCCCACAGGTTGACCTGCTGACCATCAAAGTAGATGCGGCGTACAACAAGACCCAGCCCTAAGCCGTCGAACAGTTGGTAATCGACCCGTACCCCGAGTAGCGGATCGATGGTGTCGGCGTAATCCAGATCGAGCTCGGCCCCCTCCACCTTGATGCTGCCCCGCCAGGCATAACCCCCCGCCTCTACTGACAATCGCCAATCAACGGCCGGTGAGTAGCTCAGCCCCTGCACCAAAGTGATGCCATAACCGGACGCCGGATAATGGGCACTGAGGCTCTGCTCCACCACCGCCAGATCACCACTGGCGGTCAGATCCACGCTCACATCGCCCAGATCCAGATAGCCCAGCTCGGTGTAGGTCAGCTCATTCCAGCGGTAACCGCCTGACAGCTGCCAGGCAAACCGCTCCACGTCATAGCGGCTCAAGGTGACGGCGGCGCCATCAGCGGCCAGATCGCCTTTGAATTCACCCTCGCCCTGGCTGCCGCGCGCCTGATAGAGGTCGGTACGCAGATAGAACGGATCGGCATCGGCGGCCTGACTGCCCACCGCCACCAGTGTCAGCAGGGCCAGCGCGCCCCAACGCTGGCGACGTGCCAGCGCCAGTGCCCCAACCACGACCAACCACAGGCTGTTGACCGCACCACCACCGGTGGTTTTGATGCCAGTTTCCGGGTCGACCGGCAGTGCTGTGCTCACGGCACCGGGGTCAACAACAGCTGAGTTGACCACGCCATCGGCATCATTGGGACCGCCATCTTCAATGGTCAACTGCACGCACTGGTGGCCTGCGGTCAGCCCCGGTAACCACTCGCCTGAGCCGGGCGGTGGACAGTAGCCCGATTCGCCCATCGCCGAATGGAGTGCATTGGTCGCATCCTCGACAAAGGTCAGCCACTCACCGTTCTGATGCTTGCGGTAAACCGCGTTGGCCGGAATGGCCGCGCGCTGCGGAATGGCCACCCGCACGCTCTGACCGGGCGTTGGCAGGTCACGGATGACGAAGTCAAACACCCCGCCTACCGGCTCGAAAGCCGGATCCTGCGGCGGCTGGCCAATGCTGCCCAGTTCGTTGTTCAGCACCTGCACCCCGCCGGAACTGCCGCCCAGGGCGAACAGGCCAAGACCACAGCGCACGCCCGGATCGCATTCGATCAGGTAGGCGTTGGTCTGACTAACCTGCTGCGGCAGGATGTTGCTTGACGGCATGTTATCGAGGTAGTCCGGGATGCCGTTGCCATCGCCATCGCCGCTGCCCTCGCTCTGGTCATCGATGCCATCGCCATCGCTGTCGACGTCGGCAGCCAGTACCGGCAATTCAGGCACCACACGCACATAGGCTGCACTCTGAGCAGTCGCAGCACCGCTGTCGGTCACGGTCACGGCAATTGCTGCTGTGCCACTCAAAGCGGCAGGATCGAAGCGGAACTGACCATCGCTGTCATCGCCATCCTCGTCCACCAGGCCGCTACCAGCGGTCCAGACAAAGCTGTGGCTGTCGTCCAGATTCGGATCGACCACCGACGCTGTTACCGTTACCGGGCCACCATTGGCGGTGATCAATGTGGTGACGATCCCACCTTGCACCACTTGCAGGCTGACCGCCGGGGCGATGTTACCTTCGCGGATGCCGATCACATGGCGGCTTTGGGCACCGATGTTGCCATCACCGCTCAGGCTTACCACCAGTTCGCTGCCGTTCTGGCCACTCAAGGCGGTCAGGGCCACAGGTACCACCACCTCCAGCTGACCCGCATCGCTAAAGCGGGCCACGCCGTTCACCAGATTGTGTTCGCTGCCGCTTGCCGTGGTGGCATCGTCGATGACATAAGGCACCTCAAGCGGATAGTCGGGCGCCGCGCCGTTCAGGATGACCCGGAACTCAACGCTAGTGCCGCGCACCGCCAGCTGAGACTTGCTCATCGACACCAAAGGCGCCACCTTCACCACCTGTAGGGCGATCGCCGTGTTGCCAGCGCTGTTAGTGGTATTCCAGCTCAGTTCATGAGTGCCCGGCGCCAGCAGCATGCTGCCGCTTGCCGTCAAGCCATCCACCGTGGTGACGCAGCAGTCGTTACCTGAGGTGCCATCATTGGCCAGCGCTTTAAGCGCGTTCTGCACCTCAGCGTCACTGGCGGTTTCGGCTAGCCCCAGCAGCTGGCGCTGGCTGACCCGGGTAAAGAGCGCGTTGGCGTTCAATGCCACGTCCGCCGGTGCAGTCAGCACCGGCTGCAGCGGATCGATCGCGGTCACCACCTCAATGTTGAACGCCGGCAAGGGTACGCTGTCGGTGCCATCGCTGACGCTGATGACAATGGCGCTGTTCAGCCCCACATCGTCCTCCGTCGGGGTGCCGCTCAGGGTGCCGGTGGCCGTGTCGAAGCTGGCCCAGGCCGGTGCATTGCTGATGCTGAACACCAGCACGTCATCCTCATCGACATCGCTGGCGGTCGGGGTGAACTGATAGAGCTCACCCGCGATCACGCGGGTCGCCGGGGTGCCGCTAATGGTCGGCGCGCTGTTGGGCACCTCAGTGATGGCGAAGGTCTGGCTGACCTGAACTGCAGGCCGCCAGGCATCGTTACCCGCCTGATCGGCCAGCACCACGCAGCTGCCAACCGCCAGCGCCTCCAGTTCACCACCGCTGGTGACACTACAGATCGCACTGGTGGTGGTGCTAAAGCCCACCGTCAGGCCAGAGCTGGCGGTAGCACTGAGCTGCACCACAGCCTCTAGCGGTTGTTCGCCAGGATTGTTAAAGGTGATGGTCTGCTCACCCATGGGCACCACGGGGGCAGATGGGGTCGATTCCGCGCCAATGCCCGCACCATTGTTGGCGGCAACGGTAAAGGTGTAGCTGGTGCCGTTGGTCAGGCCAGTCACGGTCAGCGGCGAGGCGCTACCGGTCGCGGTCAGCCCGCCCGGAGCAGCCGTCACCCGATAACCACTGATGGCAGCACCACCAGTATCGGCTGGAGCGTTAAAGGCAACCGAAGCGCTGGCATCGGCCGCAGTGGCCACCACCGCAGTCGGTGCTCCGGGCAGACTGGCAGCAATGGCAAAGGTCTGGCTAATGGTTGGCGCCGCCAGATAGCTGGCATTACCCGCCTGGTCAACGTTGATGGTACAGCTGCCCACCGCCACCGGGGTCAGCTCGCCACCGCTGGTGACCGTACAGACACTGCTGGTGGCCGAGCTAAAGACCGGCGTGAGGCCCGACGACGCACTGGCCGTCAACGTCGGTGTGCTGCCCATCAGCTGGCTGCTGGGGTTAGTAAAGGTGATGGTCTGCGCACCCTTGGGTACAACCGCTGCCGACGATGCTGAAGCGGTGCCGGTTCCAGCGCTATTGGTCGCGGTCACGCTGAAGGTATAGCTGGTGCCATTGGTCAGTCCGCTTACGGTCAGCGGCGAAGCACTGCCCGTCGCGGTCAGGCCACCCGGGCTGGCAGTGACGGTGTAGCCGCTGATGGTGGCACCACCGGTAGAGGCCGGCGCACTGAAGGAGATCGTTGCCTGAGTGTCGCCAGCCGTAGCCGTACCGATGGTGGGGGCACCGGGCACAACCGCATTAACGGTGAAGCTCCGGCTAACCTGGGTGGCCGCAAGGTAACTGCCATTACCTGCCTGATCAGCATTAATGGTACAGCTGCCAGCAGTCACAAAGGTCAAAGTGCCAGCGCTGGTGATGGTGCAGACGCTGCTGGTTGACGAGGTAAAGGTCGGTGTCAAACCGGAATCTGAGGTCGCCGTCAGCGTCGGTGTCGTCCCAAAGTTCTGCGGGCCGGGATTGTTAAAGGTAATGGTTTGCGCTGCCGCAGGCGTAATCGAGTTAGATGCAGCGGATGCAGGGCCGGCCCCCGCAGCGTTATCCGCCGTCACCGTAAAGGTGTACGCCTGTCCATTGGTCAACCCGGTAACCACAATCGGTGACGAAGCACCGTTTACCGGCGGCACATCCGGCGGGCTTACGCTCACGGTATAACCCGTAATGGTTGTACCACCGGTGTTGACTGGCGCCGTAAATGCCACACTCGCCTGGGTATCACCCGCTATCGCCGTGCCGATGGTTGGCGCGCCGGGAACAACTGGATTGACGCTAAAGGTCTGGCTGACCGTTACGGCTGCCAGATAGCTGCTATTACCCGCCTGATCCGCATTGATGGTGCAGCTGCCCGCCGATACAAACGTCAGCTCACCGCCACTGGTAATGGTGCAAACGCTCGTGGTCGAAGAGGTAAATGTCGGGGTCAGGCCCGAATCAGAGGTCGCCGTCAAGATCGGCGTGGTGCCGAAGTTCTGGGCGCCGGGGTTGGCAAAAGTGATGGTCTGGGGGGCTGCCGGAGTAACAGCGTTAGAGGCTGCAGAGGCAGAACCTGTGCCCGCCGAGTTGGTTGCCGTGACCGTAAAGGTATAAGCCACCCCATTTGTCAGTCCGGTAACGGTAATGGGTGAGGCCGCACCGGTGCCGGTAAGACCACCAGGGTTGGAGGTCACGGTATAGCCGGTGATGGTGGCACCACCGCTGGAGGCCGGAGCAGTAAAGCTGACAGATGCTTGGGTATCGCCCGCTGTGGCAGTGCCGATAGTCGGCGCATTGGGAACCACGGCGTTGACGCTAAAGGTACGACTGACGGTCGCCGCTGCTTGCCACAGGGCGTTACCCGCCTGATCCGCATTGATGGTGCAGCTGCCCGTCGATACAAACGTCAGCTCACCGCCACTTGTAATGGTGCAAACGCCCGTGGTCGAAGAGGTTAATGTCGGGGTCAGGCCCGAATCAGAGGTCGCTGTCAACGTCAGCGTGGTGCCGAAGTTCTGGGCGCCGGGGTCAGCAAAGGTGATGGTCTGGTTACCTTTGGGGGTGACGGCGGCGGTCGCTGTCGACGCCACACTGGTGCCCACTGCGTTCGTCGCCGTAACCGTAAAGGTGTAGGCAGTACCGTTGCTCAACCCGGTAACCACAATGGGGGAACCACTGCCCGTGCCAGTAAAACCACCCGGGCTTGAAGTAACGGTATAGCCAGTAATCGCCGAGCCATTATCGGCAGGAGCACTGAAACTCACTGAAGCCTGACCATCTCCGGGGGTCGCCACCCCGATCGTGGGGGCGTCAGGTACTGTTGGAATAGCGACGGTATGGCTCGTGCCGCTGGTAAAAGCTGCCGGCTCTGTATTGCCAGCTGCGTCAACGATATCAGTCGAAGCATTCAGGTTGAGCTTGATCGTGCCATTACCCGAAATACCGCTGACCGTCACTGTGACACTGGCGCCAGACGACGCCGAGACAGCGGCAATAGTGCCGGATGCCGAGCCTGTCGTCCCCAGCGCGAAATCATCGGTCGAAATGTTGCTGACCGATTCGCTGAAATTGACCGTGAAATCAACGCTGGTGTCGGTTGATAGTTCCCCGCCCGCTGGCGCGGTGCTGGTCACCGAGGGCACCACGCCATCAACCACCAGTGCTTTATTGGCGCCCAATGAGTTAGCAGCACCAGGCGATGCCAGGGTCAGGATTGCATTATTAAGGGCCGCATCACGGATGGTGCCGCCATTGAGCGCGAGGGAATTGGTGGCGACATAATCCAGATCGTTGGAGCTATCGCCGGCTTGAACGGTGTAATTGAATGTCAGGGTACTGCTGCCACTGCCGCTGGCGTAGTTGATCACCCGGTCAGTAGCGCCAGTTTCCAGGGTGAGTTGCGGCGTACCGGTCACCGTCACCGCCTCACTGAAATTCACCTGCACGCTGATCACATCACCGATCTTGTAGCTGCCATTGGCGGTACTGGCGGTAACCGAAGAAACCGTGGGCTCTGTACTATCGACACGAACACTGGCTGTCGACCCAACGGAATTCAGGGTTAGGGTCATGTTGTTGTTGGCCGCGTCCCTCAGGGTTCCCCCGTTTGCATCCAAAGCCCCTACTGTAATTCCATCTGTATCGAGCAAGCCGCTTTCGACCGTGTAGCTAAAAACTAACGCAGAACTTCCTGTACCGGACGTGTAAGTTGCATATTTGGTTGCGCCGCCAATCGTCAAAGCGATTCTAGGGGTACCACCACCAGTATTTACGATCACGTTTTCGCTGGTGTTAACGGTGAAAGTCAGCATTTGCCCAGTGATGTAAGTTGCGCTGGGGGGAACACTAACACTGGTGACGGTGGGTGGGGTGCTGTCAGGGAAGCGTGCGTTGGACCAAGATAAATTATCAACTTGAATATGCTGCACATCCGAGCTTACATCAACACGTATTTTAGCGACGCCAACGAATCCGCTTAGACTGAACCGTTCAGATTCAAAGGTTCCCAGCGCACCACCGACCACCATTGAAGCCAAGGTGGACGTGACGGCATTTCCGTTCTCATCATAGCCTGTCACTGTGGTGGTGACTGTGTCTCCAGAAGACGATACCGCGGTAACGGCCACATCCATAGACGAGAAATCGGCGACATAGCCATCTTCAGCCGTAATCTCTATGTAATCCATCTCCCGTGTTGCAGTGCTCGCCGTAAGCCCGATGATGCGCGCCGAATTGAAATAACCGGATGAATCATTGACTACCACCGCGTCATTGGTCCATTGGACACGAACAGTTGCGGTACCATCAGCACTGTCATCACTGTCGTATGCACTAAAACTAAATCCAGACAGTGTTGCCAGCCCTGCTGAAGTCTGGGTTGCGGATGAAGTGTCACCAGAGAGAAAGCCGCCTGTCTGACCGGTAAAGGTCAAAGTGCCTGACGCTGCCGGTGCGGCGTATGCCGACTGAAAGAAGATTATCATGGCTATCGCAATAACCATCAAATATATCTTCATGACCTCAGCCTGCCGCTTTGCAGCGACTGTTAAAAGCTCTTGATTTTGGAAACTAAACCATGACATGAAATTCCCTCTCTGGGTCTGTACTTGCGCGCGTTCACTTACCACTCTTTAGAATACCAAAACACGTCCCTGTGCAGCCATCCAAATTAGTCTCGCGTTGGGTAAATCCCTTCAAGCGCAATAATAAAATTCATGCCTAGGTAGGGATTGCGTACTGTCAAAGGATTACCTCCGCCTTGCAAGGTAGCATTTCCGGTAACTGTGGCATTAAAGGGTGCTAATGTCGTACCGCCTGGTGCGGCGCTATAAATATCAACTTCAGCACCAGCGGCACCATCATTCGTTGTTGACAACACTGAAGTGGCAGAAGGTGTCTTGCTGGTGCCTACAGTAGTATTGACGGGAATGGCAACAGATGCAGCGCCAGTAACTGGCAAGACCGCAGAAGGTAACTGCCCGGCAGTAAGATTCACCTTCTCGACACCGGCAACTTGCCCCAGAGCAACATTACTTAATCCCTCCCCCGTCCCTGTACCCACAGGGGTACGGCTTTGCAGGTTAGGCAACCCAAAGGTTGTGGTGCCGTTGCCACCATAGGTGGTGCCGAGAATAGAGAAAAGCGCACTGTTAGTGGCAACTGCCAACAACTGCCCATTACAAAACGTCCAGCCACGTGGAGCAAAGGTACCGGCAAACATGCGAATTTCGCCAATAAATGGATCAGACATCATTCTCTCCTTGTCTCGGTTTAAGATTAGTTAAAGCACACAAATGAGCCCTGGGGTTCAACAGATTCGAGCCACCTCCTTAATCCGTTCAAAAAGCATAACCCACATTGAAAATCACGCTTCCCCACAAAATAAGCAGCCCAACTCCACGCAATGTCCTGCAAAACACCATTCAGCCACATCCTCTACCAACCCAGTTCACCAAACAACCCCGCCATCACGTTAACGAACAGCCGCTCATTATCCAATCACGCGCCACAATAAAAGCGCTCCGACATTTAATCATCAACGCCACAACAACCTATCGTGCGTCGCCGAGGATTCAAAAACAACAAATCCAAGGCCAATATACAATTTTTTCGCACGAACATTATGGTGATCAACCATAAGACTCAAGGGAATTAGCTGTTGCTCTGAAATTCTTTTTAATGCGTGTAGCAATGCTGAACCAAACCCCTTGCCGCGCTCATCCTTCATCAGCGCCACATCAATAACATGAAGGCTTTCAGCGGTATTGTTTATAACAATCTTGCCAATGGGGCCACCATAAGCCTCGATGATTAAGGTTTCTGCCTGAGGGAATGAGGACGTGTAAGCTGCCTGCTGAGCCTGGAATTGTTGCTTGATGAGAAAATCAACCTGAGGTTTTGGCGCAGGTATGGCGTAAAGATAGTCGCGCGTGGATGCAAACAACACTTCCGCAAACTCGTCATCTCGCGGCTGCATCACTCGTAGCGCTAACCCAAAAGGCAAGGAGATGTCAGTAAACACTTATAACCCCTTTAAAAAATCACCCGCCAATTTAAGTGAGCAGGCATATGCCGTTCTTAGCTTGGTATTGATTTCCGCATGCTCCACAGAGGTAAAGGTCCGCCATAAAAATTTGCGGCTTTCTCCCTGAGGAGGATGCTGTTGGCTAACTGATGAGTTAGCGGACAACACATTAAAAGCTATAGGCTTGAGTAAGGGAGAAGTGCGTTTATAAAATCCAACGGCCATTAGGTTCAAACTCCTTTTTGTGTGTGGCTGCTTTAAAAATTAAGCCCGCTCGCCGCCGAAAAAAAGGAAGCAACGAACACTGGTCAAATGATGAGCCCCTTGGTGAGGTCAATCCGGCCCGGTTCAACTCAACGGGCAGATGAGCAAGCTCTTGGTCGTTGGCGGTTAATGACGTTGTGGCAGGCAGATAATGATCACGGAGTACGCCCCCCACAGGGTGGCGAGGGTGACTCACAAGGTGGCACAAAGGCAAGGCTGACATCAGGTCCATCAACCAGCTCATGACAGGCCTCCACTCGTAACACCCTGATGATAACCGGCGCCGCCCGTTCCACTGGCGCGCAGTGGGGCTCCTTACGGCGATGATAGGTGCGGTGTTGGTTCAACTACGGACAATTCTCAACATCCCAACCATGATCTGCCGCGAGCGAGAAACGCGAAAGGAAGGATAGTCTTGCTCGCGGATTCTAGACCTGTTTCAAATCAAATCATGACAAGTGGCTCGCCAGCGGCCTTGTGATCCGCAACGCGCCTCACCGCGCGCTTGTGGTCTCAATCACAGGTAGAGAACGGGCTGTCGCAAAGCTGACACAGGCGCTGTGTCAGAGCCGACAATTTGCCACGCAACAAGCCTAACCGTATGATTATTAATGTATGAACAGCGTGCACGGGGTTTGCAGCGGCGATCGGTAGCCCATACCAACGCAGGACCCTCCATGAAGCGCAGCGATCTTATTGCCCTGCAACAGGAACCCGCCTGCAACCACAGCAAGGTGGCTGAAAAGAGCGGCTGCAGCCGCCCGGTGCCGGGAGCCACGGCCGGGGGTTGCGCCTTTGATGGCGCCCAGATCGCGCTGCTGCCGATTGCCGATGTCGCCCATATCATCCACGGCCCCATCGCCTGTGCCGGTAACACTTGGGATAACCGTGGCAGCCGCTCCAGCGGAGCACTACTGTACAAACACGGCCTGACCACCGACCTGAGCGAGCAGGATGTGATCATGGGCCGGGGCGAGAAGCGGCTGCTGCACGGCATCCGCCAGGCGATCGACAGCTTCGCCCCCGCCGCCGTGTTCGTTTACAACACCTGTGTACCAGCACTTGAGGGTGACGACATCGAGGCGGTGTGCCGCACCGCCCAAGAGCTGTGGGGCACGCCGGTGGTGGCGGTCGATTGCGCCGGTTTTTATGGCTCGAAGAATTTTGGTAACCGCATCGCTGGCGAGGCGATGGTCAAGCAGGTGATCGGTACGCGCGAGCCGCCGCCCAAACCCCTGACCCCAAGCGGCAAGCCGGTGCGCGATATTGCGCTGGTGGGCGAATTCAACATTGCCGGCGAGTTCTGGCACGTCGCCCCGCTGTTTGATCAGCTCGGGCTGCGCCTGCTCTGCTGCCTGGCTGGTGATGCCCGTTTTGCCGAAGTGCAGATGATGCACCGGGCCGAGGCGCTGATGGTCGTCTGCTCCAAGGCGATGGTGAATGTCGCCCGCCAGCTGCAGCAGCGCTATCAAGTGCCCTGGTTTGAGGGCAGTTTTTACGGCATCACTGATACCTCATCAGCGCTGCGTGATTTCGCCCGTCTACTTGATGACGCCGAGCTGAGCGCCGTCACTGAAGCGCTGATCGCCCGCGAAGAGGCCGCCATCAAGGCGAAACTGGCCCCCTATCGCGCCCGGCTGGCGGGCAAGCGGGTGCTGCTCTACACCGGCGGAGTCAAAAGCTGGTCGGTGGTGTCGGCCCTGCAGGAGCTGGGGATGGTGGTGGTGGCCACCGGCACCCGCAAATCGACCGAAGAGGACAAGGCACGCATCCGCGAGCTGATGGGCGATGAGGCGACATTTCTGGAAAGCGGCAGCGCCAGCGCCATTCTCAAGATGGCCCGCGACCATCACGCCGATCTGCTGATCGCCGGTGGCCGCAACATGTACACCGCCCTAAAGGCCCGCCTGCCCTTTCTGGATATCAACCAGGAGCGTGAATTCGCCTATGCCGGATATGCCGGCATGCTCACCCTGGCCGAACGGCTGGTGGCCTCGCTCGATTGCCCCATCTGGCCACTGGTACGCCAGAGCGCCCCTTGGCACGGACAACCTTTGGCCAGCGACAGCTGCGGGAGCCCGGCATGAACGACATTCGCAAACGCACCACGCCGTTAAGCGTCGATCCGCTGAAAACCAGTGCTGCCACCGGCGCTACATTGGCAGTGATGGGGGTGGATAGCGCCATCCCGCTGCTGCATGGCTCGCAGGGCTGTGCCGCCTTCGCCAAGGTGTTCTTTGTCCAACACTTCCGCGAACCGCTGCCGATTCAAACCACCGCCATTGACGCCATCGCCGCAGTCATGGGCAGCGATGACAACGCCGATGGCGCCCTCAAACTGCTGGCAGAACGGAACCGGCCTGAGGTGATTGCCCTGATCAGCTCAGGGCTGACCGAGATGCAAGGCTGCGATCTGGGGCGGTTAAAACGCGAATTCAGCGCCCGCCACCCCGAACTGGCGGCCACGGCGGTGGTCACCATCAGCGCCCCGGATTTCTGCGGCAGTTTCGAGACTGGCTATGCCGCCGCCGTCGATGCATTGCTGCGCCAGCTGGTCCGCCCCCTGCCCCGGCCGCAACGGCGCGCCAACCAGATCAACCTGTTGTTGACCAGCGCCCTGACCGCCAGCGATGTGGAGCGGATAAAAGGCTACGTCAGTGCCTTTGGCCTGAACGCCATCATCCTGCCGGATATCAGCCTGACCCTCGATGGCCATCTCGACGATGCCCATTTCAACCCCACGGCCACGGGCGGCTGTCACCGGCTGGAGATCGCCGAGATGGGGGCCAGCTGTGCCACCATCGTCATCGGCCAATCGCTGGCGGCCAGTGGCGAGTGGCTTGGCGAACACTACGCCATGCCGGTTCATCAGTTCGACCATTTAGGCGGACTGACGGCCACCGACCGCTTTATCCAGCTGCTGGCCACCCTGTCGGGGCGGCCGGTGCCGGCCAGCATCGACCGCGCCCGCCGCCGCTATCAAGATGCCCTGCTCGATGCTCACTTTCTGCTCAGTCAGCGGCCGGTGGCGCTGGCAGGTGAAGGTGATGAACTGGCGCTGTGGTACGGCGTGCTGGCCGAAGTCGGCTGCCCGTTGAACGCGGCTTTGGCCCCCACCGCCAGCCCGGCGCTGGCGGCTCTGCCGGCGGGTACACGCATCGCCGCCGATCTGGGGTTGCTGGAGGCACATCTGGAACAGCACCCCGCTGCATTGCTCGTTGGCAACAGCCACTGCCGCACCCCGGCCGCCCGCCTTGGCCTGCCGCTGCTGCGCCGTGGCTTTCCGCTCTATGACTGGCTGGGGGCCAGCGATCTGGCCAGTGCCGGCTATGAGGGCGGACGGGCGCTGCTGTTCGCCTGCGCTAACCTGCTCAATCAGCATGAAGACGCCGCCGTCGCCCCCTATCGCTCACCCTATGCGGTATGCGCCGACAAACTGCCAACCGCTAGCGCCCACCCAGCCGCTTGTATCAAGGAGGCATCATGAGCCCCTTTAGCCGCCAGTTGCGGGTGGTCAATGATCAGCCGGCGAGTGAGCAGGCCGATTCGCCCACCCTGCGCATCGCCTTTGCCACCAGCGACAAGCAGCGAGTGGACGAACATTTCGGCAGCTGCACCTGCCTGCAGATTCTGGCCGTCAGCGCCCGCCACCACCAACTCGATACCCTGTGCACCTTCACCGTCGGCCCCAATGGCCATGACGACGGCAAGCTGCTGGCGCGGCTAGTCGCCCTCGATGGCTGCGATGCCGTCTATTGCTTGGCCATTGGCCCTTCGGCCATTCGCCAGCTGATCAGCGCTGGTATTCAGCCGGTGCGGCTGGAGCAGCCCGCCACCATCGCCATTCTGGTCGCCGAACTGCAGCAGCAACTGCGCGGCAGCCCGTCCGGCTGGCTGGCCCGCACGCTGGCCCTCAAAGGGCGCAGCCAAGAGAACCGCCTGCACGCGCTTGCCGCCGACGGCTGGCAGGAGCAGGACAATTTTTGAATCAACCTTGAACAACGGAGCACAGAGATGAGCAGCATTGCCCTGACCCGCGGCGGTACCCCTTGGGACCCCCAATACGTTACCGCCATTAACCAGAAAACCTGCATCGGCTGTGGTCGCTGCTACAAGGCCTGTTCACGTAACGTGTTCGACCTGGTAGAGCGTGAGAACGACGATGACGACGAGGATGATGTTGCCATGGTGATGAGCCTGGCCAACGCCGCCGATTGCATCGGCTGCTCGGCCTGCAGCCGCGTCTGCCCCAAGGCCTGCCATACCCACACCGCAGCGTCGGTATTAATGGCTTAAGCCAGCGACTGCCCGGCAGCTTGATAAACAACAACGGCGCCCGCAGGCGCCGTTGTCATCCATCCGCAATCCGTCAACGACGGGTGGCGTAATCGCCGCGCGCCACCCATTTATAGGTGGTCAGCTCGGTCAGCCCCATCGGGCCGCGCGCATGCAGCTTCTGGGTGCTGACGGCCACTTCAGCGCCCAAGCCAAACTGGCCGCCATCGGTGAAGCGGGTCGAAGCGTTGACGTAAACCGCCGCCGAGTTGACCTGATTGAGAAAGTGCTCGGCGCTCTGCACATCACTGGTGAGGATGCCGTCGCTGTGGTCGCAGCTGTGGGCGCGAATATGGGCAATGGCCTCGTCGATATCGGCCACCACCTTGATCCCCAGTACCAGCCCCAGCCATTCGGTATCAAAATCCTCAGGGCCGGCATCGGCCACCACCATACCAGCGGGCGGCGTGCCGAGAGCGGTGCGGGCCTCGGCGGTCAGCCGCAGTTCCACCCCTTTGGCCGCCAACGCAGCAGCTACCTGCGGGACAAAGCTGACCGCATCCTGACGTACCAGCAGGGTATCAAGGGCGTTGCAGGCGCTGGGGCGCTGCACCTTGGCGTTAACTACCACCGCGATGGCGCGGGCAAAATCGGCGCTCGGCTCAATATAGAGGTGACAGATGCCCATGCCGCCGGTGATCACCGGGATGGTGCTCTGCTCTTTGCACAGCTGGTGCAGGCCGGCGCCACCGCGCGGCACGATCATGTCCACGTACTTGTCGAGCTTGAGCAGTTCGCCCACCAGCGCCCGATCCGGGCTATCGATAAACTGCACCGCGTCGGCCGGCAGGCCACAGCCATCGAGAGCAGTGCGGATCAGCTCGACCAGAATGCGGTTGGAATGGATGGTCTCTTTGCCGCCGCGCAGGATGGCGGCATTGCCGGTTTTCAGCGCCAGCCCGGCGATGTCGATGGTGACGTTGGGGCGAGCTTCATAGATCACCCCGAGTACGCCGATCGGCACCCGCCGGCGGCACAGGCGCAGGCCATTATCCAGCACCTTGCCATCCAGCTCTTCACCCACAGGATCGGCCAGACGGGCAACGGCGCGCAGATCATTGGCCAGCCCCTGCACCCGGCTGCTGTTGAGCAGCAGCCGGTCGCGCAGCGCCGGCGAGACTCCATTGCCATCGGCAATCGCCAGATCTTCGGCGTTGGCGGCGAGAATGGCCGCTTCACTGGCTTCCAGCTGATCAGCAATGGCCAGCAGGGCGCGGTTCTTGTCTGCGGTGGTGGTGGCAGCCAGCACGTAGCTGGCGGCCTTGGCCTGTTGCCCCATCAGTTGCAGGGTGGTCATCGGTTATCTCCTTGCTTGACCATCCGCAAGTGCGGATGGCGCTGGCTGCCCTAGAGCAGCACCAGATCGTCGCGGTGAATGGCCACCGGACCATAATCGTAGCCGAGACGCTGGGCGATCTCGGCGGAATGGCAACCGCAGATGCGGGCCAGATCAGCGGCGTCATAGCGGCTCAGGCCACGGCCAATCGAAGCGCCATCGGGGCTGAGCACCTCCACCACCTCGCCACGGCCAAAATCGCCGCACACTTCGACAATGCCCTTGGGCAGCAGGCTGGAGCCGCTATCGCGCATCGCCCGCACCGCACCGGCATCCACCCGCAGTTGGCCGCTGCTGGCCGGACCGGAGAACAGCCACTTCTTGCGCGCTTCCAGCGGCTGCTCCTGGGCGACAAAGCGGGTGCCGATGTCGTCGCCGGCTACCAGCCGGGTCACCACATCGGCCTGATGGCCGGGGGCAATGACCACGGTAATACCGGCGCGACAGGCCACTTCCGCCGCCTGCAGCTTGGTAAACATGCCGCCTGTGCCGAGACCGCTGACGCTGCCACCGGCAATGCGCTTGAGGTTGTCGTCGATCACCCGCACTTCGCTGATCAGGGTGGCGGCCGGATCCTTACGCGGATCGGCGCTGTAAAGGCCATTGATATCGGTGAGCAGCATCAGCAGTTCGGCTTCGGCGAGAATGGCGGCGCGGGCCGACAGATTGTCGTTATCGCCGACCTTGATCTCAGCGGTGGCCACCGCATCGTTCTCGTTGATGATCGGGATGATGCGATAGCGCAGCAAGGTCTGCAGGGTGTCGCGGGCATTGAGAAAACGCTCGCGATCTTCGAGATCGGCGCGGGTCAGCAGCATCTGGCCAACATGCAGGCCATAGATGTTGAACAGCTGCTCCCAGATCATCATCAGGTGGCTCTGCCCTACGGCCGCCAGCATCTGCTTGCTGGCCAGCCCGTCGGGCAGCTGCGGATAGCCGAGATGCTCGCGGCCGGCGGCCACGGCGCCAGAGCTGACCACCACGATATCCATACCCTGGCGGTGCAGTGCGGCCAGCTGGCGCACCAGTTCCACCATGTGGGCACGGTCAAGGCGGCGGCTGCCACCGGTGAGCACGCTGGTGCCCAGTTTGACCACGATGCGACGGCTACTGCGGACGGCCTCGGTCATGACGCCAGTTCATCCATTCGTCAAGGGATGGGCAGGATACGCAATAGCCCCGGCCAGTGGCAAGGTAGGGTGACAGCCATCCCCAGCTGCATTTGCTGCACTTTCACGGCACACTGACCGCCGTCAATGCCAATGCCGGAGCCGCCCTTGGATCAACCTGTTTTCAGCGTATCGCGGCTGACCGCCGAAGTACGGGGTCTGCTCGAACAGAATCTGGGCCGGGTCTGGCTGCAGGGCGAGATCAGCAATCTGGTGCGGGCCGCCTCTGGCCACTGGTATTTCGCCCTCAAGGATGCCGGCGCCCAAGTGCGCTGTGCCATGTTCCGCCAGCGCAACCAGCGGGTGCGCACCCCGCCGCGCGACGGCGATGCGGTGCTGGTGCAGGCGCTGGTCAGCCTCTATGAACCCCGTGGTGAGTTCCAGCTGGTGGTCGAGCAGCTGCTGCCAGCCGGCGAAGGGCTACTCAAGGCCCGCTTTGAGGCGCTCAAAGCCGAGCTGGCGGCCGAGGGGCTGTTTGATCCCCTGCGCAAACGACCGCTGCCAGAGCAGATCCGCACCATCGGCGTGGTCACCTCAGCCACCGGAGCGGCCATCCACGACATCCTCACCGTGCTCAAACGGCGCGATCCAGGGTTGACGGTGATCCTCTACCCAACGCTGGTGCAGGGGGCGCAGGCGGCCGAGCAGATCGCCGCTGCCATCCGCACCGCCAACAGCCGTAACGAGGTGGATCTGCTGATCGTTGGCCGTGGCGGCGGCTCGGCCGAGGATCTGTTCTGCTTTAACGAAGCGCCGGTGGTGCGTGCCATTGCCGCCAGCCGGCTGCCGGTGGTCAGTGCCGTCGGCCATGAGGTGGATATCAGCCTCGCCGATCTGGCCGCCGATCTGCGCGCCGCCACCCCCTCGGCCGCCGCCGAACTGGTCAGCCGCGATCGCAGTCAGGATCGCCAGCGCCTAGCTCAGCTGGAGCTGCGCCTGAAAGCCGCCGCCGGCCGCCAGCTGCTGGCCCACCGCCAGCACTGGCAGCAGCTTTATCTGCGCCTGCAGCAGCAGGAGCCGGCGCGCAAGCTGGAGCAGCAGGCCCAGCGGCTGGATGAGCTGCACAGCCGTCTGAGCCGCGCCCTTCACCAGCAGCTGACCGCTCAAGAGCAGCGGCTGAGCAGTACCCAGCGCCGCCTACAGCACGCCAGCCCCGAGCGTCAGCTGCTGCCGCTGGCGCAGCGCCTTAGCGAGCTCAGCCAGCGTGCCGAGCGCGCCCTGCTGGCCCGCCAGCAGGCGGCCAGTCAGCGCTTTGCTGCCGCCTGCGGCGCGCTGCAGCTGGTGAGCCCGCTCGCCACCCTAAGCCGTGGCTACGCCATCGCCTTTGATGGCGCCAGCGGCCAAGTAATGCGCAGCATCCAGGGCGCCCAGGTGGGCCAGCCGCTGCGCACCCGGCTGGCCGATGGTGAGCTGCTATCAACGGTCACCGCCGTGCAGCCGCTGGCCGGCGACTCTTCATCTACGCCTTGATGTTCAGGAGTACCCATGCTGCTTGACCTGACCCAGCTCGGTGGTGACCGTGTCTATCACCTGTTGACCCAGACCATCATCCCGCGCCCCATCGCCTGGGTGCTGTCCGATAACGGCGGCAACGGCACCGAACCCAGCTATAACCTGGCCCCCTTCTCCTTTTTCAATGCCATCGCCAGCGAGCCGCCGCTGGTGCTGCTGTCGCTCTCCAAAAAGCCCGATGGCAGCAGTAAGGACAGCGCCCGCAACATCGCCGAGCGCGACCACTTCGTCATCCATATCCCGCGCGCCGATCAGGCCGAACTGGTCAGCGCCAGTGCCGCCACCCTCGCCCATGGCGACTCCGAGCTGACCCGGCTAGGGCTGGCGACAACCGCCTTCGCCGACTTCCCGCTGCCGCGCCTGACGGATTGCGCCGTTGCCCTCGCCTGCCGCCGCGAGCAGATCCTGACCATCGGCGATGAGCCCCAGACCCTGATCATCGGCCGCATCCAGCTGCTGTATGTCGATCCAGCGGCGGTCAGCCAGCAGGGCGAGCGCTACCGCATCGACGCCAGCGTCCTCAACCCGCTGGCCCGCCTCGGCGCCAATCAATACGCCAGCATCAGTGCCCCTTTTACCTTGGAGCGTCCGGCATGAGCGAGCTCACCCACTGGCAGCAGCGCTTTGCTGCCCACGTTGCCACCCTACAGGCCGCCGATGCAGCCCACGACAGCGGCCATGTGGCGCGGGTGGTGGCCAACGCCCGGCGGCTGGCCGAACGCGAAGGTGCCGATCTGGCCGTCGTATTGCCCGCCGCCTGGCTGCATGACTGTGTGGCAGTAGCCAAAGACTCGCCGCTGCGCCGTCAGGCGTCTCGGCTGGCCGCCGATGAAGCGGTGCGGCTGCTGGAACAATGGGGCTATGCGCTGGCGCCGCTGGCGGCCATCCATCACGCCATCGCCGCCCACAGCTTTTCCGCCGCCATCCCGGCCGAGACGCTGGAAGCACGGGTAGTGCAGGACGCCGACCGCCTCGATGCCCTGGGCGCCATCGGCCTGCTGCGCACCGTAGTCACCGGCTGCGCCATGGGCCGCGAGCTGTTTGATGCCGGGGATCTGCGCTGCCAGCAACGCCCCGCCGATGACGGTGCCTATACCCTCGATCACCTCTATACCAAGCTGTTCAAACTGCCCGAACTGATGCAGACCCACGCCGGCCGCGCCGAAGCCGACGCCCGCTGCCAGTGGCTGCAGGGTTTTGTCGACCAGCTGGCGCTGGAACTGGGCTAAGGCTCTATTGCTGGTCGGCGAGCTGTCCAACCCACAGCATCAGATGCATAGTGGTTCCGATCGTGATCACACCAGCCAGAAGTATGCCGATCGCTTCCCACTTGCCACTTCCTCTCGCATCTCGCATCTCGTTCCCCACCGTTGCGCCACTTTGGCGCAGGCGCGATAGCGCCAGGCTGGTGCAGCTGCGCTCCTTTGGTTCGCACCGATGCCGAGAGCGACATGTGATTTACATATATTTCATAATGTTAAAAACAGACCGGCGGTCAGACCAGTCTGGCACTCAATATGCTCTTGGCCTTAGGTCCTTTCCATTGGAGTGAGCTGTCATGACTGCACCTGCACTTAAACGGACGCTCGGCCCTGTGACCCTGTGGGGCCTCGGCGTCGGCTATGTGATTTCAGGCATGTACTTCGGTTGGAACCTGGGTCTGCCCCAGGGTGGCGCGTTGGGGTTAGCGATCGCCACCCTGTTTATCATCGCCATGTATATCACCTTCACCTTCTGCTACACCGAGATGGCCTGCGCCATCCCCAAGGCAGGCGGCGCCTTTGAGTACGCCAACCGGGGCTTGGGCCGCAACTGGGGGTTTCTGGCCGGCATGGCCCAGAACATCGAGTTTATCTTCGCCCCACCGGCCATCGCCTTCGCCATTGGTGCTTATCTCGGCACCTACTTCCCTGATGTCGGCGTCACCCCCATCGCCATCGTCGCCTACCTCATCTTCACCACCATCAACATCATCGGCGTGCGCATGGCCGCAGTGTTTGAGCTGGTGATCACGGTGATCGCGGTGTTCGAACTGCTGCTCTTTACCGGCCTGACCATCCCCCATGTGGAGATGGCCAACTTCGCGATCAACCCGCTGCCCAACGGCATCCCCGGCATCTTCGCCGCCATCCCCTTCGCCATCTGGTTCTTTCTGGCCATTGAAGGGGTGGCCAACGTCGCCGAAGAGACGGTCAACCCGCAGCGCAACGTATTGATTGGCTTTGGCTCGGCGCTGCTCACCCTGGTGGTGCTGTGCCTGCTGGTGTTTTTCTGCGCGGTTGGCGTCAACGGCTGGGAAACCGCCGTGTTCGCCCCGGGTACCACCGACGCCAAAGACACGCCGCTGGTGCTGGTGCTCAGCCATGTGCTGGGTGAGAACTCGCCCTTCGTTCACCTGCTGATCGGCATCGGTATCTTCGGTCTGGTGGCCTCCTTCCACGGCATCCTGCTGGCCGGTGGCCGCACCACCTTCGAGTTTGGCCGGGTCGGTTACCTGCCCAAGGTAGTGGCCTACGTTCACCCCAAACTCAAGACCCCGATCGTGGCCCTGCTGGTCAACACCGCCATCGGCGTGGTGGCCCTGCTCACCGGCAAGACCGCCGAGCTGATCACCATGGCCTGCTTTGGCGCCATCAGCCTCTACGCCATCTCCATGGTCGCCTTCCTGGCGCTACGCAAGAACGAACCGACCCTCGAGCGCCCCTACCGGGTTGGCTTTGGCAAGGCGTTCCCATGGACAGCACTGGTGATCGCGCTGGTCGCCCTGGCCGCCATGACCTGGTACAACCAGATGGTGGCAGCGATCTTCTACGCCATCATGGGTGGCTCCTTCGCCCTGTTTATGGCGGCTCGCGCCCTGCGCAAACAGCCGCTGGCTACTGAATCCGCCTGATCCACCGTCTGTGGCCGGGGGGCGGGATGCCCCCGGCCTGAACCGGGAGCCGCCAGCGGCGGCCCATCACAAGGGAGAGGGCTATGGCCTATTCGATTACTGCTGGCGGCCGGGTTTACCAGTTCGCCGATCTGCGCACCCTGATGGCCAAAGCTTCGCCGCGCCGCTCGGGTGATGAGTTGGCCGGCATCGCCGCCGCCACCATGGAGGAGCGAGTGGCCGCCCAGATGGCGCTGGCCGACCTGCCCCTCACCACCTTTCTCAACGACAGCCTGATCCCCTACGAGCAGGATGAAGTGACCCGCCTCATCATCGACAGCCATGATGCGGCGGCCTTCGCCCCGATCAGCGCGCTGACCGTGGGGGGGCTGCGCGATTACCTGCTCGGTTACGACTGCGACAGCAGCCGGCTGACCGCCCTCGCCCCCGGCATCACCCCCGAGATGGCGGCCGCCGTCTCCAAGATCATGCGCAATCAGGATCTGATCCTGGTGGCCAGCAAATGCAGCGTCATCACCCGCTTTCGCACCACCATCGGCCTGCCCGGCCGGCTGGCCACTCGGCTGCAGCCCAACCACCCCACCGACGATCCGGCCGGGGTGGCGGCCACCGTGCTCGATGGCCTGCTCTACGGCAATGGCGATGCGGTGATCGGCATCAACCCGGCCAGCGACAACATCAGCGCCGTCAACCGCCTGCTGGTGATGCTCGACGAGGTGATCCACCACTACGCCATCCCCACCCAGTCCTGCGTGCTGACCCATGTCACCACCCAGATCGAGGCGATGCGCCGGGGCGCCCCGGTGGATCTGGTGTTCCAGTCGATTGCCGGCACCGAGGCCGCCAACCGTGGCTTTGGCGTCACCCTGGCGCTGCTGGCCGAAGCCCGCGAGGCGGCGCTGGCCCTCAAGCGCGGCACCGTCGGCAACAACGTCATGTACTTTGAAACCGGCCAGGGCAGCGCCCTGTCGGCCAACGCCCACCATGGCGTCGATCAGCAGACCTGCGAGACCCGCGCCTATGCCGTGGCCCGCCACTTTCAGCCGCTGCTGGTCAACACCGTGGTCGGCTTTATCGGCCCCGAATACCTCTACGACGGCAAGCAGATCATCCGCGCCGGGCTGGAGGACCACTTCTGCGGCAAGCTGCTCGGCCTGCCGATGGGCTGCGACATCTGCTACACCAACCACGCCGAGGCTGATCAGGACGACATGGACACCCTGCTCACCCTGCTCGGTGCCGCCGGGGTCAACTTCATCATGGGCATCCCCGGCTCCGACGATGTGATGCTCAACTACCAGACCACCTCGTTCCACGACGCCCTCTATGTGCGCCAGCTGCTGGGCCGCCAGCCCGCCCCCGAGTTCGCCGCCTGGCTGGCGCAGCAGGGGATCATGGATGAGCGCAGCCGCATTCAGGTGGGTGAACAGCTGCCACTGCTGTTCGCCAACGCCCTTAACCGGCTGGGCAGCCCCGGCCACCACGGTGGAGGCAAAGCCGCATGATCGACCAACCCGATTTGACCGACCCGGTCATCACCAACCCCTGGGGCATGCTGCGCCGCCTCACCCCGGCACGGGTAGCACTGGGCCGCGCCGGCGGCAGCCTGCCCACCCGCCCCCAGCTCGATTTTCAGCTGGCCCATGCCCGCGCCCGTGATGCGGTGCTGCTGCCACTGGATTTCAGCGCTCTGGGCGCCGAACTGGCCGCCAACGGCATGGCCAGCCTCAATCTGGAGAGCGCCGCCAGCGACCGCGCCAGCTACCTGCGCCGCCCCGATCAGGGCCGCCGCTTAAGCACCACCAGCCTCGCCCGGCTGGCCCACCACCGTGGCCGCTTTGATCTGGCGGTGGTGGTGGTCGATGGCCTGTCATCCCTCGCCATCAGCAGCCATGTGGTGCCCATGCTGCTGGCGCTGCAACCCCTGGTGGAACAGGCCGGCTGGCAGGTAGCCCCGCTGGCGCTGGTGGCCAACGGCCGCGTTGCCGTGGGCGATCAGGTGGCGCTGGCGCTGGGCGCGCGCATGGCGATGGTGCTGATCGGCGAACGGCCGGGGTTAAGCTCGCCCGACAGCCTCGGCATCTACCTCACCTACAACCCCCAACCCGACACCGCCGACAGCGGCCGCAACTGCCTGTCCAACATCCACGCCAACGGCATGAGCTACACCCAGGCCGCCATGCGCTGCGACTACCTGCTGCGCGAAGCCCTGCGCCGGGGGTTAACCGGGGTGGATCTCAAGGATGACAGTGACCCGGATGTGGGGGTGGTGGGAGCCAATTTTTTGCTGCCTGGCCGGTAGCGGGGGCCGTTGCGCCTGCTAGGCCCGTTCGCCCTGAGCCTGTCGAAGGGCTGCCGCAGCAAGAACTGGAATGCCGCTGCGCGGCGGGCGTTTGATGCCAACTGCGTTGGCAATACGGCTGGTTACCCCACTTTGGCAAAGGGGGGCTGGGGGGATTTTCTGAGCATGCCACTGCGTGGCAGGCGTTGGATGCCAACTGCGTTGGCTGATGCGCCTACGGCGCCGGTAAGACAAATCGCGTAGCGATTTGATAAGAGCGCCGACCGGCCGGCGCAGGCCGGGCAAGGGCCGGACCCGCCCGGCCCTTACCAATCCCGGCGGCCCCCAAGCTCACCACCATCTGTTACTGATGTAAGTTCTGCCGGGCTACGGGGTCGCAAATATGGGCTCTCCTGCCCAGATTTGCTTTCGCTGGCATCCCTGCCAGCTCAACCCCTTCGACCGGCTGGCCGTGGGTTGGCTGGCGTGGGTGCAGGTGATGAGCAAGGGGTGGAGAGAATGGGTTGTCACTGCACAGCAAGTCTAGCCAAGTGCTTTTACCTAAAGCGGAGTTAGTAGCGCGCGTTTACGAGAGTCCAAATTAATGCGATTGCACTATTTATATGCAACAGCTTCACCCCCTAATGCATATGATTATTACGGGTTAACCCGTCATTCCGCACCTAGTTTCGAGAATACTTTATGTGACGAATGTCACGTGACCAAGAGGCCGATAAATAACTTCCTGACACCAATGGTCTCTTGCATTAGTGTTGTTCGGTTAAGTTGCCAAGGTATGAACAGATCACAGATGTCTTAACCATCATCGGCATACCTACCGCAGGCTGGAGCCAAACGGTGAGAGTCGCGGAACCTGAAAAACTTCGTCAAACGTGTAGCGAACGTCGCCGAAAAAATCCAGAATCAGGTGCGGAAAGTTGGGTACAGCGCTGCCGCTGCGCAGCGATTTGGTGTCGAGGCAAGCCCAGATAGCGCCGCATGGGCCGGGATTGGCTGGATCTGGAAGGTAGTTAACAACCGACAGGCGCTGCTAGACTGCCTGCGCTCTGGCGCTCCGCTGTTGAGGCGCTGAGGTTAACCGACTGGAGGAAAGGGATGATCCACTTTGATATGGCAATCTCGGACAATTTCGCCCGCTTCACCGATGACCAAAGCGGCCTTATGGTGTTTGTCGATTCATTCGATAACCACCAGTTTGAGGTCCGCGTTGGCTCGCTCAACCAATCACGTCCGCTTGGCACCATCACCGCCGAAACAGATCAAGAACTAAACCAAGCGCTAGCAGCACTTATCGCCACCATCGACAAATAAGGGACATGGAATGCCCATCTCGCAACAGGATTTGCAAGTACTGCAATCCACCATTAATGCCCGGCTGGCCGCACACCACACCGCATTCCGTCTCAGCGTTCATTTCTCAGTCGACCGGGTCAATGACAGCAGAAATAACCCAGCCATCACCATCGCGGAACTCGACAGCATCTTTACCCGATTGATTGGCCTGCACTTGGGCAAGCTACTCAGCCTTAACAACGGCGACACCTTCAACATTCGTTGCCTGAAAACCCACATCAACATGCCCTGCGCCGTACGCAAGCAGTTAGTAAAAGGGGTTACCACTCAGGAAAATATCGTGATCACCGTGATGCGCAAAAAGCACTTTGTCGCAAAAGACGCCATAGAGTTTCATGTCTAGCTGACAACAAGCTGCCACCATCCATAATCGCCCCTGCCCCAGCCCCAGCCGAGATGATCACTCATCTCGGCCTCAAAGCCAAAGCGTGGTCATCCGCTGAAACAGCTGCAGATGGGTATACAGGGCTAACGCATGATCAATCGTTGAGCAATCTGATCAAGAAGTGATCGAACGACAGGTCGGAGATGCGATTTTGGTTGAATTTTCGATTAAGGTCGGGCAAATGGTGGCGATCTGAACAGTAGACATCCATCCATGAC
>JAFOOX010000046.1 GCA_017425245.1 Gammaproteobacteria bacterium
CACTTGGCCCAACAGCCGCATCGACGAGCTGCTACCCATCCCCCTCAACACCTGACTGTCAGTGCGAGTGCATCCCTTCCGCATACTTACACGATGCCAGTCACCACTGCCTGAAGACAGGTGGTGGCGTTGGACGCTTACGCTACAGCGCGTCGAGCCTGGGTTCAAAGTGTGCAGTGCCGAGGCGGATGGCTGAGCCATTTACCTGGCGCAGGGGATTGCGCACATCTTAGGCTTGCGGTTCCCACGGATTAATGACGGACACACCCGCCGCTTCAAAGGGAGCAGTGTCTCGTGTTGCCACGATGAAACCCCGCGAGGCCGCAATCGCGGCGATGTAGCCGTCAGGTGTTGGAAATCCCCTCCGGCCTGTCTTTGCCGTCATCGCCAACTCGGCAAAGTGCCGTGCTGCATCGGTATCGAATGGCAACACCCGGTCCATGAACAACCCCATCAGACCGTCAAGGGCCTGGGCCAGCCTCTCCTTGCGTTTGCCAGCCGGAAGTGCGGCGATGCCAAATAACAGTTCAGCCAGCGTCACGCTGGACAGGTAAAGCGTCTCTGCGGCTTGAACGTTCAGCCAAGCGAGTGTGTTCGGGTGAGGCTCGGGCTTCATCGCTTCGGAAATGACATTGGTATCGAGGAGGATCATTCAAACCTCAGTGGCTCGGCCGGCGTCTTGTCTCTCACCTGGTCAAAGAGGTCGAAATCTTCGTTTGTCAGTCCGATCTTGGTGCCCAATGCCGAGAGGGCGTCCCCCATGCGAAGACGCGCCTTGGGCTTGACTGCGGCAGCCAGAATCTCCCGGACTTCGGCCTCGGTGCTGCGCCCATGTTTAGCGGCCTGCACACGCAAGGCGCGATGTACGTCGTCGGGGAGATTGCGCACTGTCAGCATTGCCATGGCGTCACCTCGTTTAAGTGCATTCAATGCATGCAATTTAGTCTCGCGAATGCGCTTTCACAAGAGCTGCTCTCCTGCTCATAGCCACGCTCGTTGCTGATCCGCTGCTCCAAGGTTCTAGCCGGCGCCCTGTTTTTCATTGCAAAGATCTTTGCTCCCGCACCTGCCCAAATTTGGCCCTTATATGGACTTTTCGTTTGTTTGCGCTTAGCCTACCTCTAGGCTGGTGTAGCGCCTACGTTGGCTTTCTCTTGGTCGCATGTGTGCCACGCATGACGTGAACTGGTCTGTAGATAATTGATTTATATGGGCTAAAGCCATCTTTCCCGGCTCACGGACGAAATGGGCCTAATTTTTTGGTCAGTTTGCGCAAGAGCGCAGCTGGCTCGCTACTTGGGGGTGGATATGACCACTGCAATTTGGGCGCGGGTCACGCCGGTGTCCGCGTTTAAGAAACAACTGGCCTCGATGGATGTGTCGGAGCCGGTGATGGTGACCCAGAACGGTGAGCCACTGTATGTGGTGCAGGACCCAGAACAGTACCGGTTCCAGCGTGAGCAGATGGCAATGCTGCGCATGCTGGCCTTCGCTGAAAAGGATACTGCAGTAGGTCGTGTGATGCCGTCATCGGAACTCCTCAACCGCCTGAAGAGCCGTAGCGATGAGTACCAACTGAATGAAACAGGCGAAGTTTGAATACACCGAGACGTTTGCCTCACAGATGGATGCGCGCTTTCAACGGCTGGCCGGCAGTGTCGGCGGAAGGAGCGCTGAAGCAACGTTGATGGCTACTCTCCAGAGCTTCGAAGAGCGCGTTGGGGCACACCCGTTTAGCGCACCTGTGTGCAAAGAGATGGTCGATCTTGGGCGCGCCAATGTGCGCGAATATATCGATGTTGCACGTCAGCAACGGTTGATTTACCAGGTCTCGCCTGAAGGAGCAACGGTGACAGGTCTTCTGCTTTTGAGTACGCGGCAGAGTGTCGAGGAAGCGCTGGTTCAATACTGCTTGTGGCGAGAGTAGCTTCTGCATCTTAGGGCTGATGTGCTGCATCGGTTCACTCGGTCACAAAGGCCGAATGGGTAGACCGACACGAACCGGTTGGCACTGCCACCTACCTCTATTTTTTGTATTGCAATGATTACCGCCCAAGGTAAGCCGCGGTGATTACGCCAGCCACAGTTACTTTCGCTGCACTGGCGGCCCGCCAAGGCGCATTGTGTTGCCAGGCAGGTTACGGCAATAGCCAATTAGGCCGACTGTTGCTGTCCGTGTGGCGGACAGTGGCCGATAGTGATGGCTAAGATGCGACCAACTGAGAGTAGGGCCAGGGACAGATGATGGATGTGGCAGGCCATGCCTTAGGTGCCGGGCTGATTCTGGTAATCGATCTCGAAGCGACCTGCTTCGAGGCGCCCGAGTTGATGCCAGTGGCGATGGAGATCATCGAAGTCGGGGCCTGCGTGCTGGATCAACATGGGAAGGTGATAGATCGCTTTCAGACCTTTGTGCGGCCGCTTGAGCGGCCTCAGCTAACGGAGTTCTGTCGCTCGCTGACTGGCATTAGTCAGGCCGATGTCGACCAAGCTGTTTTGTGGCCAGAGGTGGCCGATGCCCTAGCAGCTTTTGCTGCCCGTCATCAGATCCGTCAGTGGGGGAGTTGGGGTGCCTTTGACCTCCAGCAGATCGCCCGTGACTGCGTGCGTCACGGCTGCGCCGATCCGCTGGCCGGGATCGCCCACCGCAATCTCAAGCGGGAGTTTGCCAAGGCGCGCCGGATCCGCGAAGTAGGTATGAGCCGAGCGTTGACCATCGCCGGTTTAACGCTGGAGGGCAGCCACCATCGAGCTTTGGATGATGCCCTCAACATTGCCCGACTAGTGCCGGTATTGTCGGTAGCAGGCCGGTAACGGATGACTCAGTTGAGCGTGGCGCTGCTGATCTGTGGCGCTATTGATCATTCAGATCCCTTCAACAGTAGTTTTGACTAACCCCTGGGTTGTGACAGGTGCCTTTCTGGATCTTTGGCACAGCTGGCACAGTTGGGGTCCGCTGGACAGGGCGCAGGGGGCGCGCTAGCGTGTCGGAGAGGGGCTGAAACGCTGCTGTTGTTGACACAAATCTGGCACAGCAGCCGTCGTCAGTGCCATCGGGCACAGTAGCTAATCGATTGATGACTAACGAAATCTATCGAAACGCGAAGTGGCACACCAAGGGCGCTCATTCGAGTCGTGACGATGATTGTTAAGTGCTTGATTTAAGAGACTTTAGATGGTGCGTCTGACAGGACTCGAACCTGTGACCTCTGCCATGTCAAGGCAGCGCTCTAACCAACTGAGCTACAGACGCTTTTCGGCGTAGTTGCTGTTTCCGGTGTTACTCCGTGACAGCGGCGCGCATGTTATCCAAGTGGTTTGGGGCCTGCAAGTTTTTTTTGCTGACAACTGGCAATGGCTGCAGTGGCGGCGTTTTCAGAGTTCAAATACTCTTCCATGGCTAACAGTTAGGCTATCTTTAGTGATGACGATCACGTTGCGGCCAACTGCCGTAGCAGCCAGGGGCTTGGCACTGATACTTGTTCTGTTGGTTGTCATAAGGATCAATGACTGTGGAATTGAACGAGTTTGTCCAACTGCTGGTGCCCGCGCTTAAAGAGCACTTGTCTCAGGGCGAGCACACGTTGCTGGCACTGCCGGATCAGGTGGTCCAAGTGCGCAGGGTCTGCAGTGACGACAACGCCGATGCCTATGATGTCGAGCGGGTGGTGGTGCAGGACGCCGCCTTTGCTGGTTACTTGCTGCAGTTGGCCAACTCGGCGCTCTATGGTTACGGTAAGGATGAATGCCGTCGCGTGCTTGACGCGATCCGCCGTCTTGGAGTGCAGCGCGTCGGTAGCCTGTCGTTGGTTTACATGTCGCGCCAGCTTCACCAGAGCACTAGTCTTGAACCGCGCTTTGTACCTTTACTGCAACGTAACTGGCTGCGTAGCTGGGAGATGGTGCGAGGTGCTGGCGATCACTTTTGGCGGCGCCGAGGTAACAGTCTGCCGCACCATTTCAAGGTGGATGTTTCCGATGTGATCACTTCGGCGGTGCTCTTTTTCACCGGTGCGCTGGGCGTGATCACTGTTGCCGCCAGCGACAAGGACCTAGCCGCCCAGTTGGGTGGGGTAGAGCTGGAACAGATGGCACTGCGTATCAATCACCGCGTCGTAGTGCCATTGTTGCAGTTTTGGGGCTTGGAAAAGAACTATGCCCAGCGTCTGTCGCTGCTGGAAGTGGAGGGCCCGGACCTCAATGACATCGACTTTTTGCGTCTTACCGTGCTGACCCAAGCTAATCTGCGGCGCGATATGCCCTGGATCACCGAGCGGCATCTGGAGCATTGGCGTGAGCGTTTCGACCAACTCAATATTCCGGTTTCTGTGCCGCTGTCCGTCTAATCTGTCGAGATAATCGGCGTCCCTGTCAGCTCATGCTCAACCCCCTCAACAGCAGGGGGAAATTGTGTAAAATGCCCGCTCTTGGCCGCCGTTGGCGGTTCTTCCTCAGATAATACGGAATGCATTGCATGCAGCAGCTGGATCAGATCACAGCCGATGCCTTGGCTGCGATCGCGGCGGCCACTGATGTCGCCACCATCGAAGAGGTGCGGGTCAAGGTTCTTGGCAAAAAAGGTACCTTGACTGAGGTAATGAAGACCCTCGGTGGTCTCAGTGCTGAGGAGCGGCCGCGCGCCGGTGCCCTGATCAACGAAGCCAAAAATCGCGTCAGTGAGCAGCTGGATGCGCGTAAACAGGCATTGGCCGAGGCCGAGCTCAACAGCCGCCTGGAAGCTGAGCGCATTGACGTCACCCTGCCGGGGCGTGGTGCCCTAACCGGTGGCCTGCACCCGGTGACCCGCACCATTGAGCGCATTGAGAAGTTCTTTACCGAGCTGGGCTTTGAGGTGAAATCAGGGCCAGAAGTGGAGGATTCTTTCCACAACTTCGATGCCCTCAATATTCCGGAACACCATCCGGCCCGTGCCGATCACGACACCTTCTATTTCAACAGCAACCTGTTGCTGCGTACCCAGACTTCCTGTGTCCAGATCCGCACCTTGGAAAAAGAAAAGCCGCCGCTGCGCATCATTTCGCCGGGCCGTGTCTATCGCAATGATTACGACCAGACCCACACCCCAATGTTCCATCAGGTGGAAGGGCTGCTGGTGGATCGCAATGTCAGCTTTGCCGACCTGCACGGCATTCTGCATGACTTCCTCCATGCCTTCTTCGAAGAGGATCTGCAGATCCGCTTCCGTCCTTCGTTCTTCCCGTTCACCGAGCCATCCGCAGAAGTAGACGTGCTGGGCAAGAATGGCCGCTGGCTGGAAGTCTTGGGCTGCGGCATGGTGCATCCCAATGTGCTGCGTTCGGTCGGCATAGATCCGGAAGAGTTCTCCGGCTTTGCCTTCGGTATGGGGGTTGAGCGCCTGACCATGCTGCGTTATGGCGTGACTGACTTGCGCGCCTTCTTCGAGAACGATCTGCGTTTTCTCAAGCAGTTCGCCTGAGCCCGGGAGCTAGTACATGAAATTTTCTGAACAGTGGGTGCGCGAGTGGGTCAACCCGGGCGTTGATCGCGCGACGCTAGCCGAACAGCTGACCATGGCTGGTCTGGAAGTCGATGGTGTTAACCCGGTAGCCGCTTCGTTTAGCAACGTGGTGGTTGGCCAGGTAGTGGCCTGCCAGCAGCACCCGGATGCCGACAAATTGCGCGTGACCCAGGTTGATGTGGGCCGTGGCGAATTGCTGCCGATCGTCTGTGGCGCCGCCAATTGTCGCCTTGATCTCAAAGTGGCAGTGGCCATGGTCGGTGCTATATTGCCGGGCGATCTGGTGATCCGCGAAGCCAAGCTGCGCGGCCAGCCTAGCTTTGGCATGCTCTGCTCGGCTAAGGAGCTGGGTATCAGTGAAGAGGCTGATGGCCTGATCGAGCTGCCGGCCGATGCGCCGGTGGGGGCTGATCTGCGCACCTATCTCGGCCTGGATGATGTCACCATCGAGATTGGTCTCACCCCCAATCGCGCCGATTGTCTGGGCATTATTGGTGTCGCCCGGGATCTGGCGGTGATCAACGGCGTTGATCTGCTCGATGCTGGGCAGCAGCCTGTGGCTGCCACGATCAGCGACAGCCTTAGCATTCATCTGGACGCCCCGGCTGCCTGTCCGCGCTATCTGGGCCGGGTGGTGCGCAATATCAATCCGGGCGCCAGCTCACCGCTATGGATGAAAGAGAAACTGCGTCGCTGTGGGGTGCGCAGCATCGATCCGGTGGTGGACGTGACCAATTACGTGCTGCTGGAACTCGGTCATCCAATGCATGCCTTCGACCTCGATAAACTCGAAGGTGCCATCCATGTACGTCTTGCCGCCAGTGGTGAGCAGTTGACCCTGCTTGATGGTCACACCGTAACCCTCGATGACAGCACCCTGCTCATTGCCGATGAGCGCAAGGCGCTGGCCATGGCCGGTATCTTCGGTGGTGCTGGAAGTGGTGTTAGTGGCGAGTCACGCCATATCTTTCTTGAAAGCGCCTTTTTTAACCCGACGGCGATCGCCGGTCGGGCCCGTCGCTATGGTCTGAAGACCGATGCCAGCCACCGCTATGAGCGCGGCGTTGATCCAACACTACAGCGTCGCGCCATGGAGCGGGCCACCGAGCTGTTGCTGGCCATTGTCGGCGGCGACGCCGGCCCGGTCGTCGAGGCAGTGAGCGAAACTCATCTGCCGCAACGTCAGCCGGTAGCGCTGCGTCGTGCCCGGATTGGCAAGCTGCTTGGCCATGCTATTGATGATGCGACGGTCGAGGCCATTCTGGTGCGCCTTGGCCTGCAGACGACTGAGACCGCCGACGGCTGGCTTTGTGTGCCGCCAGCGTTCCGCTTCGATATCGCTATCGAAGAGGATCTGATCGAAGAGATCGCCCGCATCTATGGCTACAACAACCTGCCCAAAGTACCACCGCAGGGCGGTCTGGCGATGCTGCCACAGGATGAAAGTCAGCTGGCGCTGGGCCGACTGCGCACGCTGTTGGTGGATCGCGACTATCAGGAAGCCATTACCTACAGCTTTGTCCATCCGCAGGAGCAGCAGTTGCTGTTCCCCGGGGAAGATGCGCTGATCCTGCCGCATCCAATTTCGGTTGAGATGTCGGCCATGCGCCTGTCGCTGTGGCCGGGTTTGTTGGCTGCGGTTCGTCACAACCGCAACCGTCAGCAGGGGCGGGTACGGCTGTTCGAAAGCGGCCTGCGTTATCACCCCAAAGGGGGGGATGTGGTGGAGCAGCGGCCGATGCTGGCGGGTGTGATCAGCGGGCTTGTGACCAACGAACAGTGGGGACAAGCCAAACGCCCGGTCGATTTCTTCGATCTCAAGGCCGATGTTGAAGCACTGCTGGCGCTGACCGCCAAACGCGACAGTTTCTGCTTTGTGGCGGATCGCCACAAAGCCCTCCATCCGGGCCAGAGCGCCCGCATCGAGCGTGACGGTGAACGGGTCGGCTGGTTGGGGGCTTTGCACCCGAAAGCCGCAGAAGCACTGGGTCTGGACGGCCCGATCTACCTGTTCGAGCTGGACCTGCAGGCCATTGACCGCCGCAGTTTGCCACTGGCGCAGGAGCTGTCGCGCTTCCCCGCCAACCGTCGTGACATCGCGATCATCGTCGATGAGAATGTGAGCGCCGCCGCAGTTCTCGATGTGATCAGGAAATCTGGCGGAAATCAGTTAGTTGGCATAGACTTGTTCGACGTGTACCAAGGCCGCGGTGTTCCCGCTGGTCACAAGAGCCTGGCGCTGGCGTTGACCCTGCAAGATCTGCAGCGAACGCTGGCGGATGACGATATCCAGGCCGTTGTGGCTGCAGTCGTTGCAGGTCTGCGTACTGAGTTGCAGGCAACCTTGAGGGAATAAGTCTATGGCGTTGACCAAAGCCGACATTGCCCAGCACCTGAGTGACCGCTTGGGCTTTACCAAACGCGACGCCAAGGATCTGGTAGAGCTGTTTTTTGAAGAGATCCGCAGCGCGCTTGAAGCGGGCGAGCCGGTCAAATTGTCCGGCTTTGGCAATTTCGAACTGCGCGACAAGAATCAGCGACCGGGGCGTAACCCGAAAACTGGTGAGGACATTCCGATCTCGGCGCGGCGGGTAGTGACCTTCCGTCCGGGGCAGAAGCTCAAGGCCCGGGTCGAAGGCTCAACGGCTGAAATTGAGGACGGTGACGACTAAGTTAGTCGGCCGTCCAGTGGGCAATCCTGTCCAGTTTGCGCCAGATCAAGCTAGATTGACCTCGACGGCCACATGATGTGGCCGTTGGTGTTTATGGCGCCTCCCGATTTTGTAACCCGCTTTCAGCGCGAGCCATCGTCTTGGGGTTAGCCCCCGGTTTTGTGTGACAGCTCTCAAATTTTCATGTTGTCGGGTGACGAATCACTGTGATAGAGTTCACATCAACGACACAGCTGACAGGAGGTTCATCATGTATCAGTCGTACGCCCCTTGGGTTGTCCTGGTTCGCCGCCTGTTCGCTGTTGTGGTTGGATGTATAGCCTTTCCTTTTGCCATTTGGCGCGCGGATCGGGCCCGTTTGTACAGTTATCTCCATCGCTACTGGCTGAAAACCAGCGAGCAGCCGGTGTGGATGGCTGAGAATGAACGGTCGGTACGTGAACTGTTTTGAAAGCTGAGTAAGCTTCTCCCCAAATTAAACGGCGGAACGCAAGTTCCGCTTTTTTTTGCCGTTTTCGATCCCTTTTTTCCTGCGCGCGTAACAATTAGAAAAAGAGCGAGTTGGAGAAACGGATGGAGCCTGTCGTCGGGATCAGCGCTTGTTTGGTGGGTCAGACCGTGCGTTTTGATGGTGGTCATAAACGGCTGTCTTTCGCTATGGACCAGCTTGGCCAGCATGTACGCTTTCGTCCGGCCTGTCCGGAGATGGCGGCTGGATTGGGCTCGCCGCGTCCGGCCATTCGCCAGCTTGCGACTGCCGATGGCATTCGCCTGCGTCACTCTCATGGTGAACCGATCGATGTGACCGATGCGCTGGCTGAGGCCAGCGAGCGCATTGTCGATCACTGTGCGGATCTGAGTGGTTTTATCGTCTGCCATAACTCGCCGACCTGCGGTATGGAGCGGGTCAAGATCTACGGCGACTCGGGTATGGCCACCAAAGATGGGGTGGGGCTGTTTACGGCGCGGCTGATGGCCCGTTACCCCTGGTTGCCGGTGGAGGAAAGTGGTCGCCTCAACGATCCGCTGCTGCGTGAGAATTTCGTGATGCGGGTGTTTGCCCTGGCGCGCTGGCGGCTGCTCACCAGCCAGCTGCCGTTGCCGCGGGCGATGGTGGTGTTTCATTCAAGCTACAAGCTGGTGCTGATGGCCCAGGCTTCGGCCGCTTACCGTGAACTGGGGCCGCTGGTGGCGGAAGCCGGGCGTGCAGCCAGCGAACCTGCGCTGGCCGATCGTTATCTTGAACTGATGATGGCGGCGCTCAAGCAGATTGCCGGTCGCGCCCACCACGCCAATGTGCTTGCCCATATTCAGGGTTACTTCAAGCGTGATCTGGCACCTGAAGATCGGCAGGAACTGGCAGCGGCGATTGCTGAATATCGTCAGGGGCTGCTGCCGTTGCTAGCCCCCTTGACCTTGATCCGTCATCACCTGCGTCGACATCCCAAGCCCTATCTCAGCACCCAAGCCTATTTTGATCCCTATCCGGCCGACATGCGTTTGCGTCAGCCACTGTAATCTCCCGCAAATCCGGCATACGAGGTATCGGCTGTGACCCAGTTGGTTTGGCTGAGAAACGATCTGCGTGTCGAAGATAACCCAGCATTGGCGGCCGCCTACGCTGGCGGAGAGCCGGTAGTGGCGGTCTATCTGGTGCCGGTGCAAACATGGCAACGCCATGGCGTGTCGCCGCGCAAGGTCGATCTCATCCGCCGCCGTCTGCATCATCTATGCAGTGAATTGCGCCAGCGTGAGGTCGCTTTGCGGGTGATCGCCTGTGACTGGTTTAGCGATGCCGGAACCGTGATGCTTCAGCTGATGCGGGAGTTGGGGGCGCAAGAGGTCCACGCCAACGCTGAGTTGCTGCTGGATGAACAGCGCCGTGATCTCAAGGTGGCGCGCCGACTCGAGGGCGAAGGCCGGCGTCTGGTCAGTCATGCTGATGGCACCTTAGTGCGCCCCGGCAGCGTATTGACCGGGGCTGGCGACATTTACAAGGTGTACACGCCGTTTCGCCGGGCACTGCTGCGCAAGCTGCTAACTGATGGCGTACCGGCGGTGACTCCCAGTCCTAGACGGGGAGCAGCTAACCCACACGCCAGCAGTACCATTGCTGAGATCGATGCTGCCTTTGCCGCTGTGCCGCAGTTATCCAGTCAGCCGTGGGCAGCGAGCCGCAGCGAGATCTGGCAGCAACTCCAGCACTTTGCCGATGGTCCGCTACATCATTACCACCAGCAGCGCGATCTACCAGCAGTGGCAGGTACCAGCCAGCTGTCGGCGGCTTTTACCTTGGGCATGCTCGGTATGAATGAGACGCTGGATGCACTGCTGATGCGCCAGCCGGAGCCTTTGGCGTTGGCCGAAGGCGGCGCCGCCAGCTGGCTGAATGAGCTGTGCTGGCGCGAGTTTTACCGCCATCTCTGCGCCCTGTTGCCATTTCTGGTGATGGAAAAGCCGTTCAAGCCGGAGACCGCCCGGCTGCCCTGGCGTCAGGGCGATGATGACTTTGCGGCTTGGTGTGAGGGGCGGACCGGTTTTCCCATTATTGATGCCGCCATGATCCAGCTGCGCGATACGGGCTGGATGCACAACCGGCTGCGCATGGTGGTGGCCAGTTTCCTGACCAAACATCTGTTGATCGACTGGCGGCGCGGTGCGGATTTCTTTATGCGTCATCTGATTGATGGCGACTTTGCTGCCAACAACGGGGGCTGGCAGTGGGCGGCGTCGACCGGCTGCGATGCCGCCCCTTATTTCCGCATTTTTAATCCGATCAGCCAGTCGGAGCGTTTTGATGCTGACGGAATCTTTTTGCGCCGCCAGCTGCCGCAGCTGGCCGCCCTGAGCAACAAGGCGATCCACGATCCCCATGGCCGGGCACCGCTGGTGGCCCAGCGTCTGGGATACCCTCAGCCAATCGTGGATCTGCGCCTGGGGCGTGAGCGGGCATTGGCGGCTTTTTCCAGTTTGCAGGAGGTTGGGTCATGAGCCATTCACCATCACCGATGGTTGCGCGTTTTGTTGAGCTGTTTAATCAACTCGGTGCCGGCAATCTGCAGTTGCTCGATGAGCTCTATGGGGCCGATGCCCTCTTTGTTGACCCACTGCACTGCCTTGAGGGTTTGGCAGCCATCAAGGGCTACTTTGCCACCCTCTATCAGCGGGTTGATGAATGCCGTTTCGAGCTGCTCGATCACACCGGCCGCCTGGGGGATGAGGTGCTGAGCTGGCGCATGACCTTGCGCCATCCCCGCCTCGGCGGTGGTAAGGCTGTAGTGGTGGAAGGTTGCAGTTGGCTCAAGTATGACCAGCAGATCCGTTATCACCGCGACTTCTTCGATGTCGGCGCCATGCTCTATGAGCAGTTGCCGCTGGTAGGATCTGTGGTGCGGGCGATCAAGCGCCAGGTGGCGGCATGAGCACGCAGCCGTTACGGGTATTGATTACTGGCGCCAGTAGCGGCATCGGTGAGGCGTTAGCCGAAGGTTATGCCCGGCGCGGTGCCCGGGTGTTTGCTGCCGGGCGCTCGCAGGACAAGCTGCAACTGCTCGCTGCCCGTCTGGCCCCTGCCACCGTTATCCCGCTCATCATGGATGTGACCGATGAGACCAGCGTTGCCGCAGCGGCCAGTCGGATGGGGGCAGATACTGGCGCTCTGGATCTGGTGATCCACGCCGCAGGGGATTGTCGTTACATCGATGACGGTGCGCTGGAGCCGACAGTGATGCGGGCGATGCTGGAGACCAATGTGATGGGGGCGGTTCACCTGCTGACGTCGATGCGGCCGTTGCTGGCTGCTGGCCGCGATCCCTGGATCTATCTGGTGTCATCGGCCGCGATTCACTTTCCCTTTCCGCGGGCCGAAGCCTACGGCGCCAGCAAGGCGGCGCTCAGTTATCTGGCCCGTTCGCTACGCACCGATTGGGAGCCTTACGGCATCAGTGTTGGCCTGATCGAGCCTGGATTTGTCGATACGCCACTTACCAGGCGCAATGATTTCGCCATGCCGACGCTGTTGCCGGTGGCCGATGCGGCTGCCCGCATCATGCGTGGCATAGATCACAAACGTTATGAAATCCGCTTTCCGCTCAGACTGATGGCGATGCTAAGGTGGTTGCAACACCTGCCCCTGACCGTCCAGCGGGCAGCAGCACGGAGAATGCGCCGATGAAACGGATTGCTATTGTCGGCGGCGGTGTCGCTGGCATCGTTGCTGCTCACGTCTTGTCACGCCGCCATCAGGTTACCCTGTTTGAGGCCAACGACTATCTTGGCGGCCACACCCATACCGTGGGGGTGATGGTAGCTGGTAAGAAATACGCTATAGACACTGGATTCATTGTCTACAACGACCGCACCTATCCCCTGTTTGAGAGGTTTATAGCCCAGCTCGGGGTTGAAGGATTGCCGACGGAGATGAGCTTTGCGGTGAGCAATCAGCGTACCGGGCTGGAGTACAACGGTAACTCGCTGGCCACCCTGTTTGCCCAGAAACGTAACCTGTTCAACCCGCGCTTTTATCACTTCCTGCTGGAGATCCTGCGTTTTAACAAGCTGTGCAAAGCCAGCGCGGCCAAAGGTGAAGGCGAGGGGCAGACTCTCGGCGACTTTCTGGCTCGCCACCGCTTGTCGGACTACTTTGCCGAGAACTACATCTTGGCCATGGGGGCGGCGATCTGGTCCACCTCGTTGGCCGGCATGCGCGAGTTTCCGCTGCGCTTTTTCCTCAGCTTTTTCAACAATCATGGTCTACTGAATATTGCCGATCGGCCGCAGTGGTATGTGGTTAAGGGCGGCTCCCACAGCTATGTGAAGGCCTTTCTCAAGTCCTTCCCCGGCGAACTGCGGTTGGCCACACCGGTCAAGCAGATCATCCGCAGTGGCGAGGTGGTCAGTGTGCATCTGGCCAATGGCGAAGAACAGCAATTTGATGAGCTGGTACTCGCCTGTCACAGCGACGAGGCGCTGGCCCTGCTGGGCGATGCCACTCCTGCCGAGCGCGAACTTCTCGGCCAGCTGGGATATGCCGTCAATGATGTGGTGCTGCACACTGACATCAAGCTGCTGCCCAAGCGGCGTAAGGCGTGGGCCAGCTGGAACTACAACCTCAATGGCGACCATCAGGCCCCCGCGGCGGTCACCTATAACATGAACATCCTGCAGCGGCTGGATGCGCCTGTGACCTTCTGCGTCACGCTTAATGCCAGCGACCGTATCGACCCGGCCAAGGTGCTGGGCCGTTACCGCTACAGCCACCCCCAGTTCAGTGTTGCCGCCTTCGAGGCTCAGCAACGTTGGGCCGAGATCTCTGGCATCAACCACACCCATTTTTGTGGCGCCTACTGGTTTAACGGCTTCCATGAAGATGGGGTGCGCAGTGCGGTGAGGGTGGTGGAAAAGCTGGGCGATAGCCTGTGAGCGCCGAATCCTCACAACAGCCAGCGCATGCCATCTATCGTGGCCGGGTCTGGCATGAGCGGGCGAAGCCAGCCCATAGCTTCAGCTATGAGCTGTTCATGCTGTTCATCGATCTGGATGAACTGGAGCAGCTGAAGGGGCTACGCCCCTGGCTCGGGCTTGAGCAGCGGGCAATCGCCAGCCTCAGACGCAGCGACCACCTGCGTCACCGCCCAGGCTGCTGGCGCGAAGCCGCAGAGGCGGAGGCGCGGGCGCTTGGTTGCAGCCAGCCGATCAGGCGTATTCGAGTGCTGTGCAACGCCCGTTATCTGGGTTTCTATTTCAGCCCGGTTAACTTCTATTACCTCTATGGCGATGATGACCAACATCCTCATAGCTTGATGGCCGAGGTCAGCAACACCCCTTGGCTGGAGCGTCACCGCTATCTGGTGCCGATTACCGGTGAGGTAGTGGAGTCGGCGAAGGCCTTCCATGTGTCGCCCTTTATGCCGCTGGAGATGCGCTATCGCTGGCAGATTGACGTGCCCGGTGAGCGGTTGCGGCTGGTCCTTGCCAATTGGCGCGAGCACCAGGAGTTTGAGGCCGGCATCGACTTGCAACGACAACCGCTAACGGCGAGCAATCTGAAGGGGCTGTTGCTGCGTACACCGGCCATGACCATCAAGATTGTTTGGGGAATCTATTGGCAGGCAATGCGTCTGTGGTGGCGCGGCGCTCGCTATCATTCCCATCCATCCGGCACAACGAGGTAACGATGGAGCGTGAACGCGCATTACTGGGCCGTACTGCGGCCGAGACCCGCGAATCAGCGAATGGTTGGCTTGATAGCATCGCCCGGCGCATGGTGCTGAGTTGCCTTGAGCAGCTACGCGATGGCCGCCTGCGGGTAGTCGAGCAGGGTCAGGTCAGTGATTTTGGCGAAGGCGGTGAGCCGGTGGTGATCCAGATCCACCATCCGCGTACTTGGCGAGCCCTGCTCAGCGGGGGCTCTATTGGTGTTGCCGAGGCCTATATTCGCCGCGATTGGTGCTGTGACGATCTTACCGCGCTGGTACAGCTGTTCTGCCGCAATCTGCCTGCGCTGGATCGGCTGGAGCGGGCAGCCAGCTGGTTGACGGGGCCCATCAGCCGCATGCACCACCTGTTCAACCGTAATAGTCGCAGCGGCAGCAAGCGCAACATCGTTGCCCATTACGACCTGAGCAACCCCTTTTATCAGCTATTTCTCGATACGCGCATGATGTACTCCAGTGCCATCTATGCTGACGAGCAAATGGACCTGGAGGCCGCAGCCGAATACAAGCTCAAGGTGATCTGCGACAAGCTGCAGCTTAAGCCCGGCGATCATCTGCTGGAGATCGGCACCGGCTGGGGCGGTCTGGCGGTTTACGCGGCGCGTCATTACGGCTGCCGGGTGACCACCACCACCATCTCCGATGCTCAGTATCAGCATGCCTGTGAGCTTGTGCGCGATGAGGGGTTAGAGGGGCAGATCACCCTACTCAAAGAGGATTACCGCAACCTCAGCGGCCAGTACGACAAGCTGGTTTCGGTGGAGATGATCGAGGCGGTTGGTCACCAGTATCTGCCGCGCTATTTCACCCAGCTTGGTCGGTTGCTCAAGGCTGATGGTATGGCGCTGATCCAGGCGATCACCATCGCCGATCAGCGCTACGACCAATATGTGGGGTCGGTTGATTTCATCCAGCGCTACATCTTTCCCGGTGGCAGTCTGCCATCGCTGGCGGTAATGGCCCGCCATGTGGCCGAGCGTAGCGATATGGTGATTCGTCAGGTCGAGGATATTGGTCTGGACTATGCTCGCACCCTGGCCGACTGGCGTAGCCGCTTTGAGGCCAGCCTGCCGCAGGTGCGCGAGCTGGGCTTTAGTGAGGCTTTTATCCGGCTGTGGCGCTTTTACCTGTGCTATTGCGAGGGCGGTTTCCGCGAGCGGGCGATCAGCACGGTTCATCTGTTGATGACCAAGCCGCGCCAACGGGCCGCGACACCGCAGCGCTAAGCCGTCGATGAATCAGATTCAGTTCGACGACGGCCGACTATGGTGGGGGCTGAATCTGGTTGGATCCAACCTGCTCTGGCTCTATCTGGTGCTGGGTTACCCTTGGTGGTGGGCGCTGCCGGTGGTCGTCGGCCAATGGTGGTTCAGCCCCTGGCGTAAGGCTGATCTGCGCCGGCTGCTGTGGTTGGCGCCCACCGGCTACGCCATTGATGCCCTGTGGCAGTGGCTGTCGATCCTGCAGTTTGAACCCCAAGGTCTGTTGCCGCCGCCGTGGCTGGCGCTGCTGTGGGTGAGCTTTGCCTTGGGTCTGCCTCATGCGCTGTTTTTCCTGCGGCGCAGCAGCTGGTTGACGCTGGCCAGCGTCGGCTTGTTAGTACCCTCTACCTATCTCGCCGGGGTGGCGCTGGGTGCCGCCAGCCTGCCACTCGGGCCGCTGGTTGCCTACCCGGCCATGGCCGCCGGCTGGCTGGTGCTGTTGCCTGTTGCATTCAAGCTGGAACAACGGTGGTCTAAACGCCCTCATCAGACGTAATACCGTCATGGCCCAATGCGGCCTTAAGGTCTGCACTCACCGGAGAGACCATGATGCTGATTCGTTTGTCGTTGCTGCTATCGCTGCTGTTGACCACGACACTGTTACAAGCCTCAAGTGGCGCCCACTCCGCCCCCTGGCCTCAGCCGTTACAACCGCTGGGGGAGGGGCGGTTCAGCCGTTACTTTTTTGATATTTACGATGCCCGCCTGTTTGCTGCCAGTTCATCTTGGCCCGGCCAGCTCCAGGGGGCGCTACCTGTGGCGCTGGAATTGACCTACCTGCGCGATATTGAGGCTGAGGATCTGGTAGAAGCCACTGCCGAACAGTGGCAGCAGCAGCCCCAATGGGTCGATCATCCCCAGCAGCAGCAGTGGCTGGCCTCGCTGCGCCAGCTTTGGCCTGATGTACGTCGCGGCGATCAACTGGCCGTGGTGGTCGATGTGGAGGGGCTAACCCACTTCTATCACAACGGCTCAGCCATTGGCGTGGTCAGCGCCCCTGAGTTCGGCCGTGCCTTCCTCGACATCTGGTTGTCGCCCCACACATCGGCACCGGATCTGCGGGCTCAGCTGATCGGTGGAGAGCAACCATGAAATACCTGGCTGTTGGTGCGGCAGTGATTCTTGCTGGTTGCGGTGTTGCCTCGGAGCACTACGTCGGTGAGCAGCCACCGCTGAAGCTGGAGGAATACCTCAGCGGCACCTTGATCGCCGTGGGCACGGTACAGGACTACCGCAGCGCCGTGACCCGTCGCATGTGTGTCGAGCTCGAAGGCCGTTGGGTCGATGGGGTCGGGACCCTGGATGAGCAGTTCTATTTTGATGATGGCGAACGCCAGCAACGGATCTGGACGCTAAGACCCAGCCTAGAGGGCTACGTGGGCACTGCCGCAGACGTCAAGGGTGAGGCGGCAGGGGTTGTTGGTGGTTTCGCCATGAACTGGCGTTATGGCATGGATATCGACGTTGATGGCAGCAGCTATGCCGTCACTTTCGATGACTGGCTGTATCAGCTCGATGAGCGCTATCTGCTCAATCGTGCCGATATCCGCAAGTTTGGGGTGACGGTGGCTGAGGTCACCCTGATGTTTGATAAAGGCACATCCCGCTGCCCGGAGAGCTGGCATCAGCGCCCCGTCAAATCTGGCTGACATGGGTGCTGCTGCGGCCAACTGGCTAATTTGAGCTTACACTTGTAGCCTCAAGGCCATGCTGCGAGCATGGCGCTCCCCAGTTTGAGGCCTGTTGTATGACCGCTGCTATTTCTGCCGCTGGCGCTAGCCACATTGTCAGCCTGTTCCGCCAGTTGGCGCTGCTTCATGGTGAAAGGCCTGCCTACGAATGGCAGTTGCAGGAGTGCTGGCAGCAGGCCAGTTGGGGTGAAATGATGGCACTGGTTGAACGCGCCGCCAGCGCCTTGATCCGCGCCGGTCATTGTGAAACCGACCGGGTTGGGGTGATGGCCCGCAATATGCCAGAGTGGACCATCGCCGATTTGGCGATTCTGGCCGCCCGTGGTGTGCCGGTGCCGATCTATCCCACCAGCACCTTGGAGCAGACCCGCTATATCGTTGCCGATGCCGGCGTGCAGATCCTGCTGGTGGGTGAGGAAGCCCAGTTGGCTGTGGCTAGCGTACTGCTGGCTGAGGGGCTGATTCGCCAGATCGTGGTCTTTGAACAACAGGATGTCAGCGGTGACGACCCGCGTATCTGCAGTTGGGCCAGCTTTGTGGCCGCAGCGCCGGACCAGCCAGCCTTGGCCGATCGCGCCAGTCGCTTCAGTCGCGATGATCTTTTTACCTTGATCTACACCTCGGGCACTACAGGTGAACCCAAAGGGGTGATGCTGGGCATGGACAATCTGCTGGCAGCCTTGGCGCTACACGATCAGCGGGTGATGGTGGATGAAAGGGATCGCTCACTGTGCATGTTGCCGCTGTCGCACATTCTCGAGCGTTGCTGGAGTTATTACGTGCTCTATCGTGGCGCCACCAATCTCTACATTCGTGACCCGCAGCAGGCGGTCAGCGTCATGCCCCAGCTCAAACCGACGCTGATGTGTGCGGTGCCGCGGGTGTTCGAGAAAGCAATGGGGACGGTGCAGGCCAAGGTCGCAGCGGCCCGCCCGCTGCAGCAGCGGTTGTTTGGCTGGGCGATGGCGGTCGGGGCGCGACAGGCGGAGCTGCGCAATCGGGGGGAGGGTGGCGGCTGGTATCAGCGTCTGTGCTATGCGCTGGCCGATGCCCTAGTGCTGTCCAAGGTACGTGAACGCTTCGGTGGACGTATCCGTTACATGCCAACCGCCGGTGCGCGGCTGGATGACAAGGTTAACGGCTTTTTTCAGGCGCTTGGCCTTCATCTGAAATACGGCTATGGCCTGACCGAGACCTGTGCCACGGTCAGCTGCTACCCGGATCAGGGCTATGTGATGGGGTCCATCGGCTTGCCACTGCCTGAGATCGAGGTCCGGCTGGGGCCGGACAACGAGATTCAGGTGCGTGGCGCCACCATCATGCGCGGTTATTACCACAAGCCCGAGGCCACGGCCGAAGCCTTTACCGCCGATGGCTGGCTGCGTACTGGTGATGCCGGCGCCATTGATGCTGCGGGCAACCTCTACTTCACCGAGCGGCTCAAGGAGCTGATGAAGACCAGTAACGGCAAATATGTCGCACCGCAGCGGGTGGAAGGGGTACTGGCACAGGAGCCGCTGATTGAACAGGTGGCGGTGTTTGCCGATGCCCGCCATTTTGTTTCGGCGCTGATCGTTCCACGCCTTGAGACACTGGAAGTACTCGCACGCCAATTGGGTTTGCAAGCGCAGTCTGCGGCGGAACTGCTGGCCCATCCTGCGGTGGTCAAACTGGTGGAGCAGCGCCTCAAGGCTGCGCAGCAAGAGCTGGCAAACTGGGAGCAGGTCAGGCGTTTCACCCTGCTTGCGGCACCTTTCTCACTGGAAAATGGCGAACTGACGCCGACCCTCAAGCTGCGACGCAAGGTGATCGCTTCCCGTTACGCTCACGAAATTGAGGCGATGTACGTCGAGTGACAGGGATGGCTGCCGGGCTGCGATGGAAGCAGCCCCGGCGGGCTGACTCAGCTGGCAGCCATTACTGCTTGCGCAGTGACTGAGAAATAGTTGTGGCCGCTGCTGACTGTGGTTCTGCCATCCTCTCCAAACTCGGTCAAGCCGACGGCAGATGGCCATGAGGGAATGGCGGCAAGCAGACGGCTGCTGCCGTCGGCGCCGCGACCTACGACAAAGAGTCCGGCCGGCACCCAGATAGCGCCTCCAACGTCATAGGCAATCTGCAATACAATGTCACTTGGCGTGATGCTGTCGAGGGTGCGGCTGGTCATGGGCCCAGTCATCGTGGCCAATTGGGTGCTACCACTGATCGCGGTCCCTAACGGCAAGGCTTCATGAAAGGCGTCGGCGACACTTACCTCAACAAACATGTCGATGGTGCCGCTGGCGGTGGTGGCTATGACCGTGACTTCTTGCAATATGGTGGACATCTCGACAACCTCCTTATGGTGAGACCGCGAGAGTATAGGCGATGCGTTGCGTCAGTGCCCTGTCATTGAAGACTGTTAGTTGCCGCAGCTGGTGGCGGTTGGCACTGCTCGTAGTGGTGCTATCGGGCGCCAGCAGCTGCGCTGTGCGTCTGGCATACAATTGGCTCGATTTTGTCATCGGCTGGAAGCTGGATGACTACTTCGAACTCGATCGGCGCCAAAAGAAGGCGCTGAACAAAGAGCTGGAACCGCTGTTAGCCTGGCATCGGCAACAGGAGCTTCCGGGCTATGCGCGTCTTTTGCGTAATCTGAGCGCAGATCTGGCTGGGCCGCTGACCACCACTCAGGTGACGCACTACCTTGATGACTGGGAGGCGGCAACGCGGCGTCTGGCTGAACGCTTGCAGTACCCGGCAAACCGGGTGGCGGCACTGCTCAGCGATCAGCAGGTGACCGCCTTCATGGCTGAACGTCGCCACAAGCAGGCGGAGCGGCGCAAGGACTGGCAGGAGGGCGGGCTGGCCAAGGTGCAGCGTGATGCGATGCGTAAACTGGAGCGCGATATCGATCGCTGGTTTGGCAGCATGGAGCCGGCCCAGCGGCAGCTGGTGACCGAATGGGCGCGCTGGCAGCAGCAGTATTATCCGTTATGGCTCGATTATCAGGAACAGTGGCTGGACACTCTGGAGCAGACGCTGGCCCAACGCGGCTCACGGCAATTCGGGCCGGCGATGATCGATGTGGTGATCAACAGCGGGCGTGTGGGAGGAGGGCGTTTTTCACGCCATGTGGCCGATTCTCGTCAGCAATGGATCACATGGGCGGCGCGGCTGAGTGCTACCTTGACGCCTGAACAACGGCAGCGGATCCGCAGCCAGCTGGATGAACTGGCTGGGGACCTGGAGGCACTCAGTGGTGAGCAGTCGGCGGTTGTGGCCGTAATCCCTCAGATTGCCGTGCGCTTGTAACGGCGATAGGACGGTTGCCAGAACATCCGTTCTATCGCGTCTGTCAGTACCTCGTCGGCAACGCTGATTGCCAGCCCTTGGCGAATGGCAGCCTTGGCTACTGCCAGAGCGATGGTGCGGCTGACCTCGTGGGTGGTTTCGAATGGTGGCAGCAGCGGTCCGCTACCATCACGGGCCAGCGGCGAGCAGTCGGCGAGCGCCCGGCTGGCCGCTAGCAACATGTCATCGGTGATGCGGCTGGCGCCGCACGCCAGCACCCCGAGGCCCACCCCTGGAAAGATATAGACGTTGTTGCACTGGCTAATGTGATGGCTCTTGCCATTCACCGTCACTGGTGGGAAGGGGCTGCCGGTGGCCACAATGGCTTCGCCGTTGGTCCAATTCAATACTTGATCCGGAGTCGCCTCGATCTTGCTGGTGGGGTTGGAGAGCGGTAGCACGATCGGCGTCGGGCAGTGGCTGTGCATCTCGCGAATCACCTCCTCAGTGAACAGCCCCGGTACTGCCGATACGCCGATCAGCACCGTTGGTCTGGCGTTGTGCACCACATCGAACAGCGAGATCCCCGGGCCGCGATTGTCCCAGCTGGCCACTGCCAGCCGGGGCTGGGCCAGCCGCTGCTGGAAGTCGTAGAGGTTGGGGGTGTCTTCCACCATTAACCCCTTGCTGTTGAGTACAAATACCCGGCGGCGGGCTTCGCTGTCGCTGATCCCTTCGGCCACCATCTGGGCGATGATCGCCTCGGCAATGCCGCAACCTGCGGAGCCGGCTCCCAGAAATACGATCTGCTGATCGCGCAGGGCCACGCTACGCGCCTTACAGGCGGCCAGCAGGGTGCCGACGGTAACGGCTGCCGTGCCCTGCACATCGTCGTTGAAGCAGCGATATTGGTGCTGATAGCGTTCCAGCAGCGGCACCGCATTCTGTTTGGCGAAGTCCTCAAACTGGATCATGGCGTCCGGCCAACGCACCCGCACCGCTTCCATGAACTGATCGACAAAGGCTAGGTAGTCGTCGCCGCTGATCCGTGGATGGCGCGCTCCCATGTACATCGGATCGTTCAACAGTTCCGGATTGTTGGTGCCCACATCCAGCACTACGGGCAATGTGTAAGCCGGGCTGATGCCGCCGCAGGCGGTATAGAGGCTGAGCTTGCCGATGGGGATCCCCATGCCGCCAATGCCTTGATCGCCCAGGCCAAGAATGCGCTCACCGTCGGTAACTACAATCACCCGTACGTTATGGCGAATGGCGTTGTTGAGCAGCTCATCGATACGCTCGCGATCTTCATAGCTGATAAACAGGCCGCGGGCGCGACGATAGATGCTGGAGAACTGCTGACAGGCCTCACCCACGGTCGGGGTGTAGATCATTGGCAGCATTTCGCTGATATGGTCCTGCACCAGTCGGTAAAACAGCGTCTCGTTGGTGTCCTGAATATTGCGCAGATAGATGTGCTTGTTGAGCGCGGTCTTGAACGTCTGGTATTGGCGATAGGCCCGCGCCGCCTGCTCTTCGATGCTCTCAATGACCGGCGGGATCAGCCCCTCCAGATTGAACGACTGGCGCTCTTCGGCGGAGAAGGCACTGCCCTTGTTAAGTAGTGCGCTCTCCAGCAGGGCCGGGCCGGCAACAGGGATATAGATGGGGCGTTTGTCGATACTCATGCTTGCTCCTTGGCAATGCGTTCGTCCGGGTGAACCAGCGATGGCTGATCATGCGCGCTATTAAAACCCCACTACGGTGCGCGCGCTTTCGAAATGGCGACCTGATGGTGGCAGCAGTTGCGAATTTAGGACAAGTGAAAAAGGACACCCCGCGGTGGTGGCTCGCTGCTAAGGCCCATCAGCCTCGCTATAGTTGCGCCGTTAAAGCTGGTTCTCCCGGCTTTGGTTAGGCGCCAAACGAGGAATTTCCCGCGGAAGATGGTCAACAAAAGGGCGATCAGCACCACAGTGGAGCCCAGACAATGCTAATAGCGACGACCGGGGACGTGTGCTGTTGGCTGAGATAGACAGGATAAAAATCGGCAAAGCAATGAAAGCGGCGTTGGATCATGAACGCTGGACCGTGGCATAGCCTAACGCTGCGCCATGCCAGTTGAGCATTAGCGCATTGCGATTGCGAATATCGGGATCCGATGGCCGCCAGCCGATCTGGCAAGGTCTTTGCTTGACAGTCGCAGTAGCGGTAAGGCACAGGAGCAGCCATGAGCGTGATGGATAGTGACGTGACAGTCCCAGGCGGGCTGGATCATCAGGGCCCGCCGCTGGTGGTGGTGGGCACCGATGTGGCCGCATTAGCCGTGATCGAAGAGCTACGGTTACGTGGTTACGGGGGTCGTATCCAGTTGTTCGGTGACCGCCCCTATGGGGCAGCCGAGCAGGAGAGGTTGGCACAGGTACGGCGGCGTACTGCCCTTGAATACCACGAAGTGCCGATCCTGACGGTGGATCGCAGGCGTCAGGCGGTCACTGACATGGCGGGGCGCTCCCACCTGTATCAAACCCTGATCCTGGCCACGGGTTGCCGGCCACGGGTGCCGGGCATTCCTGGGGTAGGCAGTGCCGGCGTGCATCTGTTTTATCAACTGGAGCAGCTGCCCGGGTTGCTGGAGCGCTTGGATCCATCACTGCCGGTGGCGGTTGTTGGCGGTGGTCTGCTGGGTATGACGGCAGCGGCTGCGCTGGCCGAACATGGCTTTGCCAGTGTCCAACTAGTGCAGCAGGAGTCACGCCTGATGCACAGCAGACTCGACGATAATGGTGCCGCCATTCTGCATGAAATTATTGAAAAAAATGGAATTAACGTACTGATGGACGCGGGTGTTGTGGCGATTGAGAGCGATCACGGGCGGGTAACGGCCGTGCGCCTGCGTGATGGCTCCGCCATTGAGGTCAGCCAAGTGATTCTGGCCACTGGCATACGTCCTAACACCCAGTTGGCGCGCGACGCCCAGTTGCGCACTGGCCATGGGGTGTTGGTCGATGACCAGTTGCGTACTAGCGTCGCTGGTATCCATGCGCTGGGTGCTTGTGCGGAGCATCGCGGGGTGGTGCACGGTCTGGTCGGCCCAGGGCTGGAGCAGGCGGCAGTGCTGGCGGCGCTGCTGATGGGCGAGTCGGCCCAGTATGTGGGGTCAATGAGCGTCAATCAGCGTGACATCGCGGGCGTGGCGGTGTTCAGCCACGGCTCGGTGGCTGAGCTGCGACGCAGCCCTTTCATCACCACTCGCGAGTATCGTGATTCGGCCAAACAGATCTATCGCCGAGTGGTGCTGGAACGCGGGGTGCTGATAGGTGCCTTGGCGATCGGCCCACTGCCGGAACGGGCAAGGTTAGAAGAAGCGATTAACAATGGTCGACGCTTGTCGCTGTGGCAGCAGTTACAGTTCCGCCTCACCGGTAGCATCTGGTCCAAGCGCCAGTTGTTGCTCCACCAGGCACCGCCAGCGACTGTGGTGTGCCGCTGTACCGGGGCAACGGTAAAAATGCTGCGAGCCAATGATGGCGTGGCGGACCGGGCAGGATCGGTGTGTGGTGCCTGTCGGAATCAGCTACCCGATCGCTTGCCGGTCGTTAGCTCTTAGTATTGTTGCACCACAATCCCGGACGCTGCACCACGATGGCAGCAAGGGTCGCGAACCATTGTGGTGCAAACGGGACTAAAGCAATGGTTCCAGCGTGGGCCAGATGTTGTCGAGCAGTCTCAGTTGCGCCTCGGCTGTGGGATGGATGCCATCGCGCTGCATTAGCTCCGGGTTGGTGCCGATGCCGTCGAGGATGAAAGGGACGAGTGGCGTGTTGGTGGCGCTGGCCACCTCGCTGAAGCTGGCGCGGAACTGATCGCTGTAGCGTTTGCCGTAGTTGGGCGGGATTTCGATACCAGCCAACAGCACCTTGGCCCCGGCCTCACGGCCGAGAGTGACCAATTGGCTGAGATTGAGGCGCAAGGTCTTGACCGGGTACCCACGCAGGCCATCGTTACCGCCCAGTTCAACAATCACCAGCGCTGGCTGATGGCTGGCCAGCAACGCGGGTAAGCGGCCCACACCATCACCGCTGGTGTTGCCACTGACGCTGGCATTCACCACCCGATAACCCAGCGCCTTGTCGTTAAGCCGTTGCTGGAGTAGCGATACCCAGCCCTGTTCCGGGCTAATGCCGTAACCGGCGCTGATGCTGTCACCCAGCACCAGCAGCACTTTGTCGTCGGCGCGCAAAGGCAAGGCGACCAGTATGGTGATCCAGAAGAGGGCCAGGGTACGTAGCGTGAGGGTGGTTCCTAGCCATAACCAAGGGTGTCGTGATAACACTGGGCTCATACTCTTACTCCGATAGGACAAGCTAACGGCTGGCAACACTTCTACCGTTGCTTGAACGGTTACGAATGCCAACACTGGCTTAACGCTGACGCCAAGCAGCATGCTGACATTACGCAGTGCCATGGCGCGTGGTTCTTTTCAATATCCTGATTGCTCATCAGGTTTGTACTACAGGATGACGATGATGATTGTTGCCCACCAGCTTGCCAAGCGTGTGACCACTGCGGAAGGCCCTTTGACCATTCTGGATGAAGTGAGCCTGGAGGTTGCTGCCGGTGACAGTCTGGCCATTGTTGGCGCCTCTGGGTCTGGCAAATCGACTCTGCTCGGTATTCTCGCCGGTCTGGATGGCGCTAGCAGTGGCACCATCCGTTTGGCCCAGCATGAGCTAAGTGCGCTGGATGAAGAAGGCCGGGCGCGGGTACGGGCAGAATTGGTCGGTTTCGTATTCCAGTCATTCCAGCTGCTACCGGGGCTGACGGCGCTGGAAAACGTGATGATGCCGCTGGAGCTGCACGGCAAGCCTGAGCCACGGGCGCGCGCTGAAAGCTATCTGCAGCGGGTGGGGCTGAGTCATCGCCTCCACCACTATCCGCGCCAGCTGTCGGGTGGCGAGCAGCAGCGCGTTGCCATCGCCCGCGCCTTTGCCAGTGAACCCAAGGTGCTGTTTGCCGATGAGCCGACCGGTAATCTCGACAGCGCCACCGGTGCCCGCATCATCGAGCTGCTGTTTGAACTCAATGCGGCTCAGGGCACCACCCTGATTCTGGTCACCCATGAGGCGCGGCTGGCCCAGCGCTGCCGGCGGCAGTTAACGCTGGAAGCTGGCCAGGTGGTTGGCTTGACCGGTGCGCCGGTTGGTGAGCCTGTGTATCTTGCTCCAGCGGCAGGTGCACGCTGATGCTGGCCTGGCGCCTGTTGTGGCGCAACTGGCGCAGCGGTGAGGTGCGCATTCTGGCCAGCGCCCTGCTGCTGGCGGTGGCAGTGGTCACCGCCGTGGCGGTGTTCGCCGAACGCATGGAACGCTCGCTCACCCGTGAGAGCAACAGCTATCTGGCCGCCGACCGGGTGGTGGAGGGGCGGTTGCCGATCCCGGATGAATGGTTGATTGAGCCGGAGCGCTTCTTGTTGCGGCAGGCTCAGCTGGCTGAGTTCAGCTCCATGGTCTTTGCTGGCGATGAGATGGTGCTGGCCTCGCTCAAGGCGGTCGATGAGGGCTATCCGCTGCGCGGTGAACTTGAGATATCCACCACCCCTTTTGCTACGGGTAGCGACGTGGTCATTACCCGCGCCATTCCCGCCCGTGGTGAGGCCTGGGTCGATTCGCGCCTGTTGCCACAGCTCGGCTTGTCACTGGGTGATCAGCTGCAGGTTGGGGAGTTGACCCTGACTATCCGCCAGCTGGTGATCCGTGAACCCGACGGCAACCGTGGCTTTTCGGTGATGGGGCCGCGGGTGATGATCAATCTGGCCGATCTGCCTGCGACAGAGGTGATTCAACCCGGCAGCCGGGTTAACTATCGCTGGTTGCTGGCCGGTGAAGAGCGCGATCTTAACCGCTTTACGGAGTGGCTGGCGCCCCAGCTGGGGGCCCATTACCGCCCCTTGACCCTCAAAGAAGCCCAGCAGGGGCTGGGGGAGGCGCTTAACCGTGGTGGCAGTTTTCTGATGCTGGCGGGGATGATCGGGGTGTTGCTGGCCGGGGTGGCGATTGCCATTGCTGCCCGCCAGTTTGCCGAGCGCCATATCGATCAGGTGGCGCTGATGAAAAGTCTCGGCGTCAGCGCCAGCAAGGTGCGCTGGCTCTACAGTGCTCAGTTGCTGCTGCTGGCACTCATTGCCGCCATCGGTGGCTGCTTGCTGGGTGAGCTGTTCCAGCGCCTGATCGCCCTGACCATCGCGTCGCTGGTGCGGGTTGAACTGGTAAGTGCTGGCCCTTACGGTTATCTGGTGGGGGCGGCCACCGGGCTGCTGTGCCTGCTCTGTTTTGCCCTGCCGCCGTTGTGGCATCTGCCACGAGTGTCGCCGCTCAAGGTGTTGCGCCGTGAACTTACGGTCAAGGCCGTCGACCTGTGGGCGCGTGGCTTGTTGGGGGTGGTAGCGGTGGTCGGCCTCATCGGTCTTTACAGCCGAGATCTGAAGCTGACCTTGGCGGTGGTGGCCGGTCTGCTGGCGGTGCTGGTGGTGGGCGGCGGTTGTGCCTGGCTGCTGCTGCGCCTAGGCCGTGGTATTGGTCGTTCGGCCGGTAGCGTGTGGCGACTGGCTCTGGCAAACCTTGAGCGTCAACCTCAGCAGAGCATCACCCAGATGCTGGTGTTTGGTGCGGCTCTGATGTTGCTGATGGTGCTCTTTACCGTGCGCACCAGCCTGATCGAGCAGTGGCGCCTCCAGTTGCCGGCGGATGCTGCCAACCATTTTTTGCTCAACATCGCCCCCCATGAGGTGGAGCCGGTCAAGGCACTGCTGGCTGAGCGCGGCATCAGCGCTAATTCCCTCTATCCGATGGTGCTGGGGCGTATCGTCGCCATTAATGGGGCACCGATCACCGAAGAGATGCGGCCCAAATCCAACGCCCTGCGCCGCGAGCTAAACCTGAGCTGGGCGGAGCGTTTTGGCGATGACAACAAGCTGGTGAGCGGCGACTGGTGGGATCGCTGGCAATCGCGCCAGGCGGGCAGCCACGGAGTGTCGGTGGAGCAGGAAACCGCAGCAGAACTGGGGCTGCAACTGGGCGACCGCCTGACCTTCAGCCTCGGTGGCCTTGAGCTGGAGGCCGAAGTGGCCAGCCTGCGTACCCTCGACTGGAACTCGATGCGGCCCAATTTCTATTTTCTGTTCTCACCCGGTGCGCTGGATGGCTTCTCACCCAACTACATGACCAGCATCCATGTGCCTGCAGGTGGCAAGCTGCTCATTAATGATCTACTGCGCAGCCATCCGACGCTGGTGGTGATCGAGATCGATCGCATCATTGAGCGCATTCGCACCATCGTTGATCAGGTGGGTAAGGGGATCGAACTGGTGCTGTGGCTGGTGCTGGTGGGCGGAGTGCTGGTGTTGGTGGCCGCAGTTAACGCCAGCATGGCGGCACGCATGCAGGATAGCGGCATCTTGCGTGCTCTGGGCAGCGGCCGCCGGCTGATCCTAGGCAGCATAGGTCTGGAGTTTGCCGCGCTTGGCCTGTTTGCCGGGCTGCTGGCGGTGTTCGGCGCCGAGGCGTTGTTACTCGGGCTGCAGCAGCTGGTGTTCGAACAGCAGGCTTCGCCCCATTGGTGGCTGTGGGTGGCGGGCCCTGTGGGCGGTGCCCTGTTCATTGGTATGCTGGGCCTGATTGCCTGTCGCCGGGTGGTAACGGTATCGCCCTGGGTGGTGCTGCGTGATCTCCAAGGCTAACCCGGTGATGTCCGCTGTCCTGCAGTTGTCATCAACTGCTGGCAGGCTTGGTGACCGCCCACGGCGGATCAAGGAGGGACGAATGCACAAGCAGTTCAGGCTGCCGCTGTTGCTGGCGTTATTGGTGATGATTAGCGGCTGTTCGCTGCGTCTCACCTACGGCTTTCTCGACTGGTGGTTGCTGTGGCAGGTTGAAGACTATGTGACCCTGGACAGCGGCCAACAGCAGCAACTGGAGCAGGCGCTGCAGCAGTTTCATCAATGGCACCGCCAGCATGAGTTGCCACGTTATGCAGCGCTGGCCGAGGAGACGGCACAGATCCTGGCTGCGCCCCGGATCAGCGTTGCTCAGCTGCAGCAGATTGAAGATGAGGCGTCCACCCTGTGGCAGGCCAGCGTCGACCGCTTGCTGCCGGCAGGGATCCGCGTCTTGGCCAGCCTTAGTGATGAGCAGGTGAGTGAGCTGGCGGAGTCACTCGCGCTCGCTCGTGCCGAGTTTGCTGAAGAATATGTGGCACCGTCAGCGACAGAGAGGCTGCAGAACCGCGCAGCCCGACTGGTGGAAACGCTGGAGCCTCTGGTTGGCGAGTTGAACGACCAGCAACAGCAACAGGCTAGCGAAGCGGTGCGCCGGTTGCAGGAGAGCGCATCACTGGCCCTCGCTCACCGCGAACAGGAACACGCCCGCTTTCTGGCCTTGCTGGCAGGGCGGCAACAGCCCGGTTTCGCCTCTGCGCTGACGGCCTTCGTACATGATTACGAGTTGCGGCGACCACAGCCGCTGCAGCAGGTCTACGACCATAACGGTGCCATTGTCCACCAGCTGGTCATTGACCTGCACGTCAACCTTACCCGTAAGCAACGTCGCCATCTTGACCGTTACCTGAGGGAACATCAGGATATTTTTCTGGAACTGGCCCGTTCTGCCTGAGCGTTAACTGTGCCCTGAGTAACGGTTATTGCCACTGTCCTTAGTCATGGCTGCCGGATCGTCGCTGCATGACCATGATTGCAGCGATGACCAACACGGGTAGCACCGCCAGCGCGGTAGTCACCATATCCCCCCAGCTGTGATAGCCCTGATAGCGCATCAGGGCCGCGTAGGCGAGCAGTGATCCCAGCCACAACCAGCGCAGGCGGGGTAACAACCACCACAGCTGGACCACCAGCGCGATGGCCAGGGCGCTGTGGGTGCTGTAGTCCAGCCCCCAGCGCGGCCACAACCCCAACCACAGATCCACAAGCATCAGGCCATAGACGATGGCCGCCGCGATCAGGCCGCTTGCCAGGTTACGGGCAGCAGTTAACCATCGACGTTGGCGGAGTGCCACAGGGCGGCGCCAAGCCAGATGACAGCCAGCAGCGGCGTATAGCTGTCGGCGATCAGATCGAGTTGCTGGTAACTGAGCACGCTGGCCTCTCTCCGGTTGCAGTGGCAGCTATGCTGCACGCGGCCAATGGCAGTGGCAATAGTGTCAAATGCACATCATTGGTGCGATGCGTCATGGTGGCGCACATCTTGTGTGCAAGATGCTGAGAGTCTTTTGCTGGCTGCCCCTAATTATCTGTTTTACATGCATCTATCGGACTGGCCTGGCTTTTGCTCTGGTAGAACTACGCATCGAGGAACCGCCCCGTAGTTTGTGGTCGGGTACGAGGCTTACAATTCGACAAATGGCTGACTAGGGTTCCGGCTGCAAGGGTGCAGCGCTGGTCCGAGAGTTGGCGACCTCCGACAGGAGGTTACACGGCGGGACAAAAGCCCGGGAGATGACTTGCGTTGCGGGTCCTCCATGCGTGTAACTCAAATCCTGTGGGAGGTTGATCATGAAAGGCTGCTTCACCCGTCTGCTCGCTGCACTCACCCTCGGGGCAGCCTTGCTGACCCTCACCAGCCCGGCCGCTCTGGCCGCGGAAAAGAAAAAGTTCACCATTGCCTGGTCCATCTATGTGGGCTGGATGCCGTGGGACTACGCCGAATCCTCCGGCATCATGAAGAAATGGGCCGAAAAATACGGTATCGAAGTCGAGATCGTGCAGATCAACGACTATGTCGAGTCGATCAACCAGTACACCGCCGGCCAGTTCGATGGTTGCGTGATGGCCAACATGGATGCCCTGACTATTCCGGCCGCCGGTGGTGTCGACTCCACCGCCTTGATCGTCGGTGACTTCTCCAACGGCAACGACGGCGTGGTGCTTAAAGGCGCCAAGTCGCTGGCGGACATCAAGGGGCGCAAGGTCAATCTGGTGGAGCTGTCGGTCAGCCACTACCTGCTGGCGCGCGGCCTGGAGACGGTTGGCCTGTCGGAGCGCGACCTGCGTGTGGTCAACACCTCGGATGCCGATCTGGTAGCCGCCTTTGCCACCGCCGACGTTAACGCCGTGGCCACCTGGAACCCGCTGCTGTCTGAAATGCTGGCTATGCCGGGCGCCACCAAGGTGTTCGACTCCAGCCAGATCCCCGGTGAGATCATCGACCTGATGGTGGTTAACAGCGCCGTGCTCAAGGACAACCCGGCTTTTGGTAAAGCGCTGACCGGCGCCTGGTACGAGATCATGGCCACCATGAGCGCCGACAGCGACGCCGGCAAAGCCGCACGCACCGCCATGGCGGTGGCTTCAGGCACGGATCTGGCCGGTTTTGAAGCTCAGCTGGCGACTACCAAGATGTTCTACAAGGCGGCTGATGCGGTGGCCTTTACCAACAGCGCTGAACTCAAGGCAACCATGCAGAAGGTGGCTGAATTTAGCTTCGCCCATGGCCTGCTGGGCGAAGGTGCGCCGGATGCCGGCTTCATCGGCATCGAGACTCCGGCCGGGGTCTATGGCAACAGTGGCAATATCAAGCTGCGCTTCAACCCCAGTTTTATGCAGCAGGCTGCGGACGGCACCCTGTAAGCCGATTGACTGCTAACCGGAGGTGGCGATGCGCCGATTAATGAACCTGACGCCCGGTGCTGGTGGCCGGCTGTTGCTGGGGTTACTGCCCTTCATGCTGCTGTTGCTGGTCTATCTGGCGGCATCGGCGGATCGCCTGGCCGAAAACCCCAACGACAAGCTGCTGCCGTCGATGGCCCAGTTTGCCGAGGCGATCCGGCGCAATGCCATTGAGCCCAACGTGCGCACCGGCGAGGTGGTGTTCTGGGTGGATACGGAGGCCAGCCTCAAGCGCCTTGGCATTGCCGTGGCTGCCTCGGCGGCCATCGCCCTGTTCATCGGTCTGGCCAACGGCTTGCTGCCGCTGGTCAGGGCCGGGCTGTCGCCGTTGATCACCGCCATCTCGCTGATCCCGCCGATGGCGATCCTGCCGGTGTTGTTTATCGTCTTCGGCCTTGGGGAGCTATCCAAAGGGGTGCTGATCGCCTTGGGCATCACCCCCTTTCTGATCCGCGATCTGCAGGCGCGGGCCCTGGAGTTGCCCGAGGAGATGCTGATCAAGGCCCAGACCTTGGGTGCCAGTACCTGGCTGGTGGCACTGCGGGTGATGTTGCCGCAGCTGCTGCCGCGCCTGATTGATGCGGTGCGGCTGTCGCTGGGGGCCGCCTGGCTGTTTCTGATCGCCGCCGAGGCGGTGGCCGCCACCGAAGGGTTGGGTTACCGCATCTTTCTGGTACGCCGCTATTTGTCGATGGATCTGATCCTGCCCTATGTCGTCTGGATCACCCTGCTGGCGTGGCTGGTGGACTGGCTGCTGGCCCGGCTGTCACGTCTGGCCTTCCCCTGGTATCAGGCTGATAGCAAAGGAGGTCACTGATGAGTGCACCAGTCCCTCAACAGCCGGTGCTGCAGTTGACCAGTGTGGCCAAAAGCTACGGCGACAACCGGGTGCTGGAGCGGATCAACGCCGAGGTGGTTGCCGGAGAGTTCGTATCGGTGGTCGGTGCCTCCGGCTGTGGCAAGAGCACCTTTCTCAAGCTGCTGCTCGGTACCGAGCAGCCGAGCCGTGGCCAGATCCTGCTGGATGGTCAGCCATTGCCGCAGGAGCCAGGCCCGGAGCGCGGCATCGTCTTTCAGCGTTACTCGGTGTTGCCGCACCTCACCGTGCTCGGCAACGTGCTGGTGGGGCTGGAGATGCAGCGCGCGCCGCTGCTTGGCAAGCTCTTCGGCAAAGCGCGCGCCCAGGCGCTGGCCGAGGCGCGGGCGATGATCAATGCCGTCGGCCTGTCGCATGTGGAGGGCCATTACCCGCGAGCCCTGTCTGGCGGCATGCAGCAGCGGCTGGCGCTGGCTCAAGCGCTGGTGGTCAAGCCGCGTTTTCTGCTTCTTGATGAACCCTTTGGCGCCCTTGACCCCGGCATTCGCGCCGATATGCACCAGCTGATGAAGCGGCTGTGGCGCGACCACGGCCTGACCGTGTTCATGATCACCCACGATCTGAAAGAGGGGTTCTCCCTCGGCACCCGCCTGTGGGTGTTTGACAAGGTGCGCCATGACCCGCAGGTGCCGACCGCCTATGGCGCCACCATCACCTACGACATCCCCCTCAATCAGTCGAAGGCGCTGCCGCCGTCAATCGCGGCCGCCCTCAACCAACCTGCTGCGGAGTTTGCCTGATGTCTGATGCCAGCCTGATTTACCAGGATCTGCTGCCGGCCGGCAGCCACTGGTCGCTCCAGATGAAGCGTGGCACCAGCCTGCGCCTGATTGACCGCGATGGTGGGGTCAATGTCGGCATGCTGTTTTACAACCCCTATAACCTGCTGGAACGCTACAACGCCCCCGATACCCTCAAATGCCAGCATACCCTCAAGCTCACCGCTTGCCACTGCCTCTACTCCGACATGGGGCGGATCTTCTGCGCCATCACCCATGACAGCATGGGCTGGCATGACAGCATCTGTGGCGCCAGCACGGCGGCCCAGATCGCCGCAAATTTTGGTGAGGCCCGCTATCAGCAATACCGCAACGACCGTCATCAGAACGGCCAGCACAGCCTGCTGATCGAGGCGGCCAAGTACGGCATGGGTGAGGCGGATCTGGCCGCCAGCATCAACTTCTTCAGCAAGGTGGTGCCGGATGACGGCGGCGCCCTGAGTTACCAGCCGGACGCCAGCAAAGCCGGAGATGTTGTCGAGCTGCGCTTTGAGATGGATACCCTGGTGCTGCTGCACACTTGCCCGCATCCGCTCCATCCGCCGGGTGACTACCCGCGTGCGCCGCTGCTCTATCAACTGCATATGGCGGCGCCAGTGGCCGATGACGATCTGTGCAAGAACAGCCGGCCGGAGAACCGGCGAGGCTACCACAACAACGCCCTCTACCACGTTGGCCGTTAAGGAGGCTGTGATGATCACAAAGAGCAACCGCCAGCCGGCCACGGCCAGTTACCGCGAAGTGGTGGAGGCCGGCGATTACTGGATCCATCCGCTCAGGGCCGGGCAGGTGCTGCGCATTCTCGACCTGGAGGGTAACCAGGCGGCCGATACCCTGTTCTACAACCTGCATGAACCGGCCGAGCGCTACAGCGCCATGGACACCATCGTTGCCCAGCGCAAGGTCTATCTGGAGGCGGGCACAGTGCTGATGAGCAACCGCCAGCGGCCGCTGCTGACCATAGTCGCCGACACTTGTGGCCGCCATGACACCGTGGGCGGGGCCTGCGCCACCGAGTCCAACACCGTGCGCTATTCGCTGGCCAAAAAGAGCATGCACGCCTGCCGCGACAGCTATCTGCTGGCCATCGCCAGCCATCCGCAGTTTGGCCTGACCAAGCGCGACATCACCCATAACATCAACTTCTTCATGAACGTGCCGGTAACGCCCGAGGGCGGCCTGAGCTTTGCTGATGGCATTTCGGCGCCCGGTAAATATGTCGAGCTGCAGGCCCATATCGACACGCTGGTGCTGATCTCCAACTGCCCGCAGCTCAACAACCCCTGCAACGGCTACAACCCGACCCCCATCGAACTGCTGATCTGGGACGCCTGAGCCGCTGACGGCCGCCGGGACGACCCGGCCGGCGACAGAACAACAGACGGGACGACCCGTCAGCCGGACTCAAGAGGCTCTGCCATGTTTACCAAAGTGCTGATCGCCAACCGTGGTGCCATCGCCTGCCGTGTCATTCGCACCCTGCGCGCCATGGGTGTTGCCAGTGTGGCGGTCTATGCCGATGCCGACCGCGATTCCGCCCATGTCAGTGCCGCCGATGAAGCCTGGCCGCTGGGCGCCGGGGCCGCTGCCGCCACCTATCTCGACATGGACAAGATCCTCGACATCGCCCGCGCCAGCGGCGCCGGGGCGATCCATCCCGGTTATGGCTTTTTGTCTGAGAACCCCCGGTTTGCCCGGCGTTGCGCCGAGGCCGGCATTGTCTTTCTTGGCCCGACGCCGGAGCAGATGGAGGCCTTTGGTCTCAAGCATCGTGCCCGAGCCCTTGCCGCTGACGCCGGGGTGCCGCTGGTGCCGGGCTCAGAGCTGGTGGCCGATCTGGACAGCGCGCTGCTGGAAGCCGAACGCATCGGCTATCCGGTGATGCTCAAATCCACTGCCGGTGGTGGCGGCATCGGCATGCAGTGCTGCCATGACCGCGATGAGCTGAGCCGCGCCTTCGACAGCGTGCGCCGCCTGGCCCAGAACAACTTTGCTGACAGCGGCGTGTTTCTCGAGCGCTACATCGCCCGTGCCCGCCATATCGAAGTGCAAATGTTCGGCGATGGCGCTGGTGGCGTCATCTCGCTGGGTGAGCGGGACTGCTCCAGCCAGCGCCGCAATCAAAAAGTGGTGGAGGAGTGCCCGGCGCCGAACGTGCCCGATGAAGTGCGCAGTTCCCTGCACGCCACTGCCGAGCGGTTGATGGCAGCGGTCAGCTACCGCAGCGCCGGTACCGTCGAGTTTATCTATGACAGCGAGCGCGAGCAGTTCTATTTCCTTGAGGTGAACACCCGGCTGCAGGTGGAGCATGGGGTCACCGAACTGGTGTGGGGCGCCGACATCGTGCGCTGGATGGTGGAGCTGGGGGCCGGTGCGCTGCCGCCGCTGGCAACGCTTAAGGCCGGGCTGCAGCCCCAGGGTCACGCCATTCAGGTGCGCCTCTATGCCGAGGATGCCAACAAGCAGTTCCAGCCATCCTCCGGGCTGCTGACCGAGGTCAGCTTCCCTGAGCAGGATCGCCGCCAGCTGCGCATCGACCATTTCATCCATGCCGGGCTGGTGGTGACGCCGCTGTTTGATCCCATGCTGGCCAAGGTGATGGTCCACCGCCCGGATCGGCACCAGGCACTGGCCGCCCTGGCCGAGGTGCTGGCCCACAGCCGGGTCAGCGGCATTGAGACCAACCTGCCGTATCTGCGTGCCGTGGTGGCCATGCCTGAGCTGCATCAGGGGCGGGTGCACACCCGGCTGCTCAATGAGTTCGGCTGGCGTCCGACCACCATCGATGTGCTGTCGGGCGGCACCCAGACCAGCATTCAGGACTATCCGGGGCGCAGCGGCCACTGGGATGTGGGCATCCCGCCGTCGGGGCCGATGGACGATCTGAACTTTCGCCTCGCCAACCGCCTGGTTGGTAACAGCGATGAGGCGGCAGGGCTGGAGATCACCCTCAATGGCCCGACGCTGCGCTTTAACTGCCCGACCCTGATTGCCGTTACCGGCGCCCCGATCAGCGCCCATGTCGATGGCGAGGTGCTGGCGCTGGATCGCGTGGTGGCGGTGGCTGCCGGCCAGACCCTGACACTTGGCAAAGTGCAGGGGGCGGGCGCCCGCAGTTATCTGGCCATTGCTGGTGGGTTGGATGCGCCGCGCTATCTCGGCTCGCGCGCCACCTTCACTCTCGGCCAGTTTGGCGGCCATGGCGGCCGCGCCTTGCTCGCGGGCGATGTGCTCCATCTGGCTGAGCCACAAGCCAGCGCCGAACTCGGGCGCCAGCTGCCAGCACCACTGGTGCCGGCGGTGGCCAACCGCTACGAGCTGCGGGTAATGTACGGGCCTCATGGCAGCCCTGACTTTTTCACTGACGAGGACATCAACACCTTTTTTGCCAGTGACTACGAAGTCCACTACAACAGCTCGCGTACCGGCGTCCGCCTGATCGGCCCCAAGCCGGACTGGGCGCGGCGCGACGGCGGCGAGGCGGGGCTGCATCCATCCAACATTCACGACAACGCCTATGCCTTTGGCAGCGTCGACTTCACCGGCGACATGCCGGTGATCCTCGGCCCCGACGGCCCCAGCCTCGGCGGCTTTGTCTGCCCGGCCACGGTGATCAAGGCGGACCGCTGGAAGCTCGGCCAGCTCAAGGCCGGCGACAAGGTGCGTTTTGTGCCGGTCAGCCAGCAGACGGCGCGGGCCCTGCTGGAACACCAGCTGGCGACAGTGGCCACCCTCAGCCCGGCGACAGAACCGGGCTACCGGGTTGAGCGCGGCCAGTGTGTGATCAAGACGCTGGCGGCCACCGCCAAGGGGCCGCAGGTGGTTTACCGCCAGGCCGGTGATGAGTTCCTGCTGATCGAATACGGCCCCCATGTGCTCGATGTGGCGCTGCGTTTCCGCGTCCATGCCTTGATGCTCCATCTGCAGGCGCTGCAGTTGCCGGGGCTGCGCGAGCTGACACCGGGGATCCGCTCGCTGCAGATCCATTTCGACAGCCGGATCGTCGACCGCGAGGCGCTGCTGACCCTGCTGGAGAGCGCCGAGGATCAGCTCGACGAGGAGATCAACAAGCCGGTGGCGGCGCGGGTGGTCCATCTGCCGCTGTCGTGGGATGACGAAGCCTGCCGCGAGGCGATCGCCAAGTATGTGCAGTCGGTGCGCCCCGATGCCCCCTGGTGCCCGAGCAACATCGAGTTTATCCGCCGTATCAATGGCCTGGCCGATGCCCAGGCGGTAAAGGAGATCCTGTTTAGCGCCAGCTATCTGGTGATGGGGCTGGGCGATGTCTATCTGGGGGCGCCGGTGGCCACGCCGCTGGATCCGCGTCACCGGCTGGTGACCACCAAGTACAACCCGGCCCGCACCTGGACCGCCGAGAACTCGGTGGGCATTGGCGGCTCCTACCTCTGTGTCTACGGCATGGAGGGACCGGGCGGTTACCAGTTTGTCGGCCGCACCCTGCAGATGTGGAACCGCTACCAGCAGACCGCTGAGTTCAGCAAACCCTGGCTGCTGCGTTTCTTCGACCAGATCCGCTTCTACGAAGTATCGGCCGACGAGCTCAAGCAGATCCGCGCCGATTTCCCCCAGGGGCGTTATCCGCTCAAGATCGAGGAGACCAGCTTTTCGCTGGCCGACTATCAGGCCTTTTTGGCGGCCAACCAGCAGCAGATCGACGCCTTTGTCAGCCGCCGCGACTCCGCCTTTGATGCCGAGCTGCAGCGCTGGATCGCCTCGGGCCAGATCAACTATCAGCCGCCGGAATTGAGCGGTGGCGATGGTGACGACGACGCGCTCAAAGAGGGGGAGCGGGCGATCGAATCGCCGGTGTCGGGTTCGCTGTGGCAGCTCAAGGTGGCGGTGGGTGACCAGATCCGCGTCGGCGATGCGGTGGCGGTGGTCGAGTCGATGAAGATGGAGATCGAGCTGACCAGCAGCGTCAGCGGCCGCATCACCGCCATTCGCCGTCAGCTGGGGCAGGCGGTAAGCGCCGGCCAGCCGCTGTTGGTGGTGGAGGAGGGGGTATGAGCGTGGCTGTCACCCCTGGCCAGCCGGCGACCATCGAACAGCTGCTGGCCGCCTATCGCAGTGGCCAGCTGACGCCGCGCCAGCACCTATTGGCCCTGCGCCAGCAGGCGGAAGCCGCCTGCCGCGACTGGGCGCTCTTTACCCATCTGCTCTCCGCAGCGGAGCTAGAGCCCTGGCTGGCGGTACTGGAGGGGCAGGACCCACAGCGTCTGCCGCTTTACGGCGTGCCCTTTGCCATCAAGGACAATATCGATCTGGCCGGAGTGCCCACCACTGCCGGCTGCCCCGATTTTGCCTATGTGCCGGAGCGCAGCGCCACTGTGGTGGCCCTGCTGCTGGCCGCCGGTGCCGTGCCGCTGGGCAAGACTCATCTTGATCAATTTGCCACCGGGCTGGTCGGTCAGCGGGCGCCGGCCTGCTGGGGCGAGGGGCGCAATGCCTTCAATCCGGCGTGGATCAGCGGTGGCTCCAGCTCCGGCTCGGCGGTCGCGGTTGCCAGCGGGCTGGTGCCTTTCAGCCTGGGCACTGATACCGCCGGCTCCGGGCGGGTGCCGGCTGGATTCAACAACATCGTCGGCTTCAAGCCGAGCAAGGGGCGGCTGTCGACCCTGGGGGTGGTGCCGGCCTGTCGCAGCCTCGACTGCGTCTCGATCTTTGCCCTGACCGCGGCCGATGCCGCGCGTATCGAAGCGCTGGTGGCCAAGGTAGATGAGGCAGATCCCTACAGCCGCCATTTGCCCCAACGGCTGGCGCCTGCACAAGGGCTGCGCGTTGGTGTGCCCAAAAACGAGCAGCGACTGTTCTTCGGCGATGCGGGCTACGCCGCAGGCTATGAGCAGAGCCTGCAGCAGGCTGCTGCGCTCGGCTGGCAGCTGGTGGAGGTGGACATTGAACCGTTGCTGGCCGCTGCCCGTCTGCTCTATGAGGGGCCCTGGGTCGCCGAGCGCTATGCGGCGGTGGCCGAGCTGCTTGAGCGCCAGCCCGAGGCATTGCTGCCGGTGATCCGCACCATCATCGGCGGCGGCGGCGCGCTCAAGGCGGTAGATGCCTTCCGCAGCCAGTACCGGCTGGCCGAACTGAGGCGCAAGGCTGCGGCCTTGTGGAGCGAGATCGATCTGCTGTTGCTGCCGACGGCGCCAACCCTGCCCAGCCGCGACGCGGTGCGCAGCCAGCCCATTGCCCTTAACAGTCAGCTCGGCACCTACACCAACTTCGTAAATCTGCTCGATCTGGCCGCCATCGCCCTGCCTGCGCAGCTGCTGGCCGATGGTCGCCCTTTTGGCATCACCCTGATGATGCCGGCGGGTAACGACTTGGCGCTGCTCCATCTCGGCGAACAATGGCAGCAAAACCTCGGTTTGCCGCTAGGCGCAACCCAACTGTCGTTGACGGGCGAGCCTAGCCGGCAACCACTGCCGGAGGGTTACGCTGAACTGGTGGTGTGCGGCGCCCATTTAAGCGGCCTGCCGCTGAACGGCCAGCTCACCAGCCGTGGTGGCCAGCTGCGTGAAGCCACCACAACTGCCGCCGAATACCGCTTTGTGCTGCTCGCCGGTGGTCCGCCGCAACGGCCGGCGCTGGTGCATGTGGGCGAGGGCGGGGCAGCCATCGAGGTCGAAGTCTGGGCACTGCCCCATGCCGCCTTGGGCGAACTGCTTGGCCTTATCCCCAAACCGCTGGCATTGGGCCGCTGCAAACTGGCGGATGGCCGCTGGCTGACCGGTTTTGTCGGTGATGCCAGTTGCGAACAGGCTGCCAGCGATATCAGCCAATGCGGCAGCTGGCGGGCCTTTGTGACTGCCCAAACAGCTTGACTGCAGCGTGCTTGATAAGGCGCAAAAATATTCCGCCACGGCCTCGGCAGGTCCCGCTGTAACCGACTGTTAACTTATGTAAACTGCTGCCTGACGCCCGGTTTGCGCAGGCAGCGCACGCGCCGTGGATGACGGACCATCCGTCACCCACCTCGCCTTGCCCCAGCACCCTCCGCGCTCGCCGACACTCATCCTCGATGTTCAAGGAAGCAATCTATGTCGTTTAAAGAGTTGACCCTGGTTGGTGCCATGGCCTTGGCCCTTGCTGCCTGTGGCGGTGGTGGTGGCGGTGGCGGTAGTGGCGATACACCGCCGGTGCTTTCCTTTCCTGGCTCAACAGCGGAAGCGGTGCTTTCTCCCACACTAGCGGCACCATTTGTCAATGCGGTACTGGGTTCCAGCGATATTGGCGAAGAGTATCGACAGGATTTCGGCCCAGATGCACCGACTGGTCCACTCGTGCGCAGCCTGTTACACCCTGCTGTGCGCATGGTGCAATCAGGGCCCCAGCATCGCGAAACCATTAACGAGCAGCTTGCATGTTATACCGGTAGTGCGACTGTCTCTGGTTCTGTTGACGATACAACCCTCAAAGGTACTGTCACCTTCACCTATAACGAATGTGGAGATCCTGATGACGGGTCTTTGATTATTCTAAATGGCTCCTATTCAGTTCGTTTCGACCGCTGGTACATCTCTGCTGGAAGCCAAATTCCGCTGGACTATACGGTCACCTTCAATAATTTCAGCGCTAGACCAGACTATGGCAACGCGATTGTATTGAATGGTACGGAAGTGACTGTTAACGGCGATGGCTGCGACGGTGTTAAGACAGCCAATATCGTGCGCACTGGTGCGTCAGTTGCTGACAGTCTTTATTTTAAGAACTATGTCAAACGCGGCGTATGTAGCACTAACCAGGAGGCAGGCGGCATCTCCTACCGCCGTCTTTTTAGCGGTGATGTTTACGTGGGCTCCCTCGGGCATGTCGTTGTTTCCACCCCCGAGCCACTGCTGCTGGAACACCGGCACGTTCCCAGTTTTGGTGGCTGGGCCGATCTGCTTGGCGCCGGCACGCTCAAACTGACATCCGCTAATGGTAGCGTTACCATTTCCGGTCGTCTAGAAACCCAATATACCGATGATAGCAAGCGCTACAGGTCCGCTGTATCGTTCGATACGAATGCTGACAACACGGCCGATTTGGCCATCGATGTTCCATCTTGGTACCTTACCCATCCGACCCTTGCGGATTTCGGTGACAACGATCAGGACGGCATGTGGAATGGCTGGGAACGTTTTTATGGCTTGAACCCGAATGTCGATGATGCCGATCTTGATCTCGATGCTGATGGTTACAAGAACTATATCGAGTTTGCATCCAACTCCGACCCCACTGACTTGTACGATCAGCCCCAAGCTTATGCGGTCATTGAAGTGGTTGACCCGCAAGCCAATGGATGGGGCGCCTATGAGTCACACGTGTATGTCGGAGATGCCCGGACGTTCGAGCTGAAAATTGCCACGACCTCAATTAACCCAGCAATTGCCAAGCATTTTCAAACGTTTACGCTTGAAGCCAATTTGAGCGAACGGGGTACCTGGGCCATTACATCTCACTATGACTGCTCAGTGCTGACTGAGGGTCAACCCAACCCTAAACTTCGTTGCCTTATTCCCGCACAACAACTTTTGGATTCACCAGAATCACTCGACATCGGCAGCCTGCAATTTGCACCGACCACGGCCACCCAGGCCGGTGATGCTGGCACTAATTTTGTGCTGATGGCTGGATCTGATATCACTATTGCCCAGACAAACTGGACGTTTTATTCACTGGCGTCCTCAGGGAACGTCGGCCTGCTTGGTGGCAGTCGCGCATTCATTATCGGCGAGACAAATGAACCGGCCGCATATGAGGTACTGTTGAAAGGGTTTGGTGAGGGCACTCCCGAAAGCGTGTCGATGACGGTAACTCTTAGCCCTGACAGCACTGCAACATCCTTTACCGGAGTGATATCAAATGGTTCCGCCAGCAATTTCTGTACAGTGACAGCCACCCAGATCAGTTGTAATGGCGACCTATATGCATATCAGGATCTTACGTTACAACTAGCGCGGCCGACAGAGCAGGGTCATGTTACACTATCATTCAGCATTCATGCCAAGACTGGCGTTGTGATCAATAGTACCCATGCCCAACGTATCATTGCCTTCGGTCAATCTTCGGATGTGTTACAAAGCCTGATCGATTACGCCATCCCAGTAGATGGCGTACGTGAAATTTCCGTTGCCGAAGGTATATATATTGGTGGGCTGTCGCTACCAGATCAGACTCGCCTCATCGGTGAAGAAGGTACTGAAATCTGGCTGGCCGATGGTTCTGGCCGCGCACTCTTTAATTTCGAAGCCCGTTCGATCTTTGCCTCCGGGAGTGTGTCGATGGAAGGCATGGATGTATACGTTTTCGGCGCGGGTGTTCAGGCAAATGGCGGAGAGTTTATCAACAATCAGTTCCATCTGATGGGCAACTCTTCTGGTGGCGCGTTAGAACTGTCCGGCATTTATCCGTTCATTGTGGACGGCAATCGCTTTGTCGCGGCTGAGACGTTACCTCTCGGTGCTCAGGAAAGCTGGGAGGTTTATGAGCGCACGTTCATTCGTATCTGGAGTCAAAACAACTTCGATAGCTCGGCGATTCAAAACAACCTGTTTGTCGACTCAGGCGACTACGCGACCGCGATCTACCTCAACTATATTGCCGTGCCGCTCTCGATTCGCAATAACACCGCAATTAATATTGGCCGGTTCATCAATGCGGAGTCTGCTGGAGCGACGACCGTCTACCTCACAAACAACCTGATCGCAAACACTAACGGTGCGCTGGCCAAGGGCACTGACGGTGTCTACGCTGAAAGCATGATTGTGGCTTCAAACCTGTTTCCTGGCAGCTACTCTGCCCTTGGTGGCAGCAACATCTTTACCGATGAGCCGCGGCTGGATAACGACAGCTACGCACCATTGGCGGGTAGTCCGGCAATTGATGCGGGGGTGGACTTGAGTACCGACTTCACCACCGATCTGCTGGGTAACCCGCGGCCGGTGGGGGCAGGTTTTGATATCGGGGCGATTGAAGTTCAGGCGCCTTAAGACCTGAATGGCGAGGATCAAGACGCCGCGCAAATGCGCGGCGTTTTTTTTACGTGCCGTAAAATCATGGACGATTGGCTGGTTTAGCACTGGCGATATGGCGTCGGTGACCTAAATCGCAAAAGGTGGAATCGTTCGCCAGCAGAAATTATCGACAGGCGGCTGCGTAGCCGTTGCTAGGTAACCGTTCAACAGCCCCCGGTTGACAAAAAGAATGTGATCAACATCCCTCGATCGCCAAGATCGCTTGTGCGATCGCGTTTTTCGGGCAGGCTGGCGGCCATGAAAAAGAAGAAAGCCTTTACCGCCGAACCGCCGCAGGTGCGGGATCTCAACGAAGCGCAGGCCTTGATCCAGGAACTCTGGG
>JAFOOX010000047.1 GCA_017425245.1 Gammaproteobacteria bacterium
AGCGACCAGGCCGAGGTGATCGAGGTTACGGATGGCGATGCGGGGAGCGGGCATGATGGGCGACCTGCAAAAAGCAGTAATAGATCAAAACAGCCGATCGCCGTCAAGCCCCGGAAATGGGAAAATCAGGTGCGGAATGACGGATATATGGTGGCGCTCAATACCAAAATGTTTCAGGTCGAACAACGCATGCTCGCGGACATACTTCAAGTCCGACAGCGCATCGGTATACTGTTAACCAGGCGGCCGGATGACTACTTTGTGGAGTCCGCAGTTTACTGTTGCCTGCATCAAGATGACCCATGCTACCTGGAAGGCCAGTCAAATATTTTGTGTATGCTCACAATGGACTGGAGAGACGAAGTTAAGGACCACAAATATAAAAATATCAATTGGGGCGCAGGCAAGCAGTGGCCTCCAGAAGCAGACCATCAAACCGACAGCGCGCTGATATACGCGTGGGACGCACTTAGACTTCATCATCAATGGGCGCCAGAACCGCACAGTGTACTGCTGCAGACCCTGTTGTGGGCAATGGTTCGCAACGTGCGCAGAGATGAATCGTCGATCTGGCTTAGCAATATTCTTCGGCTCGGTGAATTTCATTATGAGATCAAGGTTAGGCTCACCGACGGCGAAGATCTGTCAGTGACCTATCCCTCTCGATTGCACGCATTGTCGTCAAAGGCCGGAAGCCCCCCGTTAAAGCATCAATGGCCAAGTGAGTATCGCTACACGCCCATTAGTATGAAGAGATATCGCGCTCCGTCGGAGGATTTCGACCAAGGCCGCAGTAGATCAGTGGCTATCCTCCCAAAGGAGGCGTGCAGACGCTAAGGCTTTCAGTACTACTGTTCCCAGTTGCCAAAAACACCACCCATGTGAGCCTGTGACCGTCAACCACGCCACAGGAGCATGACATGAACGAATCACTAGAGGCCCCGGTTAAGATTTATCTCCGCACAGCGCTGATCGGCGGCGATCACGCTCTAGTTGCGGATCTGATGAAACAGACGGGTCCGGAGGCCGTTGCTGAGCTGGTCGACGAAATCATCGATCTGCCGCCCCCGGCTACCGGTGCCGCCCGGCATCACTGCGTCTGCCAGCAGGTGACCCGCACCTGGCAGCTTGCGCTACAACAGTACCAGCGCGATCAGCGGCGGGTCGATCACGACACCGATCGCTAAACTTGTCTAACAAGCACCAACCGCGGGATCGCTATGGCGAGACAACAGAAAAAGGTCAAGCACGCTGAGGAGATCGACAGCAGCCCGGCCGGTATTGCGAGAGCATTCTGTGTCAAAGGCAACGCCGATGCCGAGATCGCCATTGCTCGTACTCGCATCTGTCGAGGTGGTGTCAGTATCTCTTTTATCAAGAGCCTACTGCCACCCCCTGCCCCTGCCGCCCCACCAACCACCCGCATCACACTTGAGCTGCCAGCCGCTGTGGCCGCTCAACTGCGCGATCTGGTCAGCAGTGGCAGTTTTGCTGATGAGCAGAGTGCGGTGGCTGCAGCGATTGAGGCCTATGTCCAGCATCTGGGTCAACCAGCAGACTGAGTCACGGCGCCAGCCAACTTCCAACCAGCGCAACAACCAGTAGTGGCAACAATAGCGGCCACACCGATCGGGCCTCGGCTTTTGCCGGGCGAATTCGGTGCTGGTGCCAATCACGGCCGACCAGAGTAGGCGCCGCAACCAGCTGAACCCGACGCGGCAGGCGGCGAGCAGGTTCAGCCACGCGGCGGCACTGGATGGTCGGGGTAAAACGGGGGCTGGCGAGATCGTGCATGGCGGCGAATCCGTTGGTGTCGATGGCACTATCTTCAACGCGCTCGAGGCCGCCTGCGAGTGACGCGTTTTCGGGCATGTCGCCAGATCAGGCAGATGCCCTGCCTACCGCGTTGCCAGCTTTAGCCCTCATGAGAAGGTGATGCTCTGGCAACGGCGGAGCGAGCACGATGACGAGGGTTGCGACGATCTCTAAAGAGAAGGCAAGCGGGTTAATCCATTGGAGAGGCGACAACTGGCACAAGGGCCTCGATATGTCTCTCTCCACCGATCAAATTCTGAATTACTGCTCTGGCGAGCTGGGGGCAGCAACACTGCTCACCGCCGCCAGCCTGACCGAAATCTACGGCCCAACCCTGGGCATCGACGATGTCGCGGCAGTGATCAAAATCCGCCGGCAATCATTGTTGCAGCAGCTGAGTGACCAACGCTGTGAGGTGCCGATGGTGAAAACCGGCAAAGCATGGGTTATCACCGCCAGTGCTTTCGCTTTGTATCTGCATGGCATCAACCCCACGAGCGCTAAACCAAGGCGGCGCTGAGTTCGCTGATCTGGCTTTAGCGGGTGGCTAACCACCCGCTGAGGCTTTAATCGCAACGCTGCGATTGGGTGCCGTACGCGCCGTCAGATCTGCGGCGTAGCTGACCATATCAGGGTGCGTGTAGCGCGCCAGTGACGTGAAATCATCGTGGCCCGTAGCAGCCGCGACCAAGCGGGGATCGCTCCCGGCATCAGCCTCCCGGCTACAAAAAGCGTGGCGCGCCGCATGCAGCCTCAGCTGCGGATCATCCACCACGGAGCGCAGCCGCCGAACGGCAGTGGACAGTGAGTGCGGATCGCTCCAGGGCCAGATCTGGCCACCACTGCGACGATCCACCTCACGTTTGGCGCAGATCAGCCGCAGAATGGCCCGCGCCCGGCGCGATAGCGGCACCTGTCGGCCGCACCGAGTGTCATCCGGCGCCAAGCGCCAGTCATTTTTATCTCTCTGAATAACATAGAGATAGCGACGCCAGTCGATGTTGCTAGCCTGCATCTGGCAGATCTCGCTACGGCGCATGCCTGTCTCGATGGCAAAGAGCAGGGCGTACGGGGCCAGCGTGCGAGACCTTGGCCCCCGCTGGCGGACCTTGGCCTCAACCGCTGGGCTAATGGTAGCGGTACGCTGACGGTCTGCGCCGATCAGCAGTCGTAGCAGCTTGAGATTTTGCCTCACCGCGTCAAACGGCGATGGCGGCAGCTGGTGCTTCCACAAATGGTGCGCAGCATGCCAAACGTCTGCGAGCAGACGTAGTTCTTTAACGGCGGTGGCTGCTGTAACCCCCTCATCCACCAATCGGCCGCGAAACAGCGCTGTCCAGTAATCGACATCAAGTGCGGCGGCCGGCAGATCACCGACACGACGGGAGATGGCGCTTAGCCGACAGGCATCCGAGCGTTGGCTGCTCACAGCCCTGAGCGGCACCAGTTCGTCAATGAATCTGTCGATCAAGGTTGAAAACGCCAGATCATCAACGGCGGGCTGCTGCCGGTAAACGCCGTTGCGAATGGCGGACTCGGTGTCACGCGCCCAACACTCTGCGGCTCGCTTTGAGGAGAAGGTCTGTGATAGCCCACGGGGCGCACCTTTGCAGCGGATCTGTACCTGATAGCGGCCGTTGCGGCAGCGGATCGTAGCCATATGCGATGGACCTGTGTGGTGGTTACCTGATCGCAACGGATTAACCCGCACTGGCCGCCATGGCCTTTTTGACATTTATTTAGTTTATGAAGCTGCGACTTCCATTAACGGCATTGATGGCAAGAAGGTCGACTCAAGGCAGGTTCTCGCCTTGGCCGACCTACTTTTCGCCCGCTTAACGGCGTCGCTCCGCCTGCTCTGACTGACTCAGGGCATCGGCATAGCGACCCATGTCAGGGTGGGTGTAGCGCATCAAGATGCGCGGATCGCTGTGACCAACGGCAGACGCCACCAGCCGCGCATCTCGCCCGCGATCTGCTTCGCGCGAGCAAAAGCCGTGGCGGGCATTGTGCAAAATTAGATCGGGATCCTGTAGTGCGCCCCGTAAGCGCCGGATCGCCGTGGTGAGCGAATGCGGGTCGCGCCACGGCCACACCGGCATGTCGCTGTGACGATCGATGTTGCGCAGGTAGAGCACCAACCGCAGGATCGCCCTCGCTCGGAACGACAGTGGGATGCGGCGGCCCAGGCGGCTGTCGCCATCCGCCAACCGCCAGTCCGACTTATCGCGGCAAAGGCGATAGATCCGGGCATCCCAGTCAATGCGGTTAGCCGTCATGGCGCACAGCTCGCCGCGCCGCATCCCCGTTTGGTCAGCAAATAAAAGCGCATACAGGGCCAGACTGCGGCGCTTGGGTGCCAGCTGCCGCGCCCGCAGCAGGGTGTGATCGGCAATAGTGCCGGTGCGCCGCCGATCGGCCCCAACCAGCAGCCTCAGCCTTGTCATGGCATCGCGGACAATCGGAAAGGGCAGTGGCGGCATCGGCAGCTGCCAGAGGGTTTCAGCACAGCGCCAGACATCACTCATCAGCTGCAGCTCTTTCACCACCGTGGCTGCCGAGACGCCATCCTGCTCTAGCCGCTGGCGAAAAAAGGCTAACCATCCAACCGCATCAAGGGCCGATAGCGCACGCCCGTCCAGCCGCTTGGCCAATGCCAGTAGCCGCGCTCGCTCCGGCGCCCGGCTGCTTGGTGCCCGACAGGGGGTTACTTCGTCGATAAAGCGCCTGATCAGATCTGAGATCAGCTGCTCTGACAGCTGCCTGGGGTGGCGATACTCGCCGTCGATCAGCTGCTGCTCGGTGGCGCGGGCCCAGCGCTCAGCCGCGCTTTTGCTGGTAAAGGTGCGGCTGGCCGTCTGCCCGGCGCAGCGCACCTGCGCTTGCCAGCGGTCTCCACGTTTACGAATGGTGGCCATGGGGCACCTCCACCATGACCTGACAGGCGCCCAAGAGCGCCGTTTCGGGATTCGATTGTTGTGACTGGGATCGATGCATCTGCGCCTCCATCACCCCAAAATGGTGTGACAACGTTGTGACAGGGCGCCATTTGCCGAAAATAAAGGCTTTAAATCATTGCGTTACAAAGGTGATCAGTGCTTTCACACGGCAGGGGTCGTTGGTTCGAGTCCAATACCGTCCACCACTTCCTGTCTGCAACAAACTCACTCATTGATCACTAAAGCCAGTTTGGCTACTGCTGTCTCTTTACCCACGACTCGTCCCCTCGTCGCTTTATAATTGCGCCACTCATTGCCCTGCCCGGTACCTCGATGCTGACCAACGCCCACAAATCCGCCATCAACGATGCCTACCGAGCCATGCGCGACCAGCTGCCCGGCTTTGCCAAGCGCAACAGCCAGCTAGCCATGATTGGTGATGTGGCTCAGACGGTGGCCAGTGGCCAGCAGGCTATGGCAGTCATCGAAGCGGGCACCGGCCTCGGCAAGTCGATGAGTTACTGTCTGGGTGCCATTCCGGTCGCCCTCGCGGAAGGCAAGCGGGTGATCATCAGCACCAATACCATCGCCCTGCAGGAACAGCTGTTTGCCAAGGATCTGCCGTTCTTTGCCGGCCTGCTGAGCCGGCCACTGCAGGTGGCGCTGGCCAAAGGCAGCAGCCGCTACGCCTGCCCACAGCGCATGCTCAGCAGCGCTGCTCCGGCAGCAGCGGAAGAGGAGAGCAGTGGCCTGCTGTTTGCCGAACTGGCCAGCCAGCGCGCCGATCCGCTGGTCGAAGAGGATGTAGAACGTCTGTATAAACAACTGGCCAGCAAGCGCTGGTCGGGTGATCTGGATGAGTTGGAGCGTCACCCCTCTGTTGCCGTGCTGAAACGGGTCGCCCGCGATCGCCACAGCTGTCTCAAGCGCAGCTGTCCGCAGTTCAACGACTGCCCCTTCTATGCTGCGCGCAAAACCCTGCAGCAAGCCGATGTAATTGTCACCAACCACGCCCTGCTGCTGGCCGATACCGGTGGTGGTGAGAGTGGCGGCCGCATTTTGGCCAGTGGCCGCAGCAGCCAGAGCGACGACGACAGCAGTTTTGGCGGCGGCCTTGACAACTGCGTGGTGATCATTGATGAGGCCCACAATCTGCCAGCGGTGGCCAGTGACAGCTTCGCCTTCCATTACAGTCTGAAGCAGAGTCTGGGCTGGATCACCGCACTGCCCCGCATTGCCCGCCTGCTCGGCCGCTCTGCCATCGCGGCCAAATGCCAGGGCGATGGCGAGACGCTGCTCAGCGAAGGGCCGCGTCTGCTCGATGCCACCCACGATGTACGCCATCTGCTTGAATCCCTGCCGCTGGCGCCACAGTTGCTCGACAGTGGTGTCTACCGCTTTGACCACGCCCGCCTGCCGACCGAGCTCGACGCGCCCCTGAGCAACGCCTTTGGCACGGCCAGCGCACTAAACAAGGCGCTTACGCGCATCATCAGTCAGGCCAACAGCGCCATTGATGGCGATCGCGGACTGGCGAGCGGTTTGTCATCGCTACTCGCCAATTGCATCTTCGCCCAACAACGGCTGGAGTTTGCTGCCTCGGCCATGGCCATGCTGCTTAGCCCGCCTGCGACGGACCAGCTGGCCCGCCATGCCGCCTGGGTGGAACGTGAAGAAACCGGGGAGGTGCGGCTGCACGCCGCCGAGATCAACGCAGGGGGCCGGCTGCGCAGCAGCCTGTTTGAACGGGTACATGCCACCATCCTCACCTCCGCCACCTTGCGCACGCTGGGCAATTATCAACGCTTCTGCCAACGGGCCGGGATCCATGGTGATCTCAAGGTCCGTTTTGCCACCTACGAGTCGCCCTTCCCTTATGACGAATCAACGCTGCTACTCGCCCGCCAGGGACATGATCCGAGCAGCCGCGCCCACCGCGAGGCGATGGCTCAAGCCATTCCGCAACTGGCAGCCCATGAGCGGGGCAGCCTGGTAATCTTCACCAGCAAGGCAGCCATGCGTGAAACCTACGAGCTGTTGCCTGCAGAATTCGCGCAGCGAGTGTTGATGCAGGGCGAGCTGAGCAAGAGCGCGATCATTCGCCGCCACGGCGAGACCATCGCCAGTGGCCAGCCCAGCGTCATCTTTGGCCTGTTTTCCTTTGCCGAAGGGGTCGACCTGAAAAACGAGCTGTGCACGCTCGTCTGCCTCGACAAGCTGCCGTTCCAGTCGCTGGCGGATCAGGTCTTGCTGGCCGAATCGGAGGTACTGGAGGCACAAGGACGTAGCCCCTTTGTCGAGATCATGCTGCCGGAGTGCTCTGCCCGCTTACGCCAGATTGTCGGCCGCTTGATCCGCACCGAGCAGGACCGGGGCACAGTGGTGATCTTCGATGAACGTCTGACCACCAAGAGCTATGGCAAACGGCTACTGGCATCACTGCCCGCATTCCGCCATGAAGCACTCTAGCCACTGGCAGAGGCTGGTCCAGAGATGCGTACTGGCGCATTCGCAGCAGAGACAAAGACTCGCATGCGGGTCTGGGGTTCGCTGTCGACCACGGCCTCAACCAACTAAGGTTCCTGCAACCGCCTGCACCACCGGCAACAACAGCAACAGCCACAGCGCGCGCCTGCCATGACGCGGTGCAGGGCGCGACCGCGCCACCCAGTCCCGTCCAACCAGAGGCGACGTGCGATTGCCCAAAGCGATTTGACGCGGTTGACGCACATCCAGCTCACCAAGACGCAAACACTGCTGACGTAACGGACGATAGGGTTCAGACCAGTCGTGCATAACTCCTCCCTCAACCACATTGGCAGCACAGCCGCCGAACTGATGCCAGCCCCCACAGCTCGGACCAGCGCTCTTGTTGCTCACCCTCAGTCAGCAACATCGCTGCCAGCGGCCACAGCCAGACTGGTTACCACCGCCGCCTTGGTTTTACGTTCGGGACGCTTGTCTGCGCCATCATCGCTCTTGCTGCTGCGCTTGGCGCCAAGCGCCAGCAGCAGATCGTCACGACGCTTGGACAAGGCGATAGCCACATCCTCCAGTGCCCGCTCATCCAGCTGTACGCCAGCCCCCGTCAACACCTCGGTCAATAGCGGTGACAGCGCCTCCGCCTGATCAAGCATCTTGTCGTAAGCCCGTGCTTCCGCTTCCGAGATCGTTTCGAGCATGCGAACACCCTTCCGAGTCACCACATAGATCACTTCAACAGCCATGGTTTGCCCTCTTCATCAGCCTGGACGGCAGATTCAATACGCACCAACTGCGCAAACTGTATATTTGTACAGTACTCGTGTTAGCGAAGACTGGCAAGGGCAAGGCTATAACTTTTTAGCCCGTGCTTGCTGGGTGGAAGATCAGGCAACGGCCGACAATTACCGGACAGGATCAAAAAGCCCTCAATTGTCGATTGGCGACCACCCCTGCGATCGCTACCCTCAGTCCCGCCAATTTCGCTCGACATCGTCCATCTCTGTGGCCCAAGTCGACCGACCTGTTGCAGGAGAGGAAATGATCACTGTCGGACGTTTACAGGTGACTCCCAGGTGGCGTGTGGTAGCCCATGCCTGCCACATCGCAACCCAGCGCACCCTGGGTCTTGGGCTTTGGGGCTGGGGGCTGGTGTGGCTAGTGATCTCGCCATCGACAGGACTACTGTTGCTGACTCTCGGCACTCTGGTGCAACGCCAGACAAGATCGTGGCGCCGGCCGCGCTCTGCTGCGGTTCAGGCGCTGTTCTACCCATAACGCACAAGGCCGGCTTATGGCCGGCCTTGCAGATCTGTTACTCGCCCACCATCAATGTTCGCGGGTGGCGAGGAAACTGACCTCTGGGTAACGCTCTTTGGCCAGGTTGAGGTTGACGTTGGTCGGGGCCAGATAGGTCAGGTTGTCGGCCCCATCGAGCGCCAGATTGTCGTAAGCCTTCTTCTGGAACTCGTCGAACTTCTTGGCGTCGTTGCCCACCACCCAACGTGCCGTGACCACGTTGATCGGTTCATAGATCGCCTCGACCCCGTATTCGCTTTTCAGGCGATAGACCACCACATCGAACTGCAGCAGACCGACCGCGCCGACGATCAGATCGTTGTTGCGCAGCGGCCGGAACACCTGCACCGCCCCCTCCTCGGCCAGCTGAATCAGCCCCTTCTGCAGGTGCTTCATCTTCAGCGGGTCTTTGAGCTGGATGCGGCGGAACATCTCCGGAGCAAAGTTGGGAATGCCGGTGAACTTGAGCGCCTCACCCACGGTGAAGGTATCGCCGATCTGGATGGTGCCGTGGTTGTGCAGGCCGATGATGTCACCGGCATAGGATTCTTCGGCGGCGGTACGATCACCGGCCATGAAGGTCAGGGCGTCAGCAACGTTGATCTCTTTACCCTGGCGCACATGGAAGAGCTTCATCCCCTGGCTGTACTTGCCCGAAACAATGCGCATGAAAGCGATGCGATCGCGGTGCTTGGGATCCATGTTTGCCTGGATCTTGAACACGAAGCCGGCAAACTTCTCCTCAGCCGCATCCACCGTGCGGCTCTCGGCCTGACGCGGCTGTGGCGCTGGCGCCCACTCAACCAGGCCATCGAGCATGTGGTCGACGCCAAAGTTGCCCAGTGCGGTACCGAAGAATACCGGGGTCAGCTTGCCTTCCAGAAACAGCTGCTGATCGAATTCATGGCTGGCGCCACGCACCAGTTCCAGCTGCTCGCGCAGTTCGGCGGCATATTCTTCAAGGCGTTCATCCAGCAGCGGGTTGTCGATACCCTTGATGATCTCGCTGTCCTGGATGGTGTGACCATGGCCGCTCTTGTAGAGAATGGTCTCGTCACGCTGCAGGTGGTAAACCCCCTTGAACAGCTTGCCCTGACCAATGGGCCAGGTGATGGGTGCGCAGGCGATGTTGAGTACGCTCTCGACTTCATCGAGCAGATCGACGGGATCGCGGATATCGCGGTCGAGCTTGTTCATAAAGGTGATGATCGGGGTGTCGCGCAGCCGGGTCACCTCCATCAGCTTGATGGTCCGCTCCTCGACCCCTTTGGCCGAATCGATCACCATCAGGCAGGAATCCACCGCCGTCAGGGTACGGTAGGTGTCTTCCGAGAAGTCCTCGTGGCCCGGAGTATCGAGCAGGTTGACCAGCGCCCCGTGGTAGGGGAACTGCATCACCGAGGTGGTGATGGAGATGCCGCGCTCTTTTTCCATATCCATCCAGTCCGATTTGGCGAACTGGCCGGACTTCTTACCCTTGACCGTACCAGCGGTCTGGATCTGGCGACCGTGCAGCAGCACTTTCTCGGTGATGGTGGTCTTACCGGCATCCGGGTGAGAGATGATGGCGAAGGTGCGCCGCTTGGCGATCTCCTGAGCATGCGACATCGGTGGGCGTCTCGGTTGCAGTGGACAAAAATGGCGGCGGATTATAGCGCAGCAGCGCCCTCCGGCACAGGCTAAAGGCCGAGGCTGTAGGCCATCTGTACGGCATCTTCACGGCCATCGGCCGCCGGGTAATAACCGCGGCGCAGGCCAATCTCGTTAAAGCCCAGATCATGGTAGAGCTGGAGAGCAGCTTGGTTGCCGGCGCGCACCTCCAGAAACACGCTGACCACTCCTGCTTGCTGCCAACGCTGCAGCAGCGCCTCCAGCAGCCGTCGGGCAATGCCACTACGACGCACATCCGTCGCCACCACCAGATCGATCAGTGTGCCTTCGTCCATCACCGTTTCTGCGATGGCAAAGCCAAGCAACCGCTCGCCACGCCAAGCGCCCATGGCGAAGTAGCGTCCACCCAGGCAACTGGCCAGCTGTTTCTCACTCATCGGATGACTGTGACTTTGCTGCTCCAAAACCACCAACAACGGCAAGTCAGCGATGGACAGGGGTTTGATTTCAAACATCATTGGCTGGTAGCCACTGCTGCAACAGCCGCCACAACTGACGCTTGGCCGCCGCTGTTGTCAGCTGTGGCCAGGGGGGGGTGATCAGGCGTTCACCATCCAGACGAGGTGCCGCACATTGGCTGCTGATCAACCAGCAGCGGCCAGCGGCAGGCGCCGTTGCCGCCTTCACCACCTGTGCCGGATGGATCGCCAGCAGTGCACACACGGCAGCCAATAAACGGCTGCTGGCCAGATCATCACTATCGTCTATCAAGGTCAGGGGCGCTGCCGGCGGTTGCGGCCGCTGCCACAGCGGAATGCCCATGGCGGCCAGCACCTGGTGCTGTAGGGGTGAAAATGCAGTCACAAGCGGAACATCTCCTCGTCAACGCGGTGGCGGCGGGTTGGCGAAGTAGCGTAACAGAAACTCCTGCTCCAACGGCGATAGGTCAAAACGGAAGGCGACTTCGTCCAATGATGGTCGATCGTGCAGATGAAAATCTGACAGATAACGAATGGCCCGGCGCAACTGTTCGCCATGAGCGGTAAGCCCCGGATAAGTGGTCATAGGCCCTCCTGCGGAGCTGGCGCTGATAACAACGCTTAGCCCACCTGCGTTGCGATCTCGTCATCCAGCACGCTCAATTTGACCATGCGCTCGTAAACGGGCAGCCATTTGCGATCGAGGGTCTCCATATCACGCACATTACCCAGCAGTTCCAACACGCGCGCGCCCCACAGATAATCACTGTGATGTAGCGGCTCGCTGATCCCGGCGGGTGATAACAGATGAGCGGCATAATTGCTGCCCAGTCGCCAATGCTCCAGCAGTTGCGGCAGGATCAATGGATTCAGCTGGTCTGCCAGCTCGCCCAACTGCTCATGAGAGAGCTTCTTGCCCTTGCGCTCCAGCACTGCTGCGGCAGTAAACACAGCCAAATGCCCCATGCGGCTGAGGATCCCGGCGGTCACCACATCGGATACATCAATACGGCGCGCTTCACGACTGCTGCGATGGCGATGCTGCCAATAGAGTTCGGTTGAGCGACGACCGAGGTCCCAACCCGCTTGCCAGTTGTGCTTGAGTTCTTCAGTCAGCACATTGGAGATACCGCGGATCAGATGCATCTGGCGCAAGGCAAAGACCAACGCAGTTTCACCCACCGCGTGAACGCCAAGACGACGCACAGCATCCACCAGCTTGCTACAGTCTTGCTTGCCAGCAGCATAAAGCGGGCTGTTGGCCAGTTGCAGCAGGTACCCGCAGAACGCTGGATCGCGCACAGCGACCTGTTCAACGTCATACACATCACTGTTACCCATCTGGCACAGTTTGCGAATTTCCAGCACATGTTCCGGCAATGACAGCAAGGTGTGGTGCTCATCGTCACCACTGACAATGCGGTCAACCACCAGTTTCAACATCACGCCGATGCTCGACACGCTCGCCCGCCTGCTAGGTAATCTGCCAGTGGCGTAAAGTATGCGCGACTTCCGCCGATCCGACTGCAGCCCACATGCGGAAACATGATGAATCACACGCCTCGGTGATGATCAACCGTCATTAGTGCAGGGCTGCGTCACGCGCCGCGTTGATCACAGCCGGATCGAGCTTGAGGCCACGTAAAAGATAGCCCTCAACGCTGCCATAGCGACGGCTGGCCTCCTCAATGGCGGCTTCAATATCTCGCTCCTGCATAAAGAACAGCGCCTCAACGCTCTCAGGCACGGTGCTCAACGGGCGGCCACTCTTCATGGCAATCGCGGTTAACACGTCATTCATCTGCTGACGAATAGGGATCTCACGGTAAATATTGGTGATCAAAAAATCAGTTTTGATGTCGTCCAATCCGACGCCCAGTGCCACCATCAGTAGCATGGTGACAACCCCGGTGCGCAAGCCACCGTCATCACAGTGCACCACCACCGGCCAGTTGTTCTGATTCAGCATGACATTCAGCACTTCGGACACTTCGGGAGTGTGCTCGACGATCAGGCTACGTGCCAGCTGGTGGTGGAGATCAGGAGGGATAACACCAATATTGCCCAAGGCGATCGCATCACGAATCGGCTTGTCGAATACCGCCACGCTAATCGGAATTACCACCGGGCGAGCGCCGGGGGGCAGCAAGTCCTTGCCGGAAGCGGCCACTTCGGTCGCTGAACGCAGTTCAATGACGGTCTTGATCCGCCTTAGCTCGAGATCGCGAAGGTCGGCAGAGGTCAGTCGGTTAAGCGCCCCTGAACGGAACAAAATACCAGGCTTAACGCGACGACCGTCCTCGGTGGCATACCCACCGATATCGCGGAAGTTATCTTGCCCATCCAGCAGCAGTCGCCGTTCTTTGACACTCAGCGAACTAGCCACGGCCAAAGGGGCCCAAAACAACAGCAACAGCGCACACCACCAGCTTGTCATCAACAGCTCCAACCATCATCTGTTGACTTAGAGTTTACACCGGCTGGCAGCACCCTGGTTGCGGAGGGTCACTTGGTCAGCAGCAGTTTGTCCTCGCGGGTGCGACGCAGGTAATAGCGCTGGCCATGGTGCTCGATACAGATCAAGGAGCGATCTCCAAACAGTTGGTCACTGACGATCACCGGCAGTGGCGCTGCGTCAGTGGCAGCGGCGGAGACCTTTGGCGGATTAAGTTGGGCAAGCATGCGGGTATCTCCGGCAGCAACAAGACTGTCAGCAGAGATTACATGCGAACAATTCGCATTTCAACAATATGCAACGCCCAACCGTTTGACCACTATCAAGCTCAGGGCAAGGCGCTGACCAGTTGTGCCAGATCCTGCAGCGGCGGTTGCGGCATCTGCTCGACCGCGGTACCGATATAGATAAAGCCGACCAGGCTTTCGCCCTCAACCAGCTGCAATGCCGCCGCCACGCCGGTATCACGGGCGAAGTAGCCGGTGCGCCAGATGGCGCCAAAGCCTTGGGCAACAGCGGCCATCTGCAGGGCATGGGCGGCGCAGATGGCGGCCGCCTGCTGCTCCCATGGCGGTACTTTGTCGTGGGGTTTGAGCCGGGCCACCACCATGACTACCAGCGGTGCCCGGCTGGGCAGCAGGCGCGCCCGGGCAACCGCAGCCTCATCGCCACCGCGCGTCTGCTCAGCGGCAGCGAGAATGTCACCCAATCGCTGCAGTTCTGCCCCTTCAGCGGTAATAAACCGCCACGGGCGCAGACGACCATGATCAGGCACGTTGACTGCAGCCCGGAACAGGTTGGCGCGTGCCTCACCACAGGGGGCTGGCGCCACCAGCTTGCCGCAACTACGGCGGATCAACAGAAACTGCAACGGATCCATCGGGCATCATCCACAGGTATAACTGTCATCACCCTAGCGTCCGCCCTGACGGCAATCAACCGACGGTCTGCGGGGCTTTGACGTAGCGCGCCAGATAATGGTCGATGCTCAGGTAACGGCCACCGCCGTATGCGATCAGCACCAACAGCATCAACGCATAAGTAGCCGCAAACTCGATCCCGTTGTTAAGAATGACCAGGCTGCCCTCGCTGGTCAGCCACTCGTAGTTGCCATGCTCCTGCAAAATGGCCCGTACCCGCGCCAGCCGCTCACTAATCGCTGCTGTCTCGCTGCTGGCGATCGCTGCCCAGCCGTGGGGCCAGTGGACCGTCAACGCCGCCACCACCATGGTCACCAGCAGCGGCACACTGACGTAGCGGGTCGCCAGCCCTAGGGCCAAGAGCACGGCGCCGAGGATCTCAGTCCAGGTGGCCAATCCCGCCATCAACCACGGCAGTGGCATCCCCAGCCCCCAGTCGCTGTTACCAAACCATTCGACCGTGCTATCAAAGTGAGCCAGTTTTTGGGTGCCCGCCAGCCACATCACTGGCGCCAGATAGAGACGCAACAGCAGCAACGGCAGACCATCAGCGGGACGCAACAGATTGATCAAAACGGCATGGCCACGGGTAAACAGAGCGAGCATGGCAACATCTCCAAGGGTGCGATGTTCAACAGAGACCGCGTTACTGCCAACTATCTTTCATCGACGGAAGCTGTTTGGACGACAGACCATGGATTGCCAGACTTCTAGACGTCTAAACGTGCAGCTTGTACACTGCCGGCCAAGCTGACCGTCCGTCCCGGGCGGGATCGGCATTGAGCCACCGGAGATGAGCCATGCCCATCAAGATCGCTGACAACCTGCCCGCCGCCCGCATCCTGCAGAGCGAAAACATCTTCGTGATGCCGGAAAGCCGCGCCGTGCATCAGGATATCCGCCCGCTCAAAGTGCTGATCCTCAACCTGATGCCGAAGAAGATCGAAACCGAAACCCAGCTGCTGCGGCTGCTCTCCAACACTGCCCTACAGGTGGATGTCGAGCTGCTGCGCATCGACGACCGGCCAACCAAGAACACCCCGCGCGAGCATCTCGATGCTTTTTACCGCGACTTCGAGCAGGTCGAGAACAACTTCTACGACGGCTTCATCATCACCGGCGCCCCGCTTGGTCAGATCGCCTATGAAGAGGTGAGCTACTGGGAGCGGATGAAGCTGGTGATGGACTGGTCAGAGGCCCATGTCACCTCCACCGTTTTTCTCTGCTGGGCGGCGCACGCCGCTTTCTTTCATTTTTATGGCATCCATCGTCACCTGCGTGAAGAGAAGCTCTCCGGCGTGTTCAGCCATCGGCCACAGGCGCCCCACCACGCCCTGCTGCGCGGCTTTGATACCGATTTCTGGGTGCCCCATTCGCGTTATGCCTACGTCCGCCCTGAAGATGTTGCAGCGCGGCCGGAGCTGGAGATCCTCGCCGACAGCGAAGAGGCCGGCATCTATCTGGTGGGCTCGCGCGATGGCCGCAAGCTGTTTGTTACCGGTCACCCGGAATATGACCCCAACACCCTCAACGACGAGTATCATCGCGACCTGGCCGCCGGCCTTAGCCCTTCGGTACCGGTCAACTATTACCACAACGATGATCCGGCCCAGCGCTATCACAACCGCTGGCGCAGCCATGGCAACCTGCTGTTCACCAATTGGCTGAACTACCACGTTTACCAGCTGACCCCTTTTAATCTGAGCGAGATTGGCGCCGGTCACCTGACCTGCGACCCGTCCTGACGCCATAGAGGTACGACGTGACTGCACGCGCAACCCGCATCGCCGCCCTGCACCAGGCGCTGGCCGAACGCATTCTGATCATCGACGGTGCCATGGGCACCATGATCCAGTGTTTCCAGCTGCAGGAGGCCGATTACCGTGGTCAGCGTTTTGCCGACTGGAGCCATGATCTCAAGGGCAACAACGATCTGCTGGTGCTGACCCGCGCTGACATCATTCTCGACATCCACCGCCAATATCTGGCCGCCGGTGCCGACATCCTTGAGACCAACAGCTTTAACGCCACCACCATCGCCATGGCCGATTACGGCATGGAAGCCTTGGTGCCTGAACTCAATTTCGAGGCGGCGCGGCTGGCCCGTCAGGCCGCCGATGAGTTCACCGCCCAGAATCCGGCCAAACCGCGCTTTGTTGCCGGGGTGCTGGGGCCAACCAACCGCACGGCCTCGATCTCGCCCGACGTCAATGATCCGGGCTATCGCAACACCAGCTTCGATCAGCTGGTGACGGCCTACTGTGAGGCTACCCACGCCCTGATCGACGGTGGCAGCGACATCATTCTGATCGAGACCATCTTCGACACCCTCAATGCCAAAGCAGCGGTGTATGCCGTGGAGAGCGTGTTCGAGGCCCGTGGCGAGCGGTTGCCAGTGATGATCTCCGGCACCATCACCGATGCCTCCGGCCGCACCCTGTCGGGCCAGACCACCGAGGCTTTCTACAACTCGCTGCGCCACGCCAAACCGATCGCCTTCGGCCTCAACTGCGCCCTGGGGCCCAAAGAGCTGCGCCAGTATGTGCACGAGTTGTCGCGCATTGCTGAATGCGCGCTGTCGGTTCACCCCAATGCCGGCCTGCCCAACGCCTTTGGTGGTTATGATCTCGATGCGGCCGACATGGCGGTGCATATTCGGGAGTGGGCCGAGAGCGGTTTTCTCAACATCGTTGGTGGCTGCTGCGGCACCACCCCTGAGCACATTGGGGCGATGGCCAAGGCTGTTGTTGGCATCGCACCTCGCGCTATCGGACCACGGCCGGTGGCCTGCCGACTGGCGGGTCTTGAGCCCTTCACCATCGACGACGCGACGTTGTTTGTGAATGTCGGTGAGCGTACCAACGTCACTGGCTCGGCCAAGTTCAAGCGGCTGATCATCAACGAGCAGTATGCCGAAGCGCTGGATGTGGCCCGCCAGCAGGTGGAATCCGGCGCCCAGATCATCGACATCAACATGGACGAAGGGATGCTCGACGCCCAGGCGGCCATGGTGCGCTTTCTTAACCTGATCGCCTCAGAGCCCGATATCGCCCGGGTGCCGATCATGATCGACTCCTCCAAATGGGAGGTGATCGAAGCGGGCCTTAAGTGCATTCAGGGCAAGGGGATCGTCAACTCCATCAGCCTCAAAGAGGGCGAGGAGAAGTTCATCCAGCAGGCGCGGCTGATCCAGCGCTATGGTGCTGCGGTGGTGGTGATGGCCTTCGACGAAGCCGGTCAGGCCGATACCTTCCAGCGCAAGGTGGAGATCTGCCAGCGCAGTTACAAGGTGCTGGTCGAGCAGGTGGGTTTCGCCGCCGAAGACATCATCTTCGACCCCAACATCTTCGCCATCGCCACCGGCATCGACGAGCACAACAACTACGCCAACGACTTCATCGCCGCCACCGCCGAGATCAAACGCACCCTGCCCCACGCCCTGATCTCGGGCGGCGTCTCCAACGTCTCTTTCTCGTTCCGTGGCAATGATCCGGTGCGCGAGGCGATCCACGCCGTGTTCCTCTATCACGCCATCAAGGCGGGGATGGACATGGGCATCGTTAACGCCGGCCAGCTGGCGATCTATGAGGATATCCCGGCGCCGCTGCGTGAAGCAGTCGAAGATGTGGTGCTCAACCGCCGCAACGACGCCACCGAAAGGCTGCTGGCTATTGCCGGCGATTACAAGGGCGGCCCGGCGGAAAAAGCCGACCCGGCCGCTGCCGAATGGCGCAGCTGGAGCGTCGACAAGCGCCTTGAATATGCCCTGGTCAAAGGGATCACCGAGTTTATCGAGGTGGACACCGAAGAGGCGCGCCAGCGCTCCAGCCGACCGCTGGATGTGATCGAAGGGCCGCTGATGTCTGGCATGAATGTGGTCGGCGATCTGTTCGGCGAGGGCAAGATGTTCCTGCCGCAGGTGGTCAAGTCAGCCCGCGTCATGAAGCAGGCAGTGGCTTACCTCACCCCCTATATCGAAGCGCAAAAGAGCGCCGGCAGCAGCAATGGCAAGGTGCTGATGGCCACGGTTAAAGGCGATGTTCATGACATCGGCAAAAACATCGTTGGCGTGGTGCTGCAGTGCAACAACTTCGAGATCCTCGATCTCGGGGTGATGGTCTCCTGCGACAAGATCCTCGATACCGCCATCGCCGAGAAGGTGGATGTGATTGGTCTGTCAGGCCTCATCACCCCCAGCCTGGATGAGATGGTACATGTGGCCAGAGAGATGGAGCGGCGCGGCTTTAACCTGCCGCTGCTGATCGGTGGTGCCACCACCTCCAAGGCCCATACGGCGGTCAAGATCGAGCAAAACTACTCCGGCCCGACCGTTTATGTGAACAACGCCAGCCGCGCCGTCGGGGTGGTCACCAACTTGCTGACGCCAACCCTCAAAGACGCCTATGTGACCGAGGTGCGGGCCGATTATGTGCTGGCTCGCCAGCAGCACGCCAACAAGCGCACCTCCGGCAAACCAATCAGCCTTGAGGCGGCCCGCGCCAATGCCCTGGTGACCGATTGGACCAGCTATACCCCGCCAGTCCCCAACCGTCTGGGCATCAAGCGCTATATCGATGTCAGCATCGCCACCCTGCGTCAGTACATCGACTGGACGCCGTTCTTCATGACCTGGGAGTTGCGTGGCCGCTACCCGCAGATCCTCAGTGATGAGGTGGTGGGCGAGGAAGCACAAAAGCTGTTTGCCGATGCCAACGCCCTGCTCGACAAAATCGCCGACGATCAAAGCATCACCGCGCTCGGCGTGTGCGGCCTGTTTCCGGCCAACAGCGTCGGTGATGACATCGAGATCTACAGCGACGAATCGCGTACCACCGTTATTCAGCGGCTGTATAACCTGCGCCAGCAGACGGCCCGCCGCGAGGGTGGCCCCAACCTGTGCATGGCCGACTACGTGGCGCCTAAAGCCAGCGGCGTTGCCGACTATGTGGGCGCTTTTGCCGTCACCGGGGGCATCGGTGAAGATGAGCTGGCCAAGAGCTACGCCGACCGTCTGGATGACTACATGGCGATCATGGTTAAAGCAGTGGCCGATCGACTGGCAGAAGCCTTTGCCGAGTACCTGCATGAGACCGTACGCAAGCGGCTGTGGGGTTATGCACCCGAGGAACAGTTCAGTAACGACGAGCTGATCCGCGAGATCTACCGTGGCATTCGGCCGGCACCGGGCTACCCGGCCTGCCCCGAGCACAGCGAAAAGGCCACAATCTGGCAGCTGCTGGACGTAGAGAAAAACACCGGCATGCGCCTGACTGACAACTTCGGCATGTGGCCGGGCGCGTCGGTCTCCGGCTTCTACTTCAGCCACCCGGAGAGCAAGTATTTTGCCGTAGGCGGCATTCAGGACGACCAGCTATTGGACTACGCCCAACGCAAAGGCTGGGACGAAGCCACCGCCCGTCGCTGGTTGGGCCCCAACCTGAGCGACTGACCACACTCAGCCACACAACCAAGGCGCCACCCGGCGCCTTGGTCATAACCCATGATTGCCAAACAAAAAGCCCACCTTGCGGTGTAATGCCGATCAGTGAGGGCGTTATTGACGAATCGGCGTTATCAGAGACAATCCGGGATCCACTCCAGATCCCGGATTTTTTATATTCCTTTGCCACGCACTCGAGCGGCTTCAGTCCTTCACGCCCGAGCAGTTCACCAACCTCCGAGGTGCTGTCACCCGAGCTGATCGCCCAGTGTCTGGAGCCGACGAGCCAGCTGGTGCAGCAACTGGACATCCTGTTACCCGGCGACAAGCCGTTTGTTGCCTCCAGCGCCGTGGTTCAGGCCGTCAGCGGCTGGGTTTCAGCCCGTCGATGGCATTTCTCATCAAAAAGTTGATGCTGATGCCGCTGGTATCACCGGGAACACTGCCGAGCGTTGTTAAAGGGCTGAGCCTGATAGCGAAGGCCTTTGTGCTGCCGCCCCGACGCGAGCGCCACTATCCCCGCGCGGTAAAGAATAGGCCGCAACGCTACGCGCTGCGGCTTCCCATACAACATACCAATTCTCTTAATTGACAGGCATTACGCTATCAGCGGGCCTTTTCACGCTCAGCCAGTGGCCATTCAGCCGGCAGCTTTGAGCACCTCGGCGCCGCCCAGATAGGGGCGAAGAACGGCCGGTACGGTGATCGAGCCGTCGGCGTTCTGGTAGTTCTCCAGCACCGCCACCAGGGTGCGGCCCACGGCCAGACCTGAACCGTTGAGGGTGTGCACCAACTCGGGCTTGCCCGACTCTTTACGGCGCACCCGCGCCTGCATACGGCGCGCCTGGAAATCGCCCATGCTCGAACAGGAGCTGATCTCGCGGTAGGTGTTCTGGCTTGGCACCCAGACTTCCAGATCGTAGGTTTTGGTGCTGCCAAAACCCATGTCGCCGGTACACAGCACGATGATGCGGTAGGGCAGCTCCAGCAGCTGCAGGATCTTCTCAGCGTGGCCGGTCAGCTCCTCCAGCGCCTCGAGGCTCTTGTCGGCAGCGACGATCTGCACCATCTCCACCTTGTCGAACTGATGCTGGCGAATGAGGCCGCGGGTATCTTTGCCGCTGGCTCCGGCTTCGGAACGGAAGCACGGGGTGTGGGCGACAAACTTGAGCGGCAGCTGAGCTTCGTCAAGGATGCTGTCGCGCACCAGATTGGTCACCGGCACTTCGGCGGTGGGGATCAGCGAAAACGGCTGCGCACCTTCATCCAGCGGCTGGGTGTGAAACAGATCGTCGGCAAACTTGGGCAGCTGGCCAGTGCCGAACAGCGCCTGCGGCTGAACGATGTAAGGCACATAAACTTCGGTGTAGCCGTGCTGCTGGCTGTGCACATCCACCATGAACTGGGCCAGGGCGCGATGCAGGCGGGCAATCTGCCCCTTCAACACCACAAAGCGGGCGCCGGAGATGCGCGCAGCGGCTTCAAAGTCGATGCCGCCATCCAGCGCTTCGCCCAGATCCACATGATCTTTGACCGGGAAATCGAACTGACGCGGGGTGCCGCCACGGCGCACTTCAATGTTGTCGTTCTCGTCTTTGCCCACCGGCACCGACAGATCCGGCAGGTTAGGAATGCCCAGCGCAATGCTGTCGAGTTCAGCCAGTACCTTGTCCAGCTCGACCTTAGCGGCCTCCAGCTGATCGCCAAGGCCAGCCACCTGAGCCAGCAGCGGCGCCACGTCTTCACCCCGGCCCTTGGCCTGGCCAATCGCCTTGGAGCGGGTGTTGCGCTCGTTCTGCAGTTCCTGGGTTTTGACCTGCAGTACCCGGCGCTGCTCCTCAAGGGCGTTAATACGCGCCACGTCGAGGGTCATGCCACGGGTGGCGAGGCGTTGGGCGGTCTCTTCAATCTGTTGGCGCAGGTACTTGGAATCGAGCATGAGCGTCTCTTTGTCTAGCTAGTCTTTTAGGTGATTCAGGTCAGACGGCTGACGACCAGCAATTGGCCGAACCAGACCGCGATCAGACAGAGCAGCACGTTGAGCAGCACATTGGCCAGAGCCTGGCCAAAGGCACCGCTGTGCAGCAGTGTCAGGGTGTCCATGGAAAAGGTGGAGAAGGTGGTCAGGGCCCCGAGAAATCCGACCCCGATCAACGCCCGCCACGGCATGCTGGCGATGATACCGTGTTCGACGAGGGCATACACCACGCCAATGGCCAGTGAGCCCAGCACATTGACCAGTAAGGTGCCGAAGGGGAAACCGGGGCCGAGCAGACTCACCGCCAGCAGGTTGAGCCAGTAGCGGCTGATCGCCCCGAAGGCGCCGCCCAAGGCAACTATGGCCGTCACCTGCAGGTGGCTACTCATATCGTTTGTGCTCCGCTTGCAGGTCGCGCTGACGCAGGTAATCGAGCTTGTCGCCAATGCTCTTTTCGGCACCACGGTCGCTGGGCTGATAGAAGCGCTGATGGCGCAATTCCGAGGGCAGATAGCTTTCGCCGGCAGCGTATGCGCCCGGTTCATCGTGGGCGTAGCGATACTCGGCGCCGTAACCCAGCTCTTTCATCAGTTTGGTGGGCGCATTGCGCAAATGGGGCGGAACGGCAAAGGGCTGCTCGTTCTCGGCCAGCGCCCGCGCCGCCTTGAATGCGCTGTAGAGGGCATTGCTCTTGGGTGCACAGGCCAGATAGACCGCCGCCTCGGCCAGCGCCCGCTCCCCTTCGGCCGGGCCAACCCGATGGAAGATATCCCAGGCATCGAGCGCCAGACCGAGTGCCCGGGGATCGGCCAGCCCCACATCTTCGCTGGCAATGGCCAGCATGCGCCGGGCCATCACTGCCGGTTCCCCGCCGGCCACCAGATAGCGGCACAGCCAGTAGAGGGCGCCATCGGGGCTGGAGCCGCGCACCGATTTGTGAAAGGCGGAGAGCAGATCGAAATGGAGATCGCCCTGCCGATCCAGCAGCGCGCGATGACCGCCCGAGACCTGGGCGATCAGCGCTTCATCCAGTTCGCCGCCATCGACGACCAGATCGGCAGCCACTTCCAGCACATTCAGGGCGCGGCGCACATCGCCATCGGCCACCTGCAGCAAGTGGTTAAGGGCGGCAGGCGCAATCACCAGACGACGCTCACCAAGGCCGCGCTCAGCATCGGCGAGCGCCCGTTCAATCACTGCCCGCAGTTCGCCCTCGCCCACCCCCTGCAGCAGGTAGACGCGGGCCCGCGACAGCAGGGCGTTATTCAGGGCAAACGACGGGTTTTCGGTGGTGGCGCCGATAAACACCAACAGCCCGCTTTCGATATGGGGCAGGAAGGCATCCTGCTGCGCCTTGTTGAAGCGGTGGACCTCATCGACAAAGAGCACCACCCGCCGCCCGCCCAGTTGCAGCTGCTCAGCGTGGGCCACCGCTTCGCGGATCTCCTTGACCCCGGAGGTGACAGCCGACAGCCGCAGCACCTCGGCATCCACCCGCCGGGCAAAGAGTTCGGCCAGCGTCGTCTTGCCGGTGCCGGGTGGCCCCCACAGGATCATCGAGTGGATCTGGCCCGCCTCCAGCGCTCGCCGCAGTGGCTTGCCGGCGGCCAGCAGATGCTGCTGGCCGGCATACTCATCGAGGGTACGAGGGCGCATGCGCGCCGCCAGCGGCTGGCTGGCGGGGCTTGGGCGGAACAGGCTGGCGCCGGCCATCGGCGCGTTATCGGCCGCGCTGATCGTCGACCGTGACGCCGGCCGGCGGGATCAGCTTGAAGCTGACGCCGCGCACGGCGGCCGGGCCACGGCTGCTGCTGACAAAATCAAACAGCAGTTTTTGGCCCTGAGTGTCGGTGACCAGCAGCTCATCCAGATCATCACCGGCGAACTTGAGCACGATCTCGGCGTACTCCGACTCGTTCAGCGGCACCAAAGTGTAGCTGTCGCCATTCTCTGTGATGCGGTAATCCTTCCAGCTGGCGTCATCGCCGAGCAGCAGGGCAAAGGGCGACTGCTCAATCAGCTGCGCCGCCTTGTAGAGGGTGATCTGATCAAGCAGCTTCTGATGCACCCACAAGGTGGTGCCATCGCAGATCACCGCCATCTCGTCCGGCTCGCCGGTTTCCCAGTGCAGCTTGCCGGGCTTCTGCAGCACCAGCTTGGCCTCGGTTTCCTGCACCAGCGCGCCGTCAAAATCGTAGGTTTTCTGCACCACCTTGGCGCTTAACGAGTCAATGGCGGCCAACCGCTCCGGCAGCGGCTTGGCCAGCAGCGGCGCGACAACAAACAGCAGAGAGAGAGCAAACAGCTTGCGCATGGAGATCCTCGTTAGCCTCGCGGTGGTGGCGGCGCCAGCACTTCGCGATTGCCGTTATGACCGGGGCTGGTGACCACGCCATCGGCTTCCATCTGTTCCACCAGACGGGCGGCGCGATTATAGCCAATCTTGAACTTGCGCTGGACGCTGGACACCGACGCCTTGCGGCTTTCAGTGACAAAGACCACCGCCTCGTCATAAAGCGGATCGTAATCGCCGTCGGCGTCACGCTCGCCGGCGCCGCCGGCCTCTTCGGCCGGATCGCCGGCCAGCACCGCGTCGATGTAGTTGGGGGCACCGCGCGAACGCCAGTCGTCGACCACCCGATGTACTTCGTCATCGCTGACAAAAGCGCCATGGACACGGGTGGGAATGCCGGTGCCGGGCGGCAGATAGAGCATGTCACCCTGCCCCAGCAGCGCCTCGGCCCCCTGCTGATCGAGGATGGTGCGGCTGTCGATTTTCGACGACACCTGAAAGGCGATACGGGTCGGAATGTTGGCCTTGATGAGACCGGTGATCACATCCACCGACGGCCGCTGGGTAGCCAGAATCAGGTGAATACCGGCGGCACGGGCCTTCTGGGCGATACGGGCGATCAGCTCCTCGACCTTCTTGCCGACAATCATGATGAGGTCGGCAAACTCATCGACGATCACCACGATCGACGGCAGCGCTTCCAGGAACGGCGCCTGGCTGTCCATGGAATCGGACGGCTTCCAGGTCGGGTCGCGCAGTGGCGTGCCGGCGCGGGCGGCGGCTTCCACCTTGTCGTTAAAGCCCTTGAGGTTACGCACGCCGGTCATGCTCATCAGCTTGTAGCGTCGCTCCATCTCGCCGACACACCAGCGCAGCGCATTGGCGGCATCTTTCATGTCGGTAACGACTGGCGCCAGCAGATGGGGAATGCCCTCGTAGACCGACAGCTCCAGCATCTTGGGGTCGATCATGATGAAGCGCACATCTTCCGGCGGCGACTTGTAGAGCATGGAGATGATCATGGCGTTCACCCCCACCGACTTACCGGAGCCGGTGGTGCCGGCCACCAGCAGATGGGGCATCTTGGCCAGATTGACCACCGTCGATTGACCGGAGATATCCTTGCCGAGCGCCATGGTCAGCGGATGGCGCGAGCCCTTGAATGCTTCGCTCTCCAGCACCTCAATCAGGCTGACCGTCTCGCGGGTTTCGTTGGGGATCTCAAGGCCGACATAGGACTTGCCGGGGATCACCTCCACCACGCGCACGCTGACCGCAGACAGTGAACGGGCCAGATCCTTGGACAGGTTGGAGATGCGGGCAACCTTGACGCCGGGTGCCAGATCAAGCTCGAAGCGGGTGATCACCGGCCCCGGGAAGACATGCACCACCCGGGCGTCGATGCCGAAATCGGCGAGCTTGGCTTCCACCAACCGCGACACCTGCTCCAGCAGCTCGGGCGGGATCTGGCGGCCACTGGATTGGGCGCGATCGAGCAGCGCCAGCGCTGGCATAGCAGTGACCTGCGGGCGCACCGGCTTGGCCGGTACAGCGCTGGCCTCCAGTTCATCCTCGTCGTCCTCGTCATCAACAGCGAAGGGCGGCAGGTCCTGCTCGTCACTATCGACATCGAGCAGCCCTTGGGGCGGAGTCAGCTGTGAGTCGGCGGCAGCCAGACTGAACGCCGGCTCGTCACTGGTGATGGCCACTGCGGCATTACCCTCGCCACGGCTAACGACTGCCGGCGTGCGAATGCGCGGTTTGGCTGGCGGCGTGGCCGTTTCAACGGCACTGATGGTCGGAGCGGCAGTCAGCTGCGGACTCAGCTCTGCGTCATCGTCCGCCAGCAGCTGATCCGGCTCAAACGGGGCCAGATCCTCAATACGGAAGGTTGGCTCACGCACCACTCGGGCACTGCGCGCCACCGGTGGCATGGCAACCGCAGGGGCGCTCACGGCCACCGCGGCAATCGGTGCCAGATCGCTGGCCGCCTGACGGCGCTGCATCAATGGCTGCCAGATAAAGCGTTCAAAACCACCGGTCAGAGCGTCGCCGATGCGCTCGGCCAGCGCCAGCCAGCTGATGCCAATGGCCAATGTGAAGCCGCACAGGGTGGCGGCCAACAGCACCATGGTGGTGCCGATGTCACTGAGCAGCGGCAGCAGGCGGGTGACCAGAAACTGGCCGAGGATGCCACCGGCCGAGTAAAAGTAGTAATCGGCGCCGTTGAGGGTGGCGAGACCGCATACCCCGATCAGCAGCAGCAGGCCGCCGGAGATACGCAGCGAGGCAGTGAGATAGTCGATCTCCACCAGCCGGTAAGCGTGGCGGAACAGCCGCCAGCCGGCAAAGGCGACCAGCAGCGGCACCACAAAGGCGATGCGACCGACGCAGAACAGCAGCATGTCAGCGACATAGGCGCCCAGCGGGCCGGTCATGTTGTGGGCTTCGCTGGAAAAACCAACCTGCGACCAACCCGGATCTTCCGGTGAAAAGCTCCATACCGAGAAAAGCAGGAACAGCGCCAGCAGGCTGCACAGAATCAGCGCGGCCTCAAGCAGCCGCTGCACCCCGCCAAGGATCATTGCGTGTTTAGTCACCGTCAGTCGTTCTCGTATGTAGGTCATGGGCTCATCCGTGGCGCCGCCATTTTACGTGTTCGGCGTCCAAAGTGCTGCAACCAAAGTTCGCCAATGTGGCATAGCTGCCTCAACGCAGGGCAATGCCGGGGCTCTCCTTCACCGCATCCATCACCACATAGGTGCGGCTGTCGGCAATGCCGGGCAGGCGCAGCAGGGTCTTGGACATCAGTTTTTGATAATGGGCCATGCTCGGCACCCGGGCCTTGAGCAGGTAATCGAAGTTGCCGGAGACCAGATAGCAGGACTCGATCTCATCCACCAGCTTGACCGCCGCACTGAAGCGTTCGAACAGATCCGGGCTCTCGCGGTTCAGGGTGATCTCGACAAACACCAGCAGGCTCGACCCCAGCTTGTCGGGGTTAAGGCGGGCCTGATAGCCAGCGATCACCCCCAACCGTTCCAGGCGGCGCACCCGCTCGAGGCAGGGCGACGGCGTCAACCCCACACGACGCGCCAGCTCCACATTGGTGATGCGCCCATCTCTTTGTAATTCATCGAGAATTTTCTTGTCGGTGCGATCCAGTGAGGGCTCGGCAAGTTGACTGCCCGGCATTGGCATCCTTAATGCGCTATTTTTGCAGAAGATTATGCTGAACTTCACCATAACTAACAAATATTACACTGCCATCAGCTTTCTATACTTGCCAATGTCATAACTTTAGGGCGTCACCCCCATGCGCATTGCCATTGCCAAAGAGATCAAGAACAACGAATTCCGGGTCGGCATGACCCCGGCTGGCGTCGCCGAACTGGTGCGCCGTGGCCATCAGCTGAGTGTCGAAAGCGGCGCCGGCGCGGCCATCGGCCTGAGCGACGAGCTCTATCGCCACGCCGGTGCCACCATCGTCAGCGATGTCGACCAGCTGTGGGGCGATGCCGAACTGGTGGTCAAGGTCAAGGAGCCACAGGCCATCGAGCGGGCCCGTCTGCAGCCCCATCACACCCTTTTTACCTATCTGCATCTGGCCGCCGACCGGCCGCAGCTGGATGATCTGCTCAGTAGTGGCGCCACCTGTATTGCTTACGAAACGGTGCGCGATCAACACGGCCGCTTGCCACTGCTGACGCCGATGTCGGAGGTTGCCGGTCGCATGGCGATCCAGGCCGGCGCCATGGCCCTAGAGCGCAGCCACGGCGGCCGCGGGGTGCTGCTGGGCGGGGTGCCGGGCACGCCACGGGGCAAGGTGCTGGTGATCGGTGGCGGCGTGGTCGGCCGCAATGCGGTGCAGATGGCCGTTGGCATGGGCGCCGAAGTGACCGTGCTGGACAGCAACCTCGATACCCTGCGCCAACTCGACAGCCACTATCAGGGGCGGATCACCACTCGCTACGCCAGCCGCGAGATCCTGCATGAACTGCTGGTCGACAGCGATCTGGTGATCGGCGCGGTGCTGGTGCCCGGTGCCGCCGCCCCCAAGCTGCTGACCCGCGCCGATCTGGCACTGCTACCCAAAGGCGCAGTGATTGTCGATGTCTCTATCGATCAGGGTGGCTGTTGCGAGACCTCGCGCCCCACCACCCACGCCGAGCCCACCTATATGGTCGATGGCATCGTCCATTACTGTGTCGCTAACATGCCCGGCGCTGTGGCCCGCACCTCCACTTTTGCCCTCTCCAACGCCACCCTGCCGTATCTGCTGCGGCTGGCCGAGCATGGCGTAGCGGCTGCGCTCAGGGCCGACAGCGGGCTGGCGGAGGGACTCAACATCCATCGCGGCCAGCTCACCTGCCCGCCGGTCGGCCATGCCTTCGATCTGCCCGCCATCACCCCGGCTGAGGCCCTGCAGCGCTGGTAACGGCCGTCCTCCCACCTTTGAGGCTGGACGGCATTCACCAACCAGCCTCACAGACCGCTTATGGCCGTCTCAGCTTACAAAGTCCGGGAGCGCGGCGGCTTTCATCCGTCGCGTCCTGGTTTATGCTATGCACCACTTTTGACGGCGGGCAACGATGCCCTGCCCCGTATCTGGAGCCATAGATCCATGAGCGATACCAAACACTGCCCGCTGCTGATCCTGGGTTCGGGCCCGGCCGGCTATACCGCAGCCGTTTACGCCGCCCGCGCCAACCTCAAGCCGGTGCTGCTCACTGGCATGCAGCAGGGTGGCCAGCTGACTACCACCACCGAAGTGGAAAACTGGCCGGGTGATGCCCACGGCCTGACCGGACCGGCGCTGATGGAACGGATGCGTGAACATGCCGAGACCTTCAACACTGAAATTGTCTTTGACCATATTCACACCACCGAACTGAGCAAACGCCCGTTCACCCTGATCGGTGATGCCGGCACCTACACCTGCGATGCCCTGATCATCGCCACTGGTGCCTCGGCCAAGTATCTGGGTCTGGATTCTGAAGAAGCGTTCAAGGGCCGCGGCGTCTCGGCGTGTGCCACCTGCGATGGCTTTTTCTATCGCGGCCAGGAAGTGGCAGTGATCGGTGGTGGCAATACCGCCGTCGAAGAAGCCCTCTATCTGGCCAATATCGCCAGCAAGGTTCATCTGGTGCACCGCCGTGACCAGTTCCGTTCCGAGAAGATCCTCATTCAGCGGCTGATGGACCGGGTGGCCGAAGGCAAGATCGTGCTTCACCTGCACTGCACCCTCGACGAAGTGCTGGGCGACGATTCCGGCGTCACCGGCGTGCGTCTGGCCTCGACCAAAGGGGAAGCGCCGATCGATCTGACGCTGCAGGGGGTGTTCATTGCCATTGGCCACAAACCCAACACCGATATCTTCGAAGGCCAGCTGGAGATGGAAAACGGCTACATCAAGGTCAAGAGCGGTAACCACGGCAACGCCACCCAGACCAGCATTGAAGGGGTGTTTGCCGCCGGTGATGTCTCCGATCATATCTACCGCCAGGCGATCACCTCAGCCGGTACCGGCTGCATGGCGGCGCTCGATGCCGAGCGCTACCTGGATGGCTTGAAGAAGTAAGCCGATGCAACTGCGGGTGCTGGGTGCCAATCCGGCACTCTTTCCCGATCCCGCCACCGCCTTGCACGATCCCAACGGTCTGCTGGCGGTAGGCGGTGACCTGAGCGCTGCCCGGCTGCGCTGTGCTTACCGGGCCGGCATCTTTCCCTGGTTTGGTGAAGATCAGCCACCGCTGTGGTGGAGCCCCGATCCGCGCGGCATCTTTCTGCTGGGTGATTTCCGCCCGGGTGCCAGTTTGCGCCGCCAGCTGCGGCGTGATGGCCTGACCATCAGCTGTGATCGCGCCTTTACAGCAGTGATCCGTGAATGCGCCGCCCCGCGCCCACTAAGCCTCGGCTGCTGGATCACCGACGAGATGATCAGCGCTTACTGCGTCCTGCATGCATCGGGCGATGCTCATTCCATTGAAGTCTGGGACCGCCACGGGCAACTGGTCGGCGGCCTCTATGGCGTAGCCGTAGGGCTGATGTTCTGTGCCGAATCGATGTTCAGCCGCATCAGCAACGGCTCCAAACTGGCGCTGGCGGCGTTGCGGTTGCTGTTACAGGAGGCTGGCGCACCGCTGTTTGACACCCAGCTGCTCAACCCTCACCTCGAACAGCTGGGGGCAGTGGCGGTGGCCCGCCACGACTACTTGGCAGCACTGGCCGTTCTGGGCCGTCAGCCCTCGCCCTGGCCGCAGCATGCAGCCGATTTGACCGGTTTGGTGGCCCATGGCTGAACTCCAGGCAACCCTCACCCCTGCTTTTGCCTGTAGTTACCTGCCAGGCCAACAGGAACAGTTGCTCTGTCTGCCACCGCAGCCGGGGCTCGATGCCACAAGCTACGGCCAGTTGCTGGCCATGGGCTTTCGCCGCAGTGGCGAGCAGGTCTACGCCCCGCGCTGCTCTGGCTGCAACGCCTGCCTGCCGTTGCGCATCGAGGTCAGCCGTTTCGAACCCAGCCATAGCCAGAAACGGATCCAACGACGGGCGCGGATGTGGCACAGCCGGCTGGTGAACCCCGACTGGGCCCGCTACTGGCCGCTGTTCGATGCCTTTGTTACGGCCCGTCATGGCGACGGCGGTATGTATCCACCGCGCTTTGAGACCATGACCTCCTTCCTCGGCTGTCGCTGGCTGGCCACTCAGGCGCTGGAGCTGTGGTGCGGCGCTGAGCTGGCGGCAGTGATGATTGTTGACCGGGTGCCGGATGCACTGTCAGCGGTCTACACCTTCTTCAGCCCCGATCACGCCGATGCCAGCCCCGGCAAGCTGGCAGTACTGACCCTGCTGGAACTGGCGCAAGCCGAGGGGGTCGACTACGTCTACCTCGGCTATCAGGTCGATGAGTGCCGCAAGATGAACTACAAGCGCGATTTTCGCCCCTACCAGCTGCTGATCGGCAACCAATGGCAGGAAGTGGTTGATGAGTTGCGGTGAAACTTTACTCGCCGGACGAATTCGTGCATGATCCGCGCGCCTTTTCTTAGGGTGGCTTACGGATTTTTTGAATGGCAAAAGAAGATTGTATTGAGATGCAAGGCACGGTCCTCGAGACCCTGCCTAACACTATGTTTCGCGTCAAACTCGAAAACGGTCATGTGGTTACCGCCCACATCAGCGGCAAGATGCGCAAGAACTACATCCGCATCCTGACCGGTGATGCTGTCACCGTGGAGATGACGCCTTATGACCTGAGCAAAGGTCGCATCATCTTCCGCCAGCGTTAATCGCCTGCCGAGAACAAGAACCCGGCCAAGAAAGCCGGGTTTTTGTTTTACCTGAAATTCAGTAGCAGTGCGTGACCACCCTCAGGCCGGACAGACCTGGGGGTGGCATTCCATCTGCAACTGATCGCCAGAGACGGTGACCCGCACCGTGCCGCCATCGGCCAACTGGCCAAACAGGATCTCGCTGGCCAGCGGCCGTTTGAGATGTTCCTGAATGGTACGGGCCATGGGCCGGGCGCCCATCGATTTGTCGTAGCCTTTTTTGGCCAGCCATTCGCGGGCGGCCGAATCGACCTCGAGCGACACCCCTTTCTCGTCGAGTTGGATCTGCAGTTCGATGATGAACTTGTCGACCACCAGCTGGATGATCTCTTCATCAAGGTGGTTGAACCAGATCACCGAATCGAGACGGTTACGGAACTCCGGCGAGAACATGCGGTTGATCTCACCCAGACCGTCAGGCACGTGATCCTGCTGACGGAAGCCGATCGACTGGCGCACCGTTTCCTGCACTCCGGCATTGGTGGTCATCACCAGAATGGCGTTGCGGAAGTCTGCCTTGCGCCCGTTATTGTCGGTCAGGGTGCCGTTGTCCATCACCTGCAGCAGCAGGTTAAAGACATCGGGGTGAGCCTTCTCGATCTCATCCAGCAGCACCACGCTGTGCGGATGCTTGAGCACCGCATCGGTCAGCAGACCGCCCTGATCGAAACCGACATAGCCCGGCGGCGCCCCAATCAGGCGACTAACGGTATGGCGCTCCATATATTCCGACATGTCAAAACGGATCAGCTCAACGCCCAACGCCTTGGCCAATTGCTGGGTCACCTCGGTCTTGCCCACCCCGGTGGGGCCGGCAAACAGGAAGCAGCCCACCGGCTTGCGGTCAGAACGTAGACCCGCACGGGCCAGACGGATAGCGTCGGACAGCACCTCAATGGCCCGATCCTGACCAAAGACCACCGACTTGAGGGTGGCATCAAGTTTCTTGAGGGTGTCGCGCTCGGAGCTGCTGACGGTCTTCTCGGGGATGCGCGCCATCTTGGCGATGATCCCTTCGATCTCGCGCACCCCGATCACCTTGCGCCGCCGGCTTGACGGCAACAGCCGCTGCTGTGCGCCCGCTTCATCGATAACATCGATCGCCTTGTCCGGCAGATGACGCTCGTTGATGTAGCGTGCCGACAACTCAGCCGCCGCCTGCAGCGCTTTGGCGGTGTAGCGCACGGCATGGTGGCTCTCATAGCGCGCTTTAAGGCCGTTAAGGATGCGGGTGGTTTCCGACACCGAAGGCTCAGTGACATCGATCTTCTGAAAACGACGAGCGAGAGCCCGATCCTTTTCGAAGATCCCCTGATATTCCTGATAGGTGGTGGAACCGATGCAACGCAGCTGACCAGAGCTGAGCAGCGGCTTGATCAAGTTGGACGCATCCATGGTGCCACCCGAAGCTGCACCCGCACCGATGATGGTGTGGATCTCGTCGATAAAGAGTATGGCATTGCGCTCCTTCTCAAGGGCCTTGAGCAGGCTCTTGAAGCGCTTCTCAAAATCGCCGCGATACTTGGTACCGGCCAGCAGCGCCCCGAGATCCAGGCTGTAGATGATGCTATGGCCGATCACCTCAGGCACATCACCGGTGACTATCTTCTGCGCCAGCCCTTCAGCAATGGCGGTCTTGCCGACGCCGGCCTCACCCACCAGCAGCGGATTGTTCTTGCGCCGACGGCAGAGTACCTGAACCGTGCGCTCCAGCTCCAGCGCACGGCCGACCAGCGGATCAATGCGCCCTTGGCGGGCTTGCTCGTTGAGATTGCTGCAGTAGGCATCCAGCACATTGGCCGAAGCAGAAGCTTCTCCCTCCTCGCCTTCTTCACCCTGCGGCTGCTGTGCCGGGCCGCTGGGGCGGGATTGACCGCCCAGATCAACCTTGCTAATGCCGTGCGAGATATAGTTGACCAGATCGAGCCGGCTGACCTCCTCACGCTTGAGCAGGAACACCGCCTGGGATTCCTGCTCACTGAAGATCGCCACTAGCACATTGGCCCCGCTCACCTCGCGGGCGCCAGAACTCTGAACATGAAACACCGCACGCTGCAACACCCGCTGGAAGCCCAAGGTCGGCTGGGTCTCGCGGGTATCGTCGTTGTCAGGCAGCAAAGGGGTGGTGTCACGGATAAAGCGGGCCAACTCGATGCGCAGACGATCGAGATTGGCGCCGCAGGCTTTGAGGGCATTGGCAGCAGACGGGTTATCAAGCAGTGCCAGCAGCAGATGCTCGACCGTCATGAACTCATGGCGCTGTTCACGCGCCTGGCGAAAAGCCCCGTTGAGCGTCAGTTCAAGATCTTTACTCAGCATTAGCTACCTCTACCACTCGGGCTGCCGTTACGACTGTTCCATCGTACACAACAGCGGATGCTCATGGGTCCTCGCAAAGCCATTGACCTGGGCCACCTTGGTCTCGGCAATCTCGGCTGTGTACACTCCACATACTGCCCGGCCTCGGTAATGGATCGTCAGCATCGTTTGCGTGGCCTTGTCACTGTCCATCGCAAAGAACCGCTGCAGCACCTCTACCACGAAATCCATGGGGGTATAGTCATCGTTATTCAATACAACTTTGTACCGGGGCGGCTCACGCATTCCCTGCTTGTCTTCAAGCAGGGAGAGGGCGTCGCCCTGGGGAGTCGTTTGCTGTTTCGTCATAACACCAATATTAGCCTGCTTTGGCGACAACAAGGGGCGTCAAAAAATAGTTGCAAAACGGTTGATTTGACAAGGCTTTTATCGGTTTCTTGACTCGCCGGTCGAATCATCTACAGTTGTCATGCGTTCCGTATCTCTGATAATGGGGTCTGAGGGGCGCGGCTGCAACGGTTGTTCAGGATGAGAATTTCAGGAAGATAGGAAGTTGTTGTATGGCCACCGGAACTGTGAAATGGTTCAACAATGCCAAGGGATTCGGGTTTATCTGCCCGGATGATGGCGGTGATGATGTGTTTGCGCACTACTCCACCATCCAGATGGACGGATACCGAACCCTCAAGGCTGGTCAGCCTGTCGAGTTCGAGCTTGTTGAAGGCCCGAAGGGCTACCACGCCCACAACATCAGCCAGAAGTCCAAGTAAGTCGCTGTATTGGTCAGGATCTCAGCTCGGGATCCAGTAACTTCTGGCGATGCGATCGACAAAAAAGCAGGCCTCTGGCCTGCTTTTTTTTTGCTATCTCAACCGCTCGCCAGCGGCGGCCCAAACCGCCACCCGCGCCTGGCTGTTACATATGGGCGATCATGGCGTCGGCGAACTCGGAGCACTTCACCTCTTTGGCGCCATCCATCAGGCGGGCAAAGTCATAGGTGACGGTCTTGGCCTGAATCGCCCCTTCCATCCCCTTGATCACCAGATCGGCAGCCTCTTTCCAGCCCATGTGCACCAGCATCATCTCGGCGGAGAGGATCAGCGAACCGGGGTTGACCTTGTCCTGGCCGGCGTACTTGGGCGCAGTGCCGTGGGTCGCTTCAAACATGGCAGCGACGTCACCGATGTTGGCGCCCGGCGCGATACCGATACCACCCACCTGGGCAGCCAGGGCGTCGGAGATATAGTCGCCGTTGAGGTTCAAGGTGGCGATCACATCGTATTCAGCCGGGCGCAGCAGGATCTGCTGCAGGAAGGCATCGGCGATGACGTCTTTGACCACGATGCTGTTGCCGGTCTTGGGGTTCTTGATCTTGACCCAAGGGCCGCCATCCAGCAGCTCGCCACCAAACTCTTTCTGAGCCAGCTCGTAGCCCCAGTCTTTGAAGCTACCTTCGGTGAACTTCATGATGTTGCCCTTGTGCACCAGGGTCACCGACTTGCGATCGCTGTCGATGGCGTACTCGATAGCGGCGCGCACCAGACGCTCAGTACCGGCCTTGGACACCGGCTTGATGCCGATACCGCAGTTTTCCGCGAAGCGGATCTTTTTGACCCCCATCTCTTCGCGCAGGAACTTGATCACCTTGTCCGCTTCCGGAGTACCGGCTTTCCACTCGATACCGGCATAGATGTCTTCGCTGTTCTCACGGAAGATGATCATGTCGGTCAGCTCTGGCTGCTTCACCGGGCTGGGTACGCCCTGGAAGTAACGCACCGGACGCGAGCAGATATAAAGGTCGAGCTCCTGACGCAGGGCCACGTTGAGCGAGCGAATACCGCCACCGACCGGCGTGGTCAGCGGGCCTTTGATGGAGACGATGTAGTCCTTGATGAACGACAGGGTTTCGGCTGGCAGCCACTCGCCTTCGCCATAGACCTTGGTCGATTTTTCGCCACAGAACACTTCCATCCAGGCGATCTTGCGGCTGCCGCCGTAGGCCTTGGCCACTGCTGCGTCGATCACCTTGATCATGGCCGGAGTCACATCAACGCCGATGCCGTCACCTTCGATGAACGGAATGATCGGGTTGTTCGGCACCACCAGTTTGCCCTGGGCATCGCGAGTGATCTTGGTTCCGTCAGCGGGTACTACAACCTTGCTGGTCATCTGGGAATCTCCTGATTCGGCGTTGGTGAAAGCGGTGGCGTTGGCGTCACTGCGGCGGGACCATCATAATGTCGGCCTGCAAACGAGTACAAACCGGGCAGATTGACGTGCACACCCGTGGCCAGCGGCCTGAAAGAGAAGTAAAGACGTTTAAAACTAAACGGCCACCTCTTACCCCCAAAATCATTTTGCTGAATAAGCCTTATAACGTGATGTGCCAATTCACAGATGATCAGGGGCGCGCTACCCTGCGCGATTTCGTGGCCGAGCCGGGCGTCTATGCTGCCGGGCGGCTCGATTATGACAGCGAAGGGCTACTGGTGCTGACCAATGACGGCCAGCTGCAGGCCCGCCTTGCCGATCCGCGCTTCAAAACCGACAAGACCTACTGGGTCCAGGTCGAAGGCGAGATCAGCGATGAGGCGCTGGCCCAGCTGGCGGCCGGCGTCCAGCTCAATGATGGCCTGACCTTGCCGGCCCGCGCCGAGCGGCTGGCCGAGCCGCAGATCTGGCCGCGCCATCCCCCCATTCGCGAGCGTAAAAGCATCCCCACCAGCTGGCTGGCCCTGACCATCCGCGAGGGGCGTAACCGCCAGGTGCGGCGGATGACGGCAGCGGTGGGCTTTCCGACGCTGCGCCTGATTCGCTACCGCGTCGGCGACTGGACCCTTGATGGCCTTGAACCCGGCCAATACCGCATTGTGTAACCCTGGAGCTGCCATGGACCGTTTTCGCCCCAATGTCACAGTCGCCGCCGTGGTGCGCAGTGGCGATCACTATCTGATGGTCGAGGAAGAAAAATTCGGCCAGCGGGTGTTTAACCAGCCAGCCGGCCATCTCGAAGCCAACGAAAGCCTGTTCGATGCCATGCGCCGCGAACTGCTGGAGGAAACCGGGCTGGTGATTGAACCGCAGGCGCTGATCGCCATCTACCAGTATCAGGGGCGCGATCAGCTGCACTTTCTGCGTTTTACTTTTATGGCCGAACTGAATGGCCAACTGCCAGCCCCCAAGCCGCAGGACAGCGATATCATCGCGGCCCATTGGTTGACCCTCGATCAGATCCGCGAGCGCGAGGCCAGCTGGCGCTCGCCCATGGTCGGCCGCTCGCTGGACGACTATCTGACCGGTCGCCGCCTGCCGCTGGATGCGATCTTGCAGGTGGAACGCCACCATTGACGGCTGTCCAGCGCCACCGGCCGCGATCCGGCTCACAGATTCAGCTGAGTCAGCGGCCTGTGATAAACTGCCGCCCCTTTTGACAGGCATGGTAAACCGGGCATCCACAAACCCGGCCAGTGAGGTACAGACAACGGCATGATGACTAAGGCAGCAGCTGAAACCCGGGTGATCGTAGGCATGTCCGGCGGGGTCGATTCCTCCGTCTCGGCCTGGCTGCTCAAAGAACAGGGCTATCAGGTCGAAGGGCTGTTCATGAAGAACTGGGAAGAGGACGACGACGCTGAATACTGCGCCGCCGCCCAGGATCTGGCCGATGCCCGCGCCGTGTGCGAACGCATTGGCATTCCGCTGCACACCGTCAACTTTGCCGCCGAGTACTGGGACCGGGTGTTCGAGTATTTTCTTGAGGAGTACCGCGCCGGCCGTACCCCCAACCCGGACATCATGTGCAACAAGGAGATCAAGTTCAAAGCCTTCCTTGAGTTCGCCGCCAGCGAATTGGGGGCCGATCTGATCGCCACCGGCCACTACTGCCAGCGCCGCGAGCAGGATGGCCACTGGCAGCTGTTGCGCGGCCTGGATGACAACAAGGACCAGAGCTACTTCCTCTATACCCTGGGCGAGCGTGAACTGGCCCAGACCCTGTTTCCGGTCGGCGGCCTGCCCAAACCCGAAGTACGGCGCATTGCCGCCGAGCTAGGTCTGATTACCCACGACAAGAAAGACTCCACCGGCATCTGCTTTATCGGCGAGCGCAAATTCCGCGACTTTCTCGCCCGCTACCTACCAGCCCAGCCGGGCAAGATCGAAACCATCGATGGTGAGGAGATCGGCGACCATCAGGGGCTGATGTACCACACCCTCGGCCAGCGCAAAGGCCTTGGCATCGGTGGTCAGAAGGAATCAAGCGGCGAACCCTGGTATGTGGTCGACAAAGACTTGAGCCGCAACGTGCTGCTGGTCGCGCAGGGCCATGATCACCCACGGCTGTTCAGCACCGGCTTTGAGGCATCGCGTCTGCACTGGGTTGATCGTCAGGGCCCTGCCGATGGCAGCCGGTTGACGGTCAAGATCCGCTATCGCGCTGCCGACGTACCGGCCACCCTGCGTCTGACCGGCGACGACCAGATCCGCATCGACTTCGACCAGCCCCAGGCAGCCGTGACCCCCGGCCAGTCGGCGGTGTTTTATGTTGATGAGGTCTGCCTTGGCGGTGCCATCATCGACCGTCCCTTTCCCGTTCTCACTACCAGCGTTGGGAGCCCGACATGAGCAATGCCCTGACTGATCAGGTGATCGCCCTTGCCGCCGTAGCCCAGGCAGCCAGCCTGGTGCAGCAGGTGGCCCGCCACGGCACGGCCGATGAAGATGCGGTGAAAGCGCTGCTCGGCGGCATTCTGGAAACCGATCCAGACAGCACCGATGCGGTGTTCGGCGGCCTGGCGCAGTTACGCCCTGGCCTCAGCATCTTGCAAGCCCAGCTCACCGCCCAGGGCAACGTAAAGGATGTGGAGATCACCCGTTATGTGATCAGCCTGCTGGCGCTGGAGCGTCGCCTCGCCGCCCACCCCTCAACCCTGTCGATGCTGGGTGAGCGTATTGGTCAGGTGAAACGCCAGCTGGACATGCAGGAGCTGATGGATGAGCGCACCGTCGCCGGCCTGGCCAGCATCTATGTGGAGCTGATCAGCCCACTGGGGCCGCGCATTCAGGTGGCGGGCAACGCCAACCTGCTCAAAACCACCGCCGTGCAAAACCAGCTGCGCGCCCTGCTGCTGGCCGGACTGCGCGCCGCCGTGCTGTGGCGCCAGGTCGGCGGCCGCCGCCTGCAGCTGCTGTTTAACCGCAAGCGCATTGGCGACACCGCCCGTTACCTGCTGCAAAGCCTTAACCAATCCTGATATAGCAAACGACCCGGAGCCCCCGCATGGAACTGTCCGCCCTCACCGCCCTGTCGCCCATTGATGGCCGTTACGGCAGCAAGACCGAAGCGCTGCGCCCCTATTTCAGCGAGTACGGCCTGCTGCGCTACCGGGTGACGGTGGAAGTGCGCTGGCTGCAGGCGCTGGCCGCCAACCCGGCGATTGCCGAGGTGCCGCCGCTCTCTGGCGCCGCCAACGCCTTTCTGGATGCGATCGTCAGCGATTTCAGCGTCAGCGATGGTGAGCGCATCAAAACCATCGAGCGCACCACCAACCACGACGTCAAGGCGGTCGAGTACTTCCTCAAAGAGAAAGTGGCCGCCCTGCCCGAACTGGCCGCCGTCAGTGAATTCATCCACTTCGCCTGCACCAGCGAAGACATCAACAACCTCAGCCATGCGCTGATGTTGAAAGAAGCCCGCGACGCCGTGGTGCTGCCACTGATGGACAAGCTGATCGCCGCCATCAAGGCGCTGGCCGTGGCCTACCGCGCCATCCCGCTGCTATCGCGCACCCATGGTCAGCCCGCTTCGCCCACCACCATGGGCAAAGAGATGGCCAACGTCTATGTGCGCCTCAAGCGCCAGCGTGATCAGGTGGCCGCCATCAGCCCGCTGGGCAAGATCAACGGCGCCGTGGGCAATTACAACGCCCACCTGTCGGCCTACCCCGAGATCGACTGGCAAAACTTCTCCCGGGATTTTGTCGAGTCGCTGGGGTTGAGCTGGAACGCCTTTACCACCCAGATCGAGCCCCACGACTACATCGCCGAGCTGTATGACGCCGTTGGCCGCTTCAACACCGTACTGATCGACTTCGACCGTGACGTCTGGGGCTATATCGCCCTCGGCCACTTCAAGCAGCGAACCATCGCAGGCGAGATTGGCTCCTCGACCATGCCGCACAAGGTCAATCCGATCGATTTCGAAAACTCCGAAGGCAACCTCGGCATCGCCAACGCCATCTTCCACCATCTGGCGAGCAAGCTGCCGGTATCGCGCTGGCAGCGCGACCTCACCGACTCCACCGTACTGCGCAACCTCGGTGTCGGTTTCGGCCACTGCCTGATCGCCTATGAGGCCAGCCTCAAGGGGATCAGCAAGCTGGAGGTGAACGAAGCCAACCTGGCCAACGAGTTGGACCACAACTGGGAAGTGCTGGCCGAGCCGGTGCAGACCGTAATGCGCCGCTACGGCATCGAACAGCCCTACGAGAAGCTCAAGGAGCTGACCCGGGGCAAGCGGGTGGATGGCGAGGCGATGCGCGCCTTTATCGACAAGCTGGAACTGCCGGAAGCAGAAAAGGAGCGTCTCAAAGAGATGACCCCGGCCAGTTACATCGGCGATGCCATTCGCTTTGTTGACGAGCTGGACCAGCTGATCGGCTGATGCGTAACCCACAAGCGCGCCACCCGGCGCTTGTGGTATCTGCCCCGCGCCAGGAGAACCCATGCAACTCTACGGTAGCTACACCTCGCCTTATGTTCGCCACTGCCGCATCGCCCTCATCGAAAGCGGCCTCGATTTTGAATTTGTGGAAACGGACCCCGCCGCCAGCGCCCGCTTAAGCCCCGCCCAGCGCGTGCCCTTTATGATCGACGGTGAACTGCAGCTGAGTGACTCGCTGGCCATCCTCGCCCACGTTCGCGGCCTTGCCGGCCGCCCGCTCTACCCCTGCGCCAGCGTGCTCAATCGCCTGTGCCTGGCCACCACCGTGCTCGATACCGCCATTAACCTGTTCTTTATGGCCCGCGACGGGGTGGATGCCGGTGTTGTCCCCTATCTGCAGCGCCAGCAGGCGCGCATCACCACCGCCTTGGCCGAACTGGAGCAGCAGCCGTGGACGCTAGAGGCCCCCTTCGACGACGCCACCCTGCGCCTGGGGGTGATGATCGGCTGGGCCCAGTTCCGCCAGCGCATCGATTTCAGCCCCTACCCCAGGCTGCAGGCGGCGCATCAGGCGCTGCTCGCTTATCCGCCGTTTGCGGATACCCAGCCCAACGCCTGAACCCGGATAGCGACGTTGACGCTGCTGCATCAGGAGGGCGTCACCTGCTGAATGTTACGCGCGCCCCTGAGTGCGGCTTGCCGTTTACGAGCCATCTGCAACTTTGCAACCTTGTTGGTAAACCATGATGTTAGTGGCCATTCTTTGGTTAGACTAAAGCCGCACCGCGTTGCCAAGGCCCTAGCCGTGGCGGCGACGACAACCCGCCTGCTTAACAGGAACGACACGTTATGAATCTTGCCCTGATCGTGATCCTGCCCTTCTTGGGTGCGGTATTGCCCTCACTGATGATTCGCGTCGGCCGCAACGCCTCAGCCATCGCTACCGCCTCCATCACTTTGCTCACCCTGGCACTGTTGCTCACCCATGTTCCGGCCGTCCTGCGCGGCGAGATCCCGGCGATCAGCTGGCAGTGGCTGCCAGCACTGGGGTTGAATGTCAGCTTCTACCTCGACGGGCTGGGGCTGTTGTTCGCCGGCCTGATCCTCGGTATCGGCCTGCTGATCACCATTTATGCCCGCTTTTATCTGGCCAAGAAGGACCCGATGGGTACCTTTTACAGCTACCTGCTGCTGTTCCAGGGCGCCATGGTCGGCATCGTGCTGTCAGACAACATTCTGCTACTGCTGATTTTTTGGGAACTGACCAGCCTCTCGTCGTTTTTGCTGATCGGCTACTGGCGCCATCTGCCGGAAGGGCGGCAAGGGGCGCGTATGGCGTTGGTGGTCACCGGCGGTGGTGGTTTGGCGCTCATCGCCGGCATGCTGCTGTTGGGTCAAGCTGCAGGCAGCTACGAACTGCAGCAGATCCTGCAGCAGCGCGAACTGATCCAGTCATCGCCGCTCTATCTGCCGGCGTTGCTGCTGATTCTGATCGGTTGCTTCACCAAAAGTGCGCAGTTTCCCTTCCATTTCTGGCTGCCCCACGCCATGGCTGCACCAACCCCGGTATCGGCCTATCTGCATTCGGCCACCATGGTCAAGGCAGGCGTATTTTTGATGGCCCGCCTGTGGCCGGTGATGTCCGGTACCGACGCCTGGTTCTATCTGCTGGTCACCACCGGCCTCGTCACTATGGTGATCGGCTCATTTATCGCCTTGTTCAAAGATGACCTCAAAGGGCTACTGGCCTTCTCCACCGTCAGCCATCTGGGGCTGATGACCCTGCTGCTCGGGCTCAGCACCCCCATGGCGGCGGTTGCGGCGGTTTTTCATATCCTCAACCATGCCACCTTCAAGGCATCGCTGTTTATGAATGCCGGCATCATCGATCACGAAACCGGCACCCGCGATATCAAGCGACTCGGCGGCCTGCTGATGTTGATGCCGATCAGTGCCACCTTGGCCATGGTCACTGCCGCGTCGATGGCCGGGCTGGCCCCATTCAATGGCTTTTTGTCCAAAGAGCTGATGCTGGAGGCTGCCTTTCACGCCGAGTGGGCCGGTAACCCCTGGCTGATCGCCCTGTTGGCAACTTTCGCTGCCCTGCTATCGGTGGCCTACTCGTTTCGCTATATCGTTCACGTCTTCTTTGGCCGCCGCCGCGACCTTGATAGCCACCCCCACGATCCGCCTGCCGGCATGTGGCTGCCGCCGGCCCTGCTGGCTCTGCTGGTGGTGCTCATTGGGCTGTTTCCGGAAACCATGGCTGGCCAGCTGGTCCGCGTGGCGGCTGGTGCAGTCACTGGCGGGCAGCTGCCGGAGTTTCACCTTGCCCTGTGGCACGGCCTGACGCCGGCCCTCGGGCTGTCACTACTGGCCACCATTGGTGGTTTGCTGCTACTGGCTAACTATGCCCGGGTGCGGCACTGGTGGCAGGCAGGCCCCCACCCTGAGGCCAAAATCCTGTTTGACGGTGGCCAACAATTGTTGATTACCGGCTGCCAACGGCTGGTCATGGGGATCCATAACGGTTCGCTGCAACGCTACATCGCCGCCCTGCTGGCAGCTGCCCTGGTACTGGGCGTAGCAGCATTTTTCAGCAGCAACTACAGCAGTGGCCAGCGTCCCTTACTCCCGGCCGGCCCTGCCATGGTGGTGCCCTGGCTATTGCTGATTGGTTGTACCCTTGCTGCTGTGGTCTTCCACCGACAACGTTTTGTATCGCTGATGATCATTGGCGTTAATGGTCTGATCGTGTCGTTGGGCTTTGTCTACCTGTCAGCACCCGATCTGGCCCTGACCCAGATCTCGGTGGAAGTAGTAACCGTGATCCTGATGCTGCTGGCGCTCTACTTCCTGCCCAAACAGACACCACGTGCCGCCAGCATCCTGCCGCGCATGCGCGGTGTCGTGCTGGCACTCGGTGGTGGTATTGGTGTCGGTGCTCTGTCATGGGCGGTGATGACCCGCGATTTTTCAACCCTGTCCGGTTACTACCTGGAACAGGCCAAACCGGGCGGTGGCGGTAACAACGTGGTCAACGTCATCCTCGTTGACTTCCGCGGTTTCGATACCTTTGGTGAGATCATCGTGCTCGGCATCGCCGCGCTGGCGATTGTCGCCCTGCTCGATGGTGCCCTGCGTGGCCGCATTCACAAGTCGCTGGAGAACTGGCAGGCCGATGAGCCCACTTCGGCCGATCGCCATCCGCTGATCATGGTGGTCGCCACCCGCTTGATGTTGCCCATGGCACTGATGGTTGGGGCCTACATCTTCCTGCGCGGCCACAACATGCCGGGTGGTGGCTTTATTGCCGGTCTGGTGGTGTCGATCGCCCTGATCATGCAGTACATGGCCAGTGGCTTTGGTTGGGCCGCGCGCCAAGTGAAGGTCGACTACCACGCCATGATCGGTATCGGCGTGCTGATCGCCGCCGCCACCGGCATCGCCTCGATGGTGCTGGATCACCCATTCCTGACCAGCAAGACCGAATATGTGGCACTGCCACTGATCGGCAAGGTGGGGCTTGCCAGTGCCATGGCCTTTGATACCGGCGTGTTCCTCACTGTGGTTGGTGCGGTGATGCTGGCGCTGGCCGCGCTGTCACGCATGGGCCACCGCCTCGCCCATCTGCCCGTCAACCGCCGGCCTATGGATATCAATCCGCGCGCCAGCAATGCCACCCCTCGCCAGGAGAAGCGCTGATGCTGACCATGGAACTGCTGGTGGCCACCACCATCGGCACCCTGACCACCGCCGCCATCTACCTGCTGCAGCGCGCCCGCACTTTTCCAGTGATCCTGGGGCTGGCGCTGCTCAGCTATGCCACCAACGTCTTTCTGTTTGCCATGGGACGCTTAACCATCAACGCTCCACCACTGATCAGCGCCGATGCCAGCCGCTACACCGATCCCCTGCCCCAGGCCCTGGTACTCACCGCCATCGTGATCTCCTTCGGCATGACCGCCGTGATCGTGGTGATGGCGTTGCGTGCTTGGCTGGAAAGCGGCAACGATCATGTTGACCTCGAATCGCAGCCGAACATCGACGAGGGGGACGGCGAATGAGCCACTGGATCATCCTGCCCATTCTGCTACCGGCCATTACCGCCCCGCTGCTGGCGCTGGCGGTGCGCCATGACATCGTCTTGGCCCGCACCTTCTCATTGGCTTCATCACTGCTGATGCTGATGTTGGCGCTGTTCCTGCTCAGCCAAGCCAGCGATGGCACCATCCTCAAGTACCACTTGGGCAACTGGCCAGCGCCCTTCGGCATTGTCCTCGCCCTCGACCGCCTGTCGGCCATGATGCTGCTGCTCAACGCCCTGCTCGGTCTGTTGGTGCTGCTCTACGCTATGGGTGGCTGGGACAAGCGTGGGCTGCACTTTCATCCGATGTTCCAATTCCTGCTGATGGGCATCAACGGTGCCTTTTTGACCGGAGACCTGTTCAACCTCTTCGTTTTCTTTGAGGTACTGCTGATCGCCTCGTACGGCTTGATGGTGCATGGCGGTGGCGCCCTGCGCCTGCGCTCCGGGGTGCAATATGTCGTGATCAACCTGATCGGTTCGAGCATCTTTCTGATCGCGGTTGGCCTGATCTACAGCGTCACCGGCACTCTCAACATGGCCGATCTGGCGCTCAAGGTGGCCGCCGTTCAACCCGGCGATCAGGCGCTGCTGCACACCGGGGCGCTGCTGCTGTTGCTGGTGTTCTGTATCAAGGCGGCGCTGGTGCCGGTGCAGTTTTGGCTGCCCGCCACTTACGCCAATGCACCAGCCCCGATTGCGGCCCTGTTTGCCATCATGACCAAGGTTGGGGCGTACGCCATCATCCGCGTCTATACCCTGATCTTCGGTGCCAGTGCCGGCGCTGAAAGCTGGATAGCGGGTAGCTGGCTGGTGCCGGCGGCCCTGGTCACGCTGGCCTTGGGTGCGATGGGCGTGCTGGCAGCGCGCAGCCTTGGCCAGTTGGTCAGCTTTGCGGTGATCATGTCCATGGGAACGTTACTCACGGCCGTGGGGCTGTTCACCCCCCAGTCGATGAGTGCCGCACTCTACTACCTGCTGCATTCCACCCTGGCCGCCGGCGCCATGTTCCTGGTGGTCGATCTGGTGGTACAACGGCGAGCCCAACACGGGGACCTGCTCCAACCGGCACCGTCTTTCGCCCAGATCAGTCTAATCGGCGGCTGTTTCTTCGTAGCCGCCATCGCCATGACCGGCATGCCGCCGCTATCCGGCTTTATCGCCAAACTGCAGATCCTCAACAGCGTTCGCCACGCTGATGCAGCGGTATGGATCTGGGCACTGTTGTTGACCGGCTCGCTGTTGTCGATTCTGGGCTTTGCCCGCGCCGGTAGCCTGCTGTTCTGGAAAAGCACCGCTGTCAACGGCGAGCTGAAGCCAGGGCGGCGTAGCGGCACCCTGCCGCTGGTGGCCCTGGGGCTGGTGTTCGGTTCACTGTTGCTGCTCACCATCTTTGCCGGCCCGGTAAACCACTACCTTGAGCAGACGGCCGCCCAGCTGTTTGCACCTCAAGGCTATATCGACGCGGTTCTGGCCACCGAGGGGGTCCGCTAATGAGTGCAGCCAAAGACAACCGTACCTTGGCACAACGCTGGTTACCCCACCCGCTGATGACCCTGGCGATGGTGGTGCTGTGGATGTTTCTGCAGAACAGCTTCACCATCGATGGCTTGATCATGGGGCTGTTGCTGGGAGTGCTGATTCCGATTATCACCAGCGGTTTCTGGCCCGACCGGCCAGCTATCCGCTCACATCGCAAAGCACTCTCATTCCTGATGCTGGTCGCCTGGGACGTGGTGGTATCCAACATCGTGGTGGCCCGCCTGATCCTCTTCCGTCGCGCCAGCACCCTGCGCACCCGCTGGGTAAGTGTGCCGCTGGAACTGGAATCGCCCGAAGCTATCGCCCTGCTCTCCAGCACCATCACCATGACCCCGGGCACCGTCAGTGCTGACATCTCAGCAGATGGGCGCAATCTGCTGGTGCATTGCCTCGACGCCCCCGATGCCGAAGACGCCGTGCTGCAGATGAAGCGCCGTTACGAAGCCCGCATCAAGGAGATCTTCCAATGATCCACTACGCCCTGCTGTTCGGCTTCTGCGCCGTCTGTGTATCACTGCTGGTCAACCTGTGGCGCGTGGTGCTGGGTCCAACACTCATGGATCGGGTGCTGGCCGTCGATACCATGGTGATCAACGCCATTGCCCTGATCATTCTGGTCGGCATCTATCAGAGCACCACCATCTACTTCGAATCCGCCTTGCTGTTCGCCATGTTCGGCTTTATCTCCACTGTCGCCTTCTGCCGCTTCGTGCTGCGCGGCGACGTCATCGAATAGGAGAGGTCCATGAACCCGTTACTGGAATTGCTGGTATCACTGCTGATCGTTTTGGGTAGCATCTTTGTGCTTGTGGGCTCAGTCGGCCTGATCAAGTTACCCGATTTGATGTCACGCCTGCATGCTCCCACCAAAGCCACCACCTTGGGCCTCGGCGGCGTCCTGCTCGCCTCAATGCTCTATTTTCTCGGTACCAGCGGCGAACTCTCCATCCACGAACTGCTGATCACCCTTTTTCTGTTTATCACCGCCCCGGTTACCGCCCATTTCATCGCCAAAGCGCACATGCACAAACAACAGCAACTGCGGAAGCAACTGCCACCAACCGGCAGCGGTAAAGGCTGGAGCACCTACGACCAGCCCGATCAAGAGGCGGATGACGGTAGCAACAATTGATGCGGCTGCGGCACTGCATTTCCCAGGGTTTCGCCCCTGCACGACGAGCTAGATAGATGCGGCTGCGCCGCCGCAGATCTGCCACTGCGTGGCGGCAGATTGCGAGGCTGCCCGCCTCGCGCTGGGGCAGAGGGGCGTATCGCCACGCCCCTCTGCACACCTGGGCGCCCCCGAGATCACCACCATCAGCATCTGGCTGATGTACTGCCGGGCTTCGGGGCCGCAAATATGGGCTCTCCTGCCTAGATTTGCTTTCGCTGGCATCCCTGCCAGCTCAACCCCTACGTCCGGCTGGCCGTGGGGTAGCTGGCGTAATGCGGGTGGTGATCAAGGGGTGACAAAAGTGGGGCCGGCAGGTCGTGGATTGGCCGGCGCTGTGCCGGTGGTGATCAAGGGGTTGAAGATAGAGGCCAGCGCTACCGTTCAAGTGCGCTTCCGCATGCGGGATCGAGCGCAGAACTGGTCATGGATGTGGCGGTTTTGGGTGGGTTGTCACTGGGTGGTCATGGTGTTGGGGGCTAATGGGTGCGCCGCGCCAGTTACCTCGCCAGTCGATAGCAACTTGCAGTGAGGGGAAACGATTGCGGCTGTCGGCTATCCTGTGTACGCCCAACCCTACCCCATCAAGGAGCGATTATGAGCAACAATCCCGTTGGCTGGTTCGAGATCTACGTTAACGACATGGCTCGTGCCAAAGCCTTCTATCAAGCGGTGTTCGCTATCGAGCTGAGCGCCTTGGAAAACCCCAATCCGGATAGTTTTGCCGACATGGAGATGTTGGCCTTCCCCGCCACCATGGAGAGCTACGGCGCCGCCGGGGCGCTGGTCAAGATGGCCGGTTGCCAACCGGGCGTTGGTGGCACGCTGGTTTACTTTTCGTGCGCCGACTGTGCCATCGAGGCCGCCCGCGCTGAAACCAATGGCGGCAAGCTGGTTAACGCCAAGATGTCCATCGGAGTTCATGGCTTTATCGCGCTGGTGGCTGATAGCGAAGGTAATGTGATTGGCCTGCATTCGATGCAGTGACGGCTGACTGGGTGTGGCCAGCCGCAGCGGTAACGCGGCTGGCCACAGCTCGCCGACAAAACGGGCGGATGTGCCTGCACCGCAACAGGTTGCGAGATTACCCACTTCGCTCTGCTGTGACGCAGTAGCATTCTCACAAAGAATCAACCCAACCCCAATGCCAAAGTTGGGTATCGAGCCCGACACCGCAGGCACATCTGCCGCCACGCAGCGGCAACAACGGCCACCACCGTTGGCCCCAAAAACAGCCAACGGCAGCGACCAGCGCACACTATCAATACTCGACGAGGATATCCTCATCGCGGGCGATCACCTGGCAGGCGAGGCGCCATGGGGTAGGAAAGTCGTCTACGGCCATCTGCTCCACTTCGGCCTGGGTGATCTTGCCTAGCCCGAGCAACACGGTCTTTTCCTTTTCAGTCAAAGGGCCGGCCATCGGTGTTTTGCTTTCAAAGCGGGTGACCTTGACCACGCACGAGGCGCATTCACCGTTGTTGCAGTCGAAGTTGATCGGAATTTTGTTCTCGCGGGCGATGCGCAAAATGGTGTCGGTGTGGCTGCCAGCAGTGGCATACACGATTTTGTCTTTATATGCCGGGTTGCTGAAGGTGATGGTAGCCATGGTGATCTCCTGATGATGGGTAACGAGGTGCGAATGGCTCAGGCCGGGCTAACGGTGACGTCACCCAGTACCTGGGCCTGGCAGGCCAGACGGTTATGACGGCCTGCCGCGTTTTCGCGCAGCACTTTGTCTTCCACCACTGACGGCTGGGAGAGGTTGTTATGACCCTCCTCCACCTTCATCAGGCAGGTACCACAGTCGCCTTCGCGACAGCCGTAGATGATGCCAGAGCCGACTTTGTCGGAAATCTCGATCACACGAACACCAACAGGCACGTTAACCGTGACGTCGATGTCTTTGAATGTCAGTTTTGCCTTAGCCACAACTATGTTCTCCTTGGGTGAAACAGGGGCGCGCTGCCGTTGCAAGCCCTGAGCCGCTCAAGAATTAGCCATAGGCTGTTGATTGTTATCTCTAAAGGTGAAAATGGCCGGCGCCCATTGTCGGCTTCGGCTTAGCAGTTATCCCCCTATTGGCCGTAAACCGACAGGGTAGTGACCGCGCAAACCCATTCGCCAATAGCGCCACCGCTTTTTCTCTCTGCCCCTTGATCACCACCGGCACGGCGCAGGCTAACCAGCGGCCAGCCGGGTGAAGGGGTTGAGTCGCCTGGACGGCGACGAAAGCCACTAAGGCACAGGGACGTGACTTTGTGGCGACCCCGTAGCCCGGCAGAACGACACACAGATGTTGATGGTGGTGAGCTTGGGGGCGCCCGGGTGTGCAGAGGGGCGTGGCGCTACGCCCCTTTGCCCCAGCGCGAGGTGGGCAACCTCGCAATCCGCCGCGCCGCAGGCGCAATCTGATGCCACATAGTGGCATTCCACGCGCCGGCCAATCGGCGCTCTTGTGCAAATCGCCTCGCGATTTGTCTTAGTGGCAGCGGCACAACGGCAACGATGGCCACCACCCGTGGCCCAAACGGAGGTTGTGAGTGGCTGCAGCCGAATGTAAGCGTTCAGCCCTCCCACCTTCGGTACTCGCCGTGTGATTGACATCCTCTGTGTTTTTGATACAGAGGGACATGTGATGAGCATGAGTGACGAGCGGCGGCAATTCTGGCTGGGGCATGTTCAGGCGTGGCGGGGCA
>JAFOOX010000048.1 GCA_017425245.1 Gammaproteobacteria bacterium
AGGGTGTAACTGCGTTTCAGCGTGACCCCTGCGGCTGGCGCACCGTTAAAAGTCAGACGGCCGCTAACGGCCGGAAACACCTCAATGGTGACGGTTTTGAACAGGCTGAACATGGCTCCCTCCGCCTGTGACTGTGGTAACGGCAGCAGCAGGAGAAAGGCCAAAGTTCGCCAGTAGTGGCGTGCTGTAACCATCTGCACCTGCTCCCTGTGCGCTGTGGCGACCAAGGTTCCATTGGTCATTTTTCCGGCAGATTCTGGCGCTGCGCGTGCGGCGCTGTCAACACGGCGGGTCAATCCAGAGCCTGATCAGCCGCCGACCACCACTGCGCCGCCCCCCTGGCGGGCAATGGCATCACTGAGGAAGCGGCACAGCTCGGCGCCGCTGCGATTGTCGATCCACTGTTCGCCCTGCAGCTCGAAGTGGTGGCCATTGAATTTGGTGGCTACCCAGATCTGGTGCAGCGGCTCCTGCTTGTTAAGGATGATGCGGCTCTTGTCGGCCATCACCAGGGTGAGGATGCCGCCGGCCTGCTCGCAGTCGATGTCGGCACCGGCGCTGTCGATGGCATCCACCAGCTGGTTAAAGAGGGTCTCGACGCGCTGGTGATATTCACTGGTTTTCATGGCTCTCCGACGCCTGTTGCGGCGCTTTCCAATCCTCGGGTGCGGTGCGATTATAGGCTCCCCAACATCAACAATCACCGCAGGATCCATGCGCCATCTGCTGCTTGTTCCGGTTGTGCTGTTCACCCTTGCCGGTTGTGGTAACAAAGGGGCGCTCTATCTGCCCGAACCTGAGGCGCAACCCGCCCCGGTCGCCACCGCTGACAGCGCCGCCAAGCCCGCGCAGAACGTGGCGCCCACCATCCCTGCCCCCTGATCGCTGGAGATCGCCTTGGACCATTTTGTTCGCAACCCTGCCGGTGAGCTGCTGGCCGAGCAGGTACCGGTGGCCGCCATCGCGGCCCGCTTCGGCACCCCCTGCTATGTCTATTCGAAGGCCACCCTGGTACGTCATTTCCATGCCTTCGACGATGCCCTGAAGGGGATGCCGCATCTCATCTGCTATGCCGTGAAAGCCAACAGCAATATCGCCGTGCTCGGCCTGCTGGCCCGCCTTGGCGCTGGTTTTGACATCGTCTCCGGCGGTGAGCTGGCGCGGGTGATCAAAGCGGGTGGCGATGCCGCCAAGGTGGTGTTCTCCGGTGTGGCCAAAACCGAGGCAGAGATTGAGCAGGCGCTTACTGCTGGCATCCTCTGTTTTAATGCTGAATCGCGGCCGGAGCTGGAGCGCATCGCCCAGGTGGCCGCTCGCCTTGGCAAGTGCGCGCCGATTTCGCTGCGGGTTAACCCCGATGTCGATGCCGCCACCCACCCCTATATCTCCACCGGCCTCAAAGAGAACAAGTTCGGAGTGCCGCTGGATGAAGCGCTGACCATCTACCGCTGGGCGGCCACTCAGCCGTCGCTGGCGGTGGTCGGTGTCGATTGCCACATCGGCTCGCAGATCACCAAGCTTACCCCCTTTGTCGATGCCGCCAAGCGGGTGCTGGCGCTGGTCGATCAGCTGGCCAGCGAGGGTATTGTGCTGCACCACATTGATGTCGGTGGTGGCCTGGGCGTGCGCTATCGCGATGAGCAGCCAGCGCTGCCGGCCGATTATGCCGCAGCGCTTGGCGAGCTGATGGCCGCCCGGCCGCAGACGCTGATGATGGAACCGGGGCGGGCCATCGCCGCCAATGCCGGCATCTTCATCACCAAGGTGGAGTTCATCAAGGGCAATGGCGACAAGCAGTTCGCCATCATCGACGGCGCCATGAATGACCTGATCCGCCCCTCGCTCTATGGTGCCTGGATGGCGATCGAGACGGTCAGCCCGAGCGATGCGCCGCTGGCCAGCTATGACGTGGTTGGCCCGGTGTGCGAGACCGGCGACTTTCTCGGTAAGGAGCGTGAGCTGGCGATCCGCCCCGGCGATCTGCTGGTGGTGCGTTCGGCCGGCGCTTACGGCTTCACCATGAGCTCCAACTACAACAGCCGGCCACGGGTGGCCGAGGTGATGGTGGATGGCGAGCAGTGCCATCTGGTGCGCGCCCGTGAAACGGTGGAAAGCCTGTGGGCCGGCGAGCAGCTGCTGCCGGAGGCGGGCTGATGTACGTTCATTTCGCCAAGATGCATGGCATTGGCAATGACTTCGTGGTCATCGATGCCATCACCCAGAATGTGTTCCTCTCCAAGGAGCAGATCCAGCGGCTGGCCGATCGCCATTTCGGCATCGGTTTCGACCAGCTGCTATTGGTCGAACCGCCCTATGATCCCGAGATCGACTTCCATTACCGTATCTTCAATGCCGATGGCAGCGAGGTCGAACAGTGCGGCAACGGTGCTCGCTGCTTTGCCCGCTTCGTGCGCCTGAAGCAGTTGACCAACAAGAGCCGCATCACCGTCTCCACCAAGGCCGGCAACATCGTGCTCTATGTGGAAGATGACGATCAGATCACCGTCAACATGGGGGCGCCGTTGCTCGAACCGGGCAAAATCCCGATGCGCGCCAACCGCCAGGAGCTGACCTATCTGGAGCGGATCAACGGTGAGACGGTGATGTTTGGCGCCGCCTCCATGGGCAACCCCCATGCAGTGATCACCGTGGCCGATGTGGCCAGCGCCCCGGTGGAAACCCTGGGGCCGGCGTTGCAGGCCCATGAGCGCTTTCCATCCAGCGTCAATGTCGGCTTTATGGAAGTGGTGGCCAGCGATCATATCCGTCTGCGCGTCTATGAGCGTGGGGCCGGTGAAACCCTGGCCTGCGGCACCGGCGCCTGTGCGGCTGCGGTCGTTGGTCAATTGCAGGGTAAATTGGGCCCCAAGGTGCGGGTCGACCTGCCTGGTGGCACCATTACCATCCGCTGGAAAGGTGGCGATGCGCCGGTGCGTATGACTGGACCAGCCGAGCATGTGTTTGATGGAGCCTTCGAGCTATGAGCGAGCAACCGATGACCGATGCAGCCGCTCTCAACCCGGATCAGGTGGCCGCCTGGCTGAGCGCCCATCCGCAGTTTTTTGCTGACCACCCGGAAGTGCTGGCCAGCCTGCGATTGCCCCACGGCGAGACGGGCACGGTGTCGCTGGTGGAACGCCAGCTCAGCCAGCTGCGCGACGACAACCAGCAACTGCGCGACCGTATAGACCAGCTGCTGGCCACAGCTTCGCGTAATGAGCACATCTTCCATCACTTCAGCGAGCTCTATGTGCGGGTGCTGGCCTGCGAGTGCATCGACGAGCTGCGCCAGCTGCTCACTGAGTATCTGGGTGAGCGCCTCGATCTGCCCTTTGTGGCCGTGCTGCCGTTGCCGCTGCACGATAAAGCCGATGATGGTGCCAGTGAGCGCATCATGCGCCGGCTGCGGCCTCGCCCTTACTATTTCGGCCGCATCACTCGGGGTGAGCAGGTACAGCTGTTTGATTGCAGCAAGGCCGCCTCGGTGGCGCTGCTGCATATCAACGCCCATGAGCCGGGGGCGATCCTGGCCATTGGCAGCCACGACGCCAACCGCTTTGACCCGGAGATGGACAGCCTGCTGCTGGAGCAGCTGCGCGCCCTGCTCGGGGTGCTGTTACCGCGCTTGAGCGGAACCGCCTGACGATGGCCAGCAGCAGCTGGGATGAGTGGCAGCAGCGCTTCGCCACCCAGCTGGCGGCCCTGCGCCTGGCCCCGGCCAGCCGTCATAACTATCAGGCGGCGGTGGCCGAGGCTGCTACCTTTTTCATCGGTCTGGGGCTGGCACCAGCTGCCCTGCGCGCCGACGACATTCGCCGCTGGGTGGCTGATCTGATGTACAACGGCCAGCACCCGCGCACCGTGGCCCTTAAGCTGTCGGCGCTGCGTCGCTGGTGCCGGCTGCTGCTGCGCGAGGGGCTACTCGATCACAATCCTGCCGAAGTGGTCACGGCCCCCAAAGCCGGCCGCTCGCTGCCCAAGACCCTGAGCATCGAGGGGGCCAGCCAGCTGCTGGCGATTGCCGACGATGATCCACTGGCCAACCGTGACCGAGCGATGATGGAGCTGTTCTACGGTAGTGGCCTGCGCCTGTCGGAGCTGGTGGGCCTAGATCTGGCCGCGCTGGATCTGGGCGAGCGGCTGCTGCGGGTCACCGGCAAAGGCAACCGCACCAGGGTGGTGCCGGTGGGCAGCAAGGCGCTGGAGGCTTTGCAGTTGTGGTTGAAGGAGCGGCCGCTGCTGGCCGCCAGCGGCGAGACCGCACTCTTTGTCAGCCAGCGCGGCTCACGCATCAGCAAACGGGCTGTACAGCAGCGGCTGGCGCACTGGTCTACAGCACAGCAGCTGGGGGATCACGTCCACCCTCATCAGCTGCGCCATGCCTTTGCCACCCATCTGCTGGAAAGCTCGGGCGATCTGCGTGCGGTGCAGGAACTGCTCGGCCACGCCAACCTCAGCACCACCCAGATCTACACTCATCTCGATTTCCAGCATCTGGCCCGCGTCTATGAAGCGGCCCATCCGCGCGCTAAACGTCAGGAGCAGGACTGAATGCGGTTTTTTCGGCCCTTGGCCCCGGTGAGGGCGCTCAGCTTCGATCTCGACGACACCCTGTATGACAACCGGCCGGTGATGGTCAACGCCGAGAGCGGCCTGCTGGCGCTGCTCAGTCAGCAGCTGGGGGCGCCGATCAATCACCAGCGCTACCAACAGGCGCGCCATCAGGCGCTGATGGCCGAGCCGCATCTCGGCCAGGATGTCAGTCGCCTGCGCCGCGCCACTGTGGCCCAGCTGGCCCTAAACCACGGCTGGCAGCGGGCTGCTGCCGAGCAGCTGGGGCGGCAGGCGTTCGACCACTTTCTGGCCCTGCGCAACCGGGTGACAGTGCCGGCCGCCAGCCACCATCTGCTCGACTGGCTGGCCGCCCGCTACCCGCTGGTGGCCATCACCAACGGCAATGTGGATGTCGTCGCCATTGGCCTGTCGGGCTATTTTCGCGCCATCCTCCATGCTGGCGAGGGCTGGCCGATGAAACCGGCTCTGCCGCTGTTTCGCGAAGCGGAGCGGCGGTTGGGGGTGAGCGGCAGTGCCATTTTGCATGTCGGTGACCATGCCGAAACCGACGTGCGCGGCGCCCTTGGCGCCGGCTGGCAGGCCGCTTGGCTCGATCACGGCCAGACCAGCCTGCCCCGCCTGCTGCCCACCGTTGCCCTTGAGCGGCTGGAGCAACTGCAACCGCTACTCGCCCCCTAAGCGGGGTCAGCGACACTGGCCGTCACAGCTGGTACTGACGGGCCAGCTCGGCATGGTGGGCGTTGATCTCCAGCAGCTGCTGCTGGGTGCGCGCCTCATCGCCGAAGAACAGGCCATCACTGGCCTTGAGCAGCGGGAAATGGTGGCGTAGAGCCTCCTCCACCGCCGCCACCCGCAGCAGGGTCATGGGGGTGCAGCTCTTGCCGCTGATGTCGTCATGCACATCGAGCAGATGGCTGCGGTAGCCCTCCACCAGATAGAGATCCTCAAGGCCGCCGGGGCACTCCAGCGCCTGCTGCCAGCGTTGGGCATACCCCAGCCAGTGGTCGAGCACCTGACTGCTGGCGCCCAGTGCCTTGAGCCGCTGGTGGATCTGCAGATAGGCGGCCAGCGCCTCCTCTTTCTCCAGCCGGAACAGCGCCAGTGCCTCGGCCCGTTGGCCAGCCTGCTCCAGCTTGAGCAGATGGCTGAACAGGTTGCGGGTCTCGAACCGCTCCGCCGGATGGAACAGCGGGGTGGTCATGCCGTTGCTGTTGACCATGGTCAGGGGGTCGAAGGTCCAGCAATAACCAAAATCGAACAGCCACACCCGCTCCCCATCGTCGAGCAGATTGCCGGGGCAGAGATCCCACTCGAAGATGCCGGCCACCACCATATTGGCCAGGGTCTGGTGGAGCTGGCGCAGGGTGCTGCGGTCATAGCGGGTCAGCGGCGCCCCGGGGATCCAGGGCGACACCATCAGTCCCAGGCGGAAGTCGGCGTAGAGGGTGTCGACGATATTGGCGAACTGCTCGCGCCCGGCGGCGTCAGCCTTAAGCCGGGTGAAATCAGCACGCCGCTGCACCTCGGTGAGAAACGAGGTCTGACCGTCGACATTGGCCACCCGCGCCACTGGCAGCTTGCGCTTGATGTTGTAGCGCTGATCGCCCAGCCGCAGGCAGAGCACCTCGCCGGTCAGGCCACCGCCAAAGTGAGCCTCCACCCGTGGGTCGGCGGCGGTCAGCGCCAACAGCTCGGCGGCGGGCAGCGGCAGGGCGTCCACCGAACCGACGATCAGCGGCTGGCCGCTGGCAACAAAATCCAACTGGGACTGGCGGCGGATGCTCTCGTAATCACAGGCTTCGGGTTGAATGGACATGGTCAGCGTCTCGGCAATGGGCTTGGCAACAGCATGGGGCTGGGGCAGTAAAGCAGCAGCAAGCCAGTGGGTGGATTTTAAGGGGTGGAGACCCTGTGGATGTTGCAGGAGTTTGAAGCGAACAAAAGTATCCCGCTGGCTAAGCCGCTAACCTGATCGCCATGACCTCGTACGCCATCTGTAATTCATGCTGATTGCCGCCAAAGTCCTGCCCCCTGCCGCCGATCCCTGGCTGTCGCTGTCGCCGCTGCTGCAACGGCTGCCATCCGTCTCCCGACTGGCCCTGCAAGCGCCGGCTGGCTACGGCAAGACGGCGCTGGCCGCCCATTACCATCGCCACTTTGCCGGCCCCAAACTGTGGCTCAGCCTCGACAGTGGCGACAACCATGGACCGCGACTGCTGGCCCATCTGGCCCTGGCGCTGGGGATGAATGAACCACAGCTGCGCACCGAAAGCGAGGTGGTGGTGGCGCTGGCCCGCCATGAGGGCGGACTGTGGGTGGTGGATCAGCTGGAACAGCTAAGCGGCGACGACAGCCACGCCCTGCTGCTGCGCCTGGCCGCCCACTGGCGCGGCACTCTGGTGATCACCAGCCGCCCAGGCGGCCTGCTGCCGCGCTGGTTGCTGGCCGAAGCTAACCGCTGGTGGCGCTGGGGCAGCAGCGAACTACGCCTGGATGATGCACAGGCCCAGGCCCTGACCAACCAGCTACGAGCCGGGCTGGATGAGGGGCTGGTGACCCGCCTCAACAGCTATTTCGATGGCTGGCCGGCGTTGTGGCGGCTGTGGCTGCAGCAGCCGGTGGCCGGTGATGATGTAGCCCACTGGAGTGGCCCGCTGCGCGATTATCTGCTGGCCACCTGGCTGTCATCGCTGGCGCCACCGCTGCGTCAGTTCATCAGTCAGCTGGCGGTTTACGACTGGTTCGACGAGCCGCTGGCCGCTGCGGTCAGCGACCAGCCCTTTGTCCGCCACCTGCTGGCCGAACTGCGTCAGCAGGGGATGGTGCGGCTGCGCGGCAGTGCCGGTCAGGGCGGCCGCAATGGCGACCAAGAGCTACTACCGTTTCTGCGTGATGCCCTGCGCTTTGATCTGTCGCTGAGCGCTCCGCAACTGCTGCTGGCAGCCCACTATCGGGCCGTGGAGGCGCTGCTGGCGCGCGACTGTTGGCTGGAGGCGGCCCAACAGGCGCTGGTGGCGGCTGATCGCGGCCTGGCCTTGGCCACCCTGCGCCGCCTTGGCTGGCGCCTCTACCATCAGGCCGCCTTTAACCAGCTACGCCAACTATTCGAACTGGTCGGCCAGAGCCATTGGCAAACAAACGGTGAACTGGTGTTGCTGCAGGGTTGGCTGGTGGTGGAGGGCGAGCGGGATTGCGCCCGGGCCCACCGCCAGCTGGAGCAGTTGCTGCCGCAGCTCACCCGCCAGGAGGAGTGGCCGCAGCTCCAACCCCGGGTTGCCGTCCTGCGCGCCGAAATCGCCTACCAGTTCGATCAGCCGCTTGAAGCGCTGCAGCTGACCCGCACCGTGGAGGCCAGCCAGATCACCCCTCATGATCGCATCGCCCTTGGCTATACCCGAGCCATGGCCGCCCTGCAGCTGGGCCGTCTGGATGAAGCCGAGCAGGCGCTGACGGCGTTGGCCCGCGCCGCAGATGCCGAGCAGCAGCATCACCACAGCCTGTGGGTGTGGCAGCGCCAGGCGGTGGTGGCCGCCCATCGCCTGCACTGGCCGGCCGCAGTCAGCGCCCTTCAGGCGGCAGAACAGCTGGCCACCCGCCATGGCCTCAATGCCGACAGCGCCCTCGACAGCCTGTGGCGGGCCAAGGCCGAGCAGGCTCAGCTATTTGGCGATTGGGCGGCGGCGGCTCAGGCCATTGCCCGCGGCAGTGAACGGGAACACCCGCTCGGCGATTACTGGGAGCTGCCCTATCGGGCGCTGGCCCTGGTGCAGGCATTGGCGGTGCGCGACAGCAGCCGTATCAGCCAGTTGGAACAGCAGTTGAAACAGCAACTGGCGCAGCACAGCTATTGCCAGCAATGGCAGTTGCGGGCCCGTCAGGCGCTGCTACTGGCGGCGGTGGTGCGCGGTGAACAGGCAGCCATCGCCGCACTAGCCGAGGTGTTGCCGTTCGTAACGGACGATCTAAGCCTGCCCTCACTGCAGCAGAGCGTGCTGGCCGCCTGGTGCGGCTGGCATCTGGGACGGGTACCCGAAGGGCTGGCGGTGCTGGCCCAACGCGCCGAACAGGCGGGGCTGCGCTGGCTAAGCTGGCGCCTGCAGCTGGTGGCGACGCTGGCCGCCGCCCCGGATGAGCCGCCGGCGGCTGTGGTGCTACAAATGCAGCAAGGTTATGTCTGGGATCTGCTGCTGGCTGGCCCGGCGGCCCTGCCGCTCTGGGAACGCTGGCTGACCGGCCAGCTGTTGGCCGGCAACGATGCGGCCCATGACTGTCTATTGCGGGTGATCCAATGGTGCAGCGCTACCCCGGACAACAGTCAGGAGGCAGAACTACCCAGCCCCGACCCACGCCTGACCGATGCGGAGTGGCGGGTGCTGCAGCTGATCGGTCGCGGTTATCGCAACGAGCAGATCGCGGCGCGACTGTTCATTGCCCCATCGACGGTCAAAAGCCACATCAACCACCTTTACGCCAAGCTCGACCTGCACAGCCGCAGCGAGGCAAAAGCGCTGGCCAATCAGTGGCTGGGACGCAGCGCCGGCGGTTAAGCGCGCGACGCTAGCCTGCGGCCCGTGACCAGCGATCCAGCAGCGGCAGCAACAGTGGCGGCAGGCTGGCGAAGGGGCCAGCCAGGATCGCGGCGCCACTCTGCACATAAGGGCCTGCGGCGACCGGGTAGTCGAGCGCCAGCAGCGCCTCGGCGGTGGCGGGCGGCCATTCGATATGGAACTGCAGGCCGATGATGCGATCGCCATAGAGAAAACCTTGATGGCTGCAGGCTTCACTACTACCGAGCAGCAGGGCACCATCAGGAATGGCAAAGGTATCGCCATGCCAGTGGAGCACCAGCGGCTCGGCCGGCCAGTGGCGGAAAAACGGATGGCTGTGAGCGCGGCGGCTGAGGGTGAGCGGGAACCAGCCGATCTCCTGCACCGGGTTGCGGCTGGTCGGCGCCCCCAGGCAATCAGCCAGCAGCTGAGCACCCAGGCAGATGCCAAGCAGGCTGCCGCCTTGAGCGATGACCGCTGTTAACCACTGCTTCTCGGTCACCAGCCAGGGGTAGTCCTCATACTCATAGATATTCATCGGCCCGCCCAGCACCACCACATGGCTGACCAGCGCCGGGTCTGGCAGGCTGGCGCCATGGTGCAGCGGGTGAATGATCAGGCGGTGGTCGTGGCTGGCGGCCCAGTCGCCGATCAGCCCCGGCCCTTCGGCATCCAGATGCTGCAATACATGAATCTCCATCGCCATTCTCCTGTGCCGGTGGTGCTTGGCCTAACATACAGCCCCCGCCCTGACTCTCACCACCTTTTTGACGGCAGCGCCGGTGGTGGCCGCTACACTGGAAAGGCAAGAGCGGCAGGAGCGGATGCATGACGTACGGTCGATTGAGGATGATCGCTCTGGGGCTGGCCATGGTGGTCGTCGTTGCCCAGGCCGAGCCGGCCCGTGTCGGCTTTGGCAGTCATAATGCGCCGCCTTACGCCTATCTGCTGCCCAACCAGCCGACCATCGGACTCATCAGCGATCTGGCCAGCCTGCTGGCCGAGTCCAGTGGCCGGCCAGTGACCATGATGGCCTATGCCCGTGAAAACGCCGCCGAGTTGCTGGAGCGGGGCGATCTGGACCTCATCTGCATCACCAATCCGGCCTGGCTAAGCGACCGCCAGCAACAACGCTTCTGGTGGAGCAAGCCGCTATTTGTCGAGCGCAATCTACTGGTGGTCAATAGCGCCAGCGGCTGGCTGCCACAGCAACTCAACGAACTGCAGGGGCGACGGATCGGTATGGTGCGCGGTTATCGTTATCCAACGCTGGAGCAGCTGCCCGTTGACCAGCAGCCCGAACGCATCGATGCCGCTTCGCCCTTTGATCAGCTCTTAGCCTTGAGCGACCAGCAACTGGACGGCGTGGTGGTGGCAGACCTGCAATATGACCACTATCGCCGTATCAGCCCCGGCGCCAGTACTCTTAAGTTGGCTCCCATCCCGATCTCAAGCCATCCGGTGCACTGTGCGTTCAGCCGTGAACAGCCAGCGAATCAGCAGTTGCAGCAGGCCCTCGATCTGCTGATCGATGAGGGCGCGATAGCCACCACCGTCAACCGTTACCGCCGTTATTGAGCATGCGCTGGCCGCATTTGTCGCTAGTGGTGGTGATGGTGGCGCTGGCTGCCCTCTGGCCGCTACGCCAGAGCGCTGAACTGGGGCTGCACAGCGAGCAGGGGCAGAGTGCCTTGGTCGATTGCCGCCATGGCCTGCCACCCCTGTCCCACCAACCGCTGCCGCTACCGCTCACCCTAGGGGTGTGGAACGGCCATAAGCTGGATCAACCCGCGCTGCTGACCGAACTGGCCCGGCTGGCAGCGAAGAGTGAGCTGCTGCTGGTGCAGGAGGGGCGGCAGCCGGATGCCCCAGCGCTGGCCCATTGGCAGCTGGCTGAGGCCTGGCGCTATGGCGACCGGGGATTTGGGGTGATGGCACTGAGCCGTCAGCCGCTGCCCCAGCCCTGCGTGATCCGTACCGCCGAACCCTGGCTGCGCCTCAACAAGAGCCTGCTGGCCTGGCGCTGGCCGCTGGTCGACGGACAATCACTGCTGCTGGTCAACCTGCACGCCATCAATTTCGACTGGCGTGGCAGCAGCTATCAGCACTGGCTGGATCAGCTGGGCGCCCTGCTGGCCCGTCATCCGGGGCCGGTGGTGGTGGCCGGCGACTTCAACAGTTGGGGCGAGCAGCGGCGCAGCCTGCTGGAGGACTGGGCCAAACGGCACCAGCTACAGGAGGTGAGCTTCACCCCCGATCACCGCCGCCGCGCCTTCGGCCAGCCGCTGGATGGCATCTGGCTGCGTGGTTTGCAGGTCAGCGCCAGCCATAGCGCCAGCAGCAGCGCCTCCGACCACAACCCGTTGCAGGTCACTCTGACCCTAGCCCCAGCTGCTGCAGAATGAAGCTGTAACTCAAGGCCACTTCGTCGAGGGATTCAAAACGGCCGGCGCTGCCATGGTGGCCGGCGGTCAGGTTAGTCCACAGCAGGGTGGGGCGCGGGTCGCGGCGCAGGCTGCGCAGCTTGGCCACGTACTTGGTCGGCTCCCAGTACTGCACCTGGGAGTCATGCAGCCCCGACATCACCAGCATCGCCGGATAGTCGCCCGCCTTGAGGTTGTCGTAGGGGCTGTAGCTGCGGATCCAGGCGTACTGCTCGGGGATGCGCGGATCGCCCCACTCGCGGTACTCCTCGGTGGTCAGCGGAATGGTTTCGTCGAGCATCGAAGTCAGCACATCGACAAAGGGCACCTCGGCCACCACTGCGGCAAAGCGGCCGGGGTTGAGGTTGGTGGCGGCGCTCACCAGCAGGCCGCCAGCGCTGCCGCCCTTGGCCACGATCTTGTCAGGGGCGCCATAGCCGAGGGCCACCAGGTCGTCAGCCACATCCACAAAGTCGGTGAAGCTGTTCATCTTGTTGGCCAGCCGGCCAGCGTCATACCAGGCGCGGCCAAGCATGCCGCCGCCGCGCACATGGGCGATGGCGTAGACAAAGCCGCGATCGAGCAGGCTCAGCCGCTCGCTGGCAAAGGTAGGGTCGATGGTGATGCCGTAGGCGCCATAGCCGTAAAGCAGCAGCGGCGCGCTGCCGTTGATCGGGGTGCTCTGGTGCCACACCAGCGACACCGGAATGGCGGTGCCATCACGGGCGGTCACGCTGATGCGGGCGCTGCGATAGCTGCTGGCGTCATAAGGCACGCCGAGCTTGTCCTGCTTGAGCAGGGCTTCGCTGGCGCTGACCAGATCGCGCTCCATCACCCGGTAAGGCTCGCTCATACTCTCGCGGCCGTAGCGCAACCGTGGCTGGCTGGCATCGGGGTTGGCGCCAAAATAGAGCACCGCCAGCGGATTATCATCGCGGATCAACTGCTCGCGGACGCTGCTGCCCGGCAGCGGCAGCAGACGGATCTGATGGCGCCCCTGTTGGCGCTCCAAGAGGCACAGATGATCCCCCTGCACCTGCATCTCCTCGATGATGGTGTCGCGGCGCGCCGCCACCAGCTCCTGCCAGGGGGCCGCATGGTCAGCAATGCGGCGAGCGAGGATGCGGTAATCGGGGGCGCCGTCATTGGTATGCAGCAGCCACAGCTCGCCATGATCTTCGACGTCATAGAGCACCTGCGGCTGCAGCGGCAGGATCGCCACGGGCGCGAGCTGCGGCTGGTCGGCCGGGATCATCAGGGTTTCGCTGTCGTCGGTGGCGCTGCTGCTGATCAGGATAAAACGGTCGCTGCGGCTGTTGCCGAGGCTGAGCACCATGCCGCTGCGCTTCTCCTCGTAGACCAGCTGATCCAAGGCCGGATTACTGCCCAGACGGTGGCGGTAGAGGCGGTTGGGCAGCAGGGTTTCCAGATCTTTTTGCAGATAGAAGAGGTATTGGCCATCGGCCGACCAGGCCACCTCGCCGGAGGTGTTGGCGATGGTCTCCGGCCACCACTGGCCGCTGCTCAGATCCTGAACGCGCAGGCTGAACAGCCAGCGTCCCACCCGATCTTCGGCCAGCGCCATACGCGTGGCATCGGGGCTGAGCGCCAAGCCGCCGAGCTGATAGTGGTCGCTGCCCTCGGCCTCGCGGTTTTCATCGACCAGCAGCTGCCAGTCGCCGCCGCTGGCCGGCTGCCGTTCATGCAGCGGGTAATCGTCACCGGCGCGGTAACGCACCCGGTAGATCCAGTCGCCGTCACGCACCGGCACCGAGGCGTCTTCGGGATCGATGCGCGCTTCCAGTTCGGCCTTGAGCTGCTGGCGCAGCTTGGCCGATGGCGCCAGCTGGGCCTCGGTAAAGGTGTTCTCGGCCTGCAGATGGGCCAGTACCTGGGGATCGTCGCGCTCGTCATCACGCAGCCAGTACCAGGGGTCGATGCGGGTTTCACCGTGGTGCTGCATCTCGAGCGGTTGCTCGGCGGCGTGGGGCGGCTGATTGGCGTGGCTGTGGCTCATCGTGGGTTCCGGGGTGCAGGCCAGCCCCGGCAGCAGGGCCAGCAATAACAGCGTGGGGACAAGGGCGGGTTGAATCATCTGCGGCGTCCGCTGCCATGGCTGGGGTTAGCATGGCAGCGGCGCTGGCTGGCGGCAATGGCGGTCAGTCGTCGAAACTGGGAACTGGCAGCCCTTTTTCGATCAGGATGCGCTTGGCCTCCGCCGGCAGTTCATCGGGCCGGTCCTTGCGCAAGTCTTCGTCGGTGGGCAACGGCTGGCCGGTAAAGGCGTGCAGAAAGGCTTCACACAGCAGCTCGGAGTTGGTCGCATGGCGAAGGTTGTTAACCTGCCGGCGGGTCCGCTCGTCAGTGAGAATTTTAAGCACGCTCAAGGGGATGGAGACGGTGACCTTTTTCACCTGCTCGCTCTTCTTGCCATGCTCGGCATAGGGGCTGACGTAGCTGCCCTTCCATTTGGTAGTCACTGTGGCTGGTCCGCTTTCCCGCACTTCGACTGCGCCATTCTATGCCACTGGCCGGACAGGTCAATCTGGCGGTCTATCGGTAAGGATGTTTAGACGTCTAGAAGTCTTGACGTCCCATCGGGCCACCCTTAATCTGCGCTCTCTTTTTGTGCGATCCGGCCTGCTGCCGGGTCGCTTTCGAACCAGGCGGCGCAGGCGCCGCGACCACGCCAGATGAGAGGATCTTATGGAGTCGAAGAAGCCGGCTACCGTCGCCGTCCGCGCCGGGATTGAAACCGACAACCAGCACGGCGCCGTCGTACCGCCGATCTATCTGTCCACCAACTTCACCTTCGAGAAGTTCGCCAGCCCGCGCCAGTATGACTACACCCGCTCCGGCAACCCGACCCGCGATCTGCTGGGTAACGCCATCGCCGAGCTGGAACAGGGCACGCGCGGCATCATCACCGCCACCGGCATGGCCGCCGTCCACCTGCCGCTGCTGCTGCTGACCACCGACGACACCCTGGTGGTGCCGCACGACTGCTACGGCGGCAGCTATCGGCTGTTCACCAATCTGGCCAAGCGCGGCCACTTCAAGCTGCTGGTGGTCGATCAGGGTAACCCGCAGGCCCTGGCCGAAGCGCTGGCGCAAAAGCCCAAGCTGGTGTGGCTGGAAACCCCGTCCAACCCGCTGATGCGGCTGGTGGACATTCAGGCGGTGGCCGACGCCGCCCATGCCGTTGGCGCGCTGGTAGCAGTGGACAACACCTTTATGTCGCCAGTGCTGCAGCAGCCGCTGCTGCTCGGTGCCGACATCGTGGTCCACAGCACCACCAAATACATCAACGGCCACTCCGATGTGGTCGGTGGCGCGGTGGTGGCCAAAGATACACAGCTCGGCGCCGATCTGGCGTGGTGGGCCAACTGTATCGGCATCACCGGCTCGCCCTTTGACAGCTTCCTCACCCTGCGCGGGCTGCGCACCCTGCAGGTGCGGATGCGCCAGCATCAGGACAATGCCCAGCAGATCGTCGCCTTCCTGCAGCAGCAGCCGGCGGTCAAGCAGATCAACTATCCGGGGCTGCCCAGCCACCCGCAGCACGAGCTGGCCAAGCGTCAGCAGTCAGGCTTCGGCGCCATGCTCAGCTTCGAGCTGGACGGCAGCCGCGACGACGTCGCCGCCTTCCTCTCCGGCCTGCACCTGTTCTCGCTGGCTGAGTCTCTGGGTGGCGTTGAGTCGCTGGTGGCCCACCCGGCCACCATGACCCACGCCGCCATGGATGAAGCCGCCCGCCTCAACGCCGGTATTCGCGAGGGCTTGATCCGCCTGAGCATCGGCATTGAAGATAGCGAGGATTTGATCGCCGATCTGGCCGCCGGCTTCGCGGCCCTCAGCGCACGGAGATAACCCTGATGTGGCAGACCAGCCGCAACATTGGCCAGGCCAACGCCGTTCGTGTCCATAAATTCGGGGGTAGCTCGCTGGCGGATGCAGCCTGCTATCACCGGGTTATCGAGATTCTGAAAAACCAGACCGAGCCAGGGGATATGGTGGTGGTCTCGGCGGCGGGCAAAACGACCAATGCGCTGGTGCTGATCTGTCGCAACAGTGGCGAAGGCAACCATGAGGCGCTGGAGCAGACCATCGGCGATCTGGTGCGCTTTCAGAGCCGCCTGATCGACGACGGCAGCCGCAACCCGGCCACCCGCACCCGCCTGAGCGCGGCCCTGCATGCCGACATTGCCGAGCTGCGCAGCCTGCTGGTGGAGAGCGACAGCGAGCGCCGCTACAACGCCGTCGTCGGCTTTGGCGAGCTGTGGTCAGCGCGCTTGATGGCGGCCCTGCTGGCCGATGACGGGGTGGCGGCCGAGGCGGTCGATGCCCGTGACTTTCTGCGCGCCAGCGGCGGCCCGCAGCCGGAGGTGGATCTGCTCACCTCGGCGGCGCTGCTCGCCACCCTCAAGGCTGAACGTGACCTGGCCACCAAGCTGACGGTGGTCACCGGCTTTATCGCCCGCGATGGCGACGGCCAACCGATCACCCTTGGCCGCAACGGCTCGGACTACAGCGCCACGGTGCTGGCCGCCCTCAACGACGCCAGCTCGGTCACCATCTGGACCGATGTCGCCGGGGTCTACAGCGCTGACCCCAACAAAGTGCCGGGGGCGCGGCCGCTGCCGATCCTGTCGCTGGCGGAAGCCAACGAGTTGGCCCGCCTCGGCAACCCGGCGCTGCACACCCGCACCCTGCAGCCGATCATCGGCCGCCGCATCCGCATTGGTATTCGCTCCACCTTTTCGGCCCATGGTGCCCACACCCAGATCGCCCCCAATCAGGTGGGCGAGCGCGGCGCCAAGATTGTCACCTCGCTGGAGAAGGTCAGCGTCATTTCGATGCGCACCTCCAGCCGCGAGAAGTTTGATGGCGCCGCCACCAGCATCCGCGACTATCTGGCCCGCTTTGGCCTGCTGCCGGTGGCTCGCCACTATCAGCCGGATCAGCGCTTGATGCGCCTCTGTTTCACCGCCGAAGTGGCCGCCGCCGCCTTTGCCCGGCTGCGTGACTATCAGGCCCAGGGCGCCTTCTCCGATCTCACCCTGCATGATGATCTGGTGCTGGTGGCGCTGGTCGGCGATGGCGTTAACGACAACCCGCGCCACACCCACTTCTTCTACAAGCAGCTGCATGATGCGCCGGTCGAATTCGTCCAGCCGGGCGAGGGTGGCTTGAGTCTGGTGGCGGTGCTGCGCCGCACCGATCCACTGCCGCTGGTGGTCAACCTGCACCATGGCATCTCCAGCCCCGGCGCCCGTCTCGGCGTGGCCCTGTTCGGGGTGGGTAACATCGGCTCCGGCTGGCTGACCCTGTTCCGCAACCAGCAGCATTACCTCTCAGGCTTTCAGCGCATGGAGGTGCAGCTCTGTGCCCTGGCCAGCGCCGATGGTGCGGTGGTTGATTTCACCGGCATCGACATCGACCAGTGGAAGCAGCGCTTCGAGCAGCAGCGCGAGGCCCTCGGCTTCGAGCCGCTGCTCGATCTGCTGGCCGGCCACCCCTATGACGAGCTGGTGGTGATCGACGCCACCGACAGCCATGTGCTGGCTCACCAGTATCCGCTGCTGATCGAGCGCGGCTTCCATCTGGTCAGTGCCAACAAATACCCGGCCTCCGGCCCGCTGTCGCTCTACCGCGAGATCAGCCAGCAGCTCGAGGAGAAGGCCTGCCAGTGGTACAACAACGCCACCGTCGGTGCGGCCATGCCGGTCCACTATCTGGTGGAGGATCTGCAGCATTCGGGCGATCAGGTACAGAGCATCAGCGGCGCCCTGTCGGGCACCCTGACCTGGCTGCTGACCCGCTTTGATGGCAGCCGGCCGTTCTCTGAGCTGATCCGCGAGGCGATGGCCGCCGGTTACACCGAGCCCGATCCGCGCGAGGATCTGACCGGCGAGGATGTGCGCCGCAAGCTGCTGATCCTGGCCCGCGCCATCGGCCTCGACGAGCTGGAACTGGATGACATCGAGTTTGTGTCGCTGCTCGAAGAGGAGCTGCTGGAGGGCAATGTCAGCCAGTTTTTCAAGCGTACCGAGACCCTCGACAAACAGATGCTGACCGCCCTGCGCAGCGCCCAGAGCGACGGCAAGGTGCTGCGTTACATCGCCCGCCTGGAGCGCGATGGCCAGGCTCATGTCGGCCTGGAGTTTCTCGATCCGTCGGACCCGCTGGCCCAGGTGGGGCCGGGCGAGAACCTCTACGCCATCCACAGCCGCCTCTACCGCCAGCAGCCGCTGATCCTGCGTGGTCCGGCGGCGGGGCCAGAGCTGACCGCAGTGGCGCTGCAGTCGGATCTGTTCCGTTTGTGCCAGTACCTGAACAGCCGCTGATCCGCGGCCCGCATTGACCGGCGGCTGCCTGTGCAGCCGCCCTGAGGAGAGATAACGCGATGGCCCTGTCCCACGCCCAGCAGATCGGCATTCTCAACCAGAGCCTGGCCGAGCTGGATGGCTCGATCAATGTCAGCTTCGAGTTCTTCCCGCCCAAGACCGCCGAGATGGAAGCCACCCTGTGGCGCTCGGTGGAGCGGCTGGCACCGCTCAAGCCCAAATTCATGTCGGTGACCTATGGCGCCAACAGTGGCGAGCGTGATCGCACCCATGTGATCGTCAAACGCATTCAGGAGGAGACCGGCATCACCGCCGCCCCCCACCTGACCTGCATCGACGCCAGCCGCGAGGAGCTGACCACCATCGCCCGCGATTACTGGAACGCCGGCATCCGCCACATCGTCGCCCTGCGCGGCGATCTGCCACCGGGCAGCAGCGACAAGCCGACCATGTTTGCCGCCGATCTGGTGGAGCTGCTGCGCGGCGTGGCCGACTTCGACATCTCGGTGGCCGCCTACCCCGAGGTGCACCCGGAAGCCAAGAGCGCCCAGGCCGATCTGATCAACCTCAAGCGCAAGGTGGATGCCGGTGCCAACCGCGCCATCACCCAGTTCTTCTTCGACTGCGAGATCTACCTGCGCTTCCGCGACCGCTGCGCGGCCATGGGCATCGATGTCGAGATCGTGCCGGGCATCCTGCCGGTCACCAACTTCAAGCAGCTGACCAAGTTTGCCACCCTCACCAACGTCAAGGTGCCGAACTGGCTGAGCCGCATGTACGAGGGGCTGGATGAGGATCTGACCACCCGCAACATGGTGGCGGCCGCCATCGCCATGGAGCAGGTGAAGATCCTGCAGCGTGAAGGGGTGAAGGATTTCCACTTCTACACCCTCAACCGCGCCGACTTGAGTTATGCCCTGTGCCACACCCTGGGGGTGCGGCCGCACGGCTGATGGTTATATAATCGCCACGCCTGTGCCGTTGCACAGGCGTTATAGCGGGTGCGGCATGAGGCCGTCCCGGCAGTACGGCCCACCGGGCCAACAAGGAAGTCGCATGAACGAACTGATCCACCGCGCCCTCAATGCCTACCGCCGCCGCTGGTTCCATCGCCAGCCGGTTTATCGCCCGGCCTGCAGTGTCACCGCCGAACAGCTGAGCACCGTTGAAGCCCAGCACCTGTGCCGCCTGCCCGCGCAGCTGCGCCAATGGTTGCTGCAGGTCGGCTGTGGCAGCTTCAATGATGATCTGCAGCTCCACCCACCGGCGCTGATGACCCTGGTGGAACAACCGGGGCCACTGCAGGGCTACCTTGAGATCGCCTGCGACAACGCCGGTCATGGCTATGTGGTGGCCGCCGATGGCAGCGATCCGGCCATCTGGCTACTGGGGTACCAACAGCACGCCGCCGGCCCCATTGCTGCTGATTTCGCCGCACTGGTGGCGATGCAACTGCCGCCAGGTCGGCGAGGCTCACAAAGCGCGGCGGCGCCAGTTCAGGGCGAGACGCCACTGTGGCATGGTAGCGCCACGCCTTAACCCTAACTGCCGGGACCCCTCATGTCTGATGAACCCACCAGCGCCCTACCACGTCATGTGGCCAAAATCCTGATCGGCGCTGGCGCCTTCGCCCTCCATTTCGGCCTCAGTGCCCTGCTTTTTCCACTGCTCTACAACGCCCACAAGCTGCTGCCAGCGCTGCAGGGCTGGATCAGCGATGGCGAGAGCTACATCCGCATCGGTTCGACTCTGCTGGAGGCATTGATCGCGCTGCTGGTGGGCGCCTATATCGCCCGGCTGGCGAGCAAGCCCTGGCTGCTAACAGCGCTGCTAAGCCTGCTGCTGATCATCAGTCAGGCCATCAGTGCAGGCAGCTATCTGCTCGATGGCACCATCAGCCTGTTTGATTATGTGCGTGGCATTGCTGTGGCGCTCGCCCTGCTGTGGCTCGGTGTCTGGTTTTGGCTGGATCTGATGGGATGGGGCAAGAAGGCGGCCTAAGCCGCCAGTGGTGCTCCTCGGCTCAATCGGGCTGAGGGGCAAACGCCAGTTTGAGCAGATAGAGACAGCAGCCCAGCACCAGTAACGACGCCAGCAGATGGAGGCTGGCGCCGATCCCCTCGGCGGCATCGAGCCAGCCAAGGCGGCCGAACATCCAGCCCCAATCATGGATACCACCACCCACCAGCGGCAGCTGCTGCAGTTTGGCATCGGCCATGTAGTGGGCGATGTTCATCAGGTTCTCGCCGCCCCACAGGGCGCAGACCCCGGCCTCAAACCGCTGCTGCTGACGCTGGAAGTGGATGAACGCGGCAACCGGAAACGCCAGCTGGCCGAGGGTGCCGCCAAGAAACTGCAGCCAGTCGCCAAAGGGGCGCAGGATCACGTGGCCCGCCTCATGAAACAGCAGGTTGGCGCCATCGACAAAGTGATACTGGTAGTCGAAGCTGAGCCACAGCCCATAGGGCAGCAACAGCAGGGCCAGCAGCTTTTTCATCGCGCATCACCACACATAGCCAACTCCGGCCAGCAGCACGTATTCGCGCTCATGGTCGATGAGCGGGCTGTCGGCGGTGCCGTCGTCAAACTGCTCGACGCTGCCACTGAGGGTCACCAGCCAGTCGGCGTTAAGCCGATAACTGGTGACCAGCGAGGCCATCAGTGACCAGGTATCGCCGGTATCGTGGGCCGGCCGCTCCAGGGTGGCCTCGTCAGCGCTGACCCCGCCAAAGTAATAATTGGCCAGCTTGCTGGAGCGCCACATCAAGCCACAGCCGGGCATCACCAGCAGTTTGTCGCGCAGCAGCGGAAAGTCGCTCCACAGCATCAGTTCCTGACCATGACTGGTGCCGGTCAGATCGCTGGTCAGACGGGTAGTCAACAGGGCGTATGGGGTGATCAGGCTGGCGCCCAGCCCCCCTTCCAGCTGCCACTTGCGCTTGTCCATCCCGGCCAGTTCGGGCGTGTCTTGCGGGTCCAGGTTACCGGGGCGGAAACGGCCATAACCAAAGGCCGAGAATTCGCCATCCTGATGAAAGTAATAGCGCGCCCGGTCACCGAGATAGAGAAACTGGTCGCCGAAGTAGACCATACCGGGCACCGGCAACAGCAGATCGTCCTGGCCCTGATAGCGGGCATTGCTGCCAATCACCACCCCGCCCACCAGCGCCCCGGCCGGTACCGGCGCTTCGGCAGTGGCACTGGCCAGACTCTTGACCGCCCCCAGATCGGCCTCGGCGGCAGCGACAGCCAGAGAACAGGTCAGCAACAACAGGGGCAGCAGTTTCAACAGCATGGCAGCACACAGCCACAGAATAGGGAGAGCCATGGTAGCGGCAAAGGAGGGGGTGTGGTCGTGTGCCAGGTCACGCCGGCCAAACGATCATCAGATCTGGCTGCGATTGATCGCCAACCCAGCGCCAGCGGCGCCAACCGCGACTATAGTGACACGCTCAACCACGAAGGATCGCCCCATGAGCCTACAACCTGCTGCATTACGCCTCACCACCCTGTCTGCCCTGTTTGCCCTGCTCACCGCCTGCGCCAGTGAGCCCCAGCCCCCCGCCAGCGAGCCGCTGGATGTCAAAGTGACCTCGGCATCGGCCACGGCTGAAGGCGAGCCCGGCGGTGTCACCCGCACCACCGAAACCATCACCGCCACCGTGGCCGCTATCGATGCCGACAAGCGCACTTTCGTGCTTGAAGATGACGCCGGCCATCGCCGTGAGGTGCAGGCGCCAGCAGAGATGATCAACTTCCCGCAGCTGGCGGTGGGTGATCGGGTGAAGGTCGAGCTGGTGGTCGAAACGGTGATCTTTGTGACCGATGCCGCCCAGCTACCAGCAGATGGTGCCGAACAGCTGGTGGTCGCCGCTGAGGAGGGGGCCAAGCCAGGGCTGGTCGCCGCCGAGCACCGTCAGGTCACCGCCATCGTCATTGCCGTCGATGTCGAGCGCCATACCGCCACCCTGCAGTTTGAAGATGGCAGCCTGCGCACCGTGCCGGTGCGTGCCGATGTCGACGTGACCCCCATGGCCGTGGGCAAGAAAGTGGTGATGCTGGTGACCGCCGCCATGGCCATCACGGTAACCGAGCAGTAATCAGCCACCGACCGTCACAGCCTGTGTGGGCCCTTTTTATCCCCTGCGCGGTGGCAGCCGGCGCAGTGTGCCGCGCCGCACGGGCTGCGTCTCGTGGCCGCCAGCAGGCTGCTCAAGATTGTGCAGAATCGGGCAGTCAGGGCGCTGGTCGCCAGCACAGCAGTGGATCAAGCTGTTGAGGGTGTCGGCCATCTGCTGCAGCGCAGCCATGCGCCGCTCCAGTTCGGCCAGATGGGCGGCGGCCAGCCGTTTGACATCGCCACTCTGACGCGATTGGTCGTGCCACAGGCTCAATAGCTCGCCAATCTCCGCCACCGAAAAGCCCAGGGCGCGGGCGCGGCGAATGAACTGCAGACGGTGCAGATCACTCTGGCTATAGGTTCGGTAGCCGGCCTCAGTCCGCCCGGTGGGCGGGATCAGGTCGATCTGTTCGTAATAGCGGATCATCTTGGCCGAGACCCCAGAGGCTCTGGCCGCTTGACCGATGTTCATGCGCTCCTCCTTGTTCAACGGGCAGCAGTGGTGACCAGCGGCGGCGAAAAGCGGGTACAGCAGCCCCCCAGGTGGGGTAAAGCGCTCCGGCGGCCACCCGGCCCACACAGCTGGCGCAGCTCATGCCCGCAACGGGCAGGCTGATGATGGCGCGCCGCTGGGGCATTGATGGTGCCATGGCTCGCGTCCCTTGGTTGAATTCCGACGCCTGAGTAGCTTTGACCTTAACATCGCAGGAAGGTCAAGGGCGGCTGACAGCGTATTTTTCCAACCAGAGAGAGCCGAGCGCGCAACGCCAGCTCAGACAGATCAAGCGCCGTCAAAGTAGTCTCTATCGAGCGGCTTGATGTCGTAGCGCTGGCGAGGCATCGCTACCAACCACCACACAACTGGCGCTCGCACGGTATCCCATCACCGTCACCATCCATCTCCATGCCCGGACAATGACGCAAAAAGGCGGTCGCTTCCTCGCAGGAGTTCATCTGTGAACAGTGACTTCGACCATCGCACTTGAACGGCTCCGTGGTCGAGTCCATCACCGCGACCGGCATTGATATTGGCGCTGAGTCCGCCGGTTCAATCGCGAACCATTGTGTGCGGCCCTGCTCCAGAGCAGTAAGGGCCACCAGCGCCAGAATCACCACCGAGGCGACCAGGCCCCAAACAGAACTTGAGCGTGCCGTCCTCGAGTGCGCCGGGCGACGCTGGCCGCGACTGACGTCAGCATGCTTCGCCGTGATTGGCGCCAAGGTCACTGGACGATCGGGGAAGAACAGATGTTCGGCGCGCTGGCGACCATCTGCTGCCGTCGTCAGCTCATAGCTAACCAGCTCACCAATGTCTGGCTCGCGCTCACCTTTGGCAAACGCCGAGATATGGACAAAGAGATCCGCCCCGCCGGTCATGGGGGCGATGAAACCAAAGCCCCGCTCCCTGTTCCATCGGGCAATGGTGCCTTCATGACGCATCAACAACTCCTGCCGCGAATGAGCGCACAGATGCTAAAGGTTTGGCGTCGGCATAAGGCTATTGGCGGTCAAAAAATGTGGCTGAGGCACCAAGGGTGTGGGTTACTCGACCGTGACCGACTTGGCCAGGTTGCGTGGCTGGTCGAGTGCGCCGGCAACTGCCGCTGTTCAGCCGCCGGTTGCTCTCCGCGCCGAGCTAAGATCAAGCGCCGTCAAAGTAGTCGCTATCGAGCTGCTTGATGTCATAGCGCTGGCGAGTGGCGACGCCGACGTTGAAGTCGATCATCAGTTCGGCCAGGCGCCAACCGTCGATCAGCACAATGCGACTCTCCAGCCGCTCTACATAGTCGCGCGCTTCACGGCTGAAGCCGGAGGTGGTGATAAACACCCCTTTGCGAGCGCGTTCACCCTGCAGGGCGCCGGCAAACTTCTGGATCTCGGGGCGGCCCACGCTGCCCTCCCAGCGCTTGGCCTGCAGGTAGATGGTATCGAGCCCCAGACGGTCTTCGCGGATCACCCCATCAATGCCGCCATCACCAGACAGCCTGGTAGCTTCGCCCGCTTCACGGCGGGAGCCGCCATAGCCCATGGCCAGCATCAGATCGACCACCAGCCGCTCGAAAAAGGCGGGTGAGCAGCTTTTAACCGTGCTGAGCAACTCGCTGGCCAGCGCCTCACGCATGCTTTGATAAGCAACATCCATCGCTTCGGTGGGGGTTTGTTCGGGAGCAGGCAGCGCTGAGGGTGCTGGCTGAGCCTCAGCCTGGCTCGCGGTAGCCATCTTAAACGCCTGAAACTCGGCAAAACGCGCCAAATCGTCGTTGGTGAGAGTTTCGGGCCGCTCGGCCAGTAACGCCAAACCACGCCCACTGATCTGCCACTGCCCACGCTTAGGCGAATCCACCAGCCCGGCCTTTTTCAGATAGGTCTTGGCCCAGCCCACCCGATTTTCCAGCACCGGCTGGCCGCCACTCGGCAGCAGTTCCTGCCGTTCGGCCTCCGTCAGACCAAACTGCCCGCTCAACGCTTCATAGGCTTCACGCGCCTGGCGCGGCTGGCCATCGGCCAGAAACTGCAGCAGCGGCAGCATCAGGGTCTGGTAGTCAGGGATGGGCATGGGGGCTCCTTGCTCCTATCGCATCAAACATGAGTTGTTACCTGAAAGCGTCTGCAGCTTTGCGGCAAAGGCCGCTCGGGCGGAGCCTTGGCCAGTGTTCATATAGCCGCAGTCATCAAGCTCAAGCCACAGCTGTAATGCCTTGTCGAAGCACTGGGGCTCATTGATGCCTTTCAAAAAGACATCAGGTTTCCATGTTAGGTCTTCTGCTTCCCAACGCCTGCTGGCATAGCCTGATCGCTCGTCCAATATCGCTGGGAACGCCAACCCCTTGTTGAGCTGGGCGCAGACCTTGGCGGTAATGCCATAGCCAACAACATAGACATGGTGACGCCTAGCCGCAGCCACACAGGCCGCCAGATAGGCTCGGCATCTCCAGTAGCCATAAACCCAACCGCCCAACAGGTGGTAGCGGCAGATCTGTCGCTCACCCAAAGTACCAATGGGCTCATCCACCACCAGAACACTGTCTGCAGTATCGCTTGAAGGGGGTGCAATCAGCAGGCTGGCGAGCATCTCTCCCGACGACCGCTCCCCCAGCGCCCGAAAAAACGCCTCCGCCTCTGCTGGCTGCTTGTAGAAATCATGCACGTCGTAGATCTGATCGGTCGCGCCCTCAAGCCATTCCAAACGGATGGCAAAAAGCGCAGCGGCATCTGCCAGCATCGCTGGCGTCAAGGCTGCAGTCAGCCGGGCGTCATCCGCCACATCTGCCAAGGTTAAGCCGTGATCAAAGAAACGGGGGATCTGCGCCTCAGCCACACCGTGGCTGGTGAACAACCGGCGAAAGCGCTGCGCTGTGGTCTCTGGCGCCGTCGCCCGCCGCCACAGCGAATGGCAGCGTTCCAGGAACTCCAGGCCACCATTTAACCAATCAAACATCGCTCACCTTTGCATCCGGGTTGCCGCATCGGCTAAGGCTGAACCTTGGACGCCGGCAGTGCGGCGGCCACATCGCGGAACGCGGCCAAGGCAGCTTCCAGATGGTCGATGATCTCCTGCTGCAACAGATCGGGTGGGGGCAGCTGATCAAGGTTGTCGAGGCTGTCGTCCTTCAGCCAGAAGATATCCAGGCTGGTTTTGTCACGAGTTACCAGCTCCTGATAGCTGAAGAATTTAAAGCGCTAGGTCTCTTGCCGCTGATGGCGGCTATCGGGGTTGTAGCAAGCGATGAAGTCCTGCAGATCATCCAGCCTAAGCGGCCGCGTCTTGAGCGTGAAATGCTTGTTGGTCCGCAGGTCGTAAAACCACACACCTTGGCTATGAGTACGGCCATCTTTTGACGCGTTATCAAAGAACACGACATTGGCCTTTACCCCTTGTGCATAAAAAATGCCGGTCGGCAGGCGCAAAATGGTGTGAACATCGCAGGTTTCCAGCAGCTTCTTGCGGATCTTTTCGCCGGCGCCGCCCTCAAACAACACGTTATCGGGCAGTACCACTGCCGCTTTGCCATCCACCTTCAACATGCTGACGATATGCTGCAAAAAGTTAAGCTGCTTGTTTGAGGTGGTTTCCCAGAAGTCCTGGCGCTGATAAACCAGCGCTTCTTTGTCTTCATCACCCTCTGCATTGGTGAAGGTCATGCTGCTCTTTTTGCCAAAAGGCGGGTTAGCCAGCACATAGTCCACGCGCCGCTTGGGCTCGGCGATCAGCGCATCGGCGCGCTCAACAGTGGGGTCACCAAACAGCTCGCCGATATTGTGTAGAAACAGGTTCATCAGGCACATACGGTGAGTGGCCGGCACAATCTCGTTGCCAAAGAAGGTCTCATCGCGCAGAAACGCCTTCTGCCGCCGGTCAAGATTGGCCCCTGGCCGCGTCAGCCAGTTGTAAGCGCCAAGGAAAAAGCCCCCGGTGCCACACGCCGGGTCGCCAATGGTTTTCAGCGGTTCTGGCCGGATGCAGGCAACCATGGCATCAATCAACGCACGCGGGGTGAAGTACTGGCCGGCCCCGCTTTTGGTGTCTTCAGCGTTTTTTTGCAGCAAACCTTCGTAGAGGTCGCCTTTGGTATCAGCACCCAGGCTGATCCAGTTCTCGGCGTCGATCATCTGCACCAGCCGGGCCAGCTTGGCCGGGTCCTGGATCTTGTTCTGGGCCTTGAAGAAGATGGCACCGAGCATGCCGCTCTCGCCATCCAGCTTGTGCAGAATCGCCAGATAGTGGGCCTCTAACGGCTCGCCGGTTTTACTGCGCAGGCCGGCCCAGTCATAGCCCTTGGGGATCTGAGTGTCGCGATTGTAAGGCTCCTGGGCGTACTCATGGGCCAGCTTGAGAAACAGCAGGAAGGTCAACTGCTCCAGATAATCGCCATAGCCCACACCGTCATCGCGCAGGGTGTTGCAGAAGTTCCAGATCTTTTGAACGAGGGTGGAGGTGTTCATGCTTCCTCGGCAATAAGTTCGTTTTCCATGCGTCGAATCGCGGTAAGCAGATTGCGAAAACTTGGCGAGCGTTCGTTATCCAGAACCAGGTGTTCACCGATCGCTCGCGAGCCGGCGACTTTCTCGTAACGGCCTTTTGTCAGCGTTTTCAGCTCCTTGCTCGGGCTACCCAAGGCATCCGGAGACCTGAATTTGCGCGACTGTTGCTGACTTGCCAGCCCTGGCATTGCTAACGCGCGCTCGACAGCGGACAAGTCGGCCAGATAGAAAGTTTCCAGTTCCCTGCAGGCAATGCGAACCAGACACTGATTGGCCTTTCCCGATGCGTGACACAGATCGAGCAAGCGCTGTTTGACCTGCAGGCAATTCGGATGGCTATCCAGATCGCGCAGGATGATGAACCGCGCCGTCTGGTTTTGATAAGCCCGTATCTTGCGCGTCAGCTGCTTTTCCAGATCCTGCTTACCCTCAAAGGGAATGCACCGAAACCCTGTGCCCTCGTTCAGCATGCGCGGTAACAACGATTCGAGCATGGCCTTGGCTGAGGGCTCTTCCAGCAGAAACACAATCTCCTTCATTGCGGGTCTACCCCATCGAAGAATCCTTGTTTCCACAAATAACCCAACTGGTCACCCTCAGCGACATAGGCAGCAATTTGCGCATTGCTCTTGGCCCGGTGAATATCCGTGCGGCCTTGGCTTTTGACCAGCCAGCACACCTCTTCCAGCTCCAGCGCATTCAGGAAGTCGGGGGAATGGGTGGTCACGAACACCTGCCCGCCACGGTTGGCATAACTACGGAACTCTTCGGCCAGTTCCGCCATCAACTTCGGGTATAGCTGGTTTTCGGGCTCTTCCACACACAGCAGCGGGTGCGGCTTGGGATCATGCAACAGCACCAGATAGGCAAACATTTTGATCGTGCCATCGGATACATAGCGATCCAGGAACGGGGTTTTAAATGACCCATCCTGAAAACGCAGCGTCAGGTAGCCATCTTCCGTTAACTTTGGTTCCACCGATGCCACACCAGGAACACGGCGCGTCATGGTTGCCAGAATTTTTTGGAACAACTCTGTATGCTGCTCATGCATATAGCGAGCGACCAACGGCAGGTTTTCACCGGACTCAGACAGATGCTCTGTTTCTCCCGCAGCATCCTTACGGCCCCGAGCGGCGCTGATATGGAAATCAGATACGTGCCAATTCTCGATCAAGCGCCGGAACGCATTGGCGGCCTTAAATCGCTCAAATTGCCCCAAACCTTTAATTGCCAAAGTGTCTGGTGCCACCCGTTGCGATTCGCGGTCCAGCTCTTCATCTGCCTTCTTGAAATCCTCCTCATTGGTGATGGCATAGCCTTCACCGCTGGCGAAGCTCAGGAAATGGTAAGGGCTTCCGTAACGGCCACGCTTGTAGCGCAAGAGCTCTTTCAAAACGACCGGGGACCCGGCACGTTCACCAATCTCCAATGAATATGTCACCAAGCGCTCGACCCCGGTGATCTCCATCCGATACTGAAGCTCAATCAGAATGGCGTCATTGGCCGGATCGCAACCACGGCTCAGCACTTCCGGAAAACGGCCGCGCTTATCCAGCGCCTGTCTTACATTGCCGCGCAAGCAGTCGTGCAGGAAACCGAACACATCAAACAGGGTGGATTTGCCAGCACCATTGGCCCCGACGACAACCAGAAAAGACGGAATGTCCTTTAGATGGACATCGCGAAAAGCCTTGAAATTCTTCAGTCGTATCGATTCGATTTTCATGATCTATTCCTGGATAGGTGTCTGGCGCCCGCGCGGCTTCTTCACGCTGGCCTGCGCCGCCCGTTCAGCGCGGATGCGTTCCAGCAGCACGCTGGCGGGTTCATCGTTCAGGTCTTGCGGCACCAACTGACCGGCAAAGGCGGCATGCAGGATATTTTGGCGTTGGGCGGTGGATTGTTTGAGACCATGCTCAATCGGGAGTTCGAGCTCTTTTACAGCCTGCAATCGCTCTTCTAAAACGGAAAGTGCAACTTTTTGTTCCATTTCTGGGGGCAAAGGAATCGGAGTCTTTTTCAAATCTTCGCCAGAAATTCCGGTTTGACCTGCTGTTGTTTTAACGCGAACTACAAGATGTTTTCTCGACAGACCTACATTGCCACACACCTCCATCCATGCTCCCAACTCAGCACCTGTCACAGGCTTCATGCGAATGAGCTTATCTGGGTGCAGAGTGCGCTCTGACACATTCTTAACCATGCCAAAAACGCCCAACAGATCGACACTACCGTTGTACCGGGTTGCCAGCACGTCACCGACTTCAACCCAATAGTCTGAAGCCTCGCTCTCATCAATTTCGATGTGTTTTATTGCATCGAAGTTAACTGACATAGGGCGTACAGCATTGATTTTAAATATAGGGAAGCCGCGCAGCTCAGTATTCGGAGTCTTGGACAGTCCATTCCGAACAGACTCGGATAGCTGATCCACACTCGCCCACACCCACCCCTCCGGCAGCGTCGGTAAATCGGTGGTGTCCGGCTGCACCGGCTCGGGGTATTTCTTTTGCCAGTCTTTGGGGGGCGCTTTGCCTTGCTCGGCGAACTTGGCCAGTTGCTTGGCTTCCCAGCGGGCGCGGCGTTCGCTGAGGATGCGTTGCAGCAGCTGTGCGCCGGTTTCACCCTCTCCCCCAGCCCCTCTCCCGTTAAGGGAGAGGGGAGCGAAAGCCTCTACCCCAGCCCATCTCCCGTTAAGGGAGAGGGGGGCGAAAGCCTCTGCCCCAGCCCATCTCCCGTTAAGGGAGAGGGGGGCGAAAGCCGCGCCCCCATCATCTCCCATGCAAGGGGGAATGGACGCCCGCGCTACATCGGTTCGGTATTCAGGCCCCTCGCCCCTTGTGGGAGAGGGGTTGGGGAGAGGGGGCTCTTGCCGCAAAGCCAACCAGATTGCTTCCAATACCGACTCTGGCTGGGCGGTCCATTGATTATTCCAAAATCGCAGCACGCGAAAACCTTGCTGCGTTAACCATGCATCGCGCTCAGCGTCGTAATCGTGTTGGTCGGCATGCTGGCTGCCATCCAGCTCGATAATCAGTCGTTTATCGAAGCAGACAAAATCCACGATGTAAGGGCCAAGCGATTGCTGGCGACGAAACTTACAGCCATCAAACCGCTTGGCACGCAATTGATGCCATAAAGCCTGCTCGTGCGGGGTTTGATTGCGGCGTAATTCGCGGGCGCGCTGTTGCTGTATGGGGCTGGTTTGCTGGTGTGCTTTTGGGGATGAATCGATATGCACCCCCTCTCCCCCAGCCCCTCCCCCGCAGGTGGGGAGGGGGGCACCACAAGTAGAGACGGGAGCAAGCAAAGCCCCTCTCCCTTGACGGGAGAGGGGTTGGGGAGAGGGTGATTGTCGTGCCCGCCATTCGGCTGTGAGCGCACCTTCCACGGCGGCTTTAAGCAGCGACTGTCGGTATTGCCCCAGCTTTTTCTGCGCCGCTTTAAGCTCAGCCACGCCGGCATCGAGGTCAGATAGCAGTTCTTCGAGTTTGGCGACGATGCGGGTTTGTTCGGCGCGGGGGGGCACAGGCAATTTCAATGTGCTCAAGTTGCCACGCGAAATTCGCTTCCTTGTTGAACCACTTTGTAATGAATGAATGTCAGCTCGAAACGCGGATGAATTTATGAAGTACATCAACCATGAATGGTCAAAATGCTCGGGGCATCCTCGGACTATACACACGTCAACAACAGTTACAGCCCGCCTTTTGTCGCCAGGGAAAATGCAAGCGCGTCCCAATGGGTCAGGCATTCGGGCAATAAGCACATCACCATGCCTGAGAAACGTGCATCCCAACTCCATCGCCTTTGTGTGGGTAAGGAATCGGTTTGATTTGTCCACGTAACGGCCATCACCAATATCGGCAAGTTGGATCAAACGGACGTCACCGTTCTGGTCTTGATCTTTGCTCTCAACCCAATCACCGTCAACAAACACGCCTTCTATGCCAATTAGATCGGGAATTGTGGCGGTCACCCAACCCTTTGGAATATCACTCACGCCACCAACTCCACATTCATTTCATTCATCAAGGTATCCAGTTCCTTACCAAACAGCCCCCAGGCTTTTTGCAGCCCGCCTTTATCGGCCAGTTCGGCGTAATCAAAGTCATCGCGAGTGATGCAACAACTGCTGGCGATATGGTCTTTCATCAGCCGCAGCCAGTCGGTTTGCTCGGGGGTAAAGGCGGTGCCGCGCTGGGCGTTGTGGCGGAAGATCCACTGCTGAAAGCGTTTATCCACCTCGTCGGCAAAGGGCTTAAGTTCCGCATCCAGCGCCAAGGCAAAACGCAGCAGCGACACCAGATCGGTGAGCTGACGCTTGCGGTTGGCGCCTTTAACCGCGCTGGCCTGTAGCCGCGCGTAGGCGCTCCATAGCCGTTCGGTGGTGAGTAGCAGCGGTGGCCGGCTCAGGTGGTCGTGCAACGCTTCGAGCATGGCGAAAGTGAGGGTGCGGCGCTGGTAAGGCTGCTGATAGAAAAAGCTCAGCGCAGCGATCTCATCTTTGTGCTGCTGGATGTAATCGGCAAAGCGCTGCACGGTGGCCTGCGCCTGAGCTTCGGCCTGCTCGCTAAAGCCGCTGAAGGTGACGGTATCAAGGTTGAGGTGGTCGATGATCTGCTCACGCTCGCGGCGGGCATTGTCGATCTCATCGCGCAGCTCAGGCTTATCGAAGGGGGCGCAGGCCTCCGCCACCCGCGCCGCACGGGCGCTGGCGATTTCGGCGGGCGATAAGGTCTCCTCCGTGCGGCTAACGCCTTGTGCCTGGGCGCTCGCCAGTGCCGTCTGCACTATGGCATCAGGATCCAGCGCGGCGATCAGCCGCTTGCCGAGTTCGCCCACGGGGATACCGCCACTTAGTTTTTCGATACGGGCCTGGGCTTTGGCATCCAGTTGCTTGGCCAGCCGCACCAAGCGGTTAGCAAGGGAGAGCACGGTGTCATCATCGCGATGCCCCACCGCCACCCCTTGCAGCAGATCTTTCAGGGCGATGCCGGGTTTCTTTTCCAGCGGCCGGCTTTCAGTTTTCAGGCTTTTTTCCACCCCCACGGCGTCGATCAGCACAAAGCGGGTTTTGGCCCCGTCGGCACTGTTGCTCACGCGCTTCAAGCCATCGGCATCTAGGCTGCGCACGCCACGGCCTTTCATCTGCTCGTAGTAACCCTTGCTGCGCACATCACGCATAAACAGCAGCACTTCCAGCGGTTTTACATCGGTGCCGGTGGCGATCATATCCACAGTCACGGCGATGCGCGGGTGGTAGTCGTTGCGGAAGCTGGCCAGCACGCTGTCGGCATCTTCCTCGGCGCGGTAAGTCACCTTTTTGCAGAAGGCATTCCCCTGGCCGTAGACTTCGCGCACGATGTGGATGATGTCGTCGGCATGGCTGTCGGTTTTGGCAAAGATCAGCGTCTTGGGCGTTTCTTGGCGCGCCGGGAAGATCTGGGTTTCAACCGCGGTTTTCATCGCCTGTATCACTTGGCGGATCTGGCTGACATTGACCACTGAGCGATCCAGCTCTTTGCCGGTGTAAGTGGTGTCTTCTTCGGTTTCGGCCCAGCGCTTTTTGCGGGTGGCGCGGTCGCGGTGATCGACCCACTCTTTGGCCTTCAGCTCAGAACCCTTTTGGGTGATTTCGGTTTCGATGGTGTAGACGTCGTAACCCACGTTGACGCCATCGGCCACCGATTGTTCGTAGGTGTATTCGGCGACGATGTTTTCGTTGAAAAAGCCGAAGGTGCGTTTGTCGGGGGTGGCGGTCAGGCCAACTAGGTAGGCATCAAAGTAATCCAGCACCTGCTTCCACAGGTTGTAAATGCTGCGGTGGCATTCGTCGATGATGATGAGATCGAAGGTTTCCACCGGCACCGCCGGGTTGTAACGCACCAGTTTTTCCTGCTTGGCAGTCTGCTGCAGTTCGTTGAGCGAGAGATCCTCCGCCGATTCGTCGATCGGCTCACCACTCAGAATGGAATACATGCGCTGGATGGTGCTGATGCACACCTGCGCGTGCGGGTCGATGGTCGGCGAGGCCAGCCGCTGCACGTTATACAGCTCGGTGAATTTGCGGGCGTCATCCGGCGGCGTGTAGGCCATAAATTCCTGATGCGCCTGTTTGCCCAGGTTGCGGGTATCGACCAGAAACAGAATACGCTTGGCGCCGCCGAACTTAAGCAGGCGATAGACCGAGGTGATGGCGGTGAAGGTTTTACCCGCACCCGTGGCCATATGCACCAGCGCTCGGGGTTTGTTGAGGGCGAGGGATTGTTCCAAGCCCGTGACGGCAGCGATCTGGCAATCGCGCAGGTTGCGTTCGGGCAGCGCAGGCATCTGCTCGGCCAAGCGCCGACGCAGGGTGGTGGCTTGGGCCAGCCATTCGGCCAATTGCCTGGGCTGAAAAAAGTGGAAAACTTCGCGCGAACGCGGGGCCGGATCGGCGGCATCGGCAAAGCGGATGATCTGGCCGGTGGCTTCAAACAAGAAGCGCAGCGGTGTTTGCTGTTGGTGCCACTTGAGGTTGGCGGCAGCATAGCGGGCGCTTTGCTCCTCGACCACGGTCAGATTCTCGCCGGCTGCGTCTTTCTTGGCTTCGATAACGCCGCAGGCAACCCGGTTGACGAACAGCACATAGTCGGCCGGGCCGGTGTCCGTGGGATATTCGCGCACGGCCACACCCAAACCCGCCGACAGGTTCAGCTGCTTGAGATCCTGTATCACCCAACCCGCCTGGGTCAGCTTGTCATCAATCCGCTGCCGCGCCTTGGTTTCTGGCGTCACGTCCACTGCTCCCGCCATCGCTACTGCCGAAACCGCAGTCTAGCGATTGCACCGCCCGCTTCCCATGCCAAAGCCACTATTTCGTGCCTGAATTCAAAGCGATCGCGGTAAACACCAAGGGCGCCCTCAGGCGCCCTTGTTCATCACCCACAATGCTGTGGGTTACTCGACCGTGACCGACTTGGCGAGGTTGCGCGGCTGGTCGACGTCGGTGCCTTTGATCAAGGCGACGTGGTAGCTGAGCAGCTGCAGCGGCAGGGTGTAGACGATGGGGGCGACCACATCTTCCACGTGCGGCACGTTGAGCACCTTCATGGTGGCGTCGGACTTGAAGTGGGCGTCGACATCGGCGAACACATACATCAGGCCGCCCCGGGCGCGCACTTCTTCGACGTTGCTGTGCAGCTTTTCCAGCAGTTGGTTGTTGGGGGCCACCACAATCACCGGCATAGCAGCGTCGATCAGCGCCAGCGGGCCATGCTTGAGCTCGCCCGCGGCGTAGGCTTCGGCGTGGATGTAGCTGATCTCCTTGAGCTTGAGCGCCCCTTCCATGGCGATCGGGTACTGCTCGCCACGGCCGAGGAACAGGCTGTGCTGTTTATCGGCGAAGTCTTCGGCCAGAGCAACGATGCGCTCGTTGAGTTGCAGGGTCTGCTCCAGCTTGGCCGGCAGGCTCTGCAGCGCGGCGACGATCTGCTGCTCGTCGTCGCCGCTGATGGTGCCACGGGCGCGGCCAATGGCGGTGACCAGCAGCAGCAGGCCAGCCAGCTGCACGGTAAAGGCCTTGGTGGAGGCCACGCCGATCTCGGCGCCCGCTTTCATCAGATAGGCCAGATCCGATTCGCGCACCAGCGACGAGCCGGGCACGTTGCAGATGGTCAGGCTGGCGGCGTAGCTCATCTCTTTGGCCAGCCGCAGCGCGGCCAGCGTGTCGGCGGTTTCGCCCGACTGGCTGATGGTGACCAGCAGCGACCCGGGGTGAACCACCGACTTGCGGTAGCGGAACTCGGAGGCGATCTCGACGTTGCAACTGATGCCAACCACCCCTTCAAACCAGTAACGGGCAACCATGCCAGCGTGGTAGCTGGTGCCACAGGCAACGATCTGCACATGGCTGACGCCGGCAAACAGCTCGACGGCGCGTTCACCGAAGGTTTCGGCGACCACTGCGCCCTGGCTCAGGCGGCCTTCGAGGGTGCGGCGGATGGCGGCCGGCTGCTCGTAGATCTCCTTGAGCATGTAATGCTTGTAGGGGCCCTTGTCGCCGGCATCGTGGGCGACGTCGGTCTCTTTGGCTTCACGCACCACCGACTCGCCCTTGCGGTTGATGATGGTGACCTCGCGGCGGGTCACTTCAGCCACGTCACCCTCTTCGAGGAAGGCAAAACGGCGGGTGACCGGCAGCAACGCCAGCTGGTCAGAAGCGACAAAGTTCTCGCCGATGCCGTAACCGATCACCAGCGGCGAGCCGGAGCGGGCCACCACCAGCCGCTCGTTATCGCGCACATCCATGATCACCATGCCGTAGGCGCCGCTCAGCTGCGGCACGGCACGCTGTACCGCCTGCAGCAGGCTGCCCCCTTTCTTCATCTCGTCGCACACCAAGTGGGCGATCACCTCGGTGTCGGTCTGCGACACAAACACGTAGCCGCGCGCCTTCAGGCTATCGCGCAGCTCATGGTGGTTCTCAATGATGCCGTTATGGACCACGGCGATGAAATCGGAGACATGGGGATGGGCGTTGGTTTCGCTGGGTTCACCATGGGTGGCCCAGCGGGTATGAGCGATGCCGGTGCCGCCATGCACCGGATCGGCGGCGACCGCCTCGGCCAGCAGCTGCACCTTGCCGGCGCGGCGCTCGCGACGCAGGCTGCCATCGGGGGCAATGACGGCCACCCCGGCCGAATCATAGCCCCGGTATTCAAGGCGGCGCAGCCCCTCGATCAGCACTTCTACCACGTCACGCTGGGCAACAGCCCCGACAATGCCACACATCGTTTAATGCTCCTGTTGCTGCGGGTCGGCACAGATCACCTGCACCCCCTGCTGTCTGATCTGATCGGCCACCTGCGGGTCCAGCCCGCGGTCGCTGATCAGGGTATCGATCTGGTTCCAGGCCAGCTCAAGGTTGGGGATGCGTCGCCCCACCTTGTCTGACTCAATCATCACGATCACTTCGCGGGCCACTTCGGCCATCACCCGCGACAACCCCACCAGCTCGTTGAAGGTGGTGGTGCCACGGGCCAGATCCAGGCCATCGGCACCGATGAACAGCTGGTCAAAATCGTAGGCGCGCAGCACCTGTTCGGCGACCTGTCCCTGAAAAGATTCCGAGTGGGGATCCCAGGTGCCGCCGGTCATCAGCAGCACTGGCTCGTTTTCCAGCGATCTTACTTGCTCGGCCAGACGCAGGGCGTTGGTCATCACCACCAGCCCGCGTTTGCCTGACAGTTCGGGGATGAGGGCGGCGGTGGTGCTGCCGGAGTCGATGATGATGCGGTTATGGTCGCGGATGCGCGCCGCTGCGGCGCGGGCGATCGCCTGCTTCACCGGCGTCGTCTCACTGCGGGCGGCATCATGCAGCAGCTCCTGCGGCACCGGCACGGCGCCACCATAACGGCGCAGCAGCAGGCCACTGGCCTCAAGGGCGGCCAGATCCTTGCGGATGGTCACTTCCGAGGTCTCGAGGCGCTGGGCGAGATCATCCACGGTCACTTCGCCATGGCTGTTAAGCAGGCTGATAATGCTGTGGCGGCGCTGTTGGGTGTTGCGTTTGCTCATCGGCCGCAAGTTTCGGTTTGAAAGATAAAGCTGTCAATCGAAAGTTTCGATTCGAAGATTATTGCCACCAAGCCGAAACGCCAGCACCGTCAATGACAACCTCGCCAGCCGGCGGGGTCGTTTTACAAATCACGGATTGTGAGCCATCACTTCTGTTTCACCGGTCGTTGCCAGCCTTCGATATGGCGCTGTTTAACCCGGGTGATCACCAATTCCCCTTCGCCCACATCGCGGGTGACGGTGGAGCCGGCGCCAACGGTGGCGTTTTTGCCGATGCGCACCGGCGCCACCAGCTGGCTGTCAGAGCCGATGAAAGCGCCATCCTCGATGATGGTCACATGCTTGTTGGCGCCATCGTAGTTGCAGGTGATGGTGCCTGCGCCGACATTCACGCCACTGCCGATCTCGGCATCGCCTAGATAGGTCAGGTGGTTGGCCTTGGAACCCTGGCCGAGGCTGGCCTTCTTGATCTCGACGAAGTTGCCGACGTGGGCATCGTCAGCCAACACAGTGCCGGGCCGTAGCCGGGCCATGGGGCCGACGCTGCAAGCGGCGCCAACGCTAGCGCCTTCAATCACCGAATAGGCTTTAACCTCAGTGCCGGCGCCAATGGTGCAGTCCTTAAGTAGGCAACCGCTGCCGATGGTGACGCCGTCGGCCAACACCACCTTACCTTCGATGATCACATTGGTGTCGATCACCACATCCTGGCCACAGCTCAGGCTACCGCGCAGGTCGAAGCGGGCCGGATCACGCAGGGTAACCCCGGCCATCATCAGCTCATGGGCAGCACGCTGCTGGAAGCCTCGCTCCAGCGCCGCCAGCTGGGCACGGTTGTTGGCCCCTTCCACCTCGAGCGGGTCGGTCACCGAGGTGGTGGCAATCGGCAGCCCGGCATTGCGCGCCATGGCGATGACGTCGGTGAGGTAGTACTCGCCCTGGGCGTTATCGTTTTTAAGGGCGGCCAAAAAACGCCGCAGATCGGCGCCATTGGCGGCCATAAAGCCGGTATTGACCTCACGCACCAGACGCTGCTCGGCGCTGGCGTCCTTCTCCTCGACGATGCCGGTCACCTCGCCCTGAGCATCACGCAGGATACGGCCATAGCCGGTGGGGTTGGCCAGGGTGACGGTAAGAAGGGCCAGACCGGTGGCTGGCTTGGCGGCCAGCAGCGCACGCAGCGTCTGCTCGCGGATCAGCGGCACGTCGCCATAGAGGATCAGCACGGTGTCGTCGTCGGCCAGCTGCGGCAGGGCTTGGGCGACGGCATGGCCGGTGCCCAGCTGCTCGGCCTGCTCCACCCAGACCAGCGGGGTGCTGATCGCCACTTTCATCTGCTCGCCGCCATGGCCATAGACCAAACAGAGTTGGCGCCCACTAAGGGCCAGCGCTGTATCGATCACATGCTGCACCATTGGCTTGTGGGCCACGAGATGCAGCACTTTGGGCAGAGTGGAGCGCATGCGGGTGCCCTTGCCGGCGGCAAGGATCACGACGGAAAGAGGGGCAGTGGACATCGGGCGAGACTCCTTGCTAAGCGCCACAACTGTTGGGCGCAGAGTATAAATAGAAAGGCGGCCCAAAGGCCGCCTCCATCAATCGACAGTCGATGCTGGCAATCAGCCCATTTTGCGCCGCGAAAACTCTGCCACGCGTAGCCGGGCAGTCGCCTTAGCCAGGTCACGCTCTGCCTTGGCGAAGTCAAAATCGGCGCCTGGCTTGGCGATATGTTGCTCAGCGCGACGTACCGCTTCACGGGCAGCCGCTTCGTCGATGTCCTTGGCTCGGATCACCGCATCGGCCAGAACGATCACAGCGCGTGGCTGAACTTCCAAAAAACCGCCGGAAAGGTAAAACACCTCTTCGTGGCCATGCTGTTTAACCAGCCGCACCATGCCCGGCTTGAGCGCGGTCAGCAGCGGGGCGTGACCGGGTAAAATACCCAGTTCACCTTCGCTACCGGTCACCTGCATCGACTCAACCAGACCGCTGAAGATGTTCTTCTCGGCACTGACTACGTCGAGGTGAATTGTCATCGCCATATCGTCGACCTCCTCGCTCGGTCAGGATCAGACTTTCTTGGCTTTCTCGATCGCTTCGTCGATCGAACCAACCATGAAGAAGGCCTGTTCCGGCAGATGGTCATACTCGCCAGCGAGAATGCCTTTAAAGCCGCGCAGGGTTTCCTTCAATGACACAAACACGCCTGGAATACCGGAAAACACTTCCGCCACGTGGTAGGGCTGCGACAGGAAGCGCTGGATGCGGCGGGCACGAGCCACGACCTGCTTGTCCTCTTCCGACAGCTCGTCCATACCGAGAATGGCGATAATGTCCTTCAGTTCCTTGTAGCGTTGCAGCACAGTCTGCACGCCGCGAGCAACGTCGTAATGCTCGTTACCAACGACCAGCGGATCCAGCTGGCGACTGGTGGAATCGAGCGGATCGATAGCCGGATAGATGCCCAGGGCCGCGATGTCACGCGACAACACCACGGTGGCGTCAAGGTGAGCAAAGGTGGTGGCCGGCGACGGGTCGGTCAAGTCATCCGCGGGCACGTAAACGGCCTGGATGGAGGTGATCGAACCAGTCTTGGTGGAGGTGATGCGTTCCTGCAGTACGCCCATCTCTTCCGCCAGCGTCGGCTGGTAACCCACCGCCGACGGCATACGGCCAAGCAGCGCCGAGACTTCGGTACCGGCCAGGGTGTAGCGGTAGATGTTGTCGATGAACAGCAGTACGTCTCGCCCTTCGTCACGAAACTTTTCGGCCATGGTCAAGCCGGAGAGGGCCACGCGCAGACGGTTACCAGGTGGCTCATTCATCTGGCCATAGACCAGCGACACTTTGTCGAGAACACCGGAATCATTCATCTCGTGGTAGAAATCGTTCCCTTCACGAGTGCGCTCGCCGACACCGGCAAACACTGAATAACCGCTGTGTTCGGTAGCAATGTTACGGATCAGTTCCATCATGTTGACGGTTTTGCCAACCCCAGCACCACCGAACAGACCGACTTTACCGCCCTTGGCGAAGGGGCAGATCAGGTCGATTACCTTGATCCCCACTTCCAGCAACTCGGTTGAAGCAGCCTGTTCTTCATAACTGGGCGCAGCACGGTGAATCGGCATGCGCTCTTCAGCGTCGATGGGCCCAGCTTCGTCGATCGGCTCGCCAAGCACGTTCATGATGCGGCCAAGGGTGGCCTTACCCACAGGAACGGTAATCGGGCCGCCTGAGTTCTCAACCCCGAGGCCACGTTTAAGCCCCTCTGACTGGCCCATGGCAATAGTGCGCACCACGCCACCACCGAGCTGTTGCTGGGTCTCCAGCACCAAGCCACCGTCAACCGTCAGTGCATCGTACACTTTCGGAACATGACCCTGGTCGAACTCAACGTCCACCACGGCGCCGATAATCTGGACAATTTTACCCTTGCTCATTACTTATCCTCGTGATTCCTGCCGGTCAGACCGCCGCCGCACCGGCGACGATCTCGCTGAGTTCCTGAGTGATGCTGGCTTGACGCGCTTTGTTATAGGCAAGCTGCAGATCGTTGATCAAGCTGGTGGCATTTTCGGTTGCCGCCTTCATGGCCACCATACGAGCAGACATTTCACATGCCAGATTCTCGATCAGCGCCTGATAAACTTGGGATTCGACATAACGCACCAACAACCCTTCCAGCAACGTCTTAGGGTCAGGTTCGTAGAGGTAATCCCAGCGATAGCTACTGTCCAGATCGTCGGCTTTCGGCAACGGCAGCAGCTGCTCGATCTTTGGCTCCTGCTTCATGGTGTTAACGAATTCGTTGTACACGATAAACAGGCGGTCGACTTTGCCAGCCTCATAGTAATTGCGCATGGCCGTTACTGCGCCAATCACATCCTTCAAGGCTGGGCTCTCACCGATACCGCTATTCTGGGCCACAATATTGGCACCGAGACGGCCGAAAAAGGCGCTGCCTTTACTGCCAAACAAAGCCAGATCGATCTCCACTCCGGCCTTCTGCCAACGCCGCATGTCGGCCACCACCTGCTTGAACAGGTTAACGTTCAAGCCACCGCACAGGCCTCGATCAGTAGCGACGATCACATAGCCGACCCGCTTCACCTCACGCTCAACCAGATAGCTGTGGCGATACTCGGTGTTGCTGTTGGCCACATGACCGATCACCTTGCGAATCCCTTTGGCGTAAGGACGGCTTGCAGCCATCTTTTCCTGGGTGCGGCGCATCTTGGATGCGGCAACCATCTGCATGGCATTGGTGATCTTTTGAGTGCTTTTGACACTCTTGATCTTGCGACGAATCTCTTTAGCGCCGGCCATCTTCTCTCACTCCGCATTCCGGATAGGGCTCATGCGAGCCCACGTTTACCAGGTCTGGGTGGCGACGAAAGTATCGAGTGCAGCCTTGATGCCTGCGTCGATCTCGTCGTTGAAGTCACCGGACTCGTTGATGCGATCCATCAGCTTGCCATGCTCATTATTCATGTAAGCGTGCAGGGCAGCTTCAAAGGCCACAATCTTGTTGAGCGCGACCTTGGCTAGATAGCCCTTCTCAGCGGCATACAGCGACACCGCCATATGCGCCACCGACAACGGGGCAAACTGACGCTGTTTCATCAGCTCAGTCACGCGCAAACCGTGCTCCAGCTGACGACGGGTCGCTTCATCCAGATCTGAAGCGAACTGAGCAAAGGCCTGAACTTCACGGAACTGGGCCAGTGCAGTACGGATACCACCACCAAGCTTTTTGATGATCTTGGTCTGAGCTGCACCACCGACGCGCGACACCGAGATACCGGGGTTCACGGCAGGACGGATACCGGCGTTGAACAGATCGGTTTCAAGAAAGATCTGACCATCGGTAATGGAGATCACGTTGGTCGGCACGAATGCCGAGACGTCGCCAGCCTGGGTTTCAATGATCGGCAACGCTGTGAGCGAGCCGGTCTTGCCCTTGACTGCGCCCTTGGTGAATTTCTCGACGTAGTCGGCGTTAACGCGTGCAGCACGCTCCAGCAAACGGCTGTGGAGATAGAATACATCGCCTGGATAGGCTTCACGGCCCGGCGGACGCTTGAGCAGCAGCGAGATCTGGCGATAGGCCACAGCTTGCTTGGACAGGTCATCGTAGACAATCAGCGCATCTTCACCACGGTCACGGAAGTATTCACCCATGGTGCAACCTGCGTAGGCTGCCAGGTACTGTAGTGCCGCTGACTCAGATGCCGATGCCGACACCACGATGGTGTGGGCCATGGCTCCGTGCTCTTCAAGCTTGCGCACGACGTTGGCAATGGTCGAGTTTTTCTGACCGATAGCCACATAAACGCAAGTGATGCCAGTACCATTCTGGTTAATGATGGCATCCAACGCCAGTGCCGTTTTACCGGTCTGGCGGTCACCGATGATCAACTCGCGCTGGCCACGACCGACGGGGATCATGGCATCAATCGCTTTAATCCCGGTCTGCACCGGTTGTGACACCGACTGACGCTCAATGACGCCCGGGGCAATCACTTCGATGGGCGCAAAGTCAGTCGCATCGATCGGACCCTTGCCGTCAATCGGCTGGCCTAAGGTGTTAACGACACGACCAACCAAAGCCGGGCCAACAGGCACTTCAAGAATACGGGAGGTGCCCTTGACCTTCATCCCTTCGGCGAGGTTGGTATAGTCGCCCATAACCACCGCACCAACTGAGTCACGCTCCAAGTTGAGGGCGATGGCGTAAAGTCCAGCCGGCAACTCGATCATTTCACCCAACATCACATCGGCCAAGCCGTGGATGCGGATGATGCCGTCACTGATGGAAACGATGGAACCTTCATTGCGCTCGTCACAAACAACGTCGAACTTTTCGATGCGTTTTTTAATGAGGGCGCTGATCTCTGTAGCATTCAGTTGCATGCTGAAAATCCCCGTTTAGGCTTGCAGCGTTTCGGTCAGGCGCTCAAGTTGGCCGCGCACTGAGCCGTCGATCACGATGTCACCCGCCTGAATCACCACGCCGCCAATCAGTGCGGCATCGATAGTGACGGACAACTTGACCTTGCGACCCAGACGCTTCTCCATCGTCGAAACGATCTGTTGCTCCTGGGCGTTAGAGAGCGGCATGGATGACGTCACAGCGACATCAGCCACTTTTTCAAATTCAGCCCGATGCGCCTCAAACATGGTGGCAACTACAGGCACTGCGGCAAGCCGGCCATTCTCAGCCATGATTTTAATCAAGTTGGCGCCATGAGCATCGACCTGATCTTCAACCACAGAGAGGAATATTTCGGCTACACGCTCAGCCCGTTCGCCACTGACCAACAGTGACTGAACGATTGGATCAGCAGCCACAGACGCACAAAAAGCGAGCATATCACTCCATCGTGCCACCGCATGGTTAGCGACCGCGAACTCGAAAGCGGCACTGGCATAAGGTCGAGCTACCGTCGTCAAATCAGCCATAAACCGCTCCTCTGGTTACAGTTTGCTGGCCAGTTTGTCGAGAATGTCGGCATGGGCCTTGGCATCGACTGAACGCTGGAGAATCTGTTCTGCACCAGCCAGTGCCAAAACGGCAACCTGACCTCGCAATTCTTCACGCGCACGATTGATAGCAGCTTCCAGCTCAGCCTGACCTTGGGCCAGGATCTTGTCGCGCTCAATGCGCGCCTCGCCTTGGGCTTCCTCAATGATCTGGCTACGACGACGGTTCGCTTGCTCAAGTAACTCTGCAGATTGCTTGCGCGCATCGCGCAGATGATCTTTAGCTTTGGCCTGAGCCAGATCCAGATCTTTGGAAGCACGAGCAGCATCGGCAAGCCCATCGGCTATCGATTTTTGGCGCGCCTCAATGGCCGCGATCAATGGCGGCCATACGAACTTCATGCAGAACCACACGAAGACCGCAAAGGAGATCATCTGACTAATCAGGGTTGCGTTGATATTCACAACTGCTCCTCCGTTTTCAACATCACAGTGGTGCCGCAGCTGCGGCACGATGCTTAGAGAGCAAAGAGCATGTACAGGGCAATACCAACAGCAATCATACTGACAGCGTCCAGCAGACCAGCAACGATGAACATTTTAACCTGCAGCTGTGGTGCCAGCTCAGGCTGACGAGCTGTGGTTTCCAGAAACTTCCCGCCCAACAAGGCAAAGCCAATAGCAGTAGCGACGGCAGCAGAGCTGATCATGATGGCTACAGCTAGGTAAATCGTCGAGTCCATATTCTTCTCCGTTGGTTCAGTTGGTTGTCGTCAAAAGTTGGCGGTATTACCCGCAAGAAAAGCCTAATGATCCTGGCTGGCCATGCTCATGTATACAATGGTCAACATCATGAAAATAAAAGCCTGCAGGGTAATGACCAAAATGTGGAAAATTGCCCACCCAAGCTGTAGCACACCACCCAAACCACCAATCACTAGGTTAGTGCTGTACATCACTGCAATCAGAATGAAGATAAGCTCTCCAGCATACATACTACCGAATAGACGCATCGACAGCGAAATCGGCTTGGCCAGCAAGGTTACACTTTCCAAAATCAAATTAAATGGAATTAAAATCGCTTGTAAAAAAGGATTCTTCGAATGGAATGGATGCAGTGTCAGCTCTTTAATGAATCCAGTAAAGCCCTTTACTTTGATACTGTAAAAAATGATCAGCAGAAACACACCGATGGATAAACCAAAAGTGGTATTTAAATCAGTAGTCGGCACAATTTTCTGGTATTCCAGGCCCACCAAGGTTGCGGCGTACGGGATCAGATCAACAGGTACCAGATCCATCAGATTCATCAAAAATACCCAGACAAAAATAGTCAGGGCAAGAGGCGCAATCAGTCTGCTACGAGCATGAAAGGTATTGTTAACAGTTTTAGCAACAAACTCGACGAGCATCTCGACAAAGCACTGCAACCTGCCGGGAACGCCCGTTGTCGCCTTGACCGCAACCATACGAAAAAGCGAGATAAAAACGATACCAAGCAGGGCTGACCAAAACATTGTATCGATGTTGAAGGTCCAGAAACCCGCTCCTTCACAGTGCGTGTGCAGTCCGCTTTCGCCTGCGCACACCTGAAGGTTGGTCAGATGGTGCCGTATGTAACCGACGGATGTGAGTTCTTCGCCCGCTGCTGCCATGGTTCACCCTGTATTTCGTTCGATAATCAATGGCATGAAAACCTGAATCAGCGCCACCAAAGCCAACCCCACGATAAAGGGAAGGGGCGGAAGCTGAAGCCTGTTCCATGCCAATAGCGCTGAACAGACAACCAGCACCCAGGTACAGAGGTTACCGCGCAGCACCGCTCGCATGGCCACCGCCGCATACCTGGCGCCCGCCTGTCTGAAAACCGCCAAGGCGGTCAGCCAGCGCCCCAAAATAACCACAGCACCACCCCATGCAAATGAGAGGGCACCATCTATCCCACCCCAAAGTAGCCAAGCTACCGTGGCCAACACCATTATCATCATCAGCTGGATTTGTGCTGAGCGGCATGCAAGCTGCCAGCCCTGTCTGCCCAGCGGATGGATGATCTGCTCACCCATGAAGCGTCTCCAAGGTCTCGCAAGGCGGAAGAAGTATATCGGCAAGTCGTGATCAGGCGCAAACTTTGACAGGTTGATCTAGCTCAAGTTTTTCGAGCCTATCAGTGGATTCGACCTAGGATTCCCTCAAGTTCGTCGATCGAGGCGTAATTGATGACCAGCTTACCCTTGCCGCGCTCACCATGCTGGATCGCCACCGCCGCACCAAGGCGCTCGGACAGGGAACGCTCCAGATCGGTGATATTGGCATCCGGGGCTTTCTCGACTTTGGGTTTGACGGGCTGCTGCATGCGCTTGACCAAGGCTTCGGTCTCGCGCACGTTGTAACCCTTGCCGACGACCACACGACCGGCTTCTGACTGCTGCTCACCTTCCAGTGCCAGCAACGCGCGGGCATGGCCCATGTCGATATCGCCGTGCTCAAGCATCACTTTGACGTCGTCATTAAGCTGGTTGAGACGCAACAGATTGGTAACGCTGACGCGGGACTTGCCCACCGCATCGGCCACTTCCTGATGAGTTAGTTCAAACTCAATCATCAGCCGCTTGAGGGCGACCGCTTCTTCCATCGCATTGAGTTCTTCACGCTGGATGTTTTCAATCAGGGCAATCGCCACTGCCGCTTCGTCAGGAACATCCTTGATGATGCAGGGCACCACGTCGAGGCCGGCCTTTTGCGAAGCGCGCCAACGGCGCTCGCCCGCGATGATCTCGTACTTGTGGTCGCCTACGCGGCGCACCACGATCGGCTGGATCACCCCTTGAGCCTCTATGGAGCGCGCCAACTCCTCCAACGCTTCAGCGCCCATGTCCTTGCGCGGTTGATACTTACCAGGCACCAGTTGGTCGAGCGGGATCTTCATCAGCTCGCTGCGATGGCGATCATCCTGAGCGTGGTCAGAAGTGGCGCGCAGATCATCACGATCACGGGCAACCTGGCTGGTGGAGAGCAGTGCCTCTAGGCCGCGGCCGAGGCCCTTGCGTTTGATGGTGGACATGATGTCGCTTTACTTGCCCTTGTTCTGCTCACCGCGACGGATCATCTCACCCGCCAGCGCCAGATAGGCCTTGGCCCCTGATGAGGTCTTGTCGTAGTACATGCTCGGCGTGCCAAAACTCGGTGCTTCAGCCAGACGCACATTACGCGGGATCACGGTGCGGTAAACCTTGTCACCAAAGTGGGCCTTGAGTTGGTCTGAGACGTCACAGGCCAAACGGTTACGGGGGTCATACATGGTACGCAGGATCCCTTCGATGTGCAGGCCTGGATTAACGGCGCCAGCCAGCTTGCTGATGGTATCAACCAGTGCGGTCAAACCCTCAAGGGCATAGTATTCACACTGCATCGGCACCAGCACTGAATCAGCGGCCGACATGGCGTTGACGGTCAGCAGGTTAAGCGACGGCGGGCAGTCGATGAAGATGAAATCGTACTTGCTGCGCACCGCATGGAGGGCATTACGTAACCGAACTTCGCGGGCAAATACCTCCATCAGCTTGATCTCGGCGGCAGTTACATCCTGATTGGCCGCAATCAGGTGGTAGCCACCGGTGGTCTCTTTGACCACCACATCGTCAAACGGCTCTTCATCGATCAGTAACTCATACGCGCTTTTGCCAACATCGTACTTGTCGACTCCGCTACCCATGGTGGCATTGCCCTGGGGGTCCAGATCGATAAGCAGGATCTTGCGCTTGGTAGCCGCCAACGAGGCGGCGAGGTTAACGGCGGTGGTGGTTTTCCCCACGCCGCCCTTCTGGTTTGCGATGGCAATGACTTTTCCCACGCCGCACTCCACTCAAACTTGCTTGGTGATCTCGACCAGATGCCGTTCCCCTTCCTGACCCGGCACCGTCAGACGATGCACGGCCGCTACCTTGAAAGGCGCCTTTACCTCGAGCAGTTCTGCTTCAGGGTAGGCGCCTTTCATGGCAAAAAAGCGGTCGCTCAGGTGGGCGCACCAGTTGAGCATATCACCGATTGACGCGAAGGCGCGACTGACCACCCCGTCAATTGTCAGCTCTGTGCGGTACTGCTCAACTCGCGTTTGCACCGGCTCAATGTTCGGCAAACCAAGGAGATGGCGCACCTGTCTGAGGAACACAATGCGCTTGCCCAAGCTGTCGATGAGGGTGAACTGCTTGTCCGGATAGAGGATCGCCAGCGGCACTCCCGGCAGACCCGGACCAGTTCCGACATCGGCGATATGCTGGCAATCCGCCAGAAAAGGAGCAACCACCAGCGAGTCCAGTAGATGGCGGGTGACCATCTCCTCACCATCGCGCACCGCTGTCAGGTTGTAAGCGCTGTTCCATTTGAGGATCAGCGCCAGATAGTCGGTGAGCAACTGCACCTGGCGGTCGCTGAGTTGAAGATTGGCGGCAGCACAATGGCTGCGCAGCTGGTGGGCGTAATCGGTCATGCGCTGCGCTTGAGCAGCCCCCGTTTTTTGAGATGGACGAGCAGGATAGAGATGGCAGCGGGGGTAACGCCAGCAATGCGTGACGCAACCCCCAGGGTGGCTGGCCGTGCATCTCGCAGTTTCAGCATCACCTCTTTGGACAAACCGGCTACTTCGCTGTAATCGAGATCCAGCGGCAGGGCCGTTTCTTCGTGGCGCTGCTGCTTGTCGATCTCAGCCTGCTGGCGATCGATGTAACCGGCGTATTTAATCTGGATCTCCACCTGTTCCGCCGCTTCCGCATCAGCCACACCAGGACCGATGCCAGCAACGGTCATCAGGCTGGCATAGCTCATCTCAGGCCGGCGGATCAGCCCTTCCAGGCTTTGCTCGCGACTCATGGCTGTATCCAGCAACGGATTGAGCGCTTCTGCCAATGGGCCGTGTGCCGGGATGATAGTCGCCCGCAGTCGCTGCAGCTCCTGTTCGACCTGCTCCTGCTTGGCTTCAAAGCGGGCCCAGCGTTCGTCATCAACCAGTCCTAGTTCACGCCCCTTTGGCGTCAACCGCTGATCGGCATTGTCTTCACGCAGCAACAGCCGATATTCGGCACGGCTGGTGAACATGCGATAGGGCTCTCGGGTGCCCAAGGTCGACAGATCGTCGATCAGCACCCCCATGTAGGCCTGATCGCGACGCGGGCTCCAGCCCTCACGACCAGTAGCCAGCAGCGCGGCATTGAGACCGGCCATCAGCCCTTGAGCGCCAGCTTCCTCGTAACCGGTGGTGCCATTGATTTGGCCAGCAAAGAACAGACCAGCGATCTGCTTGGTCTCATAGGTCGGTTTGAGATCGCGCGGGTCGAAATAGTCATACTCGATGGCATAGCCCGGACGCACGATATGGGCGTTTTCCAGACCCCGGATAGAGCGCACTAAATCCAGCTGGATATCAAAGGGCAAGCTGGTAGAGATGCCGTTGGGATAGACCTCATGGGTGGTCAGTCCTTCCGGTTCCAGGAAGATCTGATGGGAATCCTTGTCGGCAAAGCGGTTGATCTTGTCTTCGATCGACGGACAGTAGCGAGGGCCTATCCCTTCGATCACCCCGGTGTACATGGGGGAACGATCCAGCCCGCCACGGATGATGTCGTGGGTACGGCTGTTGGTATGGGTGATGTAACAGCTGATCTGCTGCGGATGGTCTGCCACTGAACCCATGAAACTGAAAACGGGGGCAGGGCTGTCACCCGGCTGTTCCTGCATCACCGAGAAATCGATGGAACGGGCATCAAGGCGCGGTGGCGTACCGGTTTTCAGGCGCCCAACCCGCAACGGCAGTTCGCGCAGTCGGTGTGCCAGGCCGATCGACGGCGGATCGCCAGCACGGCCTCCGCTGTAGTTGTTGAGGCCAATATGGATGGTACCCCCCAGGAAGGTGCCAACCGTGAGCACCACGGCCCGCGCACGGAACGTCAGCCCCATCTGGGTGACCACGCCAACCACCCGTTCACCCTCAACCACCAGATCATCGACTGCCTGCTGAAACAGGCTGAGGTTAGGCTGGTTCTCCAGCATGTGGCGAACCGCTGCTTTGTAGAGCACACGATCCGCCTGGGCACGGGTGGCGCGTACTGCGGGGCCTTTGCTGGCATTCAGGGTACGGAACTGGATCCCGCCGCGATCGGCAGCCAGTGCCATGGCCCCACCCAAGGCATCGATCTCTCTGACCAGATGCCCTTTGCCGATACCACCAATCGCCGGATTGCAGGACATCTGTCCCAAGGTTTCGATGTTGTGGCTGAGCAGCAGGGTTGCACAACCCATGCGTGCAGCAGCTAAAGCCGCTTCAGTGCCGGCATGGCCACCACCAACCACGATGACGTCGAATTGTTGGGCATAGATCATGGTGCTTCCCGCGAAGGCTGATGGCAAAAGGGGCGAAATTTTAGCCGGTCACTGGCGTTGAGCAAAGGGCTGGATCGCACAGGGATCCTTATTGATCTGAAAAGGATCGATAGATTGGATCTTGTTTGATCTGGTATTAGCACTGTCATAGCTGTTGAAAACCCATATTTACCCTTTTAGAACAAAAGGTTGCTGCTGATACATGCTGTGTATGAGCTGGGTACGGAGGGGATCGATCGCTGGTGATGAACAGGGTAGTTATCAACAGGGTCGACTGGTCCGAAGTTGTACCTGTGGTTAATAACAGCATTTGAGCTAGCTTAATCCAAGGTTATCAACAGTTATTGATCAGATGAGGGCCAGCAAGCTGGGCAGCCACTGCTCAGCTTCATCTTCCGGGATCGGATGTTCCTGCACGTCGATCTCTAGCCGTGGTAGCAGATTGACGGCACCGCAGTCCTCCAGTAACCGTTCCAGCGTTTTGCCACCTTCACAGAAGGTGTCATAGCTGGAATCGCCGACGGCGACCACGGCAAAGCGATGGTGACGCAGATCGGGGCGTTTACTGGCCAGATAATGGCCAAGAGGCTGGATGTTGTCTGGGAGGTCACCGGCACCATGGGTGGAGGTGCAGATCAGCCAGAGAGTGCTGGGTGCGTCGCTTGCCTGCCAATGGTCAAAGCGGGTGATGATGGTGCTGTCATGGCCAGCCGTAGTCAGCAGTTCAGCGAGACGATCAGCAACATATTCGGTGGCGCCCAGAGTGGAGCCAACCAGCAGGGTTAGATGGGACATGAAGTTCTCCGTTAACGGTAGATCTCCATTGTACGCAGCAGCCGGCGTAGGCGTTATTTACCGATGCAGAAGGAGCCGAAGATGCGGCCGAGCAGGTCATCCGAACTCATGCGTCCTGTGATCTCACCCAGCTGTTCATGAGCAAGGCGTAGCTCTTCGGCCAGAAGCTCGCCGGCACGATAACGGTTGAGCTGGATATCACCGCGATCCAGATGGTCGCAGGCGCCATCCAGAGCTTGCAGATGGCGGCGGCGCGCGATAAACACCCCTTCTCCACCACCCTGATAGCCCATCAACTGCTTGAGGTGGCTACGCAGTTCGGTCAGCCCTTGCTGCTGGCGGGCACTGATAGTGAGCAATGGGGTGTCGTTGATGGCACTGAGGCCGGGGGTTTCGCCACTCAAATCTGCTTTGTTTCGCACCAGGGTGATCCCCAGTCCCTTTGGCAGGCGCGCGACAAATTCCGGCCACAGGGCTTCTGGGGTGGCCAGCGGGGTGCTGCTGCTGTCGACGACCAGCAACACCCGGTCAGCGTCGCTGATGGCATCCCAGGCCCGGTTAATGCCGATCTGCTCAACTTCGTCGCTGGCGTCGCGTAATCCGGCAGTGTCGATGATATGGAGCGGCATGCCGTCGATGTTGATCTGCTCTCGCAGCAGGTCGCGGGTAGTACCGGCGATATCGGTCACTATGGCGGCTTCATGGCCGACCAGAGCGTTGAGCAGGCTGCTTTTGCCAGCGTTGGGGCGACCGGCGATCACCACTTTCATACCATCGCGCAGTAATGCTCCTTGCTGGGCTTGGGCGCGCAACTCAGCCAGCTGCTGACGCAACTGCTGCAGCTTGCCATCGATGACACCGTCACCGAGAAAGTCGATCTCTTCGTCCGGAAAATCGATGGCTGCTTCAACATGGATACGCAAGGTCACTAACGCATCAGCCAGCGCATTGACCTTACGTGAAAAGTCACCCTGGAGTGAATGAACGGCGCTGCGCGCGGCCTGCACCGAGCTGGCGTCGATCAGATCGGCGATGGCTTCGGCCTGGGCCAAATCCAGTTTATCGTTGAGGAACGCCCGTTCGCTAAACTCGCCAGGGCGGGCCAGACGGAGGCCGGGCAGCTCCAGAATGCGGGTGATCAGCATCTCCAGTACCACAGGGCCGCCGTGGCCCTGAAGTTCCAATACATCTTCGCCAGTGAAGGAATGGGGAGCTTTGAACAGCAGGGCAAGGCCCTGATCGATCACCTGCCCCTGGTTATCCAGAAAGGGCAGGTAGTCGGCATGACGAATGGCCGGCAGGCGCGGTAACAGGGCCTGGGCGACCGCTTCTGCGGCAGGCCCGGAGACACGGATGATACCGACGCCACCGCGTCCCGGGGCTGTGGCCTGGGCAACGATGGTGTCGGTGTTCATGTCAGACGCTGGCCTTCAGACCCTGCTTGTCGATGGCGCGATTGATCATCCACTGCTGGCCGATGGAGACCAGGTTGGAGAACAGCCAGTAGAGCACCAGACCCGAGGGGAACATCAGGAAGAAGGCAGTAAAGATCACCGGCATCCATTGCATCATCTTCTGCTGCATGGGATCCGTAACCGCCGTGGGTGACAGCTTCTGCATGATGAACATGGAGGCGCCCATCAGCAGTGGCAGCACGAAGTAAGGGTCTTTGACTGACAGATCCTGGATCCACAGGGCAAAAGGAGCCTGGCGCAGTTCAACGCTCTCCACCAGCACCCAGTAAAGGGCGATGAAGATCGGCATCTGCAGCAGGATCGGCAGACAGCCGCCCAGCGGGTTGACCTTCTCCTTCTTGTACAGCTCCATCATGGCGGCTGACATCTTTTGACGATCGTCGCCGTAACGCTCCTTGAGTGCCGCCAGTTTTGGCTGCAGCAGACGCATCTTGGCCATCGACACATACTGCGTTTTGGTCAGCTTGTAGAGCGCACCCTTGACCGCCAGGGTGATCAGGATGATAGCCACGCCCCAGTTACCCACCAGACTGTGGATCATGGTCAGCAGCCAGTGCAGTGGCTGGGATATAAACCACAGAATGCCGTAATCAACCACCAGATTGAGGCTGGGTGACAGTGCAGACAGGCTTTCCTGATCCTTGGGGCCGACATACAGCGTGGAGTTGAACGTGGCAGTGCTACCGGCATCGATCGTGGCAATCGGGCCCAGATAACCCACATCACCCAAGCTGCCATTGTTGTTGCTGAACAGCTCGTTGCTGTCGCCAGCGACAGGTACCCAAGCGCTGACAAAGTAATGCTGGAGCATGGCTACCCAGCCACCTAAGGTGGTCTCTTTCAGGCGATCATCGCTACCCAGCTGTTCGAAGGTCAGCTTCTCGTAGCGCTTGTCTGCTGTGGAATAGGCAGCGCCACGGAAGGTCGGCATGAAGAAGGAGCCTTCATCACCGCCGACAACGCTCTGGCGCAGGCGTGCCCACAGGCGCATATCAACAGCGGCTGTGGAGCCGTTCTCCACCTCATAATCAACCTTGATACTGTGCTTGCCGCGAGTGAAGGTAAAACTCTTGGTTACTTCCAGCCCGTTCTGATCACGATAGGTCAGGGGAACGACCAGGCTGTTACTTCCTTCAGCCATGGAAAACTGGCTGGCATTGGCGGTGAACAGCGGTCGGGCGCTGTTGCTGTCGAGGTTGGTCAAACCGCTCTGGGCCAGATAGGTAAAGGCGTTGCCATGTTGCAGCAGTACCACCGGGTCTTTGCTCTCCAGATTGAGCGTAAAGCCTGGCAGTGCCGCGTGAATAACATCACCACCATTGAGATCGATCTGGATGTCCAGAGTGTCGGTGGTGACTCGAATAATGTGCTTGCTTGGAGTGGCTGCCTCAATCTGGCTTCTAGCTTGATGCTCTGGAATACCATCGGTATTGGCGCTAGCGACACTGGCAGCTGGCAGATCGTTGCTGGCTAGGTCGGCAGTTGTGGCTGCTGCTGTGATCGGTTGGCTAGCGGCAAGTTTGTCGGCTTGCCAAGTTTGCCAGCCGAAGAAGCTGACAGCGGTGAAGGCGATCAACAGAAAGAGGCGTTGGTTTTCCATGGCTGCAACTATGTTCTCATGGTTTTGGAGGCGGCACCGGATCGTGACCACCAGGGTGGAGCGGATGACAGCGACCTATGCGTCGTGCTGCCAGCCATACGCCGCGCCATGGCCCATGCAGCCGTAAGGCGTCAATGGCATAGCAGGAGCAGCTGGGAGTAAAGCGACAGCGGGGCCCGAGCAAGGGGCTAATGATAAGCTGGTAACTGCGCACCAACAATATCAGCAGGCGGGCAAGCGCCTGATTAAGGTGCGCCATAACCCCTCCAGCAGATCGACCAGTTCTTTGTTGTCGAGATCCTGAGCGCCTTTCTTGGCCAACAGGATGAGATCGACCGCAGGTAACTGATGTTGGCGAAGGCGCAGATGCTCACGAGCAAGGCGCTTGATGCGATTGCGTTCATGGGCACGGCGAATATTTTTGCGAGAGATGACGAAGCCAATGCGGGGATGTCCGAGATCATTGGCGCGCGCCAGCAGAGTGAGCTGCGGCGCGCTAGCCCGGGCAGGTTGGTCAAAGACCTGCTGGAACTGCTTGGCAGCAAGGAGCCTGAGCTCCCGACCAAATTCCAGCGCTGGCAACCCGGGCAAGGCGGCAGACTGAACTTAAACGCGAGTCAGCTGGGCGCGGCCTTTGGAACGGCGACGGGCCAGAACCTGGCGGCCATTCTTGGTGGCCATGCGGGTACGGAAGCCGTGGGTGCGCTTGCGCTTCAGCACGCTGGGTTGAAATGTGCGTTTCATTACCTGATCCGTTGAACTGTCGTGGACACTCGGACCGTCTGCCGGAAACCCTGCTGGGAGCTGTCTGGCTGCGGCCCACTCAAAAGAGGCGAGATTTTATGCGCCGCTCGCTTTCGCGTCAACCATAACCGTCATTGATCATGATGAGACGGATCTCTGACGGCCCGTTACGCAGACTGTGGACAACCCTTAAATGTCAATAAAAAACAGCAGGATAAATATGATTTTTAGTGGCCAAAAAAGATCCCGTTGATCTAGGCGGAAAGCGGTTTGGCGATCCATAATGGCCGCTCTGGATCCGCAGCGATCCCACCAGTCTGTCGTCAGATCCTGGCCGTCATGGTGATCTCATCTTGGTGCGCCCTGCTTACCAAAAATAATAACGGATGGCTTGCCGCTGGCAGTCGTCATCACAGTCTTTGAGGGAGATGGTCAGTGGCCATGTCACTTTGGCAGCAGTGTCTTGCTGCCCTGAAGGAAGAGGTTTCACCGCAGAACTTCAACACTTGGCTGCGTCCATTGCAGGCCCAGCTGGATGACGGTCGCCTCACCCTGTTTGCCCCTAATCGCTTCGTTCTCGACTGGGTGCGTGATCATTACCTTGATCAGGTCCATGCGCTGCTTGCCACTTTGAGCCCTAGCGGCGGTCAGCCGCCGCGGTTGCAGTTGCAGGTTGGTAGTCCGTTGGTTCGTGCGGAGCCTTCAGTAGCCCTTAGGCCGGCGGTCAGCGGTGAGCGGGTTAGTCGTGACGAGGTCAGCCATCTCGGCGCGGCTCCGCCGCAACTGACCAGTAACGAATTACCGCGTGAGCCGGTTGGTTTTCAGCGTAGCAACATTAACCCGGATTATGTGTTTGATAACTTCGTTGAAGGTAAGTCCAACCAACTGGCCAAGGCTGCGGCCCAGCAGGTAGCCCTTAATCCTGGTACTGCTTACAACCCGTTGTTTGTCTACGGGGGCACGGGTTTAGGTAAAACCCACCTATTGCATGCAGTGGGGAACGCCATCCTCAAACGCAACCCAAATGCGCGGGTGGTCTACATGCATTCTGAGCGCTTCGTTCAGGACATGGTCAAGGCGCTGCAGAAAAACCTGATCGATGAGTTCAAGGCCTACTACCGTAGTGTGGATGCGCTACTGATCGATGACATCCAGTTCTTCGCTGGCAAGGAGCGATCGCAGGAGGAGTTTTTTCACACCTTCAATACGTTGCTGGAAGGCAACCACCAGGTGATCCTCACTTGCGATCGTTATCCGAAAGAGATTAATGGTGTCGAGGAGCGGCTTAAGAGTCGTTTTGGCTGGGGGCTGACCATCGCCATCGAACCGCCTGAGTTGGAGACCCGCGTCGCCATTCTCAAATGCAAGGCGGAAGAGAAGGAGATCAACCTGCCTGATGAAGTTGCCTTCTTTGTCGCCAAGCGATTGCGCTCGAACGTGCGTGAACTGGAAGGGGCCCTCAATCGGGTGATTGCCAATGCCAATTTTACGGGGCGGCCGATTACCATCGATTTTGCCAAGGACAGCCTGCGCGATCTGCTGGCACTGCAGGAGAAGCTGGTAACGGTGGAAAACATCCAGCGTACCGTTGCCGAGTACTACAAGATTAAGTTGCAAGATCTGCTATCAAAACGGCGTAGCCGCTCTGTCGCCAGGCCACGCCAGGTTGCCATGGCTTTGGCCAAGGAACTGACCAACCACAGCCTGCCGGAAATTGGTGAAGCCTTCGGCGGAAGGGATCACACCACAGTGCTGCATGCTTGTCGTAAAATCGAGGCGCTGCGCGAAGAGAGCCATGACATCAAGGAAGACTATACCAACCTGATGCGTATCCTCTCGTCGTGAACCCCTGATCTCGAACCACCGGAAGAAGCGAACTAGCTCATGGATATCACCATCAATCGTGAAGTGCTGCTGCGCCCGCTGCAGCTGGTGGCCAACGCTGTAGACCGCAAGCAAGCATTGCCGATTCTGGGCAATCTGCTGCTGCAAACCGATGGCAGTTACCTCAGCCTGACTGGCACCGATCTGGAAGTGGAGATGGTGGGGCGGGTGCCGGTTGAAGTGTTGCGGCAGGAGGGGGCAACCACAGTCTCCGCCAAAAAGCTCCTCGATATCGTGCGCACCCTGCCGGATGGATCTGATATTGATCTGCGCCTTGAACCTGAGCGTTTGATCGTTAAGGCTGGCCGTAGCCGCTTTTCATTGGCAGTTCTCTCTGTCGCTGATTACCCGCGTATCGATGACTGGCAGGGGCAGGTCGAAGTCACCCTTGCCCAAGGTGACCTCAAGCGTCTTCTCGATCGCACGACCTTCTCCATGGCCGTGCTCGATGTTCGCTATTTTCTCAATGGGCTACTGCTGGAGCTGGATGGGCAGTTTCTTAATGCAGTGGCGACGGATGGCCATCGTCTGGCGCTGGCCCGTTTTCCGTTTCAGCTCCATGGTCAGACTCTCGAGTGCATTGTGCCGCGCAAAGGCTGTATGGAGCTGGTCAAGCTACTCGACAGCGAAGATGCCAGCATCCATCTGGTGATCGGTGAAAGCCATCTGCGCGCGGAAGTATCCGGCTTTGCCCTGACGACCAAGCTGGTAGATGGCAAGTTTCCAGATTATCGCCGGGTGGTTCCGCGCACGCTGCCGCATACGCTCGAGGCTAACCGTGATGCCTTACGTCATGCGCTGTCTCGCGTCTCCATTCTCTCCAATGAGAAAGTGCGCGGTATTCGTCTGTCGATAAGTGGAAACGAATTGACCATTGCTGCCAACAACCCTGATCAGGAAGAGGCGGTGGAGATGTTGGAAGTCAGCTTCAACGGACCTGATGTCGAGATGGGCTTCAACGTCTCTTATCTGCTCGATGTGCTAAACGCCATTAGTGCGGAGCAGGTGAAGATGAACGTACTGGATGCGAATAGCTCAGCGGTGATCGAAGGCGTGGGTGTCGAGCAGGCCCTCTATGTCGTCATGCCGTTGCGTCTCTGATCTCGCATCATGTCACTGCTGCGGATCCAGGTCGCCAATCTCCGTAATTTGGCCTCGGCCAACCTGGATCTTTCTCCCTCCTTTAATTTCTTTGTCGGTGCGAATGGCGCCGGCAAAAGCAGCGTCCTTGAGGCTGTTGGCCTGTTGGCCAGCGGCCGCTCTTTTCGCACCAGCGATCTCAAAGAGGTGATTCGTCATGGCCAACCATCCACCCATGTGTTTGCCGAGATCGGCATTGGCGACTATCTCCATCGCTTTGGCTTGGCCCGTATGCGTAACGGCGGCTTCGAAGCCCGCGTTGATGGCGAACCGCTCAAGCGCCTGGCCGATGGCTTGCGTTTGCTGCCGGCCCAATTGATATCGCCGGAGTCGTTGGCGTTACTTGCCGGTGGTCGACGAGCCCGTTGCCGTTTTCTGGACTACGGCTTGTTCCACGTGGAACCGTCGTTCTATGAACAATGGCGTCGCTATGAGCGCTTGTTGGCGCAGCGCAATGAGCTGCTTAAGCAACAAGGATCTGAACGGGCTGTGCGTGCCTTTGATGAGCCACTGACGGCAGTTGCCGAGCCCTTGACCAAGCTGCGTGAAGACTATGCGCAAGCACTCAATCTAAGCCTCTCTACGCTGGCTGATGAGGTGGCTAACGGAGTAAAATTGCTGCTTCGTTTTGACCCGGGGTGGGCGGCAGAGAACGCCAGTTTTGAGGCTCAACTGCGGGAACGGTTAGGCCGCGATCGCCAAGCGGGCTTCACGACTGTTGGTCCTCACCGCGCTACCTTTTCCCTGCTATACAACGGCCGGGCGGCGGAAGAGGTCTGCTCTCGTGGTCAGCTTAAGTTGGCTGTTACCTGTCTCAAGCTGGCGCAGGGCGAGGGCATGGCCCTGGCGCTTGGTCGTAAGGTGCTCTACCTGCTCGATGATGTTGAGTCGGAATTGGACAGGGAGCGACGGGCCGGACTTCTACAGTGGCTACGCGCCGGTCAGCATCAAGTGCTGCTGACCGCGATCAACGCTGATGCGGTGGAGCCGTTCATGCTGGCGGGTGACAAGCTGTTCCACGTGGAACATGGCGTATTGAACTTGGCTGGTTAGCATTGGGCTGACCAGCTGGTAACGATTTGTCGTTACTGCCTTTTGGCGATTGTGGTCCGCATTTTCAGCGGGCAATGGAGCAGGGTGACATGACTGAAGAAAACAACTATCAGGCCTCCAGCATCAAGGTGCTAAAGGGACTGGATGCGGTACGCAAACGTCCAGGCATGTATATCGGCGATACCGACGACGGCACCGGTCTTCATCACATGGTGTTTGAGGTCGTCGATAACTCGATCGACGAAGCATTGGCGGGATACTGTAGCGAAGTCTACGTCCGCATCCACACCGATGGTTCAGTCTCGGTCAAGGACAACGGTCGGGGCATTCCCACCGATATGCATGAAGAGGAAAAGGTCAGCGCTGCCGAAGTGATCATGACGGTGCTCCATGCCGGCGGTAAGTTCGATGACAACTCTTACAAGGTCTCTGGCGGCTTGCACGGGGTCGGGGTGTCTGTGGTTAATGCCCTCTCGGACCGATTGGTTTTGACCATTCGCCGTCAGGGTAAGGTGCACGAGCAGACCTATCATCTGGGGGTGCCGGAGGCGCCACTGGCAGTGATCGGCGATACTGATTCACGGGGCACCGAGATCCGTTTCTGGCCGTCACCGACTATCTTCACCAACATTGAATTTCACTATGACATTCTTGCCCGCCGACTGCGCGAGCTGAGCTTTCTCAATAGTGGTGTTGGTATCCACCTCTATGATGAGCGGGATGATCGTACTGACCACTTCTGCTACGAAGGTGGCATTCGTGCCTTCGTTCAGTATCTGAACACCAACAAGACCCCGGTTCATCCTGAGGTGTTCCACTTCGTGCATCAGCGGGCCGACGGTATCTGCGTCGAAGTTTCGCTGCAGTGGAACGATGCATACCAGGAAACCCTGTTCTGCTTCACCAACAACATTCCGCAGCGTGATGGTGGCTCCCACCTCGCCGGGTTCCGTGCCGCCCTGACCCGCACCCTGAATAACTACATGGAAGCGGAAGGGCTGAACAAAAAGCTGAAGATGAATATCTCTGGCGACGACGCCCGTGAAGGTTTGACCGCCATCATTTCAGTTAAAGTTCCAGACCCCAAGTTCTCTAGCCAGACCAAAGACAAGCTGGTCTCCAGTGAGGTCAAGCCGGCGGTTGAAAGCTCGATGGCCGAGAAGTTCAACGACTATCTGCTTGAGAATCCGAGCGACGCCAAGGCGATTATCGGCAAGATTGTAGACGCAGCGCGTGCTCGTGAAGCGGCACGCAAGGCGCGCGAGATGACCCGCCGTAAAGGGGTGTTGGATCTCGCGGGGTTGCCGGGTAAGCTGGCCGACTGCCAGGAACGTGATCCGGCGTTGTCCGAACTCTATATTGTCGAAGGTGACTCGGCTGGCGGTTCAGCCAAGCAGGGGCGCAACCGCAAGAATCAGGCGATCCTGCCGCTTAAGGGCAAAATCCTCAACGTCGAGAAGGCCCGCTTTGACAAGATGCTGTCGAGTCAGGAAGTGGCAACCCTGATTACTGCTCTGGGCGCTGGCATCGGTAAGGATGAGTACAACCCGGATAAGCTCCGCTATCACAACGTCATCATCATGACTGACGCCGATGTCGATGGCTCTCACATTCGTACCCTGTTGCTTACCTTCTTTTACCGGCAGATGCCGGAACTGATCGAACGTGGCCATATCTATATAGCCCAGCCGCCGCTGTACAAAGTGAAGAAGGGCAAGCAAGAGCGATACATTAAGGACGACTTGGTGCTCACTGAGTACTTGACCACCATTGCCCTTGAAGATGCGGCGCTTTATGTCAATGAGAGCGCTCCGGCGATCGGCGGGGCGGCTTTGGAGCAGCTGGTGCAGCAGTATCAGCAAGCACTGGCCGTAGTTGAGCGCCTCTCTCGCCGTATGGACAAAGCGATGGCCGCACAGCTGATCTGGCAGCCGGTGCTGACGGTCGAGTCACTTAAAGATGAGGCCTTGGTGCGCAGCTGGGGCGAAGCTCTGGCCGCCGGTGCCCAACTGCAGGCGGAGAGTGGCAGCAACTACAGTCTGCATTCCGTGGTGTGGGAGCAGGAGCGCCAGGTGTTCTTGCCGGTGGTTCAAGTGCGTCTGCATGGTGTTGAACGCACCCAGCCATTGCAGATTGAGCTGTTCCAGAGTGGCGAATATCGCCAGTTGCTGGCGCTGGGTCAAAGGTTGACCGGCTTGCTTGAGGCCGGCGCCTATGTCAGCAGGGGCGAAAAGAAGCGTCCGGTGTCCAACTTCGCAGACGCGCTGGAATGGTTGCTCAATGAGGGCAAGCGCGGGCTGAACATCCAGCGCTATAAAGGGCTGGGCGAGATGAATCCGGAGCAGTTGTGGGAAACCACTATGGATCCGGAAACCCGCCGCATGCTGCGCGTTACCATTGAGGACGCAGTTGGTGCGGATCAGCTGTTTACAACCCTGATGGGGGATGCTGTCGAGCCTCGGCGCGATTTCATCGAGCGCAATGCCCTTAAGGTCGCTAACCTCGATATCTAAAGTCTGGCTACGACAAAAGGCTATTGTAAGAGGAGCCCGCCATTTTGGCGGGCTTACTGTTTCACGTGGAACATTGCAACTGGCTACAGGAGGTGAGGGTGGGCGACCTCTCCTTGGTCGAAAGGCAGCTTCAGCCCGAACGATAGTATCCGCTGGTTTTCAACCGACATTCCGCACCCGATTCATGAATAAATCTGCCGGTATCTAGGGCCGAGAACGTCGATGATGGTCTCCTGAACGATGTTGATGTCGGTCACTTGGGATGGCCCGTCTCCCAGGTTGTATTCATGGATCCCGGCAAAG
>JAFOOX010000049.1 GCA_017425245.1 Gammaproteobacteria bacterium
CACCATTGAGGTGTTTCCGGCCGTTAGCGGTCGCCTGACATTTAACGGGGAACCTGCCGCAGGGGTAAAGTTGAAACGCAGTTACACCCTCGCCGATGTCATGGACCAACCTGCAACCGATTACGTCACCACCGATGCTGATGGTCGGTTCAGCCTTCCTGCGTTGACCATGGAAAGCGATTACCCCAGCAAGCCCTTCGCCTACACCCGGGTGTTTCAGATCATTGTGGTGGCCGAGCCAACCACAGTCCCCTACTACGATGAGCTGTTATGGCATGCTTGGTCACGCGGCACCAAGCATATAGCCTACTACGTAGAGATGCTGGGCGAGCTCAACTGTGAACTGACCGATAGCGAAGAGGGCTTGACCGTTTATGACGCGGAATATCCAGAAGGCTCAGTCAATTACGGGATCTATAGCATCTGCCGCTGGCCCAAACGCGCCGCCATCGAGGCGCAAAAAGCCAAGGATCTGGAACAGTTCGAGATGATGAAATCACCGGAGCATTATGGCGATCCTGTGACCTTAGATGCTCCCGCTCGCTAACCCACTGAACGGAAAAGGAACTTCCATGCACACGAAACTCACCCCAAGGCTGGCGGCAGAGCTGGCCCAAACTGCTTACGGCTTACTTGATTCTGCTGCGGATATTCGCCGGCTTGCGACGCCTGAGATACAGCAAAAAGTTGACTTTCAACAGTGCGTCACAGGGCGCAGCGGCGGTTATATCCTCAACCGCGAATCCGGCTTTGCCGCTATGGGCGTTGGCAAGGGGGGCTACAGCGGTGACGCCATTATCACCATCCGCGGTACTGAATTTACCTCGGGCCATGACTGGGCCACCAACGCCCAGATCGGCCTGACCGGCTGCTCCGGCGGCCAGACTGTCCATGCCGGTTTTTGCCGCGCCTTTGCCTCAATGCGCCCGCAGTTTCAGGCGTTTCTGGCCGAGTGGCGGGTCAGCCACCCCGGCCGGGTGGTGCACTGTGTGGGCCATAGCCTGGGCGGGGCGCTGGCCACCCTGCTTGCCGACTGGATCGCTGGCGGTCCGTGGCGCCAGCCCGTTTACCTCTACACCTTTGGGGCGCCCCGGGTGGGGCTGGAGGGCTTTGCCCTGGCCAATACCAGCCGGGTGCCGGCCAACCACCGCTGCACCCATGGCGCCGATCTGGTGACCAAAGTGCCGCTCTGGCCCTTCCACCACTCACCATTCAAAGGGATTGAGTACCGGCTTGATAGCGGCCAGGGGCTGAGCGTTGCCGCTCACCTGATGGACCCCAAGGCTGGCGCGGTTCCCGGCTACCTGCGCACCGCCAGCAAGGGCAGCTGGGATGCGCTGCAGCAGCGGGCCAGCCTGCATCTGACGCCGGTGAGGCTTGATTATGCCAAGCGCCATCAGGCCAGCTTTAGTGAGTACTGGCTGGAGCGCTTAAGTGCCGCCCTAATCACCCTGTTGAAAGATACCGGCTACTACGCTGCCATCGCCGCCCAAGCAGTGATCGGTGCCGGGGCAACCTTCTACGATCTGGTCGCGCAGACCTTGGCCAAGATCGCCGCAGCCGCTACCAGCGCCGCTGAGCAGGTGAAGGGGCTACTGGGACATATGCTGGTGTTTGCCGGGGCGGTGGCATCAGCAGTCACCGATCTTGGCGTTGCTGCCATCCGCGCGGTTTTCGACCTGATGCTTCGCCGTCTCTATCAGGGTGTGCAGGATGCGCTAAAGCGCACCTGGCCGAACTAGGCCAAACGGCCATGAGTGAACGGGCGGGCGTTTGCGTTATTGCAACGCCTTCTCAGGCCGCGACGTCGCTGGCCATGCCAACGTTGAGATCGACGGTCGGTGAGCCATCAAACTCGAAACTAACCTGCCGGGCGGCGAAGCCCTTGGCGATCGCCTCCAGCGTGCTTTTGGCCGACTGGTTCACATCCGACTGCAGATCGCTGATCAGGTTGCGGGCCTGGGCTTCGGCATGGTCGCGGGCGGCAGCCACCAGCCGGTTCTTGTCGGCCTCGGCAAAGCCGGTAGCCAAAAAGCCGTTGAGCAGATCCGGCAGCAGCCACGGCAGCAGTTTGCCGTGCTGCTCGTCGTAGAACTGAATATCGCGGATGAACACCTGATGCTGGCAGGGGGGCATGTGCAGCAGATAGCGCTGCTCGCCCAGCTCGCGGATCTGGAACTCCGGGCGGCGCAGGTCGAAGCGGAAGTCGATCTCGAACTCGAAGATCATCGCCATCTTCTTCTTGCTCAGCATCCAGCTCAGATACTTGGCGCCGAACTCGCCCCAGCTGTGGTCGGTGGAGGTGACGATCTCACGGGTGATCACCTTGAACACCGACAGCTGGCCGATCGCCTTCATCTGCTCGATGCTCGATTGCACCTCAATGGTGGCGGCAGGCGCGCTGCGCCGTTTCAGCCAGCCGCCCCACACCCCGGCAATGGCTAGCAGGGCCAATGCCAGCAGCAGTAATGTCAGTTCCAGCATCGATACCTCCGTAACAGCTGCGGCCAGTATAGCGCCGCTGCCAGCCCGGACCGCCACAGCAAGGGTAAGCGCCGGTTAAGCCAAGGGCGTAAGGCAGGTGACCCGCACGGCGGCGATCTGCTGGCGCAGCAGCGCCATCTTCAGCCAGGGCCAGGCCAGCCCGGCCGACAACAGCAACAACAGCAGGGTGCGCAAATGCAGCCGCAGCAGGGCGCGCGACGAGAGGCGACAGCTGAGACGGGCCCCGTCAATGCGGGCGTTGTCGAGCTGCAGGTTGCGCCAGCCCGCTTGCCACAGGGCATGAATAGCCAGCGCGCTGCTGACCGCCACTACCGCAGCCAGTGGCAGCGATACCGGTAGCAGGCAACCCACAATCAGCAGCAGCAGGGCGATGCGCCACAGGCTGCGCCGGAGCAGCCGGCTGAACGGGGTGAGCGGCAGCGCCGCATCGGCCTGAGGCAAGGCCACCAGCTGGGCCTTGACCGGCGCTAGCCAGCCCGGCTCACTGGCCAGCAACGCCGGGGTAGCCACCAGTTCAGTCATGCTCAGCAGATAGTGGTTGCGGCGCAGCCGGGTCCAGCGCCAGGCGAGGCCGCCACTGATCAGCAGCAGCAGCAGGTTGGTCAGCCATAGCTGGCCATAGCGCCAACCCTCACCATAAAAGGCAAAGCTGAAGGTGCGCGGCAGTGGCAGCACTCCGGCTTCGCTCGGCGCTGCCGGCAGAGCTCGGCCAGCAGCGACGCTGGGCGCAGGTGGCCGCGACGATGCTGGCAGGGGTGAGGGGCGAGGTAGCGAGTGACGCAAGGTCCACTCCAGCCAGGTCAGGCGCGGTTCACCGACCTTGGCCAACGGGGTAGCCCGGCTGGTCCGCGTGGGCGGCAACTGTCGATCCAGCTGTTCCAGTTCATCATGCAGCTGCTGCCAGCCATGGCCGGTGGCGGCGGTGGCCGGCTCGGCGCGGGTGGCAAGAGAACTCTGCTGACTCATCCCTGATCCCTGCTGACAAGAGTGTGAACGGGGGCGACGACCTGCTGCCCCGGGGCGCTCATCTTACCGAAACATCGGACCAGTGCCAGCCCGCTCAACCGCAAGGCTTGAGGAAGAAGTGGTAAGCCGGGTTGCCACTCTCGTCTTTCCACTGGTAGCCGACGGTGTCGAGGAACTGCTCGATCAGCGGCTTGTCGGCGGCTGGCAGTTCAAAACCGGCCAGCACCTGACCGTAGGCGGCGCCATGGTTACGGTAATGGAACAGGGTGATGTTCCAGCGCCCGCCGAGGGCGGTGAGAAAGCGCAGCAGCGCGCCCGGCGCCTCGGGGAACTCAAAGCTGTAGAGGCACTCCTCCAGCGCCACCGGGGTGCGGCCGCCGACCATGTGGCGCAGGTGCAGCTTGGCCAGCTCGTTGTCTGACAGATCATGCACGCCGTAGCCGTTGTCGGTGAGGGTACGGGCCAGCGCTTCGCGCTCCTCGCGCCCTTTGCTCAGGCGGATGCCGACAAAGATGTGGGCGGCCGAGCCATCGGCATAGCGGTAGTTGAACTCGGTGATGGCGCGGCCGCCGAGCAGTTCGCAGAAGCGCAAAAAGCTGCCCTTCTGCTCGGGGATGGTCACTGCCAGCACCCCTTCACGCCCTTCGCCCAGCTCGGTGCGCTCGCTGATGTAACGCAGGGTGTGAAAGCTCATGTTGGCGCCCGAGAGCACGGCGCCAAGACGCTTGCCGCTGAGCTGGTGGAGCTGCTGGTACTTTTTCAGTGCCGCCAGCGAGATCGCCCCGGCCGGCTCGGCGATGGCGCGGGTGTCTTCGAAAATGTCCTTGATGGCGGCACAGATCTCGTCGGTCGAGACGGTGATCACCTCATTCAGGCAGGCGCGGCAGACACGCCAGGTTTCGCTGCCGATCAGGCGCACGGCCACGCCATCGGCAAACAGGCCGACATGGCTGAGCTCGGTGGGGGACCCAGCATCCCAGGCTGCCTTGAGGCAGGCGGAATCCTGCGATTCGACCCCCACCAGACGGATATCGGGGCGCAGCGTCTTGATGTAGACCGCCACCCCGGCGGCCAGCCCGCCACCGCCCACCGGCAGGAACAGCACGTCGAGATCGCGCACCTGCTGCAGCAGCTCCTGCCCCATGGTGCCTTGGCCGGCGATGATGTCGGCATCATCAAAGGGGGGCACAAAGGTATAGCCCTCCAATTCTGACAACCGCTGTGCTTCGGCCTTGGCAGCATCGAAGTTGTCGCCGTGCAGCAGCACCTGGCCGCCGTGCTGGCGCACCCCCTCGACCTTGATCTCGGGGGTGGTGCGTGGCATCACGATCAGGGCGCGAATACCCAGACGGCGGGCGGACAGTGCCACCCCTTGGGCATGGTTACCGGCCGAGGCGCAAACCACGCCGGCGGCCCGCTGATCCGGGCTGAGGCCAGCGATCTTGTGGTAGGCGCCGCGCAGCTTGAACGAATGAACCGGCTGGTGATCCTCACGCTTGAGCAGCACCTCGCAGCCAAGCCGGGCCGACAGCCGCGGCATGGCCGATACCGGGGTGACCACTGCCACGTCATACACCGGCGACAGCAGGATGCGGCGCAGGTACTCCTGGGCGCCGGGCTGGCTGTCAGACAGGTGGGGCAACAGCTGGTTCATGTCGTCTAGTTCTCCGTTAGCCCAGTTTGCTCAGATCACGCACCGCGCCGGTGTCGGCACTGGTGGCGAGCAGGGCGTAGGTTTTCAGCGCGGCTGAGACCACGCGCTCGCGGCTCTGCGGCTTCCAGGCGGCATCGCCACGGGCCTCCATGGCGGCACGGCGGGCGGCCAGGGTCGCCTCATCCACCAGCAGCTCGATGCGCCGGCCGGGGATGTCGATATCGATAATGTCGCCATTCTCAACCAGCGCAATTACGCCACCGGCCGCCGCTTCCGGCGACACATGGCCGATCGACAGCCCCGAGGTGCCGCCCGAGAAGCGGCCGTCGGTGACCAGGGCGCAGGCTTTGCCCAGCCCCATCGACTTGAGGTAGCTGGTGGGGTAGAGCATCTCCTGCATGCCGGGGCCGCCTTTGGGCCCTTCGTAGCGGATCAGCACCACGTCGCCGGCCTGTACCTGGCCAGCGAGAATGGCGCTGACGGCGTCATCCTGGCTTTCGAAGATACGTGCCGGTCCACGGTGGAGCAGGTTTTCCGGCTCGACGCCGGCGGTTTTGACGATACAGCCCTTCTCAGCCAGATTGCCGAACAGCACCGCCAGACCGCCATCCTTGGAGTAGGCGTGGTCAATATCGCGAATACAGCCTTCGGCGCGGTCGAGATCCAGATCATCCCAGCGGCATGACTGGCTGAAGGCTTCGGTGGTACGGATCCCGGCCGGGCCAGCACGGAACATGGTCTTGACCGCCTCATCGCTGGTGCGGCGCACGTCGTACTGTTCCAGGGTTTCGGCCAGCGTCAGGCGCAGCACGTTGCGGCAGTCGCGGTTGAGCAGGCCGCCGCGATCCAGTTCGCCCAGAATCGCCAGCACGCCACCGGCGCGATGGACATCTTCCATGTGGTACTTGGAAGTAGCGGGCGCCACTTTGCTCAGGTTGGGCACCCTGCGCGACATGCGGTCGATATCGGCCATGGTGAAGGGCACGCCACCCTCCTGCGCCGCCGCCAGCAGGTGGAGCACGGTGTTGGTCGAGCCGCCCATGGCGATATCCAGGGCAATGGCGTTCTCAAAGGCGGCAAAGCTGGCGATGTTGCGCGGCAGCACCGACTCATCATCCTGCTCGTAATAGGCGCGGCACAGCTCGACCACGCGGCGGCCGGCGCTGAGGAACAGCGCCTTGCGATCGGCATGGGTGGCGAGCAGCGAGCCGTTGCCCGGCTGCGACAGGCCGAGGGCTTCGGTCAGGCAGTTCATCGAGTTGGCGGTGAACATCCCCGAGCAGCTGCCGCAGGTGGGGCAGGCGCTGCGTTCCACCTGTTCTGTCTGCTCGTCGGAGATCTTGGGATCGGCGGCCTGGACCATGGCATCGACCAGATCGAGCTTGATGATCTGATCCGACAGCTTGGTCTTGCCCGCTTCCATCGGCCCACCGGAGACAAACACCGCCGGGATATTGAGGCGCATGGCGGCCATCAGCATGCCGGGGGTGATCTTGTCGCAGTTGGAGATGCAGACCATGGCATCGGCGCAGTGGGCGTTGACCATGTACTCCACCGAGTCGGCGATCAGCTCGCGCGACGGCAGCGAATAGAGCATGCCGCCATGGCCCATGGCGATGCCGTCATCCACGGCGATGGTGTTGAACTCTTTGGCGATGCCACCGGCTTTTTCGATCTCGCGGGCGACCAGTTGACCGAGATCCTTCAAGTGGACATGGCCGGGCACGAACTGGGTGAAGGAGTTGACCACGGCGATGATCGGCTTGCCGAAATCTTCGTCCTTGACCCCGGTGGCACGCCACAGGGCGCGGGCACCAGCCATGTTGCGGCCGGCGGTGGTAGTAGCGGAACGCAGTTTACGTGGCATCGGTATGCTCTCCATCAAGACAGCAGAGCCGCACTACGGCGGCTCGGGGGTTGATCACTCAAGGCTCAGACGTAGTCGAGCCAGCCGTATTTGTCCTCGCTTTCGCCTTTGACCAAGGCGAAGTAGGCGCTCTGCAGTTTTTCGGTGATCGGGCCACGACGGCCCGTGCCGACGGTGATGCCGTCGACGCTGCGCGCCGGGGTGACCTCGGCGGCGGTGCCGGTCATAAAGATCTCGTCGGCCAGATAGAGGGCTTCACGCGGGATCGCCTGCTCCACCACGTCGTAGCCCATGTCACGGGCCAGCACCATGATGGTATCGCGGGTGATGCCGGGCAGGATGGCGCTGGTGGTCGGCGGCGTATAGAGCTTGCCGTTCTTCACCAGGAACAGGTTTTCACCGGCTCCTTCGCTGATGTAGCCGTGGATATCGAGGGCGATCCCCTCCTGATAGCCGTGGCGCTTGGCCTCCTGGCCGATCAGCTGGCTGGACAGGTAGTTGCCGCCCGCCTTGGCACCGGTCGGCATGGTGTTGGCGGCCAGCCGGTTCCAGCTGGAGATGCCCACATCCACCCCCTGCTCCAGCGCGCCGTCACCGAGGTAGGTGCCCCAGTTCATGGCGGCGATGGCCACATCGGCAATGGCTTCATCTTTGACGCGCAGCCCCAGGCCGATGTCGCCGTAGAAGATCACCGGGCGGATATAGGCGCTGACCATGTTGTTGGCGCGGATCACCGCCTTGGTGCCATCGATGATCTGCTGCGGGGTGGCGTTGGTGCGGATGCGATAGATCTTGGCCGAGTCAAACAGGCGCTGGGTGTGCTCCTTGTGACGGAAGATGGCCGGACCTTTGGGGGTGTTGTAGGCGCGTACCCCTTCAAACACTGACGAACCGTAATGGATGGCGTGGGAGAGCACATGCACCTTGGCATTTTCCCAAGGCATGATCTCGCCGTTGAAGTAGATGAACTCAGGTTTGGCTGCCATGACAGGTCCTTTACGCGCTGTTCGTCAGTTGGGTGGTGAGGGATGCTTTCACGTCAACGGTGGTCACATCCACCAGCTTGGCCAGTTGACTGGTCAGTAGCTGAAGGGGACGGTCGCCGCTCACGGTGAGCCGTATGGTAACACTTTCCGCGTCATCTACCGCCTGCAGGTGCAGCTCGCGCACGGCAAAACCGCGATGGCGGGTGGTGCGCAACAGCCGCTCAATGGCCGCCGGTGAATGGTGGGCGTCGATCTGCAGGGTATGGGTGTTCATGCGCTCTCCTTGGCCGGCAACGCCGACATCAGTTCATGGTTGGCCTTGCCCGGCGCCACCAGTGGCCAGACGTTAGCTTCGGCATCGATGGCCACATGCAAAATGAAGGGGCCGGGGGCGGCGGCCAGTTCGGCCAGCGCCGGGGCCACCTCGTCACGCAGGCGGATGGTGCGGCCGGGAATGCCGCAGGCTGCCGCCAGCATCAGAAAATCGGGGTTGTCATCGAGAATGGTCTCGCTGAAGCGGCCATCGAAAAACAGCTGCTGCCACTGGCGCACCATGCCGAGGCGCTGGTTGTCGAGCAGCACGATCTTCACCGGCAGCTGGTAGCGGCGGATGGTGGCCAACTCCTGCACATTCATCATGAACGAGCCATCGCCGGTGACATTAACGACGGTGCGCTGTGGCCAGGCGAACTGGGCGCCGATGGCCGCCGGCAGGCCAAAACCCATGGTGCCCAGGCCGCCGCTGGTGAGGTGGCAACGGGGTGAGGTGAAGCGCATATGCTGGGCCACCCACATCTGATGCTGGCCGACATCGCAGCTGATGATGGCGTCTTCCGGCAGTGCCGCCGACAGATCGCGCAGCAGCCGTGGGGCATAGATATCCTCACCGGGGTAGTCGTAACGCCAGCCATGGTGGGCCTTGAGGATCGCCACTTCGGCCCGCCACGGCGCCAGCTGCAGCGGCTGGGCCAGTGCCCGCAGCGCGGCGTCGATATCGCCGGCGATGGCGGCATGAGGGCGGCGCAGCTTGCCCAGCTCGGCAGGATCGATGTCGAGGTGGATCACCTTGGCATCGGGGGCAAAGGTATCGAGCTTGCCGGTCACCCGGTCATCGAAGCGGGCGCCCACCGCCACCAGCAGATCGCACTGCTGCACCGCCAGATTGGCGGCGCCATTGCCATGCATGCCGATCAGGCCGCAATAGCCGGGGGTGGTGTCGCTGATGGTGCCCAGCCCCTTCAAGGTGCAGACACTGGGCATGCCGGTGGTAGTGATGAAATCGGCCAGCGCCTGCTCGGCACCGGCCATATGCACGCCACCGCCAACATAGAGGATCGGCTTGCGCGCCGTCTGCAGCAGTGCCGCGGCGGCCGCCAGTGCCTGCGGCTCGGGAGCTTCAGCGGCATCCACCGCCACCAGCGCGGCACCACCATTGGCGGCGGCCAGCTGCACATCCTTGGGGATGTCGATCAGCACCGGGCCGGGGCGGCCGGAACGGGCCAGAGCAAAGGCTTCGGCGACAATCTGCGGCAGCTCGCTGACTTTGGAGACCAGATAGCTGTGTTTGGTCACCGCCAGCGACAGCCCGAGTACATCGATCTCCTGAAAGGCGTCGGTGCCGATCAGCGGCTGAGCCACCTGGCCGGTAATGGCCACCACCGGCACCGAGTCCATCATCGCATCGGCCAGGCCGGTGATCAGGTTGGTGGCGCCGGGGCCTGAGGTGGCCAGACAGACCCCAACATCGCCGCTGCTGCGGGCATAGCCGATGGCAGCAATGGCTGCTGCCTGCTCGTGGCGCACCAGCACATGGTTGAGGGGGCTACCATAGAGGGCGTCATAGACCGGCATGATCGCCCCGCCCGGATAGCCAAAGAGGGTGGTCACCCCCTGCCCGTTCAGCAGCTTGACCAGCAGCGCTGCACCGTTCATCGCCCATCTCCTTGCTGCTGGCCAGACCAGCTATTCAGATCGCCAAAATGCGAAACCCCCGCTCGGGGCGGGGGTTTCTGGAAGTTTGCGTTGCTGTCGCTCAGTCCAAAAACACCCCGCGTCGCGGTGCAATCACTACGACGATGCGTACGACGACGACAATCAGGGTGTTCAGCAGACGAGACATCCGTAAATCCGGCATGACAGTCCAAGTGGTCGTTTTTGTATCACAGCATTTGACAAGCGCGCAACCGCTATTTTTACGCGTTGTTGCTGGCCCGACCAATCGCGGCTTTGACCCGGTACGTAGCACGGGAACGAACGGCAGGAGATAGTGATGGCCCGAGTCCTGATGGTGATGGCGTGGCTGCTGATGATGAACGGTTGTGGCGGTAGCGGTGGTGACGGCGCAGCGGCGCCGACGGCCGCGGTAAACAGGATGGTGGCCTATGGCGATGAGCCGCTGCAGTACGGCCAGCTGCGGGTGCCCGCCGGGGTTGGCCCCTTCCCGCTGGTGGTATTGATCCATGGCGGTTGCTGGCTGCAGAGCGTCGCTACCCTCGATTATATCAGCCCGCTGGCCGAGGCCCTGACCGAGGCCGGCTGGGCCAGTTACAACATCGAGTACCGCAGCACCGACAGCAGCGGCGGCGGTTGGCCAGGCACTTTCGAAGATATCGCCGCCGCCATTGACTTCACGCCGATGCTTGCCGCCGCCTACAACCTCGATCTAACCCGGCTGGCCGTGGTCGGTCATAGCGCCGGTGGCCAGCTGGCGCTGTGGGCCGCCAGCCGCAACCAGCTGCCCGCACAAAGTGTGCTTTATCGGCCGCAACCGGTGGTGCCCACGGTTGCAGTTGGGCTGGCGGCCATTACCGATCTGGCCAGCTACCCGCAGCAGAACCCCAGCTGTGGCCGACCTATTGCCGCGCTGGTTGGCCAGCGGCCGGCAACGCCCGAACGGCTGGCCGAAACCTCGCCGCTGGCGATGGGGCCGGCGGCCGCCGCCGTCAGCCTGATCCTCGGCGACCGCGACCGCATCGTGCCCCTCGCCCAGGCCGAGAGTTATCAGCTCCTGTCGCCCCAGACCCGGCTGGTCACTGTCAGCGGCGACCATTTCACCCTCACCAACCCGCAAGATGAGGCCTTTACCGCACTGCTGGCGACGCTGGAGCAAGGCAATTGAGCAAAATGTGACCCGCCAAACGGGCACGGCGTGGCGCCAGCGCCTACACTGCTGGCGTCCATCCGGCTGAGTGCAAAGGGAGTTGCCATGCCGATCGCCCGCCTGTTCAGCCGAGCGCTGCTCGGCATTGATGCCCCGCTTATTACCATCGAAGTGGATCTGGCCCCCGGCCTGCCCTGCTTTACCCTGGTCGGCCTGCCCGAAGCCTCGGTGCGCGAGGCCCGCGAACGGGTGCGCAGCGCCCTGCTCAACGCCGGTTTTGAGTTCCCGGCGCGGCGCATCACCGTCAATCTGGCCCCAGCCGATCTGCCCAAAGAGGGGGGGCGCTTCGATCTGCCCATCGCCCTCGGCATCCTCGCCGCTCAGGAGCTGATCCCGCCCGCCGCACTGGAGCAGTGGGAGTTCGCCGCCGAACTGGCGCTGGATGGCTCGCTGCGTGCCGTTGGCGGCACCATTCCGCTGGCGCTGGCCGCCAGCAAAGCCGGCCGCCAGCTGCTGCTGGCGATAGACGATGGCGCCGAGGCAGCACTGGTCACCAGCGCCCGGGTGGCGGTGGCCGACCAGCTGCTGCAGGTGGTGGCCGCTCTCAACGGCCAAGACTGCCTGGCCCGCCCCGCCCCGCGCCCGCCGGTAAGCGGCGGTGACAGCCCGGATCTGGCCGATGTGCGCGGCCAGCCGCAAGCGCGGCGGGCGCTGGAGGTAGCCGCCGCCGGCAACCACAACCTGCTGTTTTTCGGCCCGCCCGGCACCGGCAAAACGTTGCTCGCCAGCCGCCTCCCCGGCATCCTGCCGCCGCTGGATGAAGAGGCCGCCCTGGCCAGCGCCGCCATCTATTCGGTCAGCGGCCAGCCGCTGCCACCCGAGCGTTTCGGCCTGCGCCCCTATCGCTCGCCCCATCACAGCTGTTCCGCCGTGGCGCTGGTGGGTGGGGGGTCGATCCCCAAACCGGGCGAAATCTCGTTAGCCCACGAAGGCATACTTTTTTTAGATGAACTGACCGAGTTCGACCGCAAGGTGCTGGAGGTGCTGCGCGAACCGCTGGAGTCCGGCAAGGTGACCATCAGCCGCGCCGCCCGTCAGGCCGAATTCCCGGCCCGCTTCCAGCTGGTGGCCGCCCTTAACCCCAGCCCCTGCGGCCATTTCGGCACCGCTCAGATGCGCTCCAGCCCCGAGCAGATCCGCCGCTATCTGGGCAAGCTGTCCGGCCCCTTTCTCGACCGCTTCGATCTGACGGTCGAAGTCCCGCGCCTGCCACCGGGGGTGCTGACCACCGGCGAGGGTGGCGAAGACTCGGCTACCGTACGCCAGCGGGTGGTCGCCGCCCGCCAACGCGCTGAGCAGCGTCAGGGCCACAGCAATGCTGCGCTGCATGGCCGCGCCCTGCAGCGCCACTGCCAACTGCAAACCGCCGACAGCCTGTTTCTGGAGCATGCAGTAGAGCGGATGGGGCTCTCTGCCCGCGCCCACCATCGTTTGCTGCGGGTGGCCCGCACCATCGCCGATCTGGCCGCCAGTGCCGAGATCCAGCGCCATCATCTGGCCGAGGCGTTGGGGTATCGCGGGTTTGATCGGTTGTTGGCGAGGTTGGGCGGGTAGTTGTTGCCGCTGCGCGGCCAGATTGCGGCTGCGCCGCAGGCATGCCACTGCGTGGCAGCAGATGGAGGGGTTTCGCCCCCTCCACGACGAGCAGGAAGGCCGTTTCCGCACGGCCTCCCTGCACCCACCGGCGGCCCCCGAGATCACCACCATGGTGATTTGTCCGGTGTTCTGCCGGGCTACGGGGTCGCCACAATGTGCCCTCCATGGCCCATAGTGGCTTTCGGCAACGTCCTGTTGCCTCACCCCCTACACCCAGCCGGCCGTGCGTCAGCCAGCGCCGTGCGGGTGGTGATCAAGGGGTTTGGAATACTGCGCTGCCGCTGAGAGTTGGGGCGGATGTCCTAGAACTTGGCAAGGGCTGCGCTTCGACTGTGCACGCTTTCACGCACCAGCGCGCACGCTTTGTGCGCAGACGAAAATGTAACCACATGATTTAAAATGAAGTTGGGTGTCCTGTTTCGTCTTTCTTCATGCCTTGTGCAGACAATGCTGTGATATACAGTACGGAGTGTAAACACGAAACAAAAACTTTTTACATAGTTCCGTTATATGATCATTAAGTTCACTATCTTTATAAGAATGGTGCGCGAAATAATTTCTTGATGTAACGAACTTCAATAATTGTTTGAAAAAATATTTCTGATCTTTTGACCAAGTTTTACCGACATTACAAGCATCAACCTTTGAAAAGATATCTTCTGGCCTCTCTTTTAGTTCAGTTAACTTCCAAATGTTTTTATCAGCAATAGCCATGAATACAGAAGTGCTTTTACTATCACCAACCAGTTCTGGTAACTTTTGAAACAAGTTCTTTAAGAGATCTGGTTCTTGCTCTCCAGAGAGTGAACTGCATATCTCCCGGATAGTTATCTCAGTTCTGACTGATAAAACAAGGAGGTTATCAATTACTCTAGGCTGAACTAACCGAATATCATCCTTTGTTTTTATCAGTTCATGGAGGTCATAAAAACCTCTAATCCAAGGGTTAAAACTATTCAATGATTTTAAATAATCATATATTTTTGAAAGTTCAAAACCAGACAGCCAGTCCTTAATGTTTTCCGAATAACACGGGACATATCGTTTGAAAGACTCGAAAAATTTTATCTCCTCGAAGTCTAGAACATCCTTCAGCTGAGACCAACTCTGCATCTGACGATCTCTATAAGACCAAGCGTCTATTGCCTCGCTTTCTTTCATCCCTGAGTAACAAAGCCACTCAAAAAGAAAATATATATCTCTTTTTAAAATGTTTAGCGCAGACTCATAGGTTTTCAAGCCTGATGATTTAAACTGGCTCTTCCAGCGGCGATGAATTTCGAGAAGCGTTGTCATATCAGATTTTAAATCTGATACAGAAGAGTTACAATGATTTAGCAAAAAATCAGACATGTCTCCAAAAGTACATTCAAGAGTATTGTCAGACAGGTGAACTCTTGTCGTAAACGACCTAAAAAGAGCCAGTCTATTAAAGCTGGCGCTATATTTTTCAACCCATAATTTATTAACCTGGTTATAATTATCCTTAAAAATATCGGCGCCATCAGCTTTATTAAGGTAGCGATCTATAAACTTACAGTTCTGAACCGCCTCAAATATAACATAAGCGCGCCAATAAGCCATATATGACTCATATGGCCTAAATTTGTTACCATTGGGATGTTCATAGGAAGCCAAATTAACTGGATGGCTAGTTTTATATTTTTCTCGGAACGATTCCTTAAGGCTAGACTCATATGGGTGTATAAAATCATGGAAACCTGAATCATTGTGCGAAATAATATATATGTGATAATATGCGGCACCTTTTACAAAGTCACTTGAACTTTCTTTTACTCCCTCACCGAGACAAGGGTAGCTATCCCAGCTTAGAAAATACTCTTTTGGTAGTTCAACAAAGAGCTCATCAGTATTGTCACCATCCAGAATTAGGTCTATTAGTTTAATGTCATAAGGAAGTTGCTTTATTCCAAGTTTCTTTTCAAGATAAGAAGCAAACCTCCCACCGCACAAACGCATTGGCGATTCGTTATGGAGTGATATGTTTAAATAGCTCAAATAGTAATCATCTTCACAATACGTAATTTTACGATGCATAATAAAATTCCATGTGAATAGAGTATAAAAGTGTGATTAACGTGCACGCTCGCTTTTGCGCAGTGGTGCTCGGCGGCAGCTGAGTTTCATCTGGCCTTTTTTATGCCGTATCGGAGCAAAAGTCCAGCAGGGCGCAGTGTTCAAGGACATCCACCCCAACCACCAGCTGCAGCGCCGTCCTCCCATCCCACCCCTGGATCACCATCCGCACGGCAGTACGAAAACGCACGGCCAGCCGGGCGTAGGGGTTGAGCTGGCATCAGCCGTTAGCGCTGCATTTCCCTCCCCCGTTTGAGCGTCAGCGCGATCACCGTGCAGCCCATTCGGCCTGCGGGGTGATTGCCGGGCGAGCGGCCTGGATGGCCGCGAGAGCCACTAAGGCACAGGGACGTGACTTTGTGGCGACCGGCAAGCGGCGCGGATTAACCGCTAGATCCTGATGCTGGCGCTCTACCGGGCCGCCGGAGAGTGCAGGGAGGCCGTGCGGAAACGGCCTTCCTGCCCGTCGTGGAGGGGGCGGCACCCCTCCATCTGCTGCCACGCAGTGGCATTGCCTGTGCCGCAGGCGCATCTAGCTGCCGCGCAGCGGCATTCAAACCCCCAGCGCGAGGTGGGCAACCTCGCTCCGCTGCGGCGCAGCCGCATTCTTGGATCATTTTTGAGCGCTGTTTGATATCGCCCGTTGATCTCAAAGCCTGTCGTGCTAGATTTTCGGCACCCAACGCAAGGAGTGCGTCATGAGACAGGTAGTGTCACCCCCGCCCATTATTCCCTCGCCCCGGCCATCAAACCCAACAGCACTGGAGCTGGCCATCCACCGGTTTGAAGAACAGGCCAAGGCCTACCACTACGAGAAAACCAAGTTGGCGAAAGCCACGGGTCAACCCAGTGAGATCGCCAAAGCACGGGCCAAGCTGGATCGTGATTGGCAACATCTGCAGCGCGAGCGCATCCGCATCTCGACCCAGGCGCAGTTACAGAGCAGCCTCGAAGATTATCGGGCTGCCGCTAAACAGAAAACGGAAGAAGAGCTTCTGGCCGAACCTCACCATCCAACCAGGGTGCTTGCCCGTCACCTGACTGCCGTTGGCGAGCCCAAGCCAAGCCGTGATCACGACCCGCACCACATCATTGCTGGCAAAGGGCGTTTTAGACCTCGCGCCATGGAACAAGCGAGACTTGGGCTGCACATGCATGGCATCGGTATTAACGATGCCATCAATGGGGTGTGGTTGCCGCGCTCCAAGGCCGACAAAGGGCATTGGGCGACGCCAGAGTCACCTGCGCATCGCGAGATCCACAGACACAACTATGAGATGTGGATCTGGAGGCTTTTCGGCAGCAACTCGCTGCCAGAAACCGTAGTCAAACAGCGGTTGAGAGTCGTGAAACTGAAACTGAGGCTCGGTGGCTACCCCAGCGAGATTGTTCAGCCTAAAGACCCGCAGAGGAGTGGCAACTCATGAGTGCCGCCTATCTGCTCAAAGAGGTGCCAGACCGCTTTTACGGCTCTTCGATTACCATCAGCGAGTTAGCTAAGCAGCTCGGTGGCGCTAATGGCATGCTACGACGGCTATTCCTGCAACCAGAGCAGAATGAGGCGATGGCCAGCTACTGGGGAACAGTCACTGACCACTGGATGAAGCGCTCCGCCACTAGCCACGAAAAGCCGGATATCTGTCTATGGGGCTCAGGGAGCTTGTTGCTCAACCTGCGGGCGTACAACGCGCTGCGAGAGCCGCTCAGCGGTCAGGGCGAGTTTCTGCCGATCACCGTCGACCTCGATCCGATGTATGTGTTCAACTGCCTGACGTGGGGCAAGGAGGACATGGGGTTAACGGAAACCCAGTACGTCGATGGCTACGAAGATGGCATCGCCACCCTGGCATTCGAGCCTGACGACATCGCCACCAAACTGGTGTTTAAGTCGAGGCTGGCGGGCGCCGGTTTGGTCTTTGTGTCGCATTCTTTTAAGGAACTGATCGAAGGTCACCAGCTGCAGGGGCTGCGCTTTGATGCTGACCTGATGAATCCGTTTTGAGGCTGTCCTTGGTACAGAACCGGCAGATCAAGGATATCCACCCCAACCACCAGCAGCAGCGCCGTACTCCCATCCCTCCCCTTGATCACCACCCGCACTGTGCCAGCTAACCCACGGCCGGCTGGGCGTAGGGGGCGAGCTGGCATGGATGCCAGCGAGAGCAAATCTGGGCAGGACAGCCCATATTTGCGACCCCGTAGCCCGGCAGAACCTTCGTCAGTAATAGATGGTGGTGATCTCGGGGGCCGACAGGGTTCGCCAAGGGAGGGTTCGGCGACCCTTCCTTGGCTCGTCGTGTGGGCGCGAAAGCCCACTCCAGGCGGCGCAGCCGCATCGGCCGCGTAGCGGCATTCAAACCCCCAGCGCGAGGCGGGGAGCCTCGCATTCTGCCGCCACGCAGTGGCACGCCAGCGGCGCAGCCGCGATCCCGCGGCACCATTGGGACATCCATCCCTGCTATCAGTAACACCTTGTATTTCCGCCGTTTGAGCACCAGCGAGATCACCGAGCAGAGCGGCACAATCAATCTCTAACCCCTTGATCACCACCCGCACCACGCCAGCTATCCCACGGCCAGCTGGGCGGAGGGGTTGAGCTGGCAGGGATGCCAGCGAAAGCAAATCTGGGCAGGACAGTCCATATTTGCGACCCCGTAGCCCGGCAGAACGACAGCCAGATATGGATGGTGGTGATCTTGGGGGCCGACAGGGTTCGCTAAGGGAGGGTTCGGCGACCCTTCCTTGGCTCGTCGTATGGGCGCGAAAGCCCACTCCAGGCGGCGCAGCCGCATCGGCCGCGTAGCGGCATTCAAACCCCCGGCGCGAGGCGGGGAGCCTCGCATTCTGCCGCCACGCAGTGGCACGCCAGCGGCGCAGCCGCGATCCCGCGCCGCAGGCGCATCTGCCGCCGCGCAGCGGCCATAGCCCTCAGCTTTTCGGCCGAAACGCCTTGATCACCGTTTCGTTAGTTTCCAACCGGGGGCCGTCCATCAGGTCGATGCAGTAGGGGATGGCGGGGAACACGGCGTCCAGGCACTGGCGGATTGCCTTGGGTTTGCCCGGCAGGTTGAGGATCAGCGCCGGGCCGCGCAAGCCGGCGGTCTGGCGCGAGAGGATGGCGGTGGGCACATATTTGAGCGACTCGGCGCGCATCAGTTCACCAAAGCCGGGCATCAGGCGGTCGCACACCGCCTCTGTAGCCTCGGGGGTCACATCGCGTTTGGCCGGGCCGGTGCCGCCGGTGGTGACCACCAGACAACAGCCACGTTCATCAACCAGTTCACACAGAGCGGCTTCGATCAGCGGCTGCTCGTCGGCCACCAGCCGGTAGTACGCCTGCCACGGCGAGCTGAGGTACTCGCCCAGCACCCGTTCGATCTCCTTGCCGGAGATATCTTCATAGATGCCGGCGCTGGCTCGGTCGCTGACGGTGACGATGCCGATACGCGTGATGGTGGTCATGGGCGGGTTCCGTGGCCGGTCTGGGGCGGCCAGCATAGCGGTTCAATCCTGTTGCCAACAACGGCGACCGGGTGCGAGAACCCTCGCAGTGCTAGCATGGCGGGCCAGTATGTTGGCCCTGTTGCAGTGCAGGGGGCAATGAGTGTTTCGGATCGTTTCGATGGATGAGGAGGCACAGATGCCGGTTGCGGACAGTGGTGGCAAAACAGGGCGGCTGGCAGGCCGTGGCTGGCTGGTGGCGATTCTGCTGTGGCTTGCAACCAGCGTGGTCCAAGCCGGCGACGTGGAGCAGAATACCCGTTCTCTCATCGATGCTAAGAAGCAGGAGCTGCAGGCCAGCAGCCTCAGCGAGGAGCAGCGAAAACCGCTGCTGGCCCTGCTCGACAACGCTGTTAAATGGTTAGCCAGTGTCGACAGCTACAACGCCCAAAGCCGCAGCTTTCAGGAAGCGGTGCAGAAGGCACCGCAAGAGGCCGAGCAGCTACGGCTGACCCTGGAGCAGGAGCGATTGCTGCCGGATGAACCGCTGCTGACCAAAGGCCAGCAACGTGATCTGGTCACCGTCGAGGCCGAATTGCGGGCTGAGCAGGCTCGCAGCAGCGCCCTCAGTGACCAGCTAACGGCGCTGCGCCAGCAGATCGATGGCGCCCCGGCACGGGTGGCTGCGGCCCAGGGGCGGCAGCGTGAACTGCGGCAGGCACTGAGTGGGCCAGATGCTGCGGTCAGTGATGGCGGCGGACTGGAGAGTCAGGTGCTGCAACTGGCCAGCAATGCCCGCCGCCAGGCTCAGCAGGCAGAATTGCGCATGCTGGAGGCAGAGCTGGCCAGTGAAACAGGACGCGCCAGCCGCCGGGCGGCGGAGCGTAATCTGCTCGAATTCCAACTATCGACCTCGGCCGCCCGCAGCGCCAAACTGTTCCAGCTGCAGCAACTGCTGCAGAACAGCGCCGAGCAGCAGGCACTCAAGGCCGCCGCCGCGCTGCTTGAACGCATCACCCTTCAGGCACCCGAGCTGGCCGACTATGCCCGTCGCAATGGCGAACTGGCAGAACTGTCGGCGGCGCTGGCTGCCGAAATTGGCGAAGCCAATGCCGAAGCCGAAGCAACCCAGCAACATTTGGATGAGCTGGCCGCCGACACCCGGCTGGTGCAGCGACGGCTGGCCGCTGGTGGCCGGCGCGATGTGATCGGCCAGATGATGCTGGCCCAGCTCGACCGTCTGGCCAATATCGACGCGCTGGAGCGACAGATTCAGCAACGCAACGAGCTGATGGCTGACCATGGACTGCAGCGTATCGATGCCGATGAAGAGAGTCGCGATTTGCGTGATAGCGGCCTCTACCGGGTGCTGCACTGGCCCGATTACGGCACTTGGCCGTCACAACGCCAACGCCTGGCCGACCAGCTGGTAGATCAGCGTCAGCAACTGTTGGACAAGGTCAACAGCCGCTTTGAAGAGCTGGGGCTGCGGCTGGTGGAAACCAATGCCCGCGCCCGAGAATTGATCGATCAAACAGTGGCGCTGGAGCAGTTCCTGATTGGCCAGCTGATGTGGGTGCATGATTACAGCTTCCTCAATCTGGGTGGACTCATCTCCCAGCTGCTGGTGCTGCTTAACCCAAGCCACTGGCTACAGCTGCCCGCCGCCTTGTGGCATGGCCAGACCCGCTCACCGCTACTGGTCGCAGCCCTGCTGCTGTGGTTGTTGCTACTGGGGGGGCAGCGACGGTTACGGCAGATGGCCGAGCAGCTGCACCGTACACCGCTGCCGATTAGCGAAGAGAGAGTCAGCCACAGTTTGCGCAGCCTCGGCCTGAGCGCCCTGCGGGCGCTACCGATCCCGGCCGGCCTGACCTTGCTCAGCGGATTGCTCAGTGCTGCGCCAGAGCAGAGTGACTTTCTCCATGGCATGCAGCGCGGGCTTGGTTACACCTCGCAGGTGCTTTTTTGCATGATGCTGCTGGATCAGCTGACCCGCCCGCGTGGCTTTGCCCGCCGCTTTCTCAAATGGCCAGCGCGGCCACTGGAGCTATTTCAGGCAGAGTGGCGCTGGTTCATGCCCGTGGCCGCCGTCAGCATTTTTGTCTCGGTGTTTGCCGTCAGAACTGACTTTGGCAGCCGTGGCGGACCGCTGGCGGTGGTCGGCATCTTTACCTTCGCGCTGGCGATGCTGGTGATTGGCTGGCGGCTGCAGCAACGGGTACTGCATGAAGCTGACGTCAGCGTACGCTTGGCCCTGAAGGCCGGGCTGGCGATAACCGGCGGGCTGCTGCTGCTGCCGCTGTTCGGTGCCACCCTGGCGCTGAAGATGTTCACGGTGGCGCTGATGCACAGCATCGCCCTGATCATGCTGGTCAAGATGGTGGCCGATCTGGTCAAACGCTGGTTGCTCAACTTGCGCTTTCGGGTGGCCCAACGCGTGCGCGAGCAACAGCGACTGCGTGAACAGCAGGGCGAAGAGGGAGCTCTGGATGCCGGCCCCGAACCAGACACGACCGAGTCGCTATCAATCGGCCATGAAAAGCTGCTGATGCTGTGTCGTACCACCGCGTACGTGGCCGGGTTGTGGCTGATCTGGGCGCCCAGCCTGCCCGCGCTCAACCTGTTTGACTCGGTGGTGTTGTGGACGGTGACCGACAGCGGCGGCGCTGGCGTCCGGGCCATCAGCCTGTTTGACCTGCTGTTGGCGCTGCTCACGGTGGTGGTCACCTACATGGCCACCCGTTACCTGCCGTCGCTGGTTCAGGTGATCGTGCTGGAGCGGATGAGCATCTCCAATGGCGTGCGCTATGCCACCACCATGCTGCTGCAATATGCGGTGATTGCCGTTGGCGCCAGCCATTTTTTCACCACTCTGGGCTGGGAGTGGTCGCAACTGCAATGGCTGGTGGCCGCGCTCGGTGTCGGCATCGGTTTTGGCCTGCAGGAGATTGTCGCCAACTTTATCAGTGGCCTGATCCTGCTGTTTGAACGGCCGATCAGCGTCGGCGATCTGGTCACCGTCGATGGCAATGATGGCGTGGTCAAGCGCATCAACATCCGCGCCACGGTGATCGAAACCTTCGATCGCAAGGAGCTGTTCGTTCCCAACAAAGATCTGATCACCAAGCAGGTGATCAACTGGACCCACACCGACTCGGTGGTGCGGGTGATGATCGAGGTGGGGGTGGCCTATGGCAGCGATGTGCGCAAGGCGATGGCGCTGGTAGAGGCGGTGGCGCGCAACCATGCCAATGTGCTAGCCGATCCGGAGCCGGTGGTCAGCTTCGACAGCTTTGGCGACAACGCCCTGCTGTTAACCCTGCGCTGCTATGTGGCCGAAGAACGGCTGCGGGTAGCCACCGAACTGCGACTGGCGATCAACGAACAGCTCACCAGCGCAGGCATCGACATCGCCTTCCCGCAGCGCGATCTGCATGTCGATTTCAAGGGACCGCTGCAGCTGTCACGATCGCCGAACAAGGGCCGAGGCTAAGGGTCAGTTACTGGCGTGGCTGGACCGCTCGCGGCTCAGCCAGCGTTGGTAGCGCTCGGTGCTGAACCACAGCGCTGTTTCGCTCAGCGGCAGGGTGGTTGGGGCCAGCGGGTTAGTCAGCGGCAAGGCTCGCCGCTGGCTGATATTGGCCTGCTGCAGCGCCTGACGATGGGGCGGAAAACCGAACAGCAGATCATCAAAGCGCCCATCAGCCAGCAGCCGTCGCAACCCGACTTCAATGCGATTGGCCAGCAGATCATTGTTCTTGCCAACAAAAAAATACATGGCAGTGGGATAGGCGAGCAGCAATTTGTCTTCCACCACCAGCGAGGGCCGGCGATGAAACGCCTGCTCCTGCCACGCCTCTAGCACGCCACGGGCGAAGTAATCGCAAAAGCCGTTATGGACGAAACGGTACATCGCCATCAGGTCGCCCTCGGCCTGCACCGCCAGACCGTTGGCCTGCAGAATGGGCAGATCTGGCCAGTCGTGGCCCTGTACGCCGCGAAAACGGGCCAGCTGGTCAAGGCGGGTAACACCGCCAAAATCCGGCGCCTGATGATGACGGACCACCAGCACCCGATAACCAATGAGGCCGGCGGTCAAGGGGATGCGGATCGGCCGCGCCTCGGCTTCACGCTCGACGGAGGTCATGGTCCACATCACATTGATGTTGCCGCGCGCCACCAGCTTGAGTACCCGCCCCTGATGGGCCGGGGCATAGACGGGGCGCAGCTGCCAGGGGCCGAACTGGTCTTCGCTGGCGACCAGCGCCTGGCGCAGCAGCTCAAGATAGTAGGTGCTATGCAGTTCACTGCGATCAGCGGGAATGTAGCGAATGATGGTGGTGGGTGGCGGCACCGCCTGGGTAATGCTCGCCCACAGCAGCAGCATGGCACCAAGCCAGCTGCTGCCGGGGCCGCCCCAGCGATGGCGGCTCAGCACGGGCTCAGTGGTTGAGGCTGAGGATGCGCACACGGCTGATGCGGTGGCGATAGATTTCACGCAGGTAGCGCACCGCCTTCTTGATGTTGTCTGACGACAGACGGATGTCGTTGATCGAGATGAAGCGCTCCTTGTCGCGGATCAGCTCTCGATATTTCTTTTCGTACATCGGTTTGATGGCAAACCAGTTGGTATCAAGGATCTTGGCCGGGTTCTCGAAGGTGTTGACCAGCTCGTCGATGCGCGCCTCGTCATACTCGTCACAGGTGATTAGGTCGAGGATCGCCTTGTCGAGTTTGTCGTCGAAGCGGTACTCGTCGCGGGCAAAGCAGCGCTTGATGTAGGCCACGATCAGGGTCAGGAAGTCATCGGACAGACAGGGGCTCTTGGCCACCAGGGTAGTCAGCGACAGGTTGGCCGAGGCCCCAATCACCAGCGCGTAGCGCTTTAAGGTGGTGTTGGGGAACAGGTTATTCAGGTGGTTCTTGAGGCGGTTGAGATCCACATAGCTGAGCTTGTAGTCCTTGGGCAGCGACACAATCGACACCACTGACGAGCAGTTCTTGAAGAAGTGCAGTTCGCGCAGCGGCGTGGCATCGAAGTTGTGGTCGCGATAGAGACGCAGCGCCTCACGGTAGCGGTGACTCTCTACCGGCAGCAAGCTGATCCCTTCAATCGCACGGGTCTGGCGATTGAAGTGGGGTAACTCGATGGAGCGCAGGAACAGATCGTCGATATCAATGGCACCGCCGTTGGCGCCATTCGCACCATTGGTTGCGCGTAGCCGGTCGCTGCTGCTGGCATCGGGGATCACGCTTTCGGCATAGGCGATAGCCACCGGCCCGGCCAAGCTCATAAACAAATCGTTGGCATCGAGACGGATAGTTTCGCCGATGTCGATGCCGGCGCGGCGGAAATACTGCTCGTCGTAGTCGGTGGTCACCGCCTGGGCGGTGAGGATGTTAAAGATCTGCTGAGAGATGTACTGGTTGGCGTATTTCTCCATGGCATTGACGTCGATATCGCGGGCGTGGCCCTCATCGCTCTCTTCGGCATAGCGCATGATGTCGTTGGAGATCAGCATCATGGCATTCCAGGGGCGGATGCGGGCGAGGACATTGGCCTCACTGTCACGGGCGTCATCGGTGTTGTAGCTGAAGTCCCATTCTTCCGACAGATACTTGCACAGCAGGCGGCCGGCGTTGATGTGCAACGCCTCGGACAGCTCCACCTTGTTGTCGGTGATGTTGGGCAGGATGCAGATACCGCTGGTGAAGATCGGCTCGAACACGAAGGAGTGGCGACGGTCGTCATCTTCCTCCGGCTTCACCTCAAAGGTCTTGCTCAGGTAGGCGTACTGCTGGGCCAGGCCGAACTCTGAGGCCATGCCCGAGCCGGTACCGCCGCCAGCGCTGAAGATGTAGAAATAGAGCCGCGACTGGTTGGCCTTGATGCCGCAGGAATCGACCAGATAGGCGTGGACGTCACGCCAGGTCGGGGCATTGAACTTCTCGGTCTCACGGTTGAGGATGATCTTGGCCAGATACTGGCCGAGGATCGGCGCGTTACCGGCACCGCCAGCATGCACTTCCGACAGATCCATCACCTTCATCTTGCGGTAATCGCTCAGGAAGTTGTTGTTCTGCATATGGCCGGAGAAACGGATGCGGCCAGTGATGTCCTTGTCGAGGTCGCCGAGCATGACGATCGGCTCGATCAGAAATACCGGATGGATGCGGTTACCAGGCAGATGGAGCTGGCGGCGGATCCAGCGCACCGGGCCACTGTCACTCTCGGCCTTCTTGCGCTCCTGATCCTGCACCTCGTTGAGATAGAAGAGGCGGGCGTTGTAGACCAGGGTGGCCACTTCCAGTGCCACGTTGGAACCGCAGCGACCAAGGCCGATCAGGCAGACCGAGGGGAAACAGCGGTCGTTGATCGGCACCGTGTCATCTTCGCCGCGCGACTGGTAGATCTCGCTGCGCAAGGTGTCGAGGCTCTCTAAAATCCGGTCGAGGTTTTTCTCGACGTAATAAAGGTGCTGTGGTCGCTCCTGCGGGTCGATGCTGGCGATGGCAGCCGGGCTGGTATCCACCACTTTCTTGGTTATCACCACGGCGCCGGGGCCATTGCTAACCCCATGGGCCAGCGGACTGCTGGTAACCGGCGTCGGATGGCTGGTGGCCGCAGGGGCCGGTTGCTGATGCGTCTCCTGGCGTGTACCCATGTCCTGCTCCGGTTTGCGTGCCATTGGTCGGGCCTGCTCGTCCATTGCTCAAAAGCCCCTTGAGGTTAGTGCAAAAACAGTCGGTGGACGGTGACCTGAGTGGCACTTTTTCCGGGATCAGGCTGATCGCCGTGACCAATATCATGGCGCAGGGTCATGCGGCTAACGATTCGACCAGTGGCGGCAGCCCATGGCGGGCCCGCGCCTGCTGGCTGCGCGCGTCGCCAGCGGCGAATTCACGGCAGGGTGAAGGCCGGTTGGCATAGCAGGCGCCGCAACTCAGGCACGGGTGTGGTGTTGATTCAGCCATGGCAAAAGACCCGGTTTCAGGTGGTTTGCAGGTACAGCGAATACCCCAAAGAGGGGAGGGCCGAAGCAGGCGCGTGGCGCCTGTGTCGGAGACAATTTTACGAATGGCGCGCGCGCCGGCAAGGGCCGGGCGGGGTGTCAATCGCTGGCGGTCAGCAGCGCTGCCAGCTGGGTCAACTGCCGGGCGACCCACTGCGGATCAATCGGGCCCCAGTCACTGATGCGGTAGCAGCCTTGGTTGTTACGCTGCCCCTCCTGCTGCTCAAACTGGCAGTCGATGCCAATGTCGCCCAGATCGGCAAGAGCGTCCTGAACCGTGCGTCGAGGCATGCCGCTGACATCACTGAGGGTGGTCAGATTGTGGTCGCCGCTGGCGATCAACCCGGCCAGATAAAGCTTGCGGCAGAATGCTCGCTGAGCTTTGCTCGGATGCGCCTTCATCGTTTGCCTCCACTGCTGCTGGCTACCAGCTGCAATTGCAGCGCCGAGGCGGCCTGTTTGGCGTCGCTCAGTTGTGGTGCGCTCATGCTGCGAGCCAGCTCCAGCCGCAGTTCGTTGGCTTCTTCGCTGCCATTGGCGGCGGCGGTGGCCAGCCAAGCATAGGCCTGTACCGGGTCACGCGCGACACCATTACCGGCGATGTAGAGCAGGGCCAAACGTACCTGAGCCGCCAGATGGCCGCTGTTAGCGGCCGCCTGATACCAGCGCGCTGCAGCCTTGAGGTCACTGTTGGTGCCGTTGCCGGTGCGGTAGATCTCACCCAGCAGGTATTGGCCGCGGCCATCACCCGATTCGGCCGCACGACGGCTGAGCTCCAGGGCTCGCACCGGTTGGGGTTCAACGCCAAGGCCGAGCAGGTAGATGGCGGCCAGCCCCGACTGGGCCGTCGCATCACCTTCGGCTGCTGCCGCTTCATAGCGTTGACGGGCTTGATGGTAATCGGGAATGACGCCGTCACCACGCAGATAGGCATCGCCACAGGCGGTCTGGGCGGGCGCCAACTGCTGATCGGCGGCCCGGCAATACCAGCTCACTGCGCCATTCTGGTCACGCGGCCCACCGAAGCCGTCAGCCAGCGCCAACGCAAAGTTGAACTGGCCCCAGGGATCATTGGCATCCGCCGCCTGTTTGAAAAACTGGCGGGCCTGCGGGGCATCGACCGCGCCACCCATGCCGCGCGCGTGCATCAAGCCCAGTTCATTGGCCGCTGGCGCCAAACCACTACTGGCGGCCTGCTCAAGTAGCTGGCGGGCGCGGACCAGATCCCGCGTCACCCGCGTGCCATCACGGTAATGCAGGGCCAGATCAAAGCGCGCTTCCGCCATACCGCCGTCCGCTGCGGCACTTAACCACAGCAAAAAACGCTCCGGATCGACATCATCGCCATCGCCGTAGTGCCAGGCCAAGCGGTACTGGGCGCGTACATTGCCCTGCTCGGCAGCGGCCTGCAGCCATTCCAGCGCCGCATCCCGATCAGGGCTCACGGCATTGGGGCCAGGGTAGCGCAGTTCACCTACCAACCCTTGGGCATCCGCATCACCGGCATGGGCCGACACCGTCAGCCATTCCAGCGCTTTGATCTTGTCGGCCGGGCCTCCGCGTCCCTGTAGCCAGGCAAGACCGAGGTTATAGGCCGCTGTCGGGTGGCCCTGCTGGGCGGCAGCGGTGTAGTAGTTACGGGCCTTGGCACCGTCGGCGGGCAACAGCTGGTTGTCGTCATAGAGCAAGCCGAGCAGAAACAGCGCCTCGGCATAGCCGTCAGCGGCCAAGGGTTCAAGCACTTGCAACGCCGCGCTGACATCACGATCTTGCAGCAGCAGCCGGGCGACTGATGTCGCTGCGCCAGGGTGGCCAAGATCCGCTGCTTGTTGGTACCAGCGCTTGGCTTCCGTGCGATTGGTGTCAACTGTGGTACCGGTCTCGTAGAATCCGCCCAAGGCATAGGCGGCGCTGGCGGACTGCAACTCGGCCGCCGCCAGATAGGCCTTACGTGCGGTGACCATATCGCCGCTGTCGGCCGCCTCCTCTGCCGCTGCCAGATACCACTCGGCAGTGGCGTTGGCAGGAGCCCCCTGCAGCACGCCGCCACCCGTCGGCGTACTCTGACAGGCACTCAACAGCAATAAGGCCAACAGCGTTGGCAGCACGCCGCAAGGGCGCGCAATCAGTCCCATCAGTCGCAATCTCGTTATGGCCCGGTGCTGCCGCTAAGCATGCCTCGCCAACCCACGGCTGGCGAGTGCCGGATCAAAATTCTCCTGCTCAGTGGGACTGATTCAGCCGTGCTGCCGAGCCCCCGATCATCGCCAGGAAACGGGCGTGCTACCTTCAATTGGTTATGATGACGATAGCGGAAGCAGCACTTGAACACCGGCGTATTGCAGATCGTGGGAAAGGGCAACGTACTGAAGGTGATCGTTGTTGCCTTGGCCTATCTGCTGGCTGCCCGCTTTGGCAGTCTGTTTGCGGTGCCGCCGGGGTTTGCCAGTGCCATCTGGCCACCGGCCGGTATCGCCCTCGCCGCATTGCTACTGTGGCGCGGGCCAGCGTTGATTGGCATAGGGCTAGGATCGCTGGCCACCAATCTGTGGCTGACGCTGGCCACGTCCGGTGCTCAACCATGGACGGCTCCGCAGCTGGTGGCGCCAGTGCTGATCGGCTGCGGCGCCATGGCCCAGGCCATGATTGGGGGCTGGCTGGTACGGCGTTATCTGCCTTGGCCACTCCCCCTGCTGACTGGCCGCGAAGTGCTGGTACTGATGCTACTTGGGGGCCCGCTGGCGTCGATGGTCAATGCCACCATTGGTATCGCCAGCCTCACCCTGCTCGGCCTGTCGCCTCCCTCTGGCGTGGCCCTCAGCTGGTTGACCTGGTGGGCGGGTGATGCCATCGGCGCCATGACCTTTACCCCATTGCTGCTGTTGTTGGCGGATAGCCATGTGGCCGGCCGCCGCCGCGCCCGTCAGGTGGCGGTGCCGATCATGATCACCCTGCTGGTGGTGGCCGCCTTTGTCGCTCTGGCCCGCCAGACCGGCGATCAACGCCGCCAGCTTCATTTTGAGGCCACCGCCGAAGCGGTGGGGCGGGCCCTGGCCGAACAGATCGACGAAGCCGAACGGGTCGTGGTGATGTTACGTGGCCTGTTCGAGGCCAGCGATGAGGTGACTCGCGACGATTTCTCGCGTTACGTCAGCTACCTGCCACTCACAGAGCTGGGCATACGCGCCGTTGAGTGGGTGCCGCGCATCAGTGACAGGCAACGACCGGCATTGGAGCAAGAGCTGAGTGCGTTGGCCGGCACCCCAGTTACCCTGGCCACCGTGGTTAATGGCCAGCGTCAGCCCATCGGCCCACGCCCCTACTATTTCCCGATCACCTATGTCGAGCCCCTGCTCGGTAATGAAGCGGCGCTCGGGCTGGACCTGCAAACCCAGGCACAGCGCCTGCAACTGTTGCTGCAGGCCGACCTAGCGGATCGGGTAGTGGCCTCAACGTCGATCGCGCTGATGCAGGGTGGACGGGGGATCCTGCTGATTGCGCCGGTGCGCACAGGGGGGCAACAGCAACGGCCGGTCAGCGGCTATGTGCTCGCTGTACTGCACCTCGGCCCCTGGCTGGGCAAAGCGCTGGCCGATATCGAGGTCAGCGGCCTGGCCATTGAGATCCGCGACACCGCTGATGCTGACCAATCACTGTTTCGTCTCGGCCAAGACAGCGTCGGTGAGCGTCGCCAGCGGTTGCTGGAGGCCGGCACCCGCCAGTGGCAGCTAACCCTGACCGCCGGCAGCGATTACTTCTTTCATGATCATGACTGGCCACTCTGGGTGATGATCACCCTCGGCCTGTTGTTCACCGTGCTGCTCTGCTCGCTGCTGCTGCTGATTACCGGCACCACGGCGCGGGTCGCCCAGCAGGTGGTCGAGCGCACCGCCGAACTGCAGCAGGCGCTGGCGCGGGCAGATCGGGCCAATGCGGCCAAAAGCGAATTTCTGGCCAACATGAGCCATGAGGTGCGCACCCCAATCAACGCCATTAGCGGCATGCTGTCTCTGGTCGGTGATGAGCCACTGGGGGTGCGCGCCCAGGACTATCTGGCCAAAGCCCAGCAGGCGACCGGGGTGCTGCTCAGAGTGGTCAATGACATTCTTGATTACTCCAAAATCGAGGCAGGAAGGTTGGAACTCGAACAGCAACCGTTCAATCTGCATCAGTTAGTGATGGGGCTGGCTGGAGTGATCCGGCCGGCCGCCAATGACAAAGGGCTGCAGTTCAGGGTGCGGACAGCTGCCGATCTGCCGCAATGGTTGGCGGGCGATGCGATACGCATCGAACAAGTACTGCACAACCTGCTCAACAACGCAGTCAAGTTCACAACGACAGGCAGTGTTGAGCTGGGGCTGGAGGCCACTACCAGCAGCGACGGCTTGGTGGTTCTAACCTTCAAGGTCAGCGACAGCGGTATTGGCATGGACCAGGCGGCTATCGACCGCCTGTTTCAGAGCTTCACCCAAGCTGACAGCTCCATCACTCGCCGCTTTGGTGGCACCGGCCTGGGGCTGGCCATCTGCCGTCGGCTGGTGGCATTGATGAGCGGTACCATTGCGGTCAGCAGCAGCCCTGGCGCAGGCAGCTGCTTTACCGTCACCTTGCCGTTACCGCTGGCCCGGCCGCCAGCCGCCGCCCGAGTGGCCAGTACGGCGCCATTATTGGCCGGCAAACAATTGCTGGTGGTGGAGGATCAGCCCATCAACCGCGAGGTGCTGGCAGCTATGCTGGAACGTTGCAGGGTCACGGTGATCGAGGCCGTCAACGGCGCGGAAGCGCTGGCCATCCTCGACCTGCAGCCAATTGATCTGGTGCTAATGGATATCCAGATGCCGGTGATGGATGGCCTGACCGCCACCCGTGCCATCCGTAGCGAAAAGCGCTGGGCCAAGCTGCCGATTATTGGCCTGTCCGCCAACGCCTTTGCCGATGATCGGTTGCAGAGTCTGGCCGTCGGCATGAACGACTACTTGACCAAGCCTGTTGACCGGGAGCGTCTCTATCAAGCCCTGAGTCGCTATCTCAGCGGCTAACTCAACCCCGAGCCCCTGATTTGTTACCACCCACCCTCTGATTTGTTACCGAATGATGATAGCGATTGCACATAATCCAGCCATTTTGTAGCCTCGATCACGTTATCAGTACAAGTCGGCAGGATCGGGAGGTGGGCATGAGTGCACGCGAACTGCTGGATGCCGATGAACTGGCTCTGTTGGGTGAAGTGCTGTTGCCGCCTGCCGAAGGCGAGTTACCGCTACCGCTTAACCTGCCGTTTGGTCAGCTGTTGCTGCCATTGATGGAACGCGCCGATGGCCTGTTGTTGGTAACCAGTTTTGGTCACCACCTGTTGCGCTTTCCGGTACGCCTGCAACGTGACGAGTTTGGCCGGCCCACGCTGGCGATTGACGCCCCCGAAATTCTAGAAACCGGTCCCACCTTGCGCGATTGGCGGTTGCAGCCTCTGGCGCCACTGCGCCTGTTGGACCACAACGGCAACGAGATCCGGCTGCGTATTCATGACCTGTCGGTGAGCGGTCTGTTGCTGGAGTTCGATGAGCAGCAAGCGATACCTGAGCGACTCCACCTGCAGCTCGAACTGCCCGAATGCGGCACCCGTCTGCCGCTGGCTGCCGCCCGGGTGCGCCATCTTGATGGGCAGCGGGTGGCCTACCGCCTGCTGACAGCGGATGAGGGGATGTCAGACCGGCTGCGTTGGTTTCTATTTCACCAGCACCGGGCACTGCATGGCGATGACTTTGAACTGCAGGTGGCCTGAGTCTCACCACATCAGGTCGTCTGGCACCACAAAGGCGGCGTAGGGGTCATCCTCGCTGCTTTGGTTGTCGGCCTGCAGTTGGTCGTTACAGAGCACGATGTAACTGTCATCGCGCTCGCGCACCTTGCTCGCCACCCCGGTCGGCACCAGCTCGTAGCGCTCATCCATCACCACAATCGACAGGTTGCCGAGGGCCAACTGTTGTTGCAGCTTGGGGGTGACGTGGATGGTCTTGACCTTGTTGAGGTGGGTGAAATTGTAGGCGACTTCGCCCCGCCGCCGATCCACCTTGTTGCTGTCGATCAGTTGGCGGATCTGGGCGAGCACCGCCTTGCGCTCCGCTTCCTCCTTGATCTGGCGGTTAAGCTCACGGTCACGTTCCAGCTTCTGCTGGCGCGCCGCCTCTGCCGCCGCCTTGGCTTCGTCGACCGTCTCCAGCTTGTGCTTGCGCGCGTGCTTCTGGCTGTCGTACTGCTCTTTCTTCACGCTCTTGGCTTTTTTGGGGTCTACCAGACCGGCTTTGAGCAACTGTTCCGCCAACGACTTGGCCATCGCCACCTCCACCACTGTTGAGGCGACGATAATAGATCAGCCCGCCGGTCGGCAGCCATGGCCCGGTGCACCAGGCTGACAGCTACGGCAACATTTTGTTGAAGCTGAAGGGTTGCCGCAGCCGCAGGTGGCGGCCACAGTGTAGTCACCTCCCCGCCTTGGACTTTCGCCATGCTCTTACCCCATTCTGCCAGTGCACGCATTATTCTGCCGCTGATGCTGGCCCTGATGGTGGCCACCGTCGAGGCCGCCCCACCACAGCCATCAACGCCGGTGCAGCCCGGCGAGGCTGGCCATTCGGCAACATTGACCGCAGCGATTAACAACCCGCTACGCAGCGATGCCCAGCGTGCCCGCGATCTGGCGCGCCATCCACAGCAAACGCTGGAGTTCTTCGGCATCAGCCCACAGATGACAGTCATCGAAATATGGCCTGGCGCGGGCTGGTATACCGATATTCTCGCCCCCTATCTGGCCGGGCAAGGGCAGTATATTGCTGCCCACTTCCCGGCCAGCAGCACCATCGACTATTTCGCCCGCAACCGCGCCGCCTTCGATGCCAAGCTCAAAGCGAGTGATGGTTACGCTCAGGTCAATGTGGTCGATTTCGCCCCACCACAGAGCACCAAGCTGGCACCACCGGCATCGGTGGATGCAGTGCTCACCTTCCGCAACATCCATAACTGGATGAAGGCGGGTAGCGACGCCGAGGCCTTTGCTGCCTTTTATGCCGCACTCAAGCCCGGTGGCGTTCTGGGGGTGGTGGAGCATCGGCTGCCACCAGCGCGAGAACAAGACCCCAAGGCAGCAAGCGGCTATGTGCATGAAGCCGTGGTCATCGCCATGGCCGAAAAAGCGGGTTTCAAACTGGTAGCGCGCAGCGAGATCAATGCCAACCCTAAAGACAACGCTGATCATCCTCAAGGGGTGTGGACCCTGCCTCCGACGCTGGCACTGGGCGATGAGCGCCGCGACTATTATCTGGCGATTGGCGAAAGCGACCGCATGACCCTCAAGTTCATCAAGCCCTGAACCGGGCTGCGCCAAGGAGTGAGCGGATGTTGCGTCTGATCCTGACCGCTGTCGGCTGTGCCCTGCTGCTGGCAGGTTGTGAGCGACAGATGGAGGTACCCACAGCGGTTGCGCCGGTGTCCGACCCCATGGCGGCAGCGACGACGGCAGGCGAAGAACAGCCCCCCCTTGAAGCCGGCGGGGAACCGCGGGTGATGGTCTACCACTGCGGCCCGGAGATGCGCTTGGTCGCCGAGTTCAAAGGCGATGGCATGTGGCTGTTTTTGCCCGAGCAGACACTGCTGCTGCAACAGGTGGTCAGCGCTAGCGGCGCCCGCTACGAAGCTGACGGCGTGCTGTTCTGGAACAAGGGCGATAACGCTATCCTGGAGATTGAGGGCCAGCCGCAACCCCAGTGCGTGGCCGAGCCGCGAGAGGCGGTGTGGGAAAAAGCCAAGTTGGCGGGTGCCGATTTCAGGGCCATTGGTCAGGAACCGGGCTGGATACTGGAACTCTACCCAGAACGGGTGGTACTACTGCTCGATTATGGCCAAACCCGCATCGAAGCACCCTCAGCCTCCCCGATCAACGAAACTTTTGGCAGCCGCTTCGATCTGGAGGCAGAAGGCCAATCGCTGACCATCAGCCTTAAGCACGAAAGCTGTCATGACAGCATGAGTGGTGAGCTGTTCGAGACCCGGGTTACCATTGAGTACGGTGAGCGGTTGCTGAGCGGCTGCGGACGGTCACTAAACTGATGACGCCAACCCTCGTTAGCACACGCACCCGATTGCGCCCCTTTGAACTTGCCGACGGCCCGGCTTACCTGCGTCTGGGTAGCGATCCGGCGATTATCCGCTATACCGACAACCATGGCCTGACCTCATTGGAGGACGCGCTGGCGCTGATGGCGCGGGCCCCGTTGCACGACTATGCCACCTCCATCTATGGCCGGCTGGCGGTGGAATGGCGCGCAACCGGTGAGGTGATCGGCTTTTGTGGCCTTAAGTATCTGCCCGATCTACAAGAGGTGGACCTCGGCTATCGCTTTCTGCCCGAATTCTGGGGGTTGGGGCTGGCCACCGAAACCAGCCAGACGGTGTTAGACCACTATCTTCGGCAGGGACAAACACCGCGGGTGATGGGGCTGGTTCACCCCGCCAATGGGGCATCGGCGCGGGTGATGACGAAGCTCGGCTTCACTGAGGCGGATGAGCTGGTGTTGGCCGATCTGGGGGCGGTGGCGTTCAGGCGCTTTTACCGTCACCTTTCGCCGTGAACGGCGAAGCTCGCCGCAGCCGTCTCTCGCTGCTGGCCACCACTTCGCTAGGCTTGCAGGCAATTGTTGCCCTGCCGGGAGTCCGCCCATGACCACAATCCCGATCGCCCACACCGAGCTGCGGGTTTCGCCGTTGGCTTATGGCTGCATGCATATTGGGGGCAGCTGGGATCAGCAGCCCGCCACGGATGACCAGCGCCGTCACGCAGCCAGCGCCTTCGATCTGGCGTGCGAGTTGGGGATCAACCTGTTCGATCATGCCGATATCTACACCTTGGGCAAATCGGAGCAGGTATTCGGCGACTGGCTGCGCGGCCGCAGCCAGCGGCGTGATCAGCTGATTATCCAGAGCAAGTGCGGCATCCGCTTCGCCGGTGAACCGACGGCGGACGCCCCCAAGCGCTACGACTTCAGCTACGACCACATTATCCGCTCAGCTGAAGCCAGCCTGCGCCGGTTGGCGACCGATTATCTCGACCTGTTTCTGCTCCACCGTCCCGATCCGCTGATGGATCCGGAGGAGGTGGCCCGTGCCCTCGACCATCTGCATGGCAGTGGCAAGGTGCGCTATTTCGGCGTCAGCAACCATACCGCCGGCCAGCTGGCACTGCTGCAGCACCATGTGCGCCAGCCGCTGGTAGTCAACCAGCTGGAGCTGTCGCTCAGCCACAGCCATCTGCTGGAAGAGGGGATCAACGCCAACCGCAACGATGCGAGCACGGCGCTAGCCAGCGGCACCCTCGACTACTGCCGGCTGCATAATGTCCACATTCAGGCTTGGTCACCGCTGGGCGGCGGTCGCCTGTGTCGCAGCGACGGCTTTGACAACCACCAGCACTATTTGGCCGCCAGCTTGGTGGCGGAACTGGCCGAGGTACACCAGTGCAGTCGCGAAGCGATTATGCTGGGCTGGCTGCTGCGTCATCCGGCCCGGCTGCAGCCGGTGGTTGGCACCACCAATCTTGCGCGCCTGCGCGCCTGCGCCCAAGCCAGCGAGGTCAGGCTAAATCGCGATGAGTGGTATCGCCTGTGGCAGGTGGTGCGGGGCAGCGAGGTGCCCTGAGAGACCTTTCTGCCAGGGCCGTGATCACCTTCCCGGTGAGTTGGCGAGGATCTGGGAATTATGGTCAGACCACAACCGCCATTGAGCTCTCGGCATGGTCGTCATCCGCATTCCATCGTTAAGGTCCCGCTGGTTGATGCTGGGGCTGCTGCTGACCCTTGTGATGGCTGGCTGCAATTCATCCGGCGGTGGCGACAGCATTGTCGTCGAGCCGCCTGCCTCAGCGCAGATCCGTGGCGTCGATCTCTCCTTCCTGCCAACCATGGAGCAGGCGGGTATCCGCTATTACGATGGCAACGGCGCTGCCGGCGATCTGCTGCAACTGCTTAAGCAGGCCGGGGTCAACACCGTTCGCCTGCGGCTGTGGAATAACCCGGCCGATGGCAGTTCCAGCCTTGATGAGGTGGCGGCGTTCAGCGAGCGCATCCGTAGCGCCGGGCTGCGGACCTGGATCACTATCCATTACTCCGATACCTGGGCGGACCCCGGCCATCAGCAGCCCCCCGCCGACTGGCAGGATCTGACAGGTGACGAACTGGCCGCAGCGGTCACCACCTTTACCCAAGAAGCGCTGGCGCGGCTGACCCCTGATTACGCCCAGATCGGCAACGAGATCGATAACGGTCTGCTGTGGCCCCAAGGCCAGCGCTGGGACCACCCGGACACCTTTGTCCGCCTGCTGGCGGCGGGGCTGGCCGGGGCCCGCGCTGGCAGCCGCCAGACTCAACTGATCCTGCATGCTGCTGATTATCGTCAGGCGCCGGCCCTGTTCAGCACGCTGGCCGCTCTCGATTACGACATCGCCGCCGTCTCCTACTATCCGTTATGGCACGGCAGCGATCTGGACGCTCTGGCCAGCGGCCTGGCGGCTATCCATCAGGCCAGTGGCAAACCGCTGCTGCTGGCCGAGACCGCCTACCCCTTTACCCTAGACTGGCAGGACAACACCACCAATGTGGTTGGTGAACCGGCACAGCTGATACCCGGCTATCCGGCCACGCCTGAAGGTCAGCTGGCCTATCTGCAGGCCGTGGCTGCCATGCTGGCAACGGTGGATGGCACGATCGGCTGGGGTTACTGGGGCGCTGAATGGGTGGCCTGGGGTGGCACTGTGGGCGGCATTGACGGCTCGTCGTGGGAGAACCAGACGCTGGTTGATTTCGACCACCGGCTGCTGCCAGCGGTCGCTGCTTTTGCTGGATCCGACTAGCCGAAAAACCGGTTGCTGAGTTAGCGCTGCGCGCCTCAGTCGCTGTGGTCGATGGCTCCCAGCGTCAGCAGCGGGGCCGCATCAATGCTACTGCCACCGAGCAGGCTGGATACGCGCTCAAGGGTGGCAATGATCTGACTCTGTTCCCACCCCTGCAGCTGGTTGAAGGCGGCGACAAACTGCTGTTGCAGGGGCGTCGGGCAGCTGGCAACCGCCTGCTGCCCACTCTCCGTCAACGAAACCAGCACCCTGCGCTTGTCGCTGGCACTGCGCTGGCGCACCACCAAGGCCTTGGCTTCCAGACGATCAATGATGTTGGTGACCGTGGCCTGGGTCAGGTTCATGGCACGGGCGATAGCGCCTACTGCCATGGGGCCTTGGGCGGCAATCGTCTGCAGCAGGATCAGCTGGGGCGTGGTTAAACCCGCATGGCGCGACAGCTCCCGTCCGTTGAGATCGATGGTACGAACGATCTGACGCAGCAGCATCAAGGCGCGGGCATCGGCTTCCATGAGCGATCCAGACAACGAATGGGCGTCCAGTATAACGCTGTCCCAGCGGCTGCGCTCGGCGGCAATCCATAGCCTTGTTGTTGTTGTTTTTAGAGCTGCAAACATAAAACAAGCCATTTATAGGCTAATTAATCGTCAATCAGATTTGACAGGCGTAGCTTTGCCGCTAGCATATATAGCCACGCTAAATAATAGTAAGGCTATAAATGTCCGCGATTGACTTGCGCTGTCCAGCAGCGAGCGATGCCCTGGCAGTGGCAGAGCTGGTGCGTTGCTGTCCCCCGCTCGATCCCAACTCGGTGTACTGCAACCTGTTGCAGTGCACCCATTTTGCCGATTGTGCCGTTGTTGCAGACTGTTGCGGCAAGCTGGTAGGCAGTGTGACTGGCTACCGTTTGCCACAGCAGCCCGACGCGCTGTTCATCTGGCAGGTAGCGGTGCATGAATCGGCGCGTGGCCAGGGGCTGGCCCAGCGCATGCTGCTGCATCTGTTGCAGCGCGCCAGCCACGCTGATATCCGCTATCTAGAAACCACCATCACCGCCGATAACCGCGCCTCCTGGCGTCTGTTTCAGGGGCTAGCGGAACGCTGCGGTTGGCCGCAGCACCAGCAGCTGCTGTTTGACAGTCAGCGCGATTTTGGCGGCCACCACCCTAGTGAATATCTGCTGCGCTTGGGCCCCCTAAGCCCGGCACGCGCGGCAGCCGGATCCCCCCTTCTGACCAAGCAGAGGCCCTATCATGTTGACCCTGTATAAAGACCATGAATCTGAGGTGCGCAGCTATTGCCGCCGTTTTCCGCTGGAGATCGCATCGGCCGAAGGCGCCACTCTCTACACCGCTGATGGCAAGAGCTATATCGATTTTCTGGCCGGCGCCGGCGCGCTCAACTACGGCCATAACCCCGCCCCCTTGAAGGCAGCGCTGATCAGCTACCTGCAGGCAAATGGCGTGGCTCACAGCCTCGACTTTCACACCGCCGCCAAGAGTGAGTTTCTGGCCACCCTGCAGCAGGTGATCCTGCAGCCGCGCGGCCTTGACCATGTGGCCCAGTTTACTGGCCCTACCGGTGCCAATGCCGTGGAAGCTGCGCTCAAGCTGGCGCGCAAGGTCACCGGCCGCCACAACATTGTGGCCTTCACCAACGGCTTTCATGGCTGCAGCCTGGGGGCCCTGGCCTGTACCGGCAACCAGCACCATCGGGGCGCTGCTGGCGTCAATCTGGGTGGCGTCAGCCGTCTGCCCTTCGCCGGCTATCTGGATGACGATGGCGATACCCTGGCGCTGTTCGAGAAGATGCTGGCCGACCCTTCGAGTGGCCTCGATCAGCCCGCTGCAGTGATCGTCGAGACGGTGCAGGGCGAAGGTGGCCTCAACGTGGCCAGCGAGCGTTGGCTGCAAGGGCTGGCAGCGCTGTGCAAACGCCACGACATGCTGTTGATCGTTGACGATATCCAGGCGGGTTGCGGGCGTGCTGGCAGCTTCTTCAGCTTCGAGTCCGCCGGCATCGTGCCGGACATCATCACCCTGTCAAAGTCGTTGTCCGGCTTTGGCCTGCCCTTCGCCCTGACCCTGATCCGGCGCGAGCTGGACCAGTGGGCACCGGGCGAACATAACGGCACCTTCCGTGGCAACAACCACGCCTTTGTCACCGCCACTGCCGCGCTCAACCATTACTGGCGCGATGACCGGCTGATGAGCGAGGTCGGCGCCAAGGCGCAGCACGTGCGCCAGCGGCTGAATGCCATCGCCAAGCGCCATGGCGCGGGCTTCAGCGTCAAAGGGCGGGGGCTGATGATCGGCCTTGCCTGCCCTTCGGGTGAACTGGCGGATCAGGCGGCCCGTCTGGCCTTCAAGCAGGGGCTGATTATTGAGACGGCAGGGCCTTTTGATGAGGTGCTCAAGGTATTGGCGCCCCTGACCATTGAGCCGGAGGTGCTCGAACGGGGCCTCGATATCCTGGCCCGCGCCGTTGATCAGGCGATGGCCGCCCGTCAGCGCCAGGCATCCTGAAGCGGAGAGCAGAGATGATTGTCAGAACCTTGAGTGAGGCCAAGGCCTCAAACCGCCGCGTGAGTGCCAAGAACTGGGAGAGTGTGCGTTTGCTGCTGGCCGACGAGCGCATGGGTTTCTCTTTCCACATCACCACCATTTATGCCGGCACTGAGACCCACATCCATTACCGCAACCATCTGGAAGCGGTGTTCTGCCTGCGCGGTCGCGGTGAGGTGGAGACTCTGGCCGATGGCCAGATCCATCGGATCGAGCCAGGCACCCTCTATATCCTCGATCAGCATGACGAGCACCTGCTGCGGGCCAGCGAAGAGCTTGAGCTGGCCTGCGTCTTCAATCCGCCGCTGGTTGGCAACGAAACCCACGATGGCGATGGTGTCTATCCGCTGCTGACCCTTGACTGAATCCAGGCCGCCCAGACGGGCGGCCTCGCTACCCACAAGGAGCGACCATGACCTCTAACCCTGCCCCAACCTTGATGAAGCCCCTGCCACCGGCCGCTGCTGCACGCCAGCAGGCCGTGCACAGTGTTGAAAAGATTGGCGGTACCTCAATGAGCGCGGTTGATGCGGTGTTTGCCAACATCTTGCTGGCCCCGGCCAATCGCCATCACCCCTACCAGCGCGTATTTGTCGTGTCCGCCTATGGCGGTGTCACCAACAGCTTGCTGGAACACAAAAAGAGTGGCGAGCCGGGGGTTTATGCCCTGTTCGCCGCCAGTGACAGCGGCCGGGACTGGGGCGATGCCCTGGCCGCCGCGCTGGAGCGGATGCTCAACATCAATAGTGAGCTGTTTGCCGCTAGCGAAGATCGGCTGGCGGCTGACCGTTTTATCAGCGAACGGGTGTCGGAAGTGCGCCACTGCCTGAACGATCTGCAGCGCATCTGTAGCTTCGGCCATTTCGATATGGGCGAGCAGCTGGGCCGGGTACGCGAAATGTTGGCCTGTCTGGGCGAGGCACACAGCGCTTTCAATACCGTGTTGCTGCTCAAGCGGCGTGGCGTCAACGGTCGTTTTGTCGATCTCACCGGCTGGCGCGGCGACCAGCAGCTCAGTCTTGAAGTGCGTATTCTCGAGGCCTTCAAAAGTGTCGATCTGGCTACCGAACTGCCGATCGTGACCGGCTATGCCCATTGCCGTAACGGCTTGATGCACAGCTATGATCGCGGTTACAGCGAGATCACCTTCAGTGCTCTGGCGGCTGTGACCGGCGCCCGCGAGGCGATCATCCACAAGGAATATCACCTCTCCAGCGCCGATCCGCTGCTGGTGGGGGCGGAGCAGGTGGTGCCCATCGGCCGCACCAACTATGACGTGGCCGACCAGTTGTCGCTGCTCGGCATGGAGGCGATCCACCCGCAGGCGGCCCGCCGTCTGCGTCAGGCGGGTATTCCGCTGCGCATCAAGAACACCTTTGAACCTGACCACCCGGGTACCCTGATCGATGCCAGCTATCGCTCGCGCCGCCCCTGCGTCGAGATCATTGCCGGGCGTCCGCGTTTGAATGCCATCGCAGTTTTCGACCATGAAATGGTTGGCCAGCGTGGTTACGAACAGCGGGTGCTGGCCTTGGTGGAGCGTTCCGGTTTGGCATTGGTGGCGCGCGACCATAACGCCAACAGCCTCAACCTCTACTTGGCCGGGCCGCTGGCCAAAGTTCAGCGGCTGATTGCCGAACTGCAGGAGCAGTTGCCGACCGCCACCATCAGTGGTGCCCGGGTGGCGGTGGTGGCCGCTATTGGTTCGGATCTGCGGCGCACCGGCCTGCTGGCCCAGGCGGTAGATGCCCTGGCGGCTGCCCGTATCGGGGTGCTGGCCACGCAGCAGTCCTGCCGTCAGGTGGAGATCCGCTTCATTGTCGCTGACGCGGATTATCAAGGGGCGGTCCAGGCACTCCACCGCGCCTTGGTCGAATGCCACAACCATGGCGAGGCGATATGCGCGGCTTGATGGTGGGGCTGTGGCTGCTGCTGCCGCTGATGGTGGCCGCCAACCCCGCCACCAGCGATGGTGAGGCCATAGATACGCGGATCGAGCAGCTGGCGGCGCCGCTATACAGCCCCTTTGTCGAACGCTATGTGCTGGATGAGCTGCGCGCGTTGCGCAGCGAGGTTCAGTCCCAGCAGGCGGACTATCGTGAACGCATTGCCCAGCTGGAGACGCGCACCAGTGAGCGGCTCAGCGATCGTCAGCTGCGCCTGTCGGACACGGTCGTGGGCTATGCCAGCAACACCATCACCTACTTCTTCTATGTGATCGCCGGCATTTCGTCGGTGCTGATCATCCTCGGCTGGACCAGCCTGCGCGACTTCAAGGAGCGGATGCAGAATCTGGCTGAGCGGGAGGTGGGGCGCCTCATCACTGAGTATGAGCAACGCCTTGGCCGGGTCGAAGAGCAGCTGTCGGCCAAAACCCGTCAGATCCAGCGCAACCAGGAGAACCTGGCCATCACCAACGAGATCCACGCGCTCTGGTTGCGGGCCAGCCAGGAGAGCAGCGCGCAGGCCAAGATCGCGGTTTATGACCGCATTCTCAAACTGCGCCCGGAGAGTCCGGAAGCGCTGAGCTACAAGGCCGACGCTGCGCTGGAACTGGGCGAACCCCAGTGGGCGATCAGCCTCTGTCTGCAGGCGCTGCAGCTGGATGCCGACAACGGCCACGCCCATTACCAGCTGGCCTGCGCCCATGCTGCGCTTGGCCAGACGTCGGAGGCGCTGGCCTATCTGGGCCGGGCTATCGATCTGGCCGATAGCTACCGCCTGGATGCGGCCAGCGATGAGTCGTTGCTTACCCTGCGCGAGCTGCCAGCCTTTGTCGAGCTGGTCACCCCCCACCTTGAGGAACCAGCATGACCCTGACCTTTGTGATCACCCTGCTACTGTTTGTGGCTGTTGGTCTGGCGGCCAGCCGGCAAGCCCGCCACCACCGCCAGGATTACTATCTGGCCGGCCGCTCGGTGCCGCCCTGGCTGGTTGCCTTGTCGGCAGTCGCCACCAACAACTCCGGCTATATGTTCATCGGCGTGATCGGCTACACCCTGTATGCCGGCTTCGCGGCCATCTGGCTGATGGCGGGCTGGATCTGCGGCGACTTCATCGCCTCGCTGCATGTGCACCGACGATTGCGGGCGGCAGCGGCCCGCACTGGCGAGGTGACCTACGGCGGGCTGCTGGCCAACTGGTATGGGCGTCCCTATTCCCACCTGCGCCGCATCACGGCGCTGGTCACCCTGCTGTTCCTCGGCAGTTATGCGGCGGCCCAGCTGCTGGCGGGCAGCAAGGCACTGCATGTGTTGCTGGGCTGGCCATTAGCGGCTGGCGCGGTGGTGGCAGCGGCGGTGGTGCTGGCCTACTCGCTGGCCGGCGGGATCCGGGCTTCCATCTGGACCGATGCGGTGCAGTCGCTGGTGATGATCACTACCATGGGCGGCTTGCTGTGGGTTGCCGTGGTCAGCCTGGGCGGGCCGCTGGCCGCCTTTGAGCAACTGCAGGCGGTGCCGGGCTATACCGATCCACTGCCGCCTGAATTGGCGCTGCCCGGTTTGGCTGGGCTGTTGCTGTTCGTGGCTGGCTGGATGGTGGCCGGCTTTGCCGTGGTTGGCCAGCCCCACATCATGGTGCGCTTTATGGCCCTGAATAACGGCCAGCGTATGACCACAGTACGCCTCTGGTATTACAGCTGGTTCATTCTGTTCTATCTGGCGGCAACGGCCGTTGGCCTGCTGAGCCGGCTGATATTGGGGGCTGAGCTGGCGGATCCTGAGCTGGCGCTGCCGACCATGGCGCTGCAGCTACTGCCGGAACCTCTGGTCGGACTATTGCTGGCCGGGATCTTTGCCGCCACCTTGTCGACCGCCGATTCATTGCTGCTGGCCTGCTCAGCGGCCGTCACCCAGGATCTGCCAAGGCAACGGCTGGAGCGTCCGTTGTGGCTGAAAGTGGCGACCTTGGGGGTCACGCTGCTGGCGTTGACCATTGCCCTGTCCGGTAGTGACAGTGTCTTCACCTTGGTCATTCTGAGCTGGGGTGTGCTGGGCAGTGCCTTCGCCCCTTTGCTGCTGGTCTACTGCGCGGGCGGGCAGCCGTCTGAGCGACGGGCGATTGCGATGTTACTGGTGGGCGTTGGGGTGGCGTTGCTGTGGCGATATCTGGGCTGGCATCAGGCGTTGTTTGAGGGGTTGCCAGCAGCCATTGTCAGTTTGGCCCTCTATCGCTGGTGGCCGCCGGCCATAGGCGGGGGTGTCGTCGACTCGTCGACCAGCGACTAAACTCTGTACGGTCTGGCCCTGCTTTTGCACAGCGGCTTCGAACCCGCGCTTCAGTCAAAGGACTGACGCAACCAAACTGAACCAGAGGATGACCCCATGATCGTCAGCGAATTGATTCCCGGCGTGGCCAGCGACCAGTGCACCGCCGCCGTGTTGCAGGAGATTGGCCTTAATCAGCCGGCCGGCGCCGTGGGCTACATGGTGTTTCGCACCCAGTGCAGCGGCAAGGAGTTCCTCTGCTGCTGGGCCGGTGGTTTGGTCACCGACGGTCGTCTGTCACTGACCCCCATTGGCATCGGCGCACTGGAAGCCCTGTCGCGGGTTGACGCCGACAGTCGCGAAGGGATCGATGCTTTCGCTATTGATGCCGACAGCGCCGCAGAACTGCAGGCCAAGGTTGCCGCCATTCTGGCCGAGCTGCCGGACCGGTCGCGGATCTGTTTTGTCGGTGATGTCGCCGGCAAGCTGCGCGAGATGCTGCCCCAGGCGTTCAATGTGCAGAACTGGCAGACGCTGGTCGGCTAACTAAAGCTTGCCGGCCAGTTCACGATAGAGGGCGATCGCATCGGCCCGGGTCAGCGCATTGCTGATACGGGCTTGGCCAGTGGATGAGCGCACCGCGACGTTGTACATCGACGCCTCGTCATCACCACTGTCAGCGGTGGTGGAGTTGGCGGCGGCTTTTGATGATGCGCTGGTTGCAGCAGTCACCGCTGCCTCGCCCTGCCGTGAGAGGGTGCGAAAATCGATACCAGCGCTAGCGGCGGAGACCAGATCGCCAATAGCCATAGGGCGCTCCTTGCGTACTCCTGAGGCAGATTATGGTCGACTGACGGTTTTTCGTACAGCCTGATTTACTCGGGATCCAGCTCGGTCGGTCGTTCATCGAGACCGGTCTCGGCGGCGGTGCGGCTCATGGTGCGCATCAGCATCCCCAGTTTCTTCACCTCTATTGCCAGCGGCAGGTCCCAGTCGGTGCGCTCACGCAGCGCATCGAGGGTCAGCATCAGCTCCTGCACGTAGGGCACAAAGCGATCCGAACGGGTCTCAAAGCCGGCGTCGTCACGAAATACTGCGCTGAACTGGGCTCGCCCTTGGGCACGCAGGGCGATGAGAGCGCCATCCAGACGCTGGGCGTCGATCAGGGTTTGCTCAAGGGTGGCCGCCAGCTGCGGCCAGATGGGGGATTGGTCGAGGGTCATGGCATGCTCTCTTGCGGGCGTGTTCGGTGACATTCGTTCATGAATCTGTCGGTTCCAGATAGAGATCAAGCGGCGTCTTGGCCGGCTCGCCGGCAATTTCGCGCACCAGTCGCGGCACCAGAAAACCGGGCAAACGGCGCTGGACCTCGGCCATCAACTGGCGGGCACGGGCGTCGCTGACCTCAAAATGGGCCACCCCGGCCACCCGATCCAGCTGATGCAGGTAATAGGGCTGGATATCGGCCTGAAACAGCGCCTCGCTCAGGTTCACCAGTGCGTCGCTGCTGTCGTTGACGCCCGCCAGCAGCACCGCCTGATTGAGCAGCCAGATGCCGGCGCCGCGAATGCGCTGGCAGGCCGTGCGCAGTTCATCATCGATCTCGTTGGCGTGGTTAATGTGCACCACCACCACCGGCTTGAGGCGGGTGGCGGTTAGCGCCTGCAGCAAGCCGCTGGTCACCCGCGACGGGATCACCACCGGCAGCCGGGTATGCACCCGCAGTCGGGTGATTGAGGGGATGGCCGCCAGTTCGCCAATTAGCCAGGCCAGATAGTCATCTTTGGCCATCAATGGATCGCCCCCCGACAGGATCACCTCGCGGATCTGCGGATGGGCGCGCAGATAGGCGAAGGTCTCGGCCAGTTCGTGGCGGTTGGGGGTTTCGCTGGCGTAGGGGAAATGGCGGCGGAAACAGTAACGGCAGTTAACCGCACAGCCACCACGGACGATCAGCAGCACCCGGTTGCCGTACTTGTGCAGCAGCCCGGGGCGGGCGGTCTGGTGCTCGGCGAGTGGATCGAAGCTGAAGCCGGGAGCTTCAGTAAATTCGGCACGGGCGGTGAGCACCTGCCGCAGCAGCGGATCGGCGCTGTTGCCCGGCTGCATGCGGGCCGCGAAGGGGCGCGGCACCCGCAGCGGAAACAGTTTGCGGGCGGCCTTGTCGGCGTCTTCTGCAGCAGGCAGCCCGAGCAGCGCGTGCAGCTCGGCCGGATCGGTGATCGCCTCGGCCAGTTGGCGTTGCCACAGGGTTTCGTCTATGCCCGGATTTTCGGTTATCATGCGCGCAAATTTTTACCGGATGACCCGTTCGGGTAGGGGACAAAATGGCGTCGTATAGTACCAACGAATTCCGTGGTGGGCTCAAAATCATGCTGGACGGCGAGCCGTGCAGCATCATCGAAAACGAGATGGTCAAGCCGGGCAAGGGCCAGGCCTTTAACCGCGTGCGTCTGCGCAAGCTGATCAGCGGCAAGGTGCTGGAAAAGACCTTCAAGTCCGGTGACACCGTGGAAGCTGCCGATGTGGTCGACATGGAGCTGGCCTACCTCTACAACGACGGCGAGTTCTGGCACTTCATGAACAACAGCACCTTCGAGCAGCTGGCCGCCGACGCCAAGGCCGTGGGCGACACTGCCAAGTGGCTGGTTGAGCAGGATGTGTGCATCCTGACCCTGTGGAACGGCAGCCCGATCGGCGTGACCCCGCCGAACTTCGTTGAACTGGAGATCACCGACACCGATCCGGGCGTCAAGGGTGATACCGCTGGTACCGGCGGCAAACCGGCCACCCTCACCACCGGCGCTGTGGTCAAGGTGCCGCTGTTCGTGCAGATCGGTGAAGTGGTCAAGGTGGATACCCGCAGCGGTGAATACGTCGAGCGCGTTAAAGCCAAAAAGTAAGCTCTCAGGCTGAAACAACAAGGGCGCCCACGGGCGCCCTTGTGCGTTATGGCCTTAGCGGTGGTGCAGCAGCTTGTTGGCCAGGGTCACCACCGCCACGATCAGCCCCCCGGCCACCATGCCGATGAGGGCGCTGACCAAGGTCGGTACTACGGCGCCGACCACCGGCACCAGCTCACCCAGATGCTCAATGGCATGGTGCAGCGGCGCCACGCCGTGAACCAGAATGCCACCACCGACCATGAACATGGCGGCGGTGCCAACCACTGCCAGTACCTTCATCAGGATTGGCGCAGCCGCCAGCAGGCCCCGGCCAACCACTTTAACGGCGGCGCCGGCACTGCTCTTGGTGCTGAGGTAGACACCAGCGTCATCCATCTTGACGATGGCGGCCACCAGGCCATAAACCCCGATGGTCATCAGCAGCGAGATGCCCACCAGCACCGCCAGCTGTGAGGTAAAAGCGGCGCCAGCCACGGTGCCCAGGCTGATAACGATGATCTCCGCCGACAGGATGAAATCGGTGCGGATCGCCCCTTTGATCTTGTCGCGCTCAAAGGCCACCAGATCGATCTGCGGATCAAGCAGCGCATCATGCAGGGCTGCGGCATCCTGTTCTGCCTCAGCCCGGTGCAGCCATTTGTGGATCAGTTTTTCCGCACCCTCGAAGCAGAGAAAGGCGCCACCGACCATCAGCAGCGGCGCCACCGCCCAGGGGGCAAAGGCGCTAATGGCCAAAGCCAGCGGCACCAGAATCGCCTTGTTAAGCAATGACCCCTTGGCCACCGCCCATACCACCGGCAGTTCGCGCTCGGCGCGCACCCCGGTTACCTGCTGGGCATTGAGGGCCAGATCATCGCCCAATACGCCGGCGGTTTTCTTGGCCGCCACTTTGGTCATAACAGCCACGTCATCGAGTACCGCAGTGATGTCATCAAGCAGGGCGAGCAGGCTGGTTCCGGCCATAGTGCAGAGGTCCTTCGGGCATGGTGGTCGGGTTGCGGCATGCACGCTGTCACAGTCGTTGCCCGAGAGCAAGATGGCCGGCAGTGGCACGCCAACAACGACTAGACTGTGGTGAGCAATGTAGTAAGGGGCGAGCACTGATGGTCAAACCGGCACCGGCTGCCCAGCCGGATCTCTGTCCAGCCCCCGAGCTACTGGCAGCAACATGGCAGGCCAGTAGCCAGCGGTTGCTCTGGTTTGATGGCAATGGTGCGCTGCTGGCGGCCAGCGATGCTTTTCGGCACTCCTATGGTGAGCAGGGCCGATTGCAGCCGGGCATGGCCCTGGAGCAGCTAATAACCATGGCTGCGCCAGCGACCCTGTCGCAGCTACGTAACCCGTTAGCGCTTAGCACTACCCAGATCGGCGCCATGTTGCAGTTGGCCAATGGCCAAATGCAGGCGGTGGTGATCAGTCCGTTACTGCTGGTAGATGGCTCTACCCTGGCGCTGCTGGTTGACGATCTGGATCGTGCGGGTGAAGACGAGGCGATTCGCTGCCTGCAGCACGACGTGCTGGAGGGGCTCGCTACCGGCACCGGCCTGATGGCGCTGCTCGAGCTGCTGTGCCTGAGGGTTGAGGCGTTGGCGCCAGAGGTGATCTGCTCGGTGCTGCGCATTGAGGATGGGTTGTTGCGCCCCGTCGCTGCACCATCCGTGCCGGCGGTCTTCAGTGCCGCCATTGATGGGGTAGCGATCGGCCCGGTGGCGGGCTCATGTGGCACAGCCGCCTGGCGCGGCGAGGCGGTGATGGTGACTGATATTGCCACCGATCCGCTGTGGGCAGATTTTCGTGGTTTTGCCCTGCCACTGGGGTTGGCCGCTTGCTGGTCGTCGCCCATTCCTGCCCGCGATGGCCGGATCGTGGGTACTTTTGCTTTCTACTACCGTGAGCCGCGTGGCCCCAGCGATTTTCATATCCGCATGGTGGATGCCTGTGTTCACCTGTGCAGTCTGGCGATGGAGCATGAAGAAGCCGAGCAGCGCATCAATCAACTGGCCTATTACGACAGCTTGACCGGGCTGGCTAACCGTTCCCTGCTGCGTGAACGTGGTTTGGCACTGGTGGCTGAGGCCCAGAGTGGACGCCAGCCATTGGCACTGCTGTTTCTTGATGTTGACCGCTTCAAGACCGTCAATGACTCCCTCGGTCATCCGGTCGGTGACCGCATTTTGATTGAGGTGGCCAACCGGCTGCGGCGGTTACTGGGCGAGCAGGAGCTGGTGGCTCGCCTCGGTGGCGATGAGTTTGTGGTAGTGCTACCGCGCAGTGATGGCCGCCGTGCTGCTGCGATTGCCGCTAGCCTGTTGCAGGCGCTGACCGAGCGTATCGAGCTGGACCGCCTGACCCTGTCGCCGACGCTGAGTATGGGGATCAGCCTTTGTCCGGATGATGGTCGCGATTTTGATACCCTGCTCAAGCATGCGGATATCGCCATGTACCAAGCCAAGGCGGATGGCCGGGCCTGCTTCCGTTTTTTCCTGCAGGAGATGAACGAAATCGCCAGCCGTCGCCTGGAGCTGGAAAGCGCCCTGCGCCAGGCCCTCAGCCTTGGCCAACTGCAGCTTCACTACCAGCCACAAGTCTGGCTCGATGGCCGTGGCCTGTACGGGGTTGAGGCGTTGGTGCGCTGGCACCACCCACAGTGGGGGCCGATGTCGCCGGCGCTGTTCATTCCGTTGGCTGAAGAGTGCGGCCTGATTAACGCCCTGGATGGCTGGGTGCTGGAAACAGCCTGTGACCAGCTCAGTCAGTGGGACAGCGCCGGCATCGCCATTCCGGCGGTGGCGGTCAACGTCTCCGCCGCGCGCTTTGTCCATGACGATCTGCCGGGCCATGTCACCACCCTGCTCAAGCGCCACCATCTGGCTGCTTCCCGGCTGACCCTGGAGATCACCGAGCGGCTGATGATGGCCGATGTCGACCGCAGCCGTGAGGCTTTGGCTCAACTGCATGCCATGGGCGTGAGGCTGGCGGTCGATGATTTCGGTACCGGTTATTCCAGCCTTAGCTATCTCAAGCGTTTTCCGGTCAGCGAGATCAAGCTGGATCAGAGTTTTGTGCGCGAACTGGAGAGCGACGTCGACGATCGGGCACTAGCAATTGCCGTGATCGGTATCGGCCGCAGTCTCAATCAGGTGGTGGTAGCCGAAGGGGTGGAAACCGCTTGGCAGCTTGATTATCTGCGCTCGCAGGGGTGTGACGTGGCTCAGGGCTATCATCTCGGGCGGCCGATGTCGGCAACAGCGTTGGCCCAGTGGCTTGCCAGCGAGGGGCCGCGTTGGGGCGTTGGATCGTAAAAGCGGCGGGTTGAACCCGCCGCTTTGTCATCACCAATGACCGTTACTTCGCGATCTGCGGGCTAATCGCCTCGCCTTCATCGACCTCTGGCAAATGCTCATGGCGCGAGGCCAGGAAGCTGTAGATCACCGGCAGCACAAACAGGGTGAACAGGGTGCCGATGGTCAGGCCGGCGACGATGACGATACCGATGGAGAAGCGGCTGACCGCCCCCGCCCCTTCCGCCAGCAACAGCGGGATCAGGCCGGCGACCATGGCCGCGGTGGTCATCAGAATCGGCCGCAAGCGCACCCGGGCGGCCTCGGTGACCGCCGCGATACGATCCTTGCCGTGGTTGAGCTGTTCCTCTTTGGCCACTTCACAGATCAGAATGCCGTGCTTGGTGATTAGGCCAATCAGGGTCACCAGACCGACCTGCGAATAGATGTTCATGGTTGCCAGCCCCCAGGCCAGCGCCACCAGCGCACCACAGACCGCCAGCGGCACCGACACCAGAATCACCAGCGGATCGCGGACGCTCTCAAACTGGCTGGCCAGCACCAAAAAGATGATGGCAATGGCCAGGCCAAAGGTGGCAAAGAGCGCGCTGCCTTCAGTAACGAACTGGCGTGACTCACCGAGGAAGTCGTACTGGTAGCCCTTGGGTAGCACGTCGGCGGCGATCCCCTCGAGCAGGGCCACGGCGTCGCCCATCGACAGCGCCGGCGCCAAACCGCTGATGGTGACACTGTTGAGCTGGTTGTAATGGGGCAGGTAGCGGGGTTCGGCCTGCACCTCCAGGCTCAACAGGTTGCCCAGCGGCACTGCGCGGCCATCAGCGGCACGCACGTAGTATTGATTGAGCGACTCCGGGTTGAGGCGCAGCGAGCGCTCTACCTGCGGGATCACTTCATAGCTGCGGCCGCCCAGATCGATGCGGTTGACGTAGCCATCGCTCATCAGCACCCCGAGCGTCTGGGCGATCTGTTGCATGGTGATGCCGTAAGCCCCGGCCTTGTCGCGGTCGATATGGATCTTAAGGCCGGCGGCATCAAAGGTCAGGTCCATGTCGGTGTAGACGAACTTGCCGCTGGCCTTGATCTTGTCATGAACCGCGTTGGCCACCTCAAACAGGCTTTCGAAGCTGTTGGGGGTGGTGATCACGAACTGGATCGGCAGGCCACTGGAGGCCCCCGGCAGCTCTGGAAAGGCGAACGCCGAGAACTTCACGCCCGGGATCTCACTCGCCTTGTGTGCCGCTTCAGCCAGTACCTCAGCCTGGGTGCGATCACGCTCGCCCCAGCTCTTCAGCACCAGAATGCCCATGCCCATGTTGGACTGAGGCACACCGCTGAATGACAGCCAGGCCGCCCGTTCGTCAAACTGCAGCTCACGGTCACCCAGCTTCATCTGCTGCTCGATAAAGTCGAGGTTGGCGGTGTTGGGGGCCTTGGCCATCACCATAAAGGCCCCTTTGTCCTCGCTCGGCGCCAGTTCACTCGGGATCAGTTTGAGCAGCAATGGCAGCGATCCAAAGATGATCAGGGCAAAGATGATCACTACGGCCCGCTGCTGCATCACCGCGCCCAGTGCCCGTTCGTAGCCACGGTTGACCCGCTCCAGGGTGTGCTCCACCAGCGTCTCAAAACGGCTGGGGTTGCTGTGGGCGCGCAGCATCTTGGCGCACATCATCGGCGACAGGGTCAGGGCCACTACGCCAGAGACAAACACAGCACCGGCCAAGGTCAGGGCAAATTCCTTGAACAGCGAGCCAGTGAGACCGCCCATCAGGGCGATGGGGGCATAGACCGCGCCCAGGGTGATGGTCATGGCAATCACCGGTCCGGCGATCTCGCGGGTGCCGACCAACGCCGCCTGGAACGGCGTCTTGCCCTGCTTGATGTGGCGATCCACGTTTTCGACCACGACAATGGCGTCATCCACCACCAGACCAATGGCCAGCACCATCGCCAGCAGCGTCATCAGGTTGATAGAGAAGCCAAAGAACTGCATCAGCATCGCCACCCCAACCAGTGACAGCGGAATGGTGATGATCGGAATGACCACGGCGCGCAGATTGCCCAGGAACAGGATGATCACCACCAGTACGATGGCGGCAGCCTCAGCGATAGTCTTGACTACTTCGGAGATCGACTCTTCGATGGCGATGGTGGAGTCATAAAGCACCATCATCTTCATGGTCGAGGGCAGCTGCTTTTGCAGATCCGGCAACATCAGCCGCACATCATGGGTGATGTTGAGCGGGTTGGCCGTAGGCGCCGCATCCAGGCCAACGACCACTGCGTTCTGGCCATTGGCCAGCGCCCGGTAGGTGTCACGGCTCTTCTCCAGTGATACCCGGGCGATATCGCCGACGCGCACCACCGATCCGTCGCTTTCGCTTTTGATCACCATCCGTTCCAGTTCGGCGGTGGTCCCTACCTGGGTGTCGGCGGTGGTGTTAAACACGGTGAAGGTGCCGATGGTCTGGCCCGGTGCAGCCTGCACGTTGTTGGCAGTCAGCGCTTGCACCACCTCAGCGGCGGTCAGATCAAAGGCGGCCATCCGTGCCGGATCCAGCCAGACGCGCAGCGCGAATTTGACCCCGCCAAACAGGTTGACCTTGGCGACCCCGCCGATGGTGAATAGCTGCGGCCGGACCACCCGCTCCAGATAGTCATTGAGCTGGCTGGTATTGAGCTCATCGCTGGAAAAAGCGATGTAGATGACCGAGGTGCCACCGCCGGTGGAGATATCCACGGTCGGGTCCTCAGCCTCACTGGGCAGCTGCGAACGCACCGAGTTAACCTTGGCCAGAATATTGGCCAAAGCGGCGTTGGGATCGGTGTTGAGCTTCATGGTCACGGTCACCGTTGACAGGCCGGCGGCACTGCTGGAGGTGATGAAATCAACGTTGTCGGCCTGAGCCACCGCCTGTTCAATCGGCTGGGTAATAAAGCCCTGGATCAGATCGGCGCTGGCGCCGTAGTAACTGGTGGTGACGCTGACCACGGTGTTGGTCACTTCGGGGTACTCACGTACCTGCATGTCCTTGAGAGCATTAAAGCCCAGCAGCAGGATCAGCAGGCTGATACTGGCCGCCAGCACCGGCCGGCGGATGAAAATGTCGGTAAAGCGCATGAGGAGCTCCCGTTACAGTGCCGGCAGCTGAGCCGGCGCCTTGATATCAAAGCCCTCGGTTACCACCACCTTGCTACCGTTGGAAAGGCGCAACTGGCCGGTGGTGATCAGCTTCTGACCCGGCTCCAGCCCTTTGCTGATACGAGCCACCTCGGCTCGCCGTTCGGCAACGGTGATGTCCACCGGTCGCGCCCGCAGTACGGTGGTGCCATTCTCCAGATGCTCTTCGGCGATAAAGACGTTGTCGCCATAGAGGGTGTAGTTGATGGCGATCTGCGGCACCACCATCTGCTGCTTGAGCATTGGCAGCAGCACATTGACCCGGGCGAACATGCCGGAACGCAGCACCTGATCGACATTGGGGATATCTGCCTGTAGTTGAACCATGCCCGATTGGTAGTTCACCGCTGGCTCAATGGCGGTGATGGTGCCGACAAAGGTCTTCTGCGGGTAGGCATCGACACCCACTTCGATACGCTGACCGACTGCTACCTGCGACAACTGGGTCTGAGGCAGGGTAAAGCGCAGGCGCATGGTGGAGATATCCTCCAGCCGGACAATCTCAGTGCCGGCATTGAGGTAGTCGCCGAGGAACACGTTGCGCAGGCCGACCACCCCGTCAAAGGGCGCCTTGATGGTGCGGCGGTTGATGGTGGCCTGCAGCGAGGCGATCTCAGCCTTGAGCGACAGGAAGTTGGCCACCGCCTCATCGCGCTGACCTTCGGATACCGAACCTTGGCCAAAGAGCTTCTGCAACCGCTTGGCTTGGGCCTCCATTGCTGGCAGCTTGGCTTTAGCGGCCTCCAGGTTGGCTTGTTCGACCGTGGCATCCAGGTTGACCAGCAGATCGCCGGCTTTGAGCGCCTGACCGGACTCGAAGCCGATGTTGACGACGGTGCCGGCGGTCTCGCTGGCCAGGGTCACCCCTTGATAGGGCTCGATAAAACCAAAGGACTCAATCTTAGGCACCCAGTCTTGGGGCAGGACCTCCACCACCGTCACCTTGAACTCCGGCTCCGGTAGAGAGGCAAAGTACTCACCCATCTTCTTGTATTTATAGATATTGAAGCCGATGACGCTGCCGATCAGCAGCACCACCACGGCGATCATCGCCACCAGCCATTTCACTTTGGTCACGGGTCATGCTCCTTCGCAAGTCGCAGAATTCAGGGCGATTGCCTGCCAGCTGGCGGTGGCCAGCTGGCCCAGCGTCACATCATCAACAGCGGGAATGAGGCCGAGGTGCTGCTTCTCGGCCAAGGCCACGGCACTGTCCAGGGCAAACAGCCCCAGCAACTGCAAAGGCCAGGGTTTGACCAAACCGCGCTGACGCATCTGGTCCATCAAATCAATCAAGGGAGCAAACAGCTGCTCTTGCCGTGCCACCAGCGCCAGACGATCGCATTCTGGAGAATGGATATAGAACATCCAGCAGCGCAGGGCATCGGGGTTAGCGACAAAATACTGATACAGGCGCAACCAGAAACCGCTCAGCCGCTGAGTGAAGTGTTGCGCAGGATCGTCACCACTGTTGACGGCAGTAGTTGCCGCGACCATCACTTGCTCCTGCACCGCCTGCAGCAACGCCTTCTTGTCGGCAAAGTAGAGATAGAGAGTGCCGGTCGCCACCCCGGCTGCGCGAGCCACCGAAGCCATGGTCATGGCGTGGCTGCCGCACTGGGCCAGCTCGCGCTCGGCGGCCTCCAGAATGGCCTGACGCTTGTCCATGGTGGCTCCTCAAAATGAACGGATATTCAGTCTAGACCTGTTCGCTGCCTGCCGCTAGTTGACCGGCGGTTGGATTGTGGCGCGGCCAAGGCGCAGTGTGGTTGGCCGCCTCTGTCCCTGGCGGTGTACACTGATTGCCACCCTGATTGAGGAGTACCGCCATGATCGATCCGCGCAAACTGGAAGGGATCGCCCGCCAGATCAGTGAGTCCCTACCCCCTGGCCTGCGCAACTTTGCCCAGGATGTGGAAGCCAAAAGCAAACAGGTTCTGATGGCTCAGCTCAGTAAGCTGGACCTGGTGACCCGAGAGGAATTTGAGGTTCAGACCCAGGTGCTGCTGCGCACCCGCGAGAAACTCGAAGCACTGGAACAGAAGCTGGCCGAGCTGGAAGCCAAAAGCAGCGATTCAGTCGCTCAGCAGCAATAGCGGCAACACCGCGCCGAGCAACAACGCAGGAATGGCCCACGGCCACCAGCGCACCACACGCGGTTTCAATCGTTTGATTGGCCAGCGACCGCCATCAACCCGGTCCAGCAGCCGTTGGAAGTCATTGCCGGCAAACAGCCAAAAGGGCAAGTAGCGGCTTACTTCACCCTCGACGGTGAGTAACCGCAACGCTAGCGGACGGGCGGTGTCGCGGCCGGGCCATCGATACTGGCTTAAGGCCAGTCGATCCACGGCAATCGGCGAGCCGTTAAAACGTAGGTGTTGGTCGTTGACCAGCAACTTGTCGCCGTTGCGCAAGCGCAAGGCAAGGGTCGGGCGGTGACAGTCCATGGCGGGCCCCTGTGGCATGCAGTCTGTCCCAGCGTAACCGCCGTCACCGCCTTTCCACAAGGGCCAGTTCGCTGGCATCTAGCAGAGCACAATGGCAAAAAGCGCCGAGTTCAGTATGACCTAGGCTATTGCATGCCCGCTAGCCACGCTAAGGCGCGGTCTCACGCTCCAGCTGAATCAGATAAGTAAGTGCCTGCTGACGATTTACTCCACACATTGACGATGTTGGCTGCAGGCTGGCACAAACCGCTGGCCGACGCGGATCGGCAAACAGCCGGCAACGCAACTGCTCATCAAGTTCGGGACAAGGTACGCCGGCCCGCTTGCCGTTGGGCATGCCGGGTAATGGACTGGAGATGGATGGGGCAATACAGCAGGCGGCACAACCGGTGCGACACTCCATCAGCGGTCTCCTCGGCGGTGGGCGCCCATGGTGATGGCCGGCGAGCGCTAAAGCAACGCCCGCCGCTCGTGATAGCATGCGAGCGCCAACCGCCATAGGGAGTTTTTCCGGTGCGCCTGACCGCTTTCCGTTTCGATCAATGGCCGCGAGACACGGCCCTGCTGGCCGATCTCGGCAAACTCTATGATGCGCCCACGCTGGCGGCGTTGGCCGCAACCGTGAACGCCGGTACGCCGCTCGTCACCGCCCGCTTTAACGATCATCATCTGGCTGCTGCTCTGCTGGAGCTGGATAGCGAGCCTGCGCGGCTGTCACAGCTCGTCGTGCGTGAGGTGACCCGCCGCCGTGGGGTCGGGCGTTTTCTGGTAGACGAAGCGGCGACCATCGCCGCTGAAGCAGGAGCCCAACAGCTGCAACTGCTAGCGGTCGATAGTGACGCTATTTGTGCCTTCGCTGCGGCCTGCGGCTTCACTGGCGACGGCTACACGCTGGCGTTGATTAACCCCTGAATAAAGTCCTCCAGCGCCTCAATCCCCTGTTTGGCCAGCGACGAAAATGGCGCCACTGTGACCTGGCCACTGGTCACTTCCGGCGCCCGCTGCACCTGCTGTACGGTAGCTGCCACGGCACCGCGTGACAGTTTGTCAGCCTTGGTTAGCAGCAGCAGCACCTTCAGCTGACGCTGATTGGCCCAGCTCAGCAGGTTGCGATCCAGATCTTTGAGCGGGTGGCGGATGTCGCACAGCACAACCAGTCCTTTCAGGCACTGACGGCTGTTGAGGTAATCGCCAAGGGTCTTTTGCCAGCGTAACTTGATCTCTTCGGGAACTTGGGCGAAACCATATCCCGGCAGATCGACCAATCGTACCCCTTCGCGCAGGGTAAACAGGTTGATCAGCTGAGTGCGCCCCGGTGTGCGGCTGGCGCGGGCCAGCTGGCGCTGGCGCGCCAAAGTGTTAAGCGCCGTAGACTTGCCAGCGTTGGAGCGTCCGGCGAAGGCGATCTCCAGGCCGTTATCTGCCGGCAACTGATGAAGTTCGGCGGCACTGGTCAAAAACTGGAGGTTGGCGAAGTGAACCGCCTCTGGCACTGCGTTTACCGGCATCTGAATTGGTGTAAAATCCGACGTTGTGGATGAACAATCATAATGGTTTCGCAGCAAATGACGGAATCAAAAGCGAGATAGCGGGGAATTGAGGCTAATGAAACTACCTTTTGTCGCCCTGATGCTGCTGGCTGCCAGTGGTGTAGCCCAGGCGGGCGGTGATGTTGCCGCCGGTCAAAAAAAGGCTGAAGTTTGCGCGGCCTGTCATGGCGCCGACGGTAACTCGGTGGTCGAGACTTTCCCGCGGCTGGCCGGCCAGCACGAAAGCTATCTGTTCAAGCAGCTGGTAGAAATCAAACAAGGTGCCGAGAGCAACGGCGAGAAGGGGCGCATGGTGCCCGAGATGATTGGCATGATGCTGCCACTAAGCGAGCAGGACATGGCCGACATCGCCGCCTATTACGCCAGCCAGCCGGGCATTGAAGGCACCACTCCGGAGAATGTCGTTGCAGCGGGTGACGCCCTCTATCGCGGTGGCGACCTCGAGCGCAAGATCCCCGCATGCCTCGCCTGTCATGGCCCGCGGGGGGTTGGCCACAGCTTGGCCAAGTATCCGCGCATTTCAGGCCAGCACCCTGCTTCCACCAAAGCCCAGCTGCAGAAGTTTCGCAGCGGCGAACGCGCTAACGATCCCAACGGCATGATGCGCGATATTGCCGCCAAACTGACGGATGCAGAAATTGAACTCCTATCCCAGTATCTGGTCGGCCTCCATTAAAGGGCTGGCGGCGGCGCTTTGGTTGTGTGCCAGCGCCGCCTGGGCCGGGTTTACGCCGGTCGAGGGACGCCACTTCCTGAAGCTGCCTGAGCAGCACCAGGCTGCAGGCGAAATCACTTGGCTATTCTGGCCGGGCGGCAAGGCTTGTGCTGCGGTTAATGAGCCATTGATTGAACTCGCGGCCAACTACCCGACGCTACGTCTGCATGCCGTGCCGGTGGTGTTGCGCCCAGCGTGGCGTTGGCATGCCAAGATCTGGCATGCAGCGGCATCCAGCCCACGGGTGGCTGCCGCTCGCGCTACCCTGTGGCAAACCGTGCAGCAACAGCCGAATGCCCTGACCGATATTGATAGTGCCGCGGCGTTCCTGGCTGCACATGGCGTTGCGGATGCCCACAAAGTGTTGCTGGCACCAGTCCTGAACCAGCGAGTCGCCGACGATGAGCGACTGGTGCGCCAGTTAGCCCTGACCGGCGTGCCTGCGGTGCGCGTTGGTCGCTATCTGACCCATGCCGGACTGACAGCCAATCCGGAACAGTTCTTGGCCACGGTCACCTTCCTCGCGACTCAAGAATCAAAAGCCCCGGCAGCGATGCCGGACGCTCAGCCCGCAGTAGCGCCCTGAGGCGCCGCTGCCATTTCCGCCCCCGGCCACCTGCACTTGCGAGTGGCCGTTTTGGTATTGCTTTAAGGAGCACCCATGGCCCGTTCATCCAAAGCCCCTCGCCTGCCCGCTGCCGAGCGCGCCAAAAAGAAAAACCGTCCCACGCAGAAGGCGGGCAATGCACCTGGGCATCGCCAGCAGGTGGCGGCAAGCACGACCAGCAGCACCGCCAAAGCCAACCGCGACCCGCGTATTGGCAGCCGCAAGCCGATACCGCTGGTCGGGTTGAGCCCGGCCACGGTAGCCGCTGTGGCGCCGTTGGCCATTGACTGCGACGAAGCCCGGCGCCAGCTGCTGGCGCTTGAGGCCGACGAACGCTTCAATGCTCTGCTCGATCGCGTCGACGAGGGTGAAACCCTCAATGCCAGCGAGCAGGCCGAGTTCGATGCCTTCATCAATCGCCATGAGCTGCTGCTCGATGCGGCCGGTGACGATACCGGCGAGGACGAGTGATGAGCGCTCTGGCCATCACGGCACTGGTGGTGGTTGCCGCGCTGGCTGGTTATGCCAGCTACTTGTGGGCCCGCGTCTGGCTCCATCAGCGCCAGCAGCGGCAGTTGCAGCAACAGCAGCGCGCCGAGCGCAACGCCCGCCTACTCGACAGCATCCGCACCATCGCCTGGGCGGCAGAGCAAGAGCAGTGCGAGCTGGCAGAAGCGGCGCTGCGCCTGTGTGTGCTGCTCGACCTGCTGGCAGTACCCGAGGGCATGGCACTGGCCGATCGCTTTCCCGCCTTGCATGGCCTGTACGCAGCGATCCGCGAACAACCCATTGGCGATGCTCGCAGTGCCCTCAAGCGAAACGAGCGGATGCGGCTGGATGTTGAACGCCATCAGGCAGAGAGCGAATGGGCCGAGCGGCTGAAACCGGAACTGACGGCGCTCCGCCACTTCCAGCTGGAGAGTGCATGACAACGACCGCGCTGTGGGACGACGCGCTGATCGCCAAGTACGATCGCAGCGGCCCCCGCTATACCTCTTATCCGACAGCGCTGGAGTTTCAGCCTGGCTATGACGATGGTGCTTTAGCCACCGCAGTGGCCAGCTCTGCTAGCCGGGCGCTGTCGCTCTACGTGCACATCCCGTTCTGCCACACCCTTTGTTACTACTGCGGTTGCAACAAGGTGATCGCCCGCCATGGCGATCGTGCCGACCGCTATCTCGATGCTCTCGAGCATGAGATCCACCATCGCGGACCGCAGTTTGCGGGTTACCAGGTACGCCAGCTGCACTGGGGTGGCGGCACCCCCACCTTTCTGTCGCCAGCCCAGCTGCAGCGCCTGATGGCCATGCTCAAGGTGGCCTTCCAATTCGCTGAAGCCATTGAGGCCGGCATTGAGGTCGACCCGCGCGAGCTGTCGGTGGAGCGGCTGGCGCTGCTGCGCGAGCTTGGTTTCAACCGGATCAGCATCGGCGTCCAGGATTTCGATCCGGCGGTGCAGCAGGCGGTCAACCGGGTGCAGGAGGAGAGCCACATCGTGGCGCTGGTGGCCGAGAGCCGCCGTCTCGGTTTCGTCTCAATCAATCTCGATCTGATCTATGGCTTGCCGCTGCAGCATGAAGCGCAGTTTGTCACCACCCTCGACAAGACCATCGCCCTTCGACCTGACCGGGTTAGCGTTTTTAACTATGCCCATCTGCCGGCCCGTTTTGCTGCCCAGCGCAAGATCAAGGAGGAGACGCTGCCAGTGCCTGCGGTCAAACTGGCCTTGCTGCGCCAGACCATCAACCGCCTGACCGCCGCTGGCTACCAGTACATCGGCATGGACCACTTTGCCCTGCCCGACGATGAACTGGCCCAGCTGCAACGGGCCGGCCAGCTGCATCGTAACTTTCAGGGCTACACCACCCATGGCGAATGTGACCTGCTCGGCCTTGGCGTGTCGGCCATTAGCCAGATCGGTCATTACTATCTGCAGAACGAGCGCGAACTGCGCCCGTACGAGCAGGCAGCGAAGACGACGGGCTCCGCCATTCACAAGGGCTGTCAGCTCGATTGTGACGATCTGTTAAGGCGGGAGCTGATCAAGGAACTGATCTGCAATCTGACAGTCAACAAGGCAGCGCTCGAACAGGCCCATGGCATTGAGTTCGACCGCTACTTCGCCATGGCGCTGGCCGAACTGGCACCAATGGCAGCAGATGGCCTGGTTGAACTGACTCCCACGGCCATCTGCGTAACCGATCGCGGCCGTCTGCTGATCCGCCACCTGTGCATGGTCTTTGACCGTTACCTGCAGGCCCAGCGACAGCAGCAATTCTCCCGCATCATCTGATGCGGCCTGGTTTAAACATGGAGGCTGAATGAAAGTAACTGTTTTGGCGTTGGCCACCACTCTGGTGCTGGCGGGCTGCACCACCACCGATCCGGTCACCGGTGAAACCCGCAGCAACAATACCGCTACTGGCGCCCTGATCGGCGCTATTGCTGGCGGGGTGCTGGGCAAAGCGACCGGTAGCCACCACCGTGATCGCGCCTTGGTCGGCGCAGCGGTCGGAGCTTTGGCCGGCGGCGCGGTGGGCTACTACATGGACGAGCAGGAGCGCAAGCTGCGCGAACAGACCAAGGGCACTGGCGTAGGCGTGACCCGTGATGGTGACAACCTGATTCTCGATATTCCCAGCGGTGTCACCTTTGATGTCGACAAAGCGGATATCAAACCATCCATGCGCAAGGTGCTGGATAACATCGCCGGCACCATCGATCAGTATGAGAAGACCATGGTGGATGTGCAGGGTCACACCGATTCAACCGGCTCCGAGAGCCATAATCAGGCACTGTCAGAGCGCCGTGCTGCGTCGGTGCGCAGCTATCTGCTGGCCCGCGGGGTGATGGCTGAACGGGTTCACACCCAGGGTTTTGGCGAACTGCAGCCGGTGGCCAGCAATGACACCGCCGATGGGCGGGCACGCAATCGCCGGGTAGAGATCGTACTGACGCCCATCGTGGAATAGCATCCCAACCCGACTGTGAGGCCCCGATGGAACTCAAGACCTGTGCCGTTGTCAGTTTTGGCCATCGTCTGCGCTTTGCCGAGGCCTGCGCTGCCATCGAAAGCGCCTACCGCTGTGTCCGTTATCGCGACGCACTGGCGGTGGAGGTTGGCGACGCCCAGGTCTTTGTGTTCGCTTATGCCGCGCTGGTGCAGTGGGGCGGCGGTATGGAGGAGCGCCAGCGGCTGCTGGAGCGACTGCAACCCCATGTCGAGGCGCCGTTGCCATCGCTGCTGCGCGAGGAGCTGCGCTTCCGGGTCGAGCCTGGCGGCCCCTTCCGCATCCAGAACGATACCATCCAGCTGCCCGGCGACGGCGTGCTCGACAAGCTGGCGGTGTCCCACGCCATGGCCCAGTCGATCACCCTGGAGCAGTTTGAGACCGAGGTGGCACGTACCATCGAAGTGTCCAAGCCGATCCCGGAAGCGCTGGCCGCCACCGGTCGCACCCGCCTGACCCGGCGCCAGCTGTCGAAGCTGCGCGGTCAGCTCTATCTGGTGAAGTCCAACGTTAACCTGCACTACGACCTGCTCGACAAGCCCGAATTCTTTTGGGAGTACCCCGAGCTCGATCCGCTCTACCTGACCACCTACGAATATCAGGAGGTGGGCTCGCGTCTGGACATCCTCAACCGCCGGCTGGAGGTGATCGGCGAATTGCTGGAGATCCTGGCGGACGAAGAGAAGCACAACCACTCATCGACCCTGGAGTGGATCATCATCTGGCTGATCGCGGTGGAGATTGTCATCTTTATCGGCCATGACTTCCTCAAACTGTTCTGAGTTCCTCTATCTGATGTCATTGCTCAACCAACCCCTGCTGCTGATTGGTGTTTTTGTGCTGCTGCTGGGGCCGCTGCTCTACCGCGTGCTGCAGCGCCGCCCAGGCTGGATGGCGCTGACCGACAGCTTTGTGTTTGTGGTGATCGGCGGGCTGGTGCTGTTTCATGTGCTGCCGGAGCTGATCGCCAGCGCCGGCTGGCCGGTGGTACCCCTGACTCTGCTCGGTCTGGTGGGGCCAACGCTGGTGGAGAAACTCTTTGCCCGTGCCGCCCGCCAGGCTCACAGCCTCACCCTGTTTTTAGGGATCGCAGGGCTGTGCGTGCATGAGTTCACCGATGGCGCAGCGCTGATCACGCAAGGCGATGCCGAGGTCCATCTGCTGGTGGCGCTGTCGATCATTCTCCACCGGGTGCCGGTGGCGCTGACTGTGTGGTGGCTGCTGCGACCCGCCTATGGCCGGCTGCTGGCGTGGGCGGTGCTGACTGCGATGATGGCCGCCACCCTGGCCGGCGGGCTGGCCGGCGAAGCCTGGCTACCGGAACTGGCTCACGGGCCGCTGGCGCTGTTCCAGGCCTTTGTCGTCGGTTCTATTCTTCACGTCGTGTTCCATCGTCCCCACCTCAGCGCCATTCCGGCCGAAACGCGGACGCTGGAAGGGGCCGGCAGTCTGCTTGGGGTGGCGGCAGTGGTGCTGATCCTGCTGCCCCACTGGATTGGCCATGGTCATGCGCATGGCCATCATAGCCATGAAGAGCATGTCGAAGCAGTGGTGGAAGTAGCCGGCTCGGCCGTCGCGGCTCTGGATCGCTTTATCGATCTGGCGGCGCTGGTAGCCCCGGCGCTGCTGGTCGCCTATCTGCTGGCCGCACTGATCAACTACCTGTTCCCGGCTCTGACGGTGATGCGTCGGCGCAGCGGCTCCAACCTGATCGAAGCATTGCGCGGCGGCCTGCTGGGGTTGCCCCTGCCGGTCTGTGTGCCGGCGGTTACCCAGCTGCAGCCGCTACTCAAGAAAGCAGGGGCCAGTAATGCCTTCACCTTGGCCTTTATGCTCGCCTCGCCAATTCTCGGCTTTGACGCCGTGCTGGTGTCACTGGCGCTGCTCGGGGTGGAATTGACGCTGGCGCGACTGCTGCTGGCTCTGCTGCTGGTGGTGGCAGTGGGTTATCTGGTAGCCCGTATCGTTCGCCCTGAGCCGCCGCTGCTGATCTTGGAAGGCGCCCAGCCTCAGGGTAGTGCCCGCATCACGGCGGCACTGCGTGAGGGCTATGCCCACCTCATCGATCACACCGCCCCTTGGGTGCTGTTTGGGCTGGTGGTCGCCGCCACCATCGCGCCGACCCCCGGCTGGCAGCTGCTGGCCGACGCGCCGCTGTGGCTCTATGGCTTGGTGCTGTTGTTGGCGCTGCCGCTGCACTGGTGCGCCACCGGAGTCACTCCGGTGGTCGCCGTGCTAGTGCTGGCGGGCCTGCCGCTGCCGGCAGCGCTGGTCTTTCTGCTGCTTGGCCCGGCGCTCAACATCGGCCTGCTTGACTTCATCCGCCGCCAGTACAGTCCGCAGGCCGCAGCGCTGGTGCTGTTACTGGTGTTGACGGTGGCCTTGGGCGGCGGCCTGCTGCTGCCACTGCCGGCCAGTCTGCAGTTGGACTTGGCCGCGCCTTTGCAGCCGTGGCGTTATGCCGCCGCTGCCGTACTGGGACTGATCATCGCCGTATCGCTGTTCCGCCAAGGTGCGCGGGCCTTTATCGGTGAGCTGCTGGCCAGCCTGCGCCCCTTTGCGCCAGCGCCCAGCTGCAGCCATGGTCATCACCATCTGGGCCACCCGCACCACCATCATCACCACTGACCCTCCTGAAACGCACAAGGCCCGCACGAGCGGGCCTTGTTGCATGGGCGGCAGCCAGATGGACGTTAAGCGGCTAGCAACGCCTGCTTGAGTTTCTTCATGGCGTTCTGCTCCAGCTGGCGGATCCGCTCCGCCGATACCTGATAGCGGGCAGCCAGCTCATGCAGGGTGGCCTTGTTATCGACCAGCCAGCGCTGACGCAGAATTTCTTGGCTGCGCTCATCGAGCGCAGCCAGCGCCTCACCCAGACGGCCGGTAGCATCGGCATCGCTCTGGTCGCTCTCGAAGGCCGCGGCCAGATCCGACGACTTGTCTTCGAGGTAGAGAGCCGGCGCGTAGATACCGTGCTCCTCATCGTCGTCATCAGCATCAAATGAGGCGTCTTGGGCAGCGAGACGGGCTTCCATCTCCAGCACCTCCTGCGGTGCCACGCCGAGATCGGCGGCGACCTGCTGCACCTCGTCATGGTTAAACCAGCCGAGGCGTTTCTTGTTCTTGCGCAGATTGAAGAACAGCTTGCGCTGGGCCTTGGTGGTGGCAACCTTGACGATGCGCCAGTTGCGCAGCACAAATTCGTGGATCTCGGCCTTGATCCAGTGAACGGCAAAGCTGATCAGGCGCACGCCGACCGTCGGGTCGAAGCGTTTCACCGCTTTCATCAGGCCGATGTTGCCTTCCTGGATCAGGTCAGCCTGCTGCAGTCCGTAGCCGGCATAGCCGCGGGCGATATGGACCACAAAACGCAGATGGGACATCACCAGCTGACGGGCGGCATCAAGGTCGCCGTCGCGATGCAGACGCTCGGCCAGCAGCCGCTCTTCGTCCGCTGAGAGCAGGGGAATGCTGTTGACCGCCTGGATATAGCCCTCAAGGCCATTCTGAACGGTTAAAGCCATGGTACGCATGGTTGGTCTCACCTCGTCTGTCTTGAGGGGCCCGCCGCTGCGGACCCGGAATCATTCGCCAAAACTTGTGGGGCCGATCAAATTTTTGCCCAGCCTTTGGAACACGTCAACTACGTGAAAGTTCCCCGATTCATCAGGATCAACGCGGCTCAATCTCGGCAATGTGACGGCGTACCGAAATGAAAGCACCGCTCAACCCCAAAGCAATGGCAATGAGTATTACGCCACCGGCCTCGGCCAGATCAAGTCCAATGATCGTTAACTGCGAGCTGTACAACCCTGACAGGGCGCTCAGAGCGCTTTCCAGGTAGTAGAGTGCGGAACTCACCGCCACCAGCGCGATAAAGGCGCCGATGATGCCAAACCACCAGCCGGTATAGAGAAATGGGCGCTGAATGAAGCCATCGGTGGCCCCCACCAGCTTCATCACTTCAATGGCATCGCGCTTGGCCAGAATAGCGAGGCGAATAGTGTTACCAACGGTGAGCAACACGGTGATCAACAGCAGGCAAGTTACAGCGGCAAAAGCATCGCGCACTAGCGCCAGCACCCCGTGCAGCCGCTTCACCCATTCCAGATCCATGCGCCCGAAGCTCACCTCACTGGCCTGCTCCAGCTTCTCCAGCAGTGCTTTGGCGGCCTCCGGGGTGCGGTGCTCTTCAGCCGGGATCACTACCACCGTGGCTGGCAGCGGGTTCTGATCCAGATACTGCAGCGCCTCGCCAAAGTCGGCCATGCTCTGGAACTCAGCCAGTGCCTTGGCCGGACTGAGGTAAGTGACATGGGCGATCTCGGGCTGCAGCGACAGGCGGTGAGCAACGGCTTGCTGCAGCGGGTCAGAGAGATCCTTTCTGAGAAACAGGGTGATCTCGGTCGACTCCTGCCAGGCGTCGGCCACCGCCGCCACATTCTTGTAGAGCACATAGAGGGCGGTGGGTAACGACAGGGCCAACCCCAAGGCGGCCATGGTCAACACCGATGAGATGGGGGTGCGCCACAGCTCACCGAGGCTGCCCACCATCTGCCGCAGGTGATCCACCAACCAGGCGCCAAGACGCGTTGGCCAGGGGCCACGGGGGACGCGGCCAATCTCATCGCTCCCCTTAAACAGTAGACTCATCGTCATCCTCCTCGTCCAGCTGGGCGGCAGAGGTGCGCGCCAAACCATCATTGGTTAGCAACCCGCCGCGCAGGGTCAGGGTGCGGTGGCGCATGCGAGCCACCAGCCCCAAATCGTGAGTGGCGATCAACACCGCCGTATCGGCCCGGTTGAATTCGGCAAACAGCCGGAAGATCTCGGCCGACAGCTCAGGGTCAAGGTTACCGGTCGGTTCATCGGCAAGGATGATCGGCGGCTTGTTGACGATGGCGCGGGCGATGCCGACCCGCTGTTGCTCACCGCCAGAGAGCTGCTGCGGCAGGCAGCGCACCTTGTCGAGCAACCCCACCTTGTCGAGGGCAGCACTGACCCGCTTCTTGATGTCGCGGTGGCCCACCCCTTCGATGATCAGCGGCAGCGACACGTTGTCGTAGACGGTGCGGTCCATCAACAGCTTGTGATCCTGAAAGATCATGCCGATATCGCGGCGCACAAAGGGCACATCACGGCGGCCGACGCGGGACAGGCTATGGCCATTAATAAAGATGTTGCCGGAGGTGGGGCGCTCCAGCAGCGCCAGCAGGCGCAGCAGGGTCGACTTGCCAGCCCCTGAATGGCCGGTGAGAAAGGCCATCTCGCCCCGCCGCAGGTGAAAGGAGACCTGGCGCAACGCCTGAAAGCCGCCGGGGTAGAGCTTGCTAACCTGATCGAAACGGATCATGCGCCGCCTTCCTCTTCACTGAACAGGGCGTTGATGAATTCGTTGGCATTAAACGGGCGCAGATCGTCGATCCCCTCGCCCACACCGATAAAGCGCAGCGGGATGGCGAAGCGGTCGGCGAGGGTGAAGACCACCCCACCCTTGGCGGTGCCGTCGAGCTTGGTCAGCACCAGACCGCTAACCCCCACCGCTTCCTTGAACAGTTTGGCCTGACTGATGGCGTTCTGGCCGGTGGTGGCATCAAGGGCCAACAGCACCTCATGGGGGGCCTGTGGATCGAGCTTCTGCATCACCCGCACCACCTTCTTCAGCTCCTCCATCAGGTGAGCCTTGTTCTGCAGGCGGCCGGCAGTATCGGCGATCAGCACATCAACATGGCGGGCGCGGGCAGCAGCCAGCGCGTCATAGATGACCGAGGCGGAATCAGCGCCAGTGTGCTGAGCCACCACCGTGATGTTGTTGCGTTCACCCCACACCTGCAGCTGCTCGACTGCGGCGGCGCGGAAGGTATCGCCAGCAGCCAGCATCACCGTCTTGCCCTCGGCCTGAAAGCGTTTGGCCAGCTTGCCGATGGTGGTGGTCTTGCCCACACCATTGACCCCGACCATCAGGATCACCAGCGGGCGATGGCTGCCGTCGATCACCAACGGCCGATCCACCGGCTTGAGCAGGTTGGCCATCTCGTTGCGCAGCAGCTCGATCAGCGCCTCGCCCTGTTTAAGCTCTTTGCGGCTGGCCTGGGCCATGATCTGCTTGATCAGCGCAGCGGTGGTCTCCACCCCGACATCGGCGGTCAGCAGCCGGGTCTCCAGCTCCTCGTAGAGTTCATCATCGATCTTTTTGCCACGTAGCCAGCCGAGCAGGCCACTGCCGAAGGATTCGCGGCTGCGGCTGAGGGAGGCGCGCAACCGGCTCAGCCAGCTGGAAGCCGGTTTGTCTTGGGTGGCAGGCTGGGCAGCTGGCTGCGGACCGACCTCGGCGGTGGGCTCGTCGACGGCGACGGGCGGATTGGCGGCCTCGGCCGGCTGGGCCTCACCCTTGTCGCTGCGGAACCAGGAAAACAGGCTCCGTTTCTGCTGATCACTCATGCTGTTGCTGACTCCCTCGGTCGCCGCCTGTGGATGCGGTAGACTGGCGGCGGAAAAACGGCTCAGTGTACTGGTTCGGCGGGGTAAATTCATTAATGGCGGGGCAACGGCAAACGGCCGACAAAATGGCCAGCGGTAACGGCCAGATCCGCATCATTGGCGGCCAGTGGCGCGGGCGTAAACTGCCGGTTGCCGATCTGCCGGGGCTGCGTCCGACCACCGACCGGGTGCGCGAAACCCTGTTCAACTGGCTGATGTTTGAACTGCAGGGCGCGCGGGTGGTGGATCTGTTCGCCGGCAGCGGCGCCCTTGGCTTTGAAGCCGCCTCGCGCGGCGCCGCCCAGGTGACGTTGGTCGAGCGCCATGATGGGGTGGCCCGCATGCTGGCCGCCAATATCGAGCGGCTCAAGGCCGCCGAGCGGGTGCAGCTGGTCACTGGCGATGCCCTGCGCTTTGCCGCCACCGCTCCGGCTGAGCCCGTGGATCTGCTGTTTGTCGATCCGCCTTTCGCCCAGGGGCTGCTGCGCGAACTGCTGCCACTACTGGCCACGCCAAGCTGGCTGCGCCCTGGCGGCTGGCTTTACGTCGAATATGAGAGCCAGCTGGCGCTCAGCCCGCCCCCTGGCTTTAGTCTCCATCGTCAGCTCAAGGCCGGTGCCGCCACCGCCCAACTGTGGCGGCGTGACGGTAATTAGTTGACCTGCAGGCTGTTGCGGATCTGCGCGAACTCCTGCTCCGCCTTGGCTTGATCTTTAGCCGAGGTCTGAGTGCTGAGGTATGCGCCAAAGTTGTTACCGGTAACGTGGTAATACTCGCGGACGTAAGGGAACTCAAGGCCCAGTACGGTCACGGTGACACGCTCCTCCACGCCGATGATGGTCTCTGCTCCCGCAGCTCGCTCAATGGCGCTATAGCTGCTCGAACTGACGAGGCCAAGCTGGGCCATCTGCTTTCTGAACTGGGGTGATGCCTGAGCGACGTAAAGTTCCAGCGGCGGCGCCAGATTGGTCGGCCGTGATTCCACGGTAGCTAACCGGTCGCCGGAACCCTCCACCATGATTGTCTGCATGCCCATCAGGGCAAAGGTGTCGGTGACGCGCCACCGTTTTGGGTAGGAAAAACTGACCTGTTCATCCTGATATTGGTTAACTGCGGGAACGGCCTTGGGCTCGGTGGCCGGCGGCCGCTCATCGCATCCTCCGACCAGCAACGCCACCACAGAAAACATGACCAGCCGCCAATGCACCATAAGTTCGTTCTCCTGCTGAACTCTAGTATCTCTTTAATCCACCACTTTGCGCAGCTCCACCGCCTTGCGCTGCTAGCGATGCGGGTCAGCATCGCCAGCGCCCGGTTCCATGCCATCTGTTGATGGTGCGGCGACAGACGACCGACAAGAATGGCGATCAAAAATAGAGATGAAGATGATGTTGTCCATGCCGAGCACAAACTCAAGCAAAGGCAAGGTGGCCAGGGCGGCTGGAATAGCCATTCCAAGGTGGTTGTCAGCCAGTCAATGAGGGGCGCCATTCGAGGGTAAATGGCACCCGCTGCATCAACCTCAACGCTGCTCGTCGTGGGCCGCCAGCTCGCGTGCCAGCTCCTGGCTGACCGCTTCGGGTGAGCGGGTGCCACGGGCCAGCAGGGCGTACATCACCGGGATCACATAGAGGGTGAAGATGATGGCCATCAGACAGCCGACCAGGATCACCACCCCCAGCACGTAGCGGGTCTCGGCACCGGCACCACTGGTGATCACCAGCGGTACTGAACCAAAGGCAGTGGTCAGGCCGGTCATCAGGATCGGTCGCAGCCGTTGGCCAGCGGCTTCGATCAGGGCATCGACAAAGGCCATCCCCTCATCCCGCAGCTGGTTGGCGAACTCAACAATCAGGATGCCGTTTTTGGCCGCCAAACCAATCAACATGATGATGCCGATCTGGCTGTAGATATTGAGACTCTGGTTGGCCAGCGCCAGCCCCACCAGCGCCCCGAGCACAGCCAACGGCACCGACAGCATGATCACCAGCGGATGGATGTAGCTTTCAAACTGGGCCGCCAGCACCAGAAACACCACGATCAGCGCCAGCATCAAAGCAAAGTGGATGGAGGCACTCGACTCGCGCAGATCCAGCGACTGGCCTTTGTAGCCAATCACCACCGATGCGGGCAGCTTGTCGGCCGCCACCTGTTCCAGATCGTTGAGCGCCTCGCCCAGGGTGTAACCATCCGCCAGGTTGGCATCAAGGGTGACGGCGCGCATGCGGTTGTAGCGCATCAGCGCGTCGGCATCGGCGATCTCTTCCACCTTGACCACCGCCGACAGTGGCACCAGCTGGTTGTCACGGCCACGCACCTGGATGTTGTTGAGATCGGCCGGGGTATTCTGGGCCAGACGTTCACCCTCAACGATGACGTCATACTCCTCGCCGCGCTGCTGAAAGGTGGTAACGACGCGGGAGCCAAGCATGGTCTCCAGCGTCTGCCCCACCTCCTGCACTGACACCCCCAGATCGCCGGCGCGCTGGGTATCCACCATCACTCGCAGCTGTGGCTTGCTCTCTTTGTAGTCATGATCAAGGCCGATCAGCCCCGGATTCTTGGCCGCCTCCGCCAGCATGATGTCGCGCCACTCGGCCAACTCGGCGTAATCGGCACCACCCAGCACGAACTGCACCGGCTTGCCGAAGCCGCCTCCCAACCCCTGACGCATCACCGGAAAGGCGCGCACCCCGGCCAGATCGCCCAAACGCTTGCGCACATCGGCCATGATCACCCAGGCATCGCGCCGTTGACCCCAGTCCTCCAGCACCATGATCACGAAGCCGCCGGAGAAATCGGAGGTGGAGCTGAAGCTGCGTGGGGTGCGCACCAGCAGTCGTTTGACTTCGCCCCTCTCCACCAGCGGCATCAGCCGCCGTTCAATCTCATCCATGTAACTCTTGGAGTAGCTGTAGGAGCTACCTTCCGGCGCAGTGACGGTGACAAAGAAGGCACCGCGATCCTCGGGCGGCGCGAACTCTTCCGGGATCAGCTTGAACAGCCAAGCACTCAGAGCCAGCGCGCCCGCCACCAGCACGATAGCCGCACCGGGGCGATCGACGCTGCTCCGCAGCAGGCGGATATAGGCCTGACGCAGGTGATCCAGACCGCGATCCATCGCCCGCGTCACCGGGTTGATGCGGTCATGGTTGGTCAGCAGGTTGGCGCACATCATCGGCGACAGGGTCAGCGCGACTATGCTGGAAAAACTGACGGCGGCGCTCATGGCCACCGCGAACTCGCGGAACAGGCGGCCGACATCCCCCTCCAGAAAGGTGATGGGCAGAAACACAGAGATCAGTACAAGCGTGGTGGCGACCACGGCAAAGGCCACCTGGCGCCCACCGCGGAATGCTGCGACCAGCGGCGATTCACCCGCCTCGATACGGCGATGAATGTTCTCCAGCATGACGATGGCGTCATCCACCACCAGGCCGATGGCCAGGATCAGCGCCAGCAGGGTTAACAGGTTGAGGGTATAGCCAAGGGCAAAGAGGATGATAAAGGTGCCGAGCAGTGATACCGGTACCGTCACCGCCGGGATCAGAGTGGCACGCACGTTACCGAGGAACAGGAAGATCACCACCACCACCAGCGCCATGGCGATGCCGAGGGTGAGGTACACCTCTTTGATCGAGGCTTCGATAAACACTGAGCTGTCGTAGCTGGCCAGCAGCTCCATGCCCACCGGCAGGGTTGGGGCGATCACCTCGGCCAAAGCGCGGGCGCCGCGCGCTACTTCGAGGGTGTTGGCGGTCGACTGACGGGTGATGCCGATGCCGACCATGGGCACGCCATTACCGTTAAAGGCAATGCGGGTCTCGGCCGCCGCCAGTTCGACCCGGGCCACATCGGCCAACCGGATCAGGTGGCCATCGCTACCACGGCCTACCACAATCGCCTGAAAATCCTCGGCCTTGGGGTAGGCACGCTGAATGCGCACGGTGAACTGGCGGGCATCAGACTCGATGTTGCCGGCCGGTAGTTCGACGTTCTCGCGGCGCAGCGCTTCTTCGACGTCCGCAGCGGTCAGCTGACGGGCAGCGAGCGCGCTACGGTCCAGCCAGATGCGGATGGCGTAGTCGAGGCCGCCGCCGATGCGCACCCGCGCCACCCCATCGAGGGCACTGAAACGGTCGGCCAGATAGCGATTGGCATAGTCCGACAGCTCCAGCATGCTCATGCGGTCGGAGACCAGATTAAGCCACATGATGGTGTCGTCATCAGAGCTGGCCTTGCTGATCTCGGGTGGGTCGGCCTCATCCGGCAGGTTGCCCAGCTCGCGCGACACCCGCTCGCGAACATCGTTGGAAGCGGCGTCGATATCGCGGTCAAGGCTGAATTCAATGGTGATGGTGGAGCGGCCATCGCGGCTCTCCGACACCACATTGCGAATGCCCTCGATGCCGGCAATGCGATCCTCCAGCGGCTTGGTGATACGCCGCTCGACCACCGACGCGGAAGCCCCACGATAGCGGGTGTCGACCGACACCACCGGCGCGTCGATTGCCGGGTATTCGCGCAGCGGCAGCTTGCCGAAAGCGACCAGACCAAAGGCAACAATCAGCAGGCTGATAACGGTGGCAAATACCGGGCGGCGAACCGACAGGTCAGTGAGGATCATGGCTTGGCCCCGCCAACACCCTGATCGCCGCTCAAGGCGACCTTGGCGCCATCTTGAATTTTGAGGGTGCCACGACGCACGACCTGCTCACCGGCAGCCAGGCCACTCATTACCGCCACTTCGCCACGGCGGCGCGGGCCAATGGTGACATCGCGGCGCTGCACCAGCTGGTCATCACCCACCACAAAGACAAAGTGCTGATCGCCAATCTGCAGCAGCGCTTCTTCGGGGATGGCCAAAGCGGTCTGCCGCTGGTTGACCAGCTCAATGCGCAGCAGCATGCCGGGGCGTAGCGCGCCATCGCTGTTGTCGGCCTTGGCGCGCACGGTCAGCGCCCGGCTGACTGGATCGATGCGCGGCACTATGGTGGCGACACGGGCAACAAAGATACGTTCGGGCCAGGCATCGGCGCGGGCGCGCAGCTCGTTGCCAATAGCAATGGCGGCCAGATAGCGCTCTGAGACGGTGAAGTCGAGATTGACCGTCTCCAGATCATCGAGGGTAGTAATGGCGGTGCCGGGGGTCACCAGGGTGCCGACACTGACGGTACGCAGCCCCAGCTGACCGGCAAAAGGGGCGCGGATCTGGCGCTCGGCCAGCCGCGCCTTGGCGCTGTCGATAGTGGCGCGGGCCAGATCGATCAGGCTCTGGATGCGATCCAGCTCCGATGAGGCGATGGTCTTTTTGCGCACCAGATTGGCGATGCGGTTGTACTCCCGCTGCTGCTCGGTCAGCGCCACCTGGGCCAGGGTGACGGCGGCGCGCTCCTCGTCATCCACCAGCTGCACCAGCAGCTGACCCGGTTTGACCCGGTCACCGTCGTTGAAGTGGGTTGAACGCACCACACCAGTGACGGTGGCCGACAGGGTAACGGCCTCATTGGCGTTGACCGTGGCCAGTGCTTCGACCAGCTCTTCAAACTCTGTTTCAGCGGCGCTGGCCACTACTACCTGCACGGGTCCGGAAGGGGGCGGGCCGCCGGCCTGTTTCTGCTGTTGCTGCCACAGCACCAGCAGCGCGAGTGAGCCAAGAAGGGCGAAAACGATGAGATAGCGACGCATGGCGGGTCCCGGAATTGACAAGCCCCCGCAGGCTGCACCAGCCAGTACCGACCGGCAAGCCACAAGCGGCGAGCAAAGTGTGAACTACTGTTAACCAGGCGTTGTCAGTCGCGGCCGATGCCGAGATTGCTGACACCGACTTCGCGTAACTCCTGGCGCAGGGCGAGCAAGGCATCACGGCTGTGGCCTTCGGTCAGAGCCTCGACCAGCGCCTGCTGCACGGCAAATTCATCCTGCATCAGCGGCTGATCACGCAGCACCAACGGCTCGCCATGCTGCGTTTCCAAAAACAGTCGTACGTCATCGCGGCTCAGGCGGCTCACTTCGATGGCGCCATCGCCCTCGCCTTCAAAGGCGAGATCGAGGGCGCAGCGGATCGCCATCACTGCATGACGGCTGGCGACGGCGCCGGCGTTGTCGCCGTCGTCGAACTCATCAAGAAACTGATCCAGCCGTTCACCCCATTGTTCGCCGATCGTTTTGCGCTCGCCGATGGCCAGCGCCCACAGCGCCTCCAGCGCGTTGGGGGCCGGGCCCACCAATTGGGCGGTGGCAGCACAATAGAGTTCGAGGTTGGGCAGCATCCGCTCGCACAGCAACAGGGCAAAAGCCAGCCGGGCCCGCGGGGCGAGGACGCGGATGTCGGCATTGAGGCGGGCGGAACTCATGGCGGGATCTCCGGGACAAATCAGGGTTTGGGGGCGCCGCACTGCCAGCAGCTGGCAAAGGCGGCGCCATTGATCTCGTGGCACTGCAGGCAGCGCCAGTCATGATCGGCCGGTTGATGCTCGTAGGCGTCCAGCAGGGTGCGGGCCAGCTCCAGCTGGTTAGCCATAACCCACAACTTCACCCCCTGGCCCAGTGGCAATTCACCGGCGCCCCCCTGCAGCAGCTCGCCACTCAGGTTGGCCTGCACGCCATGGGCCTCCAGCAGACCACGCAACAGGTTGGCTTCCAGGTTGTCGGCAGCCTCGTAGGCCACCACCAGCGATTCATCAGCCATGGCCGGGCAGGTGCTCCATGTAGGCGACAATACCGTTCAGGAACATCTGCACGGCGATCATCACCAGCAGCATCCCCATCAACCGTTCCATGGCGATCAGCCCACGGTCGCCGAGCAGGCGGTGGAACATCTCAGAAAACATCAGGATGGTGGAACTGACCACCCAGGCGCCGACCAGCGCCATGGTCAGGGCGCCCATCTCACCCGGATATTGCCCGGCAAGCAGCAGCAGTGCAGCCAGAATCGATGGCCCGGCAATCAGCGGAATGGCCAGCGGCACAATAAACGGCTCTTGTCCGGGCGTGCCATCGGCCAGCCCGCCTGATTCGGGGAACAGCATCTTGATGGCAATGATGAACAGCACTATGCCGCCGGCAATGCTCACCGCCTCCTGCTGTAACTGCAGGAAGCTCAGCAGCGGCCCGCCGGTATAGAGGAACAGCAGCAGGATCACCAGCGAGATCAGCAGCTCGCGCACCAGCACCTTCCGCCGCCGCTTAGGCTCAACGTGGCGCAGCACCGAGGTGAAGATCGGCAGGTTGCCGAGTGGGTCCATGATCAAAAAGAGCATGACGGCGATGGACAGGATTTCCATATGCGACACGCGGTTGGGATGACGGCCGGCAGTATACCTCAGGCCGTTGGCAAAATCCGGGAGCGGGGCCACAGCCACTGTCATGCTAGGCTGACGGCCCACGGCATGTAGGCCCTGGCCAGAGCGCTGCCAATGGAACCTCAAAGGTCGATCCGCATCACAGTGGCACGAATCGACAATCGCAAGGGTCAAGGGTTAACATCTGCAGCGATGATCAGGGAGCGTTCATCCACCACCGCGCAAGGAGCCACCATGCCTGTTTTCGCCGCCTGTGGCCCCGCTGAAGGCCGAACCTGATGCCACTTTCCCCTTCTTTGCTGAGGGCCACGTTCGCGGCCTGGCTGCTGCTGTTACTGCCCGCCTGCGAGGTTAATGCCGATATGTTTGGTCTGTTCGCCAAAAAATACGATGTCCACCTGTCGCCTGCCGTTAACGGCCGGCTAACCAAAGATGGCCAGCCACTGGCTGGGGTCAACGTGGTGCGCGATCTGCATTACGACAAACCCCTAATCGACAAAACCACCACCGATGCCGATGGCAGGTTTAGCTTTCCCGCCAAAAGTATCCGTTCCAGTTTGCCTGGTGGACTCTTTACGGGAGATATACCGGTGAGTCAGACCATTGAGGCCAAGGTGGACGGAAGCCTCTATCTGCTTTGGCACACCACCCAACATGGATTTGAAGAAAACCCGGAGTTGGCCATCCGCCTGAAGCAGCTCAACTGCGACTTGAATAACGAAGAGGTTGTTTACTATGTGCCTAACCCGGATCCAGTTTGGAGCAAAGCGAGAATGGAACATGGAATAGGCACTATCTGCCGTTGGCCGTTTGGGCCAGAGCCATACACACTCGAAGAGCTTAACAACATCAACCTTTAACGCGCCCCCATTATCAAACAAGGAGGTTTACCATGGCTGTATTATCCCCGCGATTGGCATCACTGATTGCCGATGAAGTCTATCGGGTTAAAACGCCAGCTTTCCGATCAGCTGACATCCATAGAGAAATCCGCAATCACTTTAATTTTGATAGCAGTACTCCTCTTCAAGGGCGCTCGGGGGGCTGGCTATTCCAGCGCACTACAGGCTTTGTGCTATTGGGAGAGGGCAAGGGCCAGTTCGCTGGCGATAAGCTGATCGCTGTCCGTGGCACAAATTCTCTGGCCGATGCGGTCACCGACGGCAACGTCGGGCTCAGTACGTCAACCAGCGGCAGTATCGTTCACAACGGCTTCAATCGAACCTTTGAGTCCTTCCGAGAGGGACTGCAGAATTTTGTTGAACGCAGTGCAGGCAGTACCACCTTCCACTGTGTTGGTCACAGTCTGGGGGGCGCTCTAGCAGGGCTGGTGGCTGACTGGATCAGCCACAGCTATGGTCGTTCCACCCAGCTTTATACCTTTGGAGCCCCTAGGGTGGGCAAAGCCAATTTTGCTAATGGCACCAGCCACAGAGTTGGCAAATTCTTCCGTTGCACTCATGGCAGCGACCCCGTGCCAATGGTACCGCTTTGGCCTTTTATCCATGCACCAGTCAGAGGGCTGGAGTATCGATTAGATGGTGCCAGTTCAATTAGTGTCTCTGCCCATCTGATGGGGCCAGCAGCCATTCCTGGCTACCTTAACACCGCTAGCCACAGCAGTTGGGAGCCGCTGGCAGATAAAGCCTACGACTTCCTCAACCAGCCGGTACGGCTGCGCTATGAGAATAGCCAGCAGGCCAGCTTTTCCTCCTATTGGGCGGATCGTCTGAGCGCCGCCATTATTACCCTGCTCAAGGATGCCGGCTATTATGCCGCCGTGATGGCTCAGGCTGGAATGATGGCTGGTTTTACCTTCTACGATCTGCTGGCTCGCACCATGGAGAAGATTGCCCAGGTGGGGGGCGCGCTAGTTGAACAGCTGAAAGGGCTGCTCGGCCATATGCTGGCTTTTGCCGGCAAGGCGGTGTCGCTGCTGCGCGACCTGACTTTCAGCTTTATCCGTTGGGTGTTTGAGGTG
>JAFOOX010000050.1 GCA_017425245.1 Gammaproteobacteria bacterium
CTGGCAAATGACGATCTGATTGTTTTTCTGAGCTGCCTGTGCGGCAGCGAGCTGCTCACCGCCGCGCGCGCTGCGTATGATGTCTTTCTGAGCTGCCTGTGCGGCAGCGAGCTGTTTTTTGCTGGTCTATTCGCTCGTATTGCTTTTCTGAGCTGCCTGTGCGGCAGCGAGCTTTCGTGTTTCCAAACTCGCGCTTTCCATCAATTTCTGAGCTGCCTGTGCGGCAGCGAGCGAAAAGAGTATGAATGACACGGCATTTGGTAATTTCTGAGCTGCCTGTGCGGCAGCGAGCTTGTAATGACCAAGCATCAACCGTGGGAACCATTTCTGAGCTGCCTGTGCGGCAGCGAGCGTGTGTCCAGGATGACAACGGCATGATCTCTTTTTCTGAGCTGCCTGTGCGGCAGCGAGCCATTTTGTTGCGTCAGATTTGTCTGCCTTCTTTTTCTGAGCAGCCTGTGCGGCAGCGAGCTTGAATCAGCTAACACAGTTATCCACTGCAACTTTCTGAGCTGCCTGTGCGGCAGCGAGCCAGGCGAGATCCGCTCAGTTGTCGAGCATCGATTTCTGAGCTGCCTGTGCGGCAGCGAGCGTAGGTAGATTGTCATCAAAGCACCCCGTCTTTTTCTGAGCTGCCTGTGCGGCAGCGAGATCGCAATAGCGGCATTTTCATCAATCTTCTGCTTTCTGAGCTGCCTGTGCGGCAGCGAGCTCGTTATGACCGTGACGCACTGCAGTCGGTTTTTTCTGAGCTGCCTGTGCGGCAGCGAGCTCCCATGCGGCGTCCCGTGCGGCGTCCCATGCTTTCTGAGCTGCCTGTGCGGCAGCGAGCTAGACGAGGCTAGCGTTAATCGCCTGTTTGTTAAAGAGCTTATATCCAAAACTAGGATTTGACCCAAATTAAGCGTGCCGAGCTAACCCATTGTTCCCTAATGGGCTAACTCGGCGCGTGAAAAAGAGGGTTAGAACCAGGGCACTGTAGCCGTGGCGCTCAGGCCATAGGCGTTGAACATCCCCAGCTGGGGATGTGCCTGCTCTGGCCCATGTTCCACATAAACCCGCATCAAATTGCCGTTCGACAGGCTGCGTAGCTCGATATAGGGCATGCGCAGTGGCTTCTGCTGGCTATCCGGGATGCGCGTCAGGGCTTCCTCTTCACTTAACCACCCCTTGGCGATGGAGCGTTTGCGTTTGTTGTGCGCGCTTTTAGCCTGCACACGGCGCACGGTGCGATAACTTACCCCCGCTGGCACCGGCAGGATCGCCGTGCTGTGGGTGTAGTCTTTCATCCCCTGCAACCAGTTATCGGCCATCAGTGCTTGCAAGTCAGCTTCAGTGCCGTGCAACCGCACTACGCCACCCAGCACCACGCCATGGTGGGGAAAGCTAAGGCCAACCCGCCCCTCACCCGCTTGGCCCAATCGCCGATGCAATTTGGCAAACAGGGCGCTGAGCAACTGACCCTCCGGAAACTCCGGATCGGATAGCACACGGATCTCAAGGTAGTGATCCATCTGTTACTCCTTGCCGGATTCACCAAAGACACCACCACGGATCAGCGTGGCCATTACAAAATGCTGCTGCTCAAGCGCTGGTTCTTTGTCTTTCAACAGCCAGTTATCAAGCAGGGTGTAGAAATCCACCTTCTGTGCTGGCTGGCGATATGCCTTACCTTGGGACGTCACAGAGCCGTAGGGTTCAACCGCAATCGGCCCCATCTCTTCGGCGTCGGGATACCAAGTGTCAATCGAGCGAATGGCGTTGCCCAGCTTCTGCGAGTGGATGGCAGCAACCTCCTTCACGGTGTACAGGGTTTTGCTTTTCTGACCGCTGGTTTGTGAACCTTTATCGAGGATCAACTCCTGCGAGGGGTATACCTCTTGGCCATCGCCCATACGGGCAAAGGCTTGTACCTCCAGCAGCAGAAACTCTTTGCCTGCCAGCGCCTGCTCGATCAGGGCGGCAATTTCAGTGATCGCCGGTTGATCGTTATTGAAATGACGGGTGGAAACTGCCAACGCATCAAAGCTCCAGCTTTTTATTGCCTTGCCGCCCTGTTGCTGATTGATCTGGATTTCAATGGCCTCTGCCCCCATGCGGTTACGCCACAGAAAGCGGCCATTAGCCAAATTGGTAGCATAGCGGCGGGCCAGTTCCCGGTAGCCCACCTTCTCGGCATAGCCACTGACTACCTGCGCCAGTTTGGCTTGGTAATCGACGTTATTGCAGGCCGAGGGCGTACCTGCGCCAGCCAGCACCCGCAAGGTAAAGCGCACTTTCAGGGTGTCGGCATCGGGTGGCAGGGTGGCCACATCCACACGCTGCAGATTGGGCTTCTCGATTTCGGCATCCAGCTTGGCCGCATCAATCTCTTTTTTTGATTTCAAGCGGTTAGAAATGGTGCCGCGCACCGATTTTTCACGCACATCAATGGCCTGCCAGCCATCGCGGCTGTGGCGATGCTCCCAGCTACCGGCATACATCAGGGCATCTGAAGGGTCGAGCTTGCGTTCAAAGGCAAGTACAGAAGCGGTTGTGAGGCTCATCAGGCAACTCCTTGTGTCAGTGATTCAATACGGTTATTCGGCAAATAGTGGTTCAGCAAACGGTAGAGGCCCTGTTCAGGCTGGGCCTGATGGTGCCAAAACAGCTGCTGCAGGCTGGTAATGCGATGGGGGCTTACCCATTCACCCAGCGACAGCAGGCTTTCAACAAAGCGAAACGGCACTGAGCGGTCACGCACGCCCTGGGCTTCACCCGGCTGATAGAGCAGTGAGATAGCGGCATAACCGACCGGCAAGGGCACCAGCCAGCCACGCTGGGCACGACGCACTTGCCACAGGGTGTCGCCATTTTCCTGATGGTGCGGCTCGACATTCAGGCGGCAGAGATCGAGCAACGCATCCAGCGCCGTTACCGGCTGTTGCCGCTGTGCGCTCAACTGTTGGCGGTGCGCGGCCAGCAGCGCATCACGCCCCACCAAGGCAAAACCGGGCAGCAATTGGCGACGCAATCGGTGAAATGCGTGGGCTTGGCCTTCTGGATCGGCGGGCCACTCCAGCAGTTCAGGTTCAAACACTCTGCCTGCCTGCTGGCTCGGGTGAGGCAATACGCTGCCGCCCGCCAGACGCATGCCGCTGGCCAGCGTCATGGCCATCTTGGCGAACTCCGTGCGTTTGTGATCACCTGCGGGATAGTCGCCGGTAACACCAATCACCAGGCTAACGCTCAAATGGGCTCGCCCATCTTCTACGATGGCGGCTGTTTCACCTTTTTCATTCAAGGGGTTGCGAGTCAGGCGAAAAACCTGATGGTAGTGACCCGGCGGGCGAAAAGTTTGGGGCTCAAAGTCATGGCATATGATGCCCACGCCTTCCAGTTGCAGTGCATGTCCTTCTTGCTGCAAACGTCGCTGCAGCGCGTGAACAAAACCGGCAAAAGCACTGGGCGGTGGGAACCCCCACGTCAACGGGCTGGATACTGCATTGGCGTTTTGCACCCACAGCCGAGGCAAGGTGAGCACGGCCTCAACGGGTTCAAAGTTCATGGCTTCGCTCCTCACGCAGGCGATGATCCATAGCCAGCATCTCCTGTTTCCATTGGTGGAATTCGTCATCCCCCATCGGCGTTTTATCTGTGGCGATTTCGGCGTTCAGCCAACGGCTAAAGCGACTGGCGACTTCGCCTCGCCAATCACCATCCAGCTCTGCATCGCCGGCCAGCGGGTCCAGCCAGCGCTGCTCGATCACATCCAGGCGACACTGGGGATCACGGCTCCAACCCGGCGTCAGGGCCTGCAGCTCCAGCACAAAGTCGGTCAATTCTTCGAGGATCGCCTGCACCAAACGACTACGGCTGTCGCGAATATCCTTATTGTTCCAGTCGGCGGCGCGGGCCAGAAAGTCATGCAAGCTTCGAGTTAGCTGCCGCACCTGCGGACGACGGGCAAAAGCACCGCGCTTGGCCAGAAATACCGAGACATGGCGCAGCGGGGGCTTGATCGCGATGCTCTGCCACATCGGCGGCAGCGATGGCAACAGGTAAGCATTACCGCCCCGCTCGCTGTTCAGCTGGCTGATATTCTGCGGTTTGCTGCCGCCAAATTTCTGCGCCAACAGGTTGGGGTAATCGCTATAGCCATGGGCAAAGCTCTCCCCTTTGGCCTTGGCAGCACGCGCTGCTTTGGCGCTGTCATCGAAGCGATCCTGCTGCAACTGCTGATGCAACCGATGCACCAGCGATGTTGGGAAAAGCGGTGCCAGCAGGTGGTAGCCACCCGTAGCTAGCGGAAAGTAGATCTGCCGGGCCAACGTGTGGGAGGCGACGGCACTTTTGCTTTGGGCAATCGCCAGAAACGCCACCGCCCACTGACTGGCTAACGCTGGGTCATCGCTCAGCGCGGCGACAGTCGCTGCATCGCCATCGCGCAGCTGCTGTAACAGCGTGCCCTGCCCCACATCCAGCTTGAGCAGCTTGTACACATCCAATGCGGCTGCATTTCCTACCACGTCATCGGCACGCTGGTTACCCAAGGTGTGGGTGGCCACCAGTTCGGGTGCATCGCACAACGGCACTTGCAGATAGAGGCTGGTGCCCCGCGCATCCGGGTGTAGCGGCTTTAAGGTATGGGTCACCAGCTGCAGCTGGCTGACACGCCGAGCGGCATCCGCCAACCACACATCTCGTTGATGCTCCGCCAGCAGCGCCTGCCGCTTGTCCTCCTCCTCGACCTTCAGTTTGTCGAGCTTGGCATGCAAACGCTCCTGGATAAATGCGTCAATGATCGCCCTTATCTCCAGATGCTGATTTGCTTCTGCGTGTTCACTGACCATCACACCTCCTTCGTTTTCCCTATCCTGTGGTTCGATGTCTGGCCGTAAACGGCCGCCTTAACTCAATGCCCGCCGAAACCCCAACACATGGTGATAGTGCCACCCCTGTTCGTTACCGCGCTTCGGCAGATCAACAATGCCAAAGGTGCGGGCGCATTCCTGGGGGTCTATAGCTAACTGCTCGGCCAACAGCGCCAACTCCTGCTGGTAGCTGATCGCCCCCCACACCGCGATGCGCGGCCCCGGTGTAACCGCTAATGGCTGAAAGCGATTACCGCTGGCCAGCGGTCCGCCATCACTGTCTTGGTAAAACTGGATCTGCTCATCATCTTCATTGGGTTGCAGGTAGAAGCGCTCTGAGCCCTGCGGATCATGGCGAAACGGATCGGCCCGCTGATCGATGGCGCTATATAGGCTGGGGGTTTGCCACCACCAGCGCACCGAACGCTCAGCACGGCCACTGACATCCACCAGTAGCGCCTGCAAGCGAGCGTGTTCCAGATCGACAAGGCTGCTGCTTGCCGCCAACGGCTGCCGGGCTTGAATGCGTGGTGCCGCGTTGATGGTTTGGTATTCATCCGGCCGCAGCAGCATTTCCAGTTGGTGGCTGGCCAACGGGAAGTGCTGGCTTTCAAAGCCGGGATGACAAAAGGCGGGGCGTTGCCCCTCAAGCGCTTTGCAGTTGCTACCTAGGATCAGGATGTTGGGCTGGTTGACTGTACCGCTGCGGTGGCGCCGCACCCGCCCTGCCAGCTGGATCAGCGAACGCATGGACGAGGGCTCGGCAATGGCCCAGTCGTAACAGTGATCCCGCCCTACTTCCGCCACTGGCGAGGCCAGCACCACGAAGATCTGGTCAGGCTCCGAAGCGTCATCCAGCAGCTGGCGCAGTTCGGGATCGGCAAAAATAGCCATTCCCTGCTCCTTTTCTCGCTGCAGGCAGCGATCCAACCGCGCCTCAATCGCCGAGCGCACCAACAGTGGGTGGCGTGAGTGATAGACGCACAGATGAATGCGGCATTCTGCCGCTGCTCCTTGCGCCAACAAGGCACGCGCTACATCGATCAACGGATCAACGTTGGCCATGCGAATCAAACCAAAACTGACTTTCTTGCCAGAATGGGGATCAACCACGGCATGCAGTTGATGAAGCTGGTGAGCCTGTTGCTGCAGCAACAAGGCCAACTGGATACGGATCTCTGCCTGGCTAGCGGATGGAAAGGCTAACGGCAGCAGCGCAGCGCGGCGGCGCACCTCGCTGCTACTGGCAAGCTTGGTCAGTCGTTTGGCAACAAATTCCCGATGAGCAGCGATAAAGCTCTGCTCATCACCATGATCGCTGGCTGTGCGCTGGAACTCATCAAACCAGCCACAACAAACGTTGGCGTCACGGCGCAATCCCCGGTTGTTCTGAAACTGCTGACGGCCCGCCAGATAAGCAGCAAACAATCCCTGGATCAGCGCGGGTGGCAAGGTGGCGGATGAGAGAAGCACCTTGCTGCCAAACAGGCCAACCATAAACACCAGCCTTGTGAGCGCTGGCAGATCCTCCATGGCGAAATCATCCGGCTCATCCAGCACCAGATCCGAGCTCAGCAAGCGCAATAACGGGGCCAATTGGTGGCCTCCACGCGTGCTTTCACTGGCCGGCATCAAGTGGTCGATGGTGCAGACCAATACTGGAGCGTTCACCAGCTTGCCCAGATTGGCATCTTGGCGCCCATGTTGGCCTTGCAACCACTGGCTGAGTGGCCCGGCATCAAGGCTGCCTTCGTAGTAAACGTGGCTGTTATCTGGCAGCAAGTCAGCGCTGGATTCACTGCCCCGCTGCGCAGCTTGGTCTTGCTGAAACTCATGCAACTGGCGTACGGCACCGCCGCCGACCAAAACTGCCAGTTCATCATCTCCAAGCTGCAACCGGCTGCGATAGGCGTGGCCGGTTTGCAGTGTCAACGTGCGCAGGCCAAGGGCAATCGAGAAGCGTGCGCCCAAGCGCGAATCGGCCAAGCCATACATAATGCGGCCGTTAGCCAAGGTCTTGCCGCAGCCGGTTGAGGCCATGTTGACACCGAAAAACCCCTGCTCTGCCGCCCGTGCCTGAATACTCGCAGCCAGTTCGAAGGCGTTATCCTGCCAGCGAAAACGCTCAACACTGCTGCGGCGCACAAAGCCTTTGTGGCGGGCAATATGCGGCAGCTGGCGTGCCAAGCGCGGCAAAACCCGCACGATGCGCAACGCATCGCGCTGCACGCCCACCAGATGCTCATCCAGTTTCTGTTTACAGTTGCCGCTTTTGTCGGTGTTGGCATAAACCGCAAAAGCTTCATCCCCCAACCAGGAATGAGCAGGCCCGGCCGAATAGCCGTGATCAGCCAGCATCAAGCTAAAACGGGCCAGATGAGTGACATAGGGATTGTTCAACCAGTTGCCAGCGATAAAGCCTGTGCGCTGTAACATCCGCTGCGCAATCTGGGCGGCTTTAGTTCGCCACTGGCGGCTGCCCGTCGGCCAATGCTCGATCTGAATTTCCCAGCATTTTTTCAGGATGCGGGCGCTCTCGGGCGCACGTGCACCGCACCAGTTTGCATCAATTTCCGCAAACAGGCGCTCTCTGGTTTTGAGGCTGATGTTCTTTTGTGGCGGTGTAGGCAAACGGTGGTGGCTGATGACCAGCCAGCCAATAGCTCGAGCCAGCGGCGGCATGTCCGCCAGCGCCAGCGGCGAGGCATTTGGCTCAACGCCATCGCAGTAAAGGCGCTTCATCCAGCTTTTATCCGTTGTGCCGAGCGCAACCAGCCGCTGTAGCCATTGCTCGTCTGTGCCCTGCCCCACAAAGGCTTGGAACATGCGCAGCGACACCCACTCATGGCGGTAGGGATCGGCCACTTTGGCGTTGTTACGCAGCTTTTCCTGAAACAGTCGGGTCGCTTTGCCAAAGTCGTGAAATAGCGCGGCCATGGCCGCCAACAGAGCAATATCCTCGGCACTATGCCAATCATTCTCATCATCCCGGCGCAGCACGTCGTGGCTGGTGGTGTTGGTGGGCACGGCACCTTGGGCATTGAAGCGCGAGGCATCGCCCACCACCCACAGTAGTTCACTGTGGTCTTTGCCCCGGATCCAATGACAAGCCACAGACGTGTTACGTCGTGCTGTTTTGCGCAGCAAGCGGCGTACGGTATCCAGCCCTGCCTGGGTGATCGGCGTTTGCCAGGTGCAGTCGCCGCGCCGTTCAGCGAATTGATCGAGGATGCGGCGTGTTTCCGGCAGTGCCCGCTTTTGGCACTGGCTGATAAAAAGCACATTCATGACGCCGTTACCCCCAGTGTTTCGGCGATGGCCTTGAGGGTGTCGATCATGAAATCAAGCGATTCATTGCGGGTGAGCGATTCGATACAGCTTTGGCGGAACTCCTGCTCTTCATCGCCGCGCATTGCCGAAACAAAGGCTTGCGGCAAGATCAGCGCATCTTTGACCAGATCGGCCACATCAAACACCAAGCCGCCGCGCCGCGTTTTGCCGTGTAGCACCGCCAGCCCGTGAGGGATGCCCAACACCCAGGTGGCCGAAGCGGCAAGGCCATACGCCAAATAGTTACCGTGATCGAGAAACCTGTTGGCGACATCCGTGCCCGAGCCTTTCTTGGCGCGGACAAAGTCGCCGTAATTGACCGCATGAGCGGCCAGCTTGAACAGTTGTTTGCTCAGGCGCGCTTCTTCCATCAGCAGCGCGTTGTGGTCGCTAGCGGCGGCTACGGCGGCCAGTGAACGTTCAACCGCTGCATCCAGCTGCGACTGATCAACTACAAAACCACCATCACGCAGTTCGCTTCTGCCGCCCCATTGGCGCTGCAATAACTTCAGCCGTTGCTGCTGAAACTGCTTGGCCGCAGCCAGCCGCTTGTCATCGTCAAACCAGAAGCTGACCCAGCGCTGCAGATATTCGGTGGGGCGGTATTCACTTTGCGGTGCGAACCAGGCCACTTCGATATCCACCTCGTTGGCGGAAAACAGTGGTGTACCGCCGCCGCCACAAAAGCCCACCAGCACCCCGGCTTTGGCCAGCTCACGCATGGCGGCTTGAGTCACGGACGTGCCGGTGCCGAGCAGCACTGTGGTGGTGTTGGCAATGGGGATGTTCCAGTAAAGCGCGCGCTTGCCTTCATCGGTGACATATTCAACCCGCCCGCCATTGACCAACACTCGGCAGTGTTCGAGGTAATAGATGTTGGCCCGCTTGGAATGGAGGATGGTCTTGAGATCAGAGGGGGTGAAGTCATCCATGTTCTCTCCTGATTACTGCTGGCGAAGCGAGCCCGACGATAAAGCTTGGCATTGTTGATCTGCAGGTGGACCACCCGCTGACCCCGCCATCACCCATCTGCATATTTTTTTGCGGTGGCGGTGAGTTCATGGGCGATGCGCTGGCGTAGTTCGGGCGGGGCGATCACTTCGACATCGCGGCCGAAGCGCAGGATGTCGCGCAGCAGTTCGCGGTCGTCGCTGTAGGGCAGAAATAGCTCAATGCGGCCATCGGCTTGCACCTGCATCTGCTGCTCGGGGTGCCATTCAACGCTTTGCACCCAGGGGGCGGCGTCGGCGGCAAAATGCAGTTCAGCAGTGGCGATGGGTTCGCCGCCAAAGATGCCGTAGCTACGGCTAAACAGGGCTTCGACCTGTGCGCCATCAACCGCTGTGGCGCTGCTTTCGCCCAGGCTGGCGCTGGCCATGCGCGACAGCATAAACAGCAGCAGTTGCGCGCGTTTGTGGCACCAGGCGGCCAGATACCAGTTATCGCGATACCAGCACAGCTGCTGTGGCGATAACCACCGCTCGCCGCTTTGCCCCTGGGCATTGGTGTAGCCCACCTGCAGTTGGCGTTGCTGCTTAAGCGCCAGCATCACCTGGCCAAACACGGCGCTATCGACCGGCTGGCGGGCCACAGTGGCCACCCGTACTGAGGGCATATCAGGCCGTTCTGGCCCCAACAGGTGCTGCACCTGGCGCTTAAGTGCGGCCAGTGGCTCGGCCAGTACGCCGGGGCTGACATCGGCAAACAGCTGCTCGGCCATCAGCAGGGCGTAAAGCTCGCTTTCGTTAAACCACAAACCGGGCAGGGCCAAGGCGCCGGCCTGGCTGTCGAGGTGGTAACCGTTGGCGTCACGGTCGTACAGGATCGGGGCTTGGCAGTCGTCGCGCAGCACAGCGATCAGCCGTTTAAGGGTGCTGGGGGAGCATTCCAGCCGGTCGCACAGCTGCCCTTTTGAGATGGGCCGCCGGGCAGATGACAGCAGCTGATAGAGGGAGATGGCGCGGTGTAACTGTTCCATCCTTGAAGCCTGGTCGCGGATCCTGGTCTCATGTTAATCGCCAGTTAACGGTAAGACTGTGAACGGAAATCAAACTGTGGCAGCCCATCAACAAAAAACGGCTGCCGAGGCAGCCGTTGGGTTAAATGCCGTAGCGGTTAGCGGCGGCGGCTGAAGCCGAGGCCGAGCAGGCCGAGGGCGAGCAGCAGCAGCGGGGCTGGCGCCGGGACGTTGATCGGGTCGGGGGTTGGGTCTGGCGTTGGATCTGGATCGGGATCGGGGATGACCAGCTCGTAGCTGTAAGCCAGAGTGACAGTGCCGCCCCAGTTGAGGGTGCTGCTCAAGCTGCAGCTGTCCTCGTGGCCGCAATAGACGCGCAGCAGCTGCTGGGCGCTGAGGGCCAGGCGCAGGTCATCCTCAAAGGCGGCGAGGCTGATGCCCGACAGGTCGAGGGCGCCGTTGAAGACACCGCCAGTGGCCAGAGCTGCGCTGCAGCTGCTGTAGTACGTATAGCCGCCGTCATAACAGCTGGTGAATGCTGAGCCCGTTTTTACCAAGCCGGTGGCCGCAGGCTGCAGCAGTGTCATCCCCAAGGTAGCGTTGGCCGTGGCGGAGTACGACACGTCGTTACTGTAATAGGAGCGATAGCGGGTCTCGTAGCAAGGCGACAGCCAAAAAAGACCGCAGCCAAAATCGCTGACCTTGACCCGATAACGTTCGTAGTGGGTGTAAGGACGGCTATCACTGGCACCGCCGTTGCCGCCCATGGAGAAGCTGGAGGTGAAGCTGAGTTCCACCCCGGTAAGCAAGCCAAGGCTGCTGTCAAAACCATCAAACAACAGGTTAGCGGTGCGGCTGTTCGTTGAGCTATAGCTATTGTAATAGCCGCTCACGCTGCCACTGGAGGTCAGGTTGAAACTCTGGGTTTGCTGAATGAGGCCGGCGTGGGCCAGTGACGGGCCGAGCATCAGGGCGGCAAGGCCCAAGATGCGGCAAACAGCGCCTTTGAACATCGACTTATTCTCCAGGGAGGGGCGCCAAGCGCCTGCAGGGTTCTATTGTTATGGCCGCTTGCTCCAGTCCCGGGCATAGCGGCGCAAAGACCATGCAAAATAAAAGCCTATTAATAACTGGCTGATTTATAAGGTTACGACACACAGATGCGGTTTAGCTTGTAAATATCTGTGACAGCCTGGCTACCCGCGGTTTACCAACTGATAACAGCGAACTGTGACCCCGGCAGCCCCTGCCCGATCCCGGCTGGCTATACTTTTCATCAAGTTGTGAGCGTGCGGGGTGTCATGAAGCGCTGGTTGTTGCCGATCCTCACCTTGCTGTTGTTGGTGCTGCTGACCGGTCTGCCATCACTGCATGCTATTGCTGCCGGGGTGGCGATCTTCCTGTTTGGTATGGTCACTCTGGAGGAGGGGTTCAAGGCGCTGACCGGCGGTACGCTGGAGCGGCTGCTGGCGCTCTCTACCGCCAGTTATCGCCGTGCTCTGCTGTTTGGCACCCTGTTCACCGCCGTCACCCAGTCCAGTTCGCTGGTGTCGCTGATCACCATCTCGTTTGTCAGCGCCGGCCTGATTACCCTGGCTGCTGGCATCGGCATCATCTTTGGCGCCAACCTCGGTACCACCACTGGCGCCTGGCTGATGGCCGGCTTCGGCCTTAAGGTCGACATTGCCGCTTTCGCCATGCCACTGCTGGCCCTTGGAGTGTTTCTGGCATTGCAGAAAGCGCCCCGGCCGCGCGGCCTTGGCCTGGTGCTGACTGGCATCGGCCTGCTGTTTCTGGGCATTCACTACATGAAGGAGGGGTTCGAACAGTTCAGTGCGGTTACCGATCTCAGCCATCTGGCGATGACCGGGATGATGGGGCTGCTGGTTTACACCGCTGCCGGCATGCTGATCACCCTGGTGATGCAATCGAGCCACGCCACTCTGCTGCTGGTGATCAACGCGCTGGCGGTGGGCCAGCTCAGCTTCGACAACACCCTTGCCATGTGTATCGGCAGCAATGTGGGCACCACCCTCACCGCGCTGATCAGTGCCATCAGTGCCAACAGCGCCGGACGCCGCTTGGCCAGCGCCCACATTCTGTTCAATCTGACCACCGGCGTGGTGGCGTTGCTGTTGATCGAGCCGTTGGCGGCGATGGTCAAGTGGACCGCGACGCTGCTGGCCTTTGGCGATGATCTGCCGCTGCAGCTAGCGCTGTTTCATACCCTGTTTAACGGCCTTGGGGTGCTGCTGTTCACGCCGTTGCTGGGGCCGCTGGTGCAACTGCTGGAGCGTTTGTTCAAGCGCGGCGAGCAGCGCAGCAGTCTGGCACTGGCCGCCAACCGCAGCGATCAACGCCACACCATCACCCGCCCCCGCTATCTGGGCGATGCCGCCCTGCTGCACGCCGACACCGCGTTGCAGGCGTTGATCCTGGAGATGCGCCACCTGTTTGATAACGCCATCGGCGTGATCACCCATGGCCTGTTTCTGCAGCGCCGGCTGGTGGAGTCGGAGTATGAGCTGGCCAAGGTGGTGCGCCGCACCCCGGTGACTGACCAGTTCACGCCGCTGGATGAGCTCTATGGCCGCTACATCCGTGATCTCTATGCCGCCATTGTTGCCTTTGCCGCCCGCGCCCAGGCGCAACTGAGCAGCGACCAGCACAACGAGCTGTTTGCCCTGAAAAGCGCCAGCCGCGATCTGGTCAATGCGGTCAAGGATGTGAAGCACCTGCAGAAAAACCTGCTGCGCTACAGCGCAGACGACAACTGCTGGATCGCTGAACAATACCTGCAGATCCGGCTGCGGCTGGCGATCCTGCTACGCGCCATCAGCCGTCTGGAGGATGATCGCGAGGAGCCATCGTTGCTGCTCAGCCGCTTGCGGCTGCAGCAGGAGCGCGACGACATCCTCAAAAACGGCGTGCTCGATGGCCTGATCCGCGATCAGCGCATCACCAGCGAGATGACCGCGTCGCTGCTTAACGACAGCCACTACGTGGCCAGTATCAGCAGTAACTTGATCAGCGTCGCCGAACTGCTGCTGACCACCAGCAGCGGCGGCCACCCCGCCTTTACCCGCGAACTGAGCCTGGAACCGGAGGAGATGGCGCCGCTGCTGGATAGTGCGGCAACGGTGACCAGCGAGGAGAAGATGCCATGACCCTGTTGACCCGTCTGCGCCGGCTGACCGCCAAACTCAGCCTGCTGCTGGATGAGCAGGAGACGTTCAACCGCCGCCAGCTGCAGGAGATCCGCGACAAGGCGCGCAAGCTGAAGAAGCGCTGTCGTGAACTGGCCGAACTGTTGGCCGACATGGAGGAGAGTGCCACCCGTCAGGCCCTGGCCCAGGATTACGAGCTAGCCATGACCCTGCGCCGTAAAGCCCATGACAAGTACCGCCAGTTAAAACGGCGGCGCAGTGGTAACGGGCGATAGCGGCGGCTGCTTAGCGCCCCTCTTTGCCCAGCGGTGGCAAGCGCAGGGTCAGCGCCAGCACGATGCCCAGCACCGCCAGCCCCGCGACATAGTGGGACGGTGCCAGCCGGTCGGCTTTCATCCACAGGCTCAGCATCACCGGCGTCAGACCACCGAAGATGGCATAGGCCACGTTGTACGAGAACGACAGGCCGCTAAAGCGCAGTGCCGGCGGAAAGGCACGCACTAGCACAACGGGGATGGCACCCACCACGCCAACAAAAAACGCCGTCACCATGTAAGCGTTCTGCCAACCCTCCGCCGGTAGCCCGTGGTAGAACCAGATGCTGGAGGCGAGCAGACCACAGCAGCCAAGGGCCAACGCCAAGCGCACACCAATGCGATCGGTCAGCCAACCAAACAGCAGGCAGCCGAAGGTCAGGGCCAGGGTGGCTCTGCTGTTGGCCGCCAGCGCAGCAGCCTGATGAATCGCAAATTTGCTTTGCAGATAGGTGGGGGTGATCAGGATCACCACCACGATGGCCGCCGACAGCACCCAGGTAAACAGCATCGACAGCGCCACCCGGGCCGGGTACTGGCGCAGGATGGTTTTGACCGGCAGCTCGGTGGCCAGCCGCTGTTCCGCCTGCATGTCACGAAACACCGGGGTTTCTTCCAGATAGCGGCGCAGATAGACCGAGACGAGGCCAAACACGCCGCCCAGAATGAAGGGGATGCGCCAGCCGTAGAGATCCATCTCTTCAGGGGTGAAGTAGCGGTGGCTGGCACCGGCGATCAACGAACCGAGCAGGATGCCGCCGGTCAGGCCGGCGGTTAGGGTGCCCACCGCCAGACCGGTATGGTGGGGCGGCACATGTTCAGAGACAAACACCCAGGCCCCGGGAACCTCACCACCGATGGCGGCCCCCTGCAGAATGCGCAGGGTCAGCAGCAGCACAGGGGCGGCAATGCCGATCTGGGCATACGTCGGCAGCAGGCCCATGGCCAAGGTCGGCACTGCCATCAGCAGCAGGCTGAGGGTGAACATCCGCTTGCGGCCGAGCAGATCGCCAAAGTGGGCAATGATGATGCCGCCCAGCGGCCGGGCCAGATAACCGGCGGCGAAGATGCCGAAGGTCTGGGCCTGACGCAGCCAGTCGGGCATTTCCGGCGGAAAAAACAGCGCCGACAGCACAGTGGTGAAAAAGACAAAGACCACAAAGTCGTAGAACTCCAGCGCACCGCCCAAGGCGGCCAGCGACAGGGTACGGACATCTCGGGCATTGAGGGGGCGAACAACGGCTGTGGTCATCGGGCTTTTCAAGCAAGGGGCGCGCAATGGGCGCGCAATGGGCGCGCAATGGGCGAACTATACCGGAAGCGCAGTTGCAGGTAACCGGGAAGAGTTTGCAACAACGGCAGATGGAAAAGCGACTGGCCCAAAACGCAAAAAGCCGCCATGACGGCGACCTTGCTGAAGACTGAGCCTGGAGAAAATGGCGGAGCGGACGGGACTCGAACCCGCGACCCCCGGCGTGACAGGCCGGTATTCTAACCGACTGAACTACCGCTCCGCGTATCTCACTCTCTACACTGGCGAACAAACAAATGGCGGAGCGGACGGGACTCGAACCCGCGACCCCCGGCGTGACAGGCCGGTATTCTAACCGACTGAACTACCGCTCCACGTTGGTCTGCTGCTGGTCTGAAACTGGCGGAGCGGACGGGACTCGAACCCGCGACCCCCGGCGTGACAGGCCGGTATTCTAACCGACTGAACTACCGCTCCGCATTTTCAGACTGTTCAACGAGTTGCGACCTTGGGGCAAGGCCTTTGTGCGTCCCGTTGCAGTGCGGGGCGCATATTAAGGGCTCGCCCCGATGGCGTCAACTGCGAAATCACCCTCAGCCCTCAGGCAATGTGAGGTCGATCGACTCATGTTCCTCTTTTTGCTTGCGCACGGCCTCTGCCAAGGCTTTTTCAGCCAGGGATTTTTCCAGCGCTTTACGTGCCCGCACCTTGAGCAGGATAAAAATGGCCAGCACCGCCAACACCAGCAGCAGGACAAACCCCGAGATCACCAGCAGCGGCGATACTGCCGGTTCCACCGGTTTGCGCGCTTCCTTGAGGTCATCCAGTTCCCGCTCAAAATTGCCCTGCATCTCTTGCAGCACCGCCTGCAGCGGATTCGGATCACGGCTGGGCAAGGTACTACCGCCAACGCCCAGCAACTGCTCCTGCGGTGTGGGGGCGGCAGCCTCTAGGGCAAAGCGCATAGGCGGCGGCACAAAGATGCGCGGCTTGCCATCACGGCCAACGGCATTGACCACACACTCGACGCCATACTCGCCGGCGCGCTGCAGGTAATCAAAGCGGTAGATGGCCCGCCCCTGGCGATCGCCACGAGCAGCAAAGGGCAGACGGCGGCCATCGGCCACCAGAATGTCGCCGCTAACCGTCATCTGGTCGGCCACTAAATAGGCGGGGTCGAGATCAATAGTCACAGCCACGGCCCGCCCCTGCTCATTGGCGATCTCGGCAACCAGTGGTAGCGGCAGCAGCCGCAACGCCATTTCGGCGGTGCGCTCAAAGGTGGGATTGAAGGCACGGAAGATTAGTTGGTACTGATCAGGCGTGGCCTGCAGATTGAGGTTCGCAGTAAACACCCCATCGCCCGGCACCTCATCAAGTACGGTGCCATTATCCAGATACTCGCCAATCTTGAGGGCGTTGTACTCAAGCCCGTATTTGTCGGTAGCACCGGCCCGGCGGATCCACACCTCCAGCTTCAACTCTTTGAGAAAGGGGGCGAGATCGATGATGGTGCCCTTATTGACGATGCGCGCCGTCATCTTGACCCGCTCTTGGGCAAACAGCTGGGTCGGCTCTTCATCCAGCACCAGCTGCACGTCGGAAAGGATCTCCCAGCGGTTGCGCGGATCCACCTTGCCGATCACCTGCCAGGGGCCTGGCATCGGTTTGCGGATGGTGATCAGGTCAAAATCGACGTCGTCATACCAAGCGACATTCTCGTCTTCCGTGGTGACATAGATTTTGCTGCCATCCGGCTGAACCAGAATCGAGGCATCACTGCCGCGATCACGATAGATGATCAGCGACACCTCCTGGATGCCGTGATCGAGGCGGAAACGATTATTGAGCAAGGGCCCGCCAACAGCCTCGGCCCACGCCGCCCCACAGGCCACCACCGCTAGCAGCAGAGCCGCCACCGCCCCGCAGATGCGCCATCTCATTGCTTGACCCCTTACTGCTGGTGCCAGAGCGCACCGCCTGACTTCTTATCGACCTTCTTCAGTGATTCTTGATGGGCCGCTAGCTCAGCGTCCGAGGCACGGATCACACGCAGCGCCGGTCGTGACGCCGCCAAGCGCACCAGCCCTTCACCATTACCGCTGCCGGCCCCCTCATGGGCCAGATTCAGCGTGGTCTGGCCGCCAGTCATGGCCAGATAAACATCGGCCAGGATCTCGGCATCGAGCAAGGCGCCGTGGAAGGTGCGGTGGCCGTTGTCGATGTGATAGCGCTTGCACAGGGCGTCGAGGTTGTTCTTCTGCCCCGGATGCAGGCTGCGCGCCATCACCAGGGTATCGGTGACCTTGGCCAGTTCCGCCACGCTGGTGGCGACGCCACTGAGGCGCAGCTCCTGATCGAGAAAGCCGACATCGAACGCGGCGTTGTGGATGATCAGCTCACTGCCATCGATAAATTCAAGAAATTCGGCGGCCACAGTCGCGAAGGGCGGTTTGTCGGCCAGCATCTCATCGGTGATGCCATGCACCCCCACTGCTTCCGGGTCGACCGGCCGACCGGGGTTGAGGTACTGGTGGAACCGGCGCCCGGTGGGCTTGCGGTTGACCAGCTCATAACAGCCGATTTCGATCACCCGGTGGCCCTCGTAATGGACCCCAAGCTTGTTCATACCGGTGGTTTCAGTATCCAGAACCACCTGACGGCCAGCTTCAACCATGTTGCACTCTCCGCTGCGGATCGACTTATACTCCGCGCTCTCAATTGGCAGCCATGGTAGCAGCTTGGTCAGCAGCATGAACAACAGCCGCAAGCAGGTCGAGCTTTTCACCGATGGCGCATGTCTCGGCAACCCCGGTCCCGGTGGCTACGGCGCCATCCTGCGCTTTGGCCGCCACGAAAAAGAGCTGTCGGGCGGCTATCTGTTAACCACCAACAACCGCATGGAGATGCTGGCTGCCATCGCCGGCCTGGAGCTGCTGCGCGAACCCTGCGATCTGGTGATCTACACCGACAGCAAGTATCTGCTGCAGGGGATCACCGAGTGGCTGCCGGGCTGGATCCGCAAAAACTGGCGCACCGCCGACGGCAAGCCGGTCAAGAATGTCGATCTGTGGCAGCGGCTGCAGCAGGCAGTCGCCCCCCACAACATCGACTGGCGCTGGGTCAAGGGCCACTCTGGTCATCCGGAAAACGAGCGCTGTGACGTGCTGGCGCGCACCGCCGCCGAAGCCTCCCCCACTACCATCGACGAAGGCTATCAGCGCTAACTGGCTGGCCTTTAGCCCGGCCAGCTAATCTCCCAGCCCCACAGCATCACGCCAATCAACGCCAGTGCCAGCAGCAGCGGCCACAGGCCATTGCGGATCTTTACCCCGTGAGCCTTGCCACCCGTGATCATCCGTGGCACCAGCCGCGTGCCACGCATGGTATAAACCACCACCGCCGCCAGATGCAGGCCAATCAGGCCCAGTAGGATGTTGAAGTTGATCTCGTGGATCTGGCCGAGCAGGCTGGCGGTGGCACCGCTGACCCAGCCATTGAGCGGCCCGTCATTGCCCGAATAGGTCTCGTCCTCCAAAAACAGGCCAGTGGCCAGCTGCACCCCCACCACCAGCAGCAGGGCAATCACCATGTAACCGCCCGCAGGGTTATGGCCGGGGGCCGGCGCCACGCCGCTACGCAGATAGGCGAGCACCGCCTTGGGGCCGCGCACAAACTGGCCAAAGCGGGCGCTGTCGCTGCCCACCAGGCCCCACAGCAGCCGGCTCAACCACAGGCCAAGCAGCACCACCGCGCACAGGCGATGCCAGTCCATCAACCCCTCTTCCGCCGTCCACCACAGCGCCGGAATCAACCCCGCTTGGGCCCAGTGAAAGATCCGCACATAGCCATCCCACAATTTGCCGCTCGCCATAGTTCCTCCTGCCGTAATTGGGCTGATTTTGCCACCACTGCCCCTATTCCCACCTTAACCGGACTGACAGCCTGCCCTTTACCTTGACGATGATCCGGTGACTTTCCACAATGACCGCCCCGCCATGGTAGCGGGCGCGGTGCGCGGAGGGCGTGCCGTGGCCGTTTGCCGGAGAGCTAGACGTGACCGACTGCCGCCCGCTGGATCAGATCCGCACCGATATTACCGCCCTCGACCGCGAGCTGCTGGCATTGCTGGCCAAGCGCCGCGACCTGAGCATCGAGGTGGCGCGCTCCAAGATCCGCGATCCCCATCCGGTGCGCGACCGCCAGCGCGAAGAAGCGCTGCTGCTGCGGCTGATCGACACCGGCCGGGAACTGGGGCTAGAGCCGCATTACGTCACCCGGTTGTTTCATATCGTCATCGAGGATTCGGTGCTCCATCAGCAGGCGTTCCTGCAGCAGCGCATCAACCCCGACAACGCCCGCGATCTCTGTCGCGTTGCCTTCCTCGGCCCCCGTGGTTCCTACAGCCATCTGGCGATGCAGCAGTATTTCGGCCGCCGCGCCGCCGATCTGGTGGAGATCGACTGCCGTGGCTTCCGCCAGATTGTCGAAGCGGTGGAGAACGGCCAGGCCGACTACGCGGTGCTGCCGGTGGAGAACACCTCCAGCGGTTCGATCAACGAAGTCTATGACGTGCTACAGCACACCCGCTGCGCCGTGGTCGGCGAACTGACGGTGCCGGTGGAACACTGCCTGATGGTCGCTGTGGCCACCTCCGAAGCGCAGATCCGCACCATCTACACCCACTTTCAGCCGGCCCAGCAGTGCAGCGAATATATCGCCACCTTGGCCGGCGTCACCGTGGAGCGCTGCGACAGCACCGCCGCCGCCTTCCTCAAGGTGAGCGAACTGGCCGATCCGACCGTGGCCGCCATCGGCAATGCCGCCGGTGGCGCCCTTTATGGCCTCACCACCCTGCGCGACAAGATCGCCAACCAGCGCGAAAACTTCAGCCGCTTTGTGGTCATCGGCCGCACCCCTGTGGAGGTGGCCGAGCAGATCCCGGCCAAGACCACCCTGATCATGTCCACCGCCCAGCAGCCCGGCGCGCTGGTGGAGGCGCTGCTGGTGTTGCGCAACCACGGCCTCAACCTGACCAAGCTGGAATCGCGGCCGATCATGGGTAACCCATGGGAGGAGATGTTCTATATCGACCTCGAAGGCAACATCGCCCACCCGCAAGTGAAAGCGGCGCTCGACGAGCTGACCCGCACCACCCGTTATCTCAAGGTGCTGGGCTGCTACCCAAGCGAGCAGATCAGCCCCACCCCGGTGGCCCCGGCCCGTCTGGCCAGCACCACTGCCACCCCCACAGCAGCCGCCAGCAATGACAGCGGCCTGCGCCCGGTGCGGGCCCGCCAGCTGGTGATCGGCGGTGATGACTTTGTACTGCTGGCCGGCCCCGCCGCCAGCCTCAGCGCCCGCGATGGCGCCCTGCTGCTGCCCGAGCTGGCCAGCCACGGCGCCAACGCCCTGCACAGCGGCGATCTGGATGAACCGGCCAACGCCCTGCCCTTCGCCGAACTGCGGCTGCTCGGCGCCCGCCTGCAGCTGCCGATCATTGGCCGGGTGCGCACCGAGCAGGAGGTGGAGCGCTACAGCCGCGAGGCCGATCTGCTGCTGATCGGCGGCGCCCAGATGACCCACCAGCCGCTGCTCAGCGCCTGCGGCGCCACCCTGCGCCCGGTGATCCTGATGCGCGATCCGCTGGCCTCGCTCAGCGACTGGCTGCAGGCCGCCGACATCATCCGCGCCGCCGGTAACCAGCAGGTGATCCTGTGTGAACACGGGGTCCGCACCCTCGACCGCGCTCAGGGCATCACCTTGGATCTGGCGATCGTCGCCACCCTCGCTGCCCAGCAGCAATACCCGCTGCTGGTCGCCCTGCCCGGCCACCCCACCGCCGACATCGCCCTGCCGTTGCTGCGCGCCGCCCGCGCGGCGGGGGCGCATGGCGCGCTGCTGGCCGTTGGCGACGAGGGTCTGCCGCTGACGGCCTTGCCGGCATTGCGTAGCTGATACGCTCCGCGAGATGCGAGATGCGAGATGCGAGATGCGAGATGCGAGATGCGAGATGCGAGACAAGCATGCCCGCTGCGTCGCTTTAGATTCGCTCGTATCTCGGTACTCGAATCTCGTGTCTGAGCATGCCGCTGCGCGGCAGGCGTTAGATGCCCGCTGCATCGCTTTAGATTCGCTCGTATCTCGGTACTCGAATCTCGTATCTGAGCATGCCGCTGCGCGGCGGCTGCGGCTGCGCCGCCCGGATTCAGGGTTTCGCCCCTGCATGACGAGCCAAGGGGGGGTCGCCGAACCCTCCCTTGGCGAACCCTGTCGGCCCCCAAAGATCACCACCATCTATTACTGATATAAGTTCTGCCGGGCTACGGGGTCGCCACAAAGCCACATCCATGTGCCTTAGTGGCTTTCGTCGCCGTCCAGGCGACTCAACCCCTTCACCCGGCTGGCCGTGGGTTAGCTAACGTGGTGCGGGTGGTGATCAAGGGGTGAAGGCAGATACTGCGCTGCCGCTGGTTACCGCTGGCCATGGATAAACTGGCGCGGTGCAGGTGGTGATCAAGGGGTGGAGAGAGATACACAGCGCGGTCGACAGACTCAGGGCCACAGCTCATGCTCGCATCAAACGAAAATGGCCGCATGTGCGGCCATTACTATCGGGCGACGCTTTCGGTGCTTCGCACGAACAGGGTCTGGGTCAGTCCCAGGGCTAACGCATGTTCATAAATTGAACATGCCCATGCATTCAAACAGGTAGTCCTCATTCAAGCAGCACAGCTTTCGCTTGTTGGCCATCGACAGCTTGCGCGATGTGTTCTGCTTGAGGATGTTGAGGATCCATTGC
>JAFOOX010000051.1 GCA_017425245.1 Gammaproteobacteria bacterium
ATTTTCAAGTATCTCGTAGCGTATCGATCGTCTATTGCGTCGATTCACTACAAGCACCCACACAGATTGCCTGTCCATCTTGTTAAAGAACCGAGGAAGTCGCATCAGCGCTTCGTCGTGAGGCGCGCATTCTACTGTCGCGCTCCTCGTTGTCAAGCGGCTATTTCAGCCCTCACAACCCTTCTCCTGGCGCCTCTCGGCTAGCCCGTCGAAGTGGGGCGCATTCTAGCGAGGGCAACGCCAGTGTCAACGGGGGGCTACGTACATTTTTTCAGGGGACGATTTGCGATGCTGTTAAAACTTTAGCCATTTGATCAGGGATGAAGCGGGGCGAGGTGGCTAACATGGGCCCTTCTCCGGAGCCGACGGCCGGCCCGGACTATTGATGTGTTATCACTCCATTGATTCCAGAGGATTCTTTCCATGATTCAAGCCCCTTCGGTGCGCGCCGTCATTCTGGCGGTGATCGCTGCCAGTGCCGCCTTTGGTGTCGGCTTTGTTGTCCCTGCAGAAGGCGCCTTGGCCGGCGCCATCACCGCTGCCTGTGCCTTCATCGCCGCCTTGCTGCCCGTGCTCTTTGCTGCCCCAACCCGCAACGCGGAAGCGGAAGAAGAGATTCCATACGTCGGCGAGACCCGTACCCTCTATGTCGGCAACTTGCCCTATCGCGCCAATGAAGTGGCCGTGCGCAAACTGTTTCAACAGTACGGCCGGGTGGTGAATGTGCGCTTGATGAAGGATCGCGATACCGGCAAGCGCAAGGGCTACGGCTTTGTCGAGATGGCCGCAGGCGATGCCGAAGGTGCCGCCTCCGCCCTCAATGACTCCGAGTTCCAGCAACGGACTCTCAAGGTCCGTGAGGCCAAGGAGCGCCGCGAACTGGAAGGCGCCGACTAACCGGCGCTGACCAGCACCGGCTCGCCGAAGCCGCGCCCAGCGAAGGCTGACTCCTGACGGGTCAGCCTTTCGTTTATCTGGGTCACGTACAACTGCCCTGCCCCGCTGTCGCCGCCGCTCGCCGGCTGCAGCAACTGGTCCAGCCGTCGGGCAATAGCCGCCCCACTGTCAATCAACTGCACCTGCTCGCCCAGCAGCTCCTGCAGTTCGTCACGCAACAGCGGGAAGTGGGTACAACCCAGCACCACCACCTCTGGCGGCGCAGCCAGCCAGGGTTTCAGCACCTGCTGCAACTCACCCATGTCGATTTGCTCTCCGGCCAGTTTGGCTTCTGCCAGGGCGACCAGCCGTGAGCTGCCCAGCAACCTGACCCGGCAGTGGCTGGCAAACTGGCTGATCAGATCACGGGTGTAGGGACGGGCAACGGTACCCGGGGTGGCCAGCAGGCCAATGTCACCATGTTCGGCCAGCAGCGCTGCCGGCTTGATGGCCGGCACGACGCCAACCACCGGGATGTTCAGAGCGGCACGCAGCGGCGGCAGGATCAGGGTACTGGCGGTGTTGCAGGCCACCACCACCACATCCACTGCGGCCTCGGCCACTCGCTGGCAGATGAGCGCGCAGGCGCCATCGATCAGGGTCTGCTCAGCCAGCTCGCCATAAGGGAAACGGGCGTTGTCCATCAGATAGAGGGCACCCAGATCGGGCCGCAACAGACGGATCTCGTCCCACACCGACAAACCGCCGACGCCTGAATCAAATACCAGTACCTGCTGTACGCCCACGCGACTTCTGCCTTGCAACCAACCACCGAGTTTGGCGCGGCTACTGTAAAAGGGGTGGGGGCGCGGTGCAAATGCAGTCCTTGCGTGTCGCTGGCGCCGGCCTAAAATCTGCGCCCCGGTCACCGCGCGAGCAGAACCATGTCCCATATCGAATATCAGCAGCAGCTGGAAGCCAAAGTTGAACAGCTGACGCAGCTGCTCTCCCCTTTTAGTGCGCCGCCGCTAACCGTTTGGCCATCTCCGCCAGCCCACTATCGCATGCGCGCCGAGTTCCGCATCTGGCACAGCGGCGATGATCTCTTTCATGCCATGTTCGACAGCCAGACCCGCAAGCCTTATCGGGTCGACCAGTTTGCGCCAGCTGCCCTGCTCATCAATCAATTGATGACCGCCCTGATCGACGCGATCCGCGACAACGCCAGCCTCAGGCGCAAGCTGTTTCAGGTCGATTATCTAGTGTCGACCCGCGGTGAAGCGGTGATTTCGCTGCTCTATCACCGTCAGCTGGACGAGCAGTGGCAGGCCGATGCTGAACAGCTACGCCAGACCCTGAGCGCCATCGCCCCGCTCAGCCTGATTGGTCGGGCGCGCAAGCAGAAGCTGATCCTCGGCGAAGATGCTCTGGAGGAGCAGTTCACGGTCAAGGGCCGCTGCTACCGTTACCGCCAGACCGAAAACGCTTTCAGCCAGCCCAACGCCGCCACCTGTCAGGCGATGCTCGACTGGGCTACCGACGTCACCGCCGGCAGCGAGGGCGATCTGCTGGAACTCTATTGCGGCAACGGCAATTTCACCCTGCCACTGGCGGCCAACTACCGTCGGGTGCTGGCCACCGAACTGGCGCGAGTGTCAGTGACCTCAGCTGAGTGGGCACTGGCCGCCAGTGGCGTGACCAATGTGCAGGTGATGCGATTGCCGGCCGAAGAGGTGGCCGCGGCGCTGCTGGATGGCCAGCAGCAGCTGGGCAAGACTGACCTGTCGGGCTGGGACTGTCGCACTCTGCTCGTCGATCCGCCACGCGCCGGGCTGGATGAGGCCAGCCGGGCGTTGGCCGGGCGCTTTGAGCGTATCCTCTATATCTCCTGCAGCCCGGAGTCGCTGGCCCGCGATCTGGCCAGCTGGCAGCACAGCCACCGCATTGAAGCAGCAGCGCTGTTCGACCAGTTCCCATTCACCGACCATATTGAAAGCGGTGTCTACTTGGTCCGCCGCTAACCCGTTAGGCGACCGGTTCCTTGTGTGCCACTGAGGCGCCACGGGCGACAAAGCGCAGCTGGCGGATCACCCGTTCAGCCAGCTCGGCGCGCTGTTCATCATTCATGTCCAGCGCGTCGGCACCAGCCGAGAACACCAGCACCACCATCGCCTCCGCCTGGATCTCGGCATCACGCTGGTTGATGCCAGTGTGTTGCTGCAGGTAGTGAGAGAGTTCGGCGATGAAGTGGCGGATCTCGCGGGCCACGGCAAAGCGGAACGGGGCCGAGGTGCCCGAGCGCTCGCGCAGCAGCAACCGGAAGACGTTAGGGTTGCTGGCCACAAACTCCATGAAGGTGTTGACCGAAATGCAGATCACGCTGCCGCCATCGGCGATGCGCTGGCGGGCCTGACGCATCAGCCGCCGCAGGGTTAGTCCGGCTTCATCCACCAGCGTCAGCCCCAGCTCGTCCATGTCGCGGAAGTGGCGATAAAAAGAGGTGGGGGCGATACCGGCCTCGCGCGCGACCTCGCGCAGACTGAGACTGGCCAGGCTGCGCTCTGCCGACAACTGGGCCAGCGCCGCCTCGATCAGGGTCTGACGGGTTTTCTCTTTCTGTTGGGCACGCACACCGGACACCACCACTCTCCTGCCTGACTGCATAACGCCAGCCAGTCTAGTTCAGCCAAAGGTGCAAGGATAGAGACTGCACAGAGCGCTGGGAACGCAGCCAAGCCCACGTTAAGCTTGGTAAAACGCCAAGCCCGCAGGTCGTCCATGAGCACAGCCGCCAGCCCCCAGATCCATACCACCACCGATGTGGTGATCATCGGCTCGGGACCCGGCGGCGAGGGGGCGGCCATGAATCTGGCCAAAAGGGGCAAACAGGTGGTAGTGGTAGAGCGTCACCCGGAGGTGGGCGGCGGCTGCACCCATTGGGGCACCATCCCCAGCAAGGCGCTGCGCCATGCGGTCAGCCGGCTGGTGGAGTTCAACAGCAATCCGCTGCTGGCCGGCTATCGCAACCCGCAGCAGCTGACCTTCGCCGAGATCCTCAAGCATGCCCAGTCGGTGATCGGTCGCCAGACGCGGATGCGCAGCAGCTTTTACCACCGCAATCAGGTGCGGGTGATCCACGGCGAAGCGCGGCTGGCCGGCGATGGCCTGATCGATGTGGTACTGAGCGATGGCGCGGTGGAGCGGCTGCAGTGCCAGCAACTGCTGATCGCCACCGGCTCGCGCCCCTACCGGCCAGCCGATGTGGATTTCAACCATCCACGCGTTTACGACAGCGACACCATCCTCAGCCTCAACCACCATCCGCGCCACATCATCATCTATGGCGCCGGGGTTATTGGCTGCGAGTACGCCTCCATCTTCCGCGCCTTGGGGTGCAAAGTAACGCTGATCGACACCCGCGACCGGCTGCTGTCATTCCTCGATGCCGAGATCTCCGACGCCCTGAGTTATCACCTGCGTCAGGGTGGCGTGATCATTCGCCACCGAGAAGAGTACGAGAGCATCACTGGTCAGGATGACGGGGTGGTGGTCAATCTCAAGTCAGGCAAGAAGATCAAGGCTGACTGCCTGCTGTTCGCCAACGGCCGCACCGGCAACACCGACACGCTGGCACTCGACCGCGTGGGGCTTAAGGCCAACCATCGCGGCCAGCTGGAGGTGGATGAGCATTACCGCACCAGCAACCCCAACATCTATGCCGTGGGCGATGTGATCGGCTATCCCAGCTTGGCCAGCGCCGCCTACGATCAGGGGCGGCTGGCGGCCGATGCCATGATCGATGGCCATGCCCCGGCCAAGCTGATCGAGAATATCCCAACCGGCATCTACACCATTCCCGAGATCAGCTCCATTGGCAAAAACGAGCAGGAGCTGACTGCCGCATGCGTGCCCTATGAGGTGGGTCAGGCCAACTTCAACAATCTGGCCCGCGCCCAGATCGCCGATTCCGGGGTGGGCTGTCTTAAGCTGCTCTTTCACCGTGAAACGCGCGCCATTCTCGGCATCCACTGCTTCGGCGTGAACGCCTCGGAGATCGTTCATATCGGCCAAGCGATCATGGAGCAACAGGGTAGCGCCAACAGCATCGACTACTTCGTACGCACCACCTTCAACTACCCCACCATGGCCGAGGCCTATCGGGTGGCGGCACTCAACGGTATCAACCGCCTGTTCTGAGACGGCTGCTGGGGCGCAGCCACTGCGCCCAGGGCAGCGCATCGTCGCCGATGGCAATGAAATCAGGGTTGCCCAACCCCTCGTCATGGTTGTAGGGCAAAGGCTGCAGTCGAGTGTCCACCACCCGCCCACCCGCTTCGCTGAGGATGCACTGGGCAGCGGCCGTGTCCCACTCGCCGGTCGGCCCCAACCGCAGATAGCAATCCGCCGCCCCTTCCGCCACCAGGCAGCATTTGAGGGTGGCACCGCCAAAGGGCAGGAAGGTCACCTCACGGTCGATCTGCAGTTGCTGACGGATCGGGGCCAAAGGCTGACGGCGGCTGATGGCTACGGTGATCGGTTCGCCCGGTTGGCGGCGAGCGATGGCAATGGGCCGCACGCGCCCTCCTTCAGCCCGGAACACGCCAGCACCGCGCAGGGCGAAATAGCTGACGCCAAGGATCGGCGCATGGATCACTCCGGCGACCGGCTGCCCCTCCTCCATCAGGGCGATGGAAACGGCAAAGTCGCCGCTGCCCGCGACAAACTCGCTGGTGCCATCGAGCGGGTCGATCAAAAAATAACGGGACCATCGCTGACGCTGGGCAAAGGGTACGCCGGCATCCTCTTCCGACAGTACCGGCGTATCCGGCTCCAGTTCGCGCAGGGTGCGGGCAAGAAAGGCGTGGGCGGCCAGATCGGCACTGGTGACCGGCGTGTCATCACCCTTGATCTGTTCCTCATAGCGACCGCTGTGGTAGAAGCCGGCGATAATTTCGCCAGTCTCCACCGCCAGCGCCCGCAGATCGTTGATCAGCGCCAGCGGCGAGCTCATGGCCGGCTCCGCAGCTGCTCGCGCAGCAGAAATAGAGCCGCCAGGCAGCGGCTTTCGTGCAGGGCGTCGCTGGCCAACAGTTCATCGAGGCGCTCAAGCGGCCAGCGCAGCAGTTGCAACGGCTCGGGTTCATCCCCTTCCAGTGGCGCCGGGTAGAGATCCTCGGCCAGCCAGATCTGGATACGACTGCCCATGTAGGTGGGTGCGGTAGTCAAGGTGCGCAGGTGCGTCAAGCGGTGGGCGGCAAAGCCGGCCTCCTCCTGCAGTTCGCGCAGGGCCGCCGCTTCGGCATTTTCCCCCGGATCCACCAGCCCTTTGGGCAGCCCCAGTTCATAACAATGGGTACCGGCGGCATATTCGCGCACCAGCAGCAGCGCATCGCCGTCGATGGGGACAATCATCACCGCATCACGACCTGAACCGCGCAACCGTTCGTAATGGCGTTCGGCGCCATTGCTGAAACGCAGATGCAGCCCCTCGACGGTGAACAGCCGGCTGCGGGCCAGCGGCGTCCGTTCGAGAATGGTCGGCAACGGCAGGTCGGAGGTCGAGTTCAAGTCATCCATTGGGCAAGGAGGCGCTGCTTGCGTACACTGCCACCCTGTATAACCGATCGGAGAGACAAATGCTCGACTGGGCCGTCATCGATACCGTATTGCTCGACATGGATGGCACTCTGCTCGATCTCCATTACGACAACCATTTCTGGCTCGACCACCTGCCGCGCCGCTATGGCGAACACCGGGGGCTGACCACCGAAGCAGCCAAAGCAGAGTTGCTGCACGCCTACGAACAGCTACGCGGCACTCTGGACTGGTATTGCCTCGACTACTGGGAGCAGCGGCTGGCGCTGCCATTGATGAGTTTCAAGGAGGAGGTAGCCGACAAGATCCGCCTGCGCCCCGACAGCCTGCCCTTTCTCAGCGCCCTGCGCCAATCAGGCCGCCAGTTGATCCTGCTGACCAACGCCCACCCGCGGGCGGTGACACTCAAGTTTGCCCGCACCGGTCTCGGCCAGCATCTGGATCTGGTACTGTCGACCCACAGCTTTGGTGCTCCGAAAGAGGATCAACGACTATGGCAGCGAGTCCGCGCCCAGATCGGCTATGACCCGCAACGCACACTGCTGGTGGACGACAACGAGTCGGTGCTCAAGGCCGCGCGGCAGGCCGGCATCGGCCAGCTGCTGGCCGTAGCCAACCCCGACAGCAACCGCCCGTCGCGGCCCCTGCCGGGGTTCGTCAACACTCACAATTTCATCGAGCTGCTCAACGCCATCAAGGCGCCGCGTCAGCTCCCTGTTTAAACGAGCCACTGAATTCAAGCTGGAAGCCGGCGCCTTGATCTTCAGCGATTAACGCCAGCCCCTGACGCACCTCAACTGGCACCGTAGGCGCGGGGGAAATAAGAGCGCTGACCCGATAGGCAGATTCAGCCATCAGCCGCAGATCGGCGCTGATACCGAGCTGGCCAGCATCATTGACGTGCGCGGTCAACTCCCCCTGCTCACACCCCAGCTCAACAGCGTAAGGGCCGAGCGGCAGAGGTTCACGCAGCATCTGGTTATGCAGTTTGGCGTTGTCCCAGCCGAGAGTGCCCTGTACCTCCTGACACCAGGGACGGCCGCTGCGGACGCTGGCTAGATCCAGGCGAATCAGGCCAGCCACCGTCTGCGGCAATGGCAGGGCGAACAGGTTGACCAACGGCTGAGCAGGCACTTGCAGCGTCAGATCGCGGGCACCGACGCTCAGCGGTGAAGCCCATACCTGACCGCGCATGAAGCTGTCGCCATCGAGTGAGCTCTCTACCTTCAGCGACAGCCGCGCCAACAGCAGGGCCCAAGGTTCCAGTTCGAAGCGAACGTCATCGAAGCGGATCCCCATCAGCATCAGGTTGTCGATGCGTCCATGCCATAGCGTGCCACTGACATAACCAATGCTGACCCCCGGCGGCAGCGGCACCCAGCCGGCGACCAGACGGGCGGGAATGGTGGCGATCAATGCCAGCAGAAAAAAAATGGCGCCAGCGATCCAGGCAACGCGACTATTCACATCAACCCCTTGTCAATTCCAGACGGCGGACCTTAACCCGGCCACCATTGTCACTGCGGGCCAGATCGACGCTGTTGACGACGATGCCGTGGTCACGCTGCAACTGCTCCAGCAGCGCCAACAGGCTGCTCCATGACACTTCGTCGATCCACACCTGCAGGCCATTGCCTTGGGGTTGCAGCCGGCTGATGGTGATGTTGTGGCGGCGGGCCGCCTCGTTGATCACGGTGGTCAGAGTGCTGCTGTCGATGGCGCCCGCGGCTGTCTGCGGGCCAGCTGCCAGTACCGTTTCAGCCTGCACCTTGAGCCAGGCCAGATCACGCTCGGTGTTGGCCAGCTGCTGGGCTCGGCCATTGGCCGCCGCCGACAGCGGGGCCCACAGCCCCCAATAGAGGATCGCCAGCAGCGTCAGGCCGCCGCAAATCAACACCAAACGCTGCTCGCGCTCGGCCAACTGTTCCCACCAGGCTCTCATGGCTGCCCCCGGATAGTAATGGCACCGATCACCTTGTCACCTTGACTGTTCTGCGAACCGATCTCTACCGCCAACTGACTGGCAAGCTGAGCCCGCACCTGTTCGAAATCAGCATAATTGCTGCCCTGGGCCTGTACCCGAATCTCACCGACCCGGCGATCAAATCGCAAGCTCTTCAGTTCCAGCCCTTTGACGGTTTTAAAAGCAGGCGCGGCGGCCCGCAACATGGCCAGAAAATCACCGCCACCACCATCACTGGCGATACTCGCCACCCGGTTCTGCATCAGAGTACGCAGCTGCTCCGGGCGCGGCGGCTCATCACCAGGAAAGGCCAGCTGGTAGACCTGCTGGCCATGCTGACGCAGCTCAGCGATGGTCTGGCCATCGCGCCACCAGCTCAGCCCTTTAAACAGCAGCGCCAGCACAAACAGCAGCGCGACCGAAGCAGCTACCGGCAGGTAAGCGACCAAAGGTCCACGCCACTCGCGTTTGGGGGCATAACCACCGGCAAGCAGGTTGACCTGACGCGACGGCAGGTTGCAGGCCAGCACCCACAGCGGTAGCTCCTCGGGCTGGGCATCAAGAATTAGCCCTTCGACCTCGGCCAGCGGCCACTCTTGCCATAGTTGCCAATGGCATTCGCCCTGTTCGGCCAACAGCACTGGCACCACAGCCGGCAGCAACGCCTCTTCAATGGCCAAGGCCGGTCCAGTCTCAGGGCGAATTAGCCACAGATCATCAAAGGCGATCGCTGCACCGGAAGGCAGGGCCAGGGTATCCGGCAGGATCCAGTCGGCGTGCAGGCCACCCTCAGCCAGCCAGCCCAGCCAGGAGCGCAACTGGCTGTGGCGAACGACCATCACCGGCTGCAATGGGCCAGTGCGGGCCAGTGGCACCAGCTGAAACTGTTCCACATCCTCGGCCAGCGCCTCTTCCAGTTGGTAAGGCAAGGCGCGCAGGGCCAGCCGTGGGTTGCCCGGCGGCAACTCCACCTCATGTACCGTGACCTGGGTGCCAGGGACCAGTACCACCAATTTACGCCCACCCGCACGCTCGCTGAGGGTCGCCAGCTCGGCGGCTGTGGGCAAGACACCACTGCTGATCAGTTCATTGCTGACACTATCCCGTACCAGCCAGCAGACCGGGCTGGTGGGTTGTTCCCCAAGCCTGATGATAAGTTGTTCGCTCACTGCCATCCTCCAAAACGGCGCTGGACCACCACCAGGCGGTTGCTGCCATCACGTCGCAGAATCGAGGTAAGACGGAAGCGGGCCCGATCGACCTGGGCTTCCGCCTCAATCACAAAAAAGTTGCTGGTGACCGTCACTGCCCGCTTTTGGGCGTCGGTCAGCGAGGGGCCCAGCGCATGCATGTCTGGCGATGACATAAAGGCCTCAAGGGAATTCCAGCCGGTCTTAGGACGATTGGCAATCAGCTGTTCCGCCTGTGACAGACTCATGGCCGGGGCAAACAGCCCGGCCAGCACCGCCGCCTGCTCTGGCTGCAGGGTGTTAACGTTGACCAGCACCCCGGCCTGACCGGGGATCACGCAGACCAGCGGTTTGAGGGTGGTAAACAGCTGACTGCTGACCCCGCGCACCAGTCGCCACTCGCTGACATCAGCCATCAAGCCGTTGGCGGCAACATAAGGCGGATTGCGGCTGCTGTATTCTGCGTCCTCCGCCCCCAAGCTGCCGCTGATCTGATCGTCGCCGTCGAGCCAGTCGCGGGTCGATTCCGCCACGGTTTCCGCCTCATAACTTTCGATGCCGGCCTGCTCCAGCAGCTGCTGCAGCATCAGGGTTTCCGCTGGCGCTGTCTCGCGCGGCACCCCCGGCGTGGTGCCGGCCACGCCATTCAGGTTGAAACACCCCTGCAGATCGCGAATACGGCCGATGATGATCCCCCCCTCCACCGGGTACTGCTGTTCACCACTGGCCCAGTACTGGCCGAGATGAACGCTGTTGGGGCTATCCTTGAAATCCTGTTTGAGCACGCGTATGGCGAACTGCTCGGCCCCGAGGGCGTACTGCTGAGCCTGGCTGAAGGTCACCAGGTTCTCGGCGCGACGGATCTGCAGTCCCAGACGCTGGGTCATGGTGGCGGCAATCACCATGGCGATGGCCAGCACCAAGAGCACGGTGACAATGGCCAGTCCGCGCTGGCAGCGGAGGCTACTGACCAAAGTCACCTCCGCTATCATCAACGTTGTCGCCGCTACTCTGGCTGCCGCCCTGCTGGCCACCAGCTGCCCGGCTGTCGCCGCTGCCACTGCTGTTTTCCTGCGGGCTGCCGCCCTGGCCGTCGCCATCACCACTAGGTCCGCCGCCAATGGTGCCCGCTCCCAGCGCCTCCGGCAGCAGTATCAAGCGGGTAACAAGGCCAAAATCCTCGCTGTCCAGCGTCACCTCCAGCGCCTGGGGCAACCCGTCGTCCAACCACTGCTCCTGCCATTTGCCACTGGTCCAAAAGCGCAACTTGAAACCCCGCAAGCCCTCCATCAAGGTCGTGACCCGCGGCTCGCTATTGGCAGCAACGTCAGGATAGAGGGTGGTCAGCCGTTCCAGTTTGCCCTCGCGCAGCCGATAGCCCACCCCCTGCACCTCGGCACGCGGCAAACGAGCCTGGGGGTTGCGCCAACCGGTGCGCATAAAGGCGATGCCCATCGCTTCGCTCTCCAGCATCCCCTCGTCAGCGCGCAGCCACTGATTAGTTGGTGTTTCCTCTCCCAGCCGAACCTGGCGTTGAACCATCTGCATGCTGTCGCGCTCAAGGATGGTCATGGTGCGCTGCAGCCGGTGTAACTGATCGCCAGCGCTCCTCGAAATATCGTCGCTGGTCTGGATCTGTGATAGCAGGCCGAAGGCGGCCACACTGATCAGGGCAAAGATGGCTGCAGCGATCAGGAACTCCAGCAGAGTGAAGCCGCTACGACTTCTCATGGCCGCCCCCGGTATCCGGTCAGGGCAACCACCGCTGATTCGTCTTTTTCGCCGATCCGCACCTCAACGGTAACCGCGCGCAGGTCCTTATCGGTAGTCGCCTCCACTTTCTGTTTCCAGTAGAAGGTGCGCCCGCCCATCTCCGCCTTGCCACTGCGCTCACCGGTGGCTGGCATGCCGCCCTCCAGAGCTACCTCCACCAGGCGGTTGCTGGCGACATAGTTGGCCAAGGTTATCTCTTCCAGACTGGTCAGGGAGGTAAGGTGAGTAGCAGTGGCCTGCATCAGCGCAATACCGGCGCTGGCGAAAATGGCCAGTGCGATCAGCACCTCCAGTAGGGTGAATGCGGACTGGCGGGATCTCATCGCGCCGCCTCAGCATCCTGCTGAGCCAGCGGGTCGAGCAGCACCACATCGCCCAGCTCGGTCACATCAACTCGCCAGCTCCCAACCACATCAACATGACTGAAAGTGAGGCTAAAGGGTGTGGTGTCGCCACCTGGGGAGACAAGCAGCTGAGGCTCAAACTGCTGCTGTTCCTCCTGCTGCTCAAACAATGGCTGCTCTTCAAACAACCCGCCCTTTTGGGTCAAGCGGTCGTCGTCGACAAAAGGCAGGTCTTCCAGCTCCAACGCCAGCCGCATGCCGTCGTCAAGTTGGCGTTCCAGCAAAAAACGGTCGTCATCAAGCGGCTGCCACAACTCCTCGGCGTCGCGCATCACCCACAGGTAGCGGTCCTCCTCCACCCGCAGCCCCAACTCATCGCCGCTCATCTCGCTCTCTTCCTGAACCAGCTGGAACAGGGCAACAAAACGCTCGGCCTCGGTCTGCACATCCTGCTCGGGGCCACTGCGGCCCACCGACAGCATCACCACTGAGGCTGCCAACCCAATCAGGGCGGCAACCAGCAGGATCTCCAGCAGAGTGAAGCCGCGGTAGCCGCTCATCGCTTACTGGAACTCGCCGATATTCCAGTTACCAATATCAGTCGCCTCACCTTCACCACCTTCCTGGCCGTCGACGCCAAAGGTGAAGAGGTCATAGCGTTTGCCCTTCTGGCCCGGCTGCTGGTATTGGTAGTCGCTGCCCCACGGATCCTGCGGCAGACGCTTGATGTAGCCCCCCTCCTGATAGCGGCGCGGCTCAGGGGCACTGGACGGCTTTTCGACCAGTGCCTGCAGCCCCTGCTCGGTAGTGGGGTATACACCGTTGTGCAGCTTGTACATGTCGAGCGCCCCTTCCAGGGCAGTGATATCCGAGATCGCCTTCTGGCGATCAGCCTGTTCTTTATTGCCCATCAGGTTGGGCACCACCAGGCTGGCGAGAATGCCGAGGATGACGATCACAATCATCACCTCAAGTAGGGTGAAACCGCGGTTGTTGCCAGTTGTCATGGTCTTATCTCCAAGGTCAGGGTCAAGGGCCGGTCACTTACCGACCAGATTATTAAGTTCAAGAATCGGCTGGAGGATGGCGACCACAATAAACAACACCACCCCGGCCATCAGTACCAGCACCAGCGGGCCGAGCAGCCCCATGGCGATAGTCATCAAGGTATCGAACTCGCGCTCCTGGTTATCGGCCGCTCGCCCCAGCATCTGTTCCAGTTCACCGGAGCGCTCGCCGCTGGCAACCATGTGCAGCATCATCGGCGGAAACATGCGGGTTTCGGCCAGTGCAGCGCGCAAGCTCGCCCCCTCGCGCACTCGGGCCACCGCCTGGGCGGTAGCATCGCGCATCGGCAAATAGGCCAGCACTCCGGCACCAATGGCCATCGCCTCCACCAGCGGTACCGCGCTGGAGACCAGAATCGACAGGGTGCGAGCATAGCGGGCGGTATCCATGCCACGGGTGACCTTGCCGATGGTCGGCAGGTTAAGCAGCACCCGGTGATAGCGGTGGCGCACGCTCGGCTTCTTCAGCGCCTGTTTCCAGCCAGCCAGCCCCAACATCAGGGCACCAACCAGCAGCAGTCCCCAGTCGCGGACAAAATCTGAGATATGGATGAGGATGCGGGTGGTCAAAGGCAGGGTGCTACCCATATGGTCGAACTGGGCAACCACCTTGGGCACCACCACCGCCAGCAGCAGAGCGATAACACCCGAGGCGATCACCAGCAGGATCACCGGATAGACAGTGGCCTGAATCACCTTGCTGCGGGTGATCTGCTTCTGCTCCATGTAATCGGCCAGACGGTTAAGCACGGTATCCAGATGGCCCGATTTCTCACCCGCAGCCACGGTGGCGCAGAACAGCTCATCAAAGGCTTGGGGGTACTCGCGCAGGCCATTGGCCAAGGTGTACCCCTCCAGCACCTTGCCACGCACCGACATCACCATGGATGACAATCGCGGCTTTTCGCACTGTTCGGCCACCGCCTTAAGGGCCTCTTCCAGCGGCATCGCCGCCTGCACCAGAGTCGCAAGCTGGCGGGTGATCAGCGACAAGTCGGCCACCGCAAAGCCACGGCTCATGCTGAAACCACGTTTGCCACCGCTGCTCACCGCGCGGTCGGCTTTCTGCACCGCAAGTTCGACCGTCAACGGCGACAGGTTGCGGTCACGCAGCAGGGCACGCACCTGACGGGCGCTGTCGCCCTCAATCAGACCCTTTTTCTGCTTTCCGGCGCCATCAAGGGCGCGGTATTCGAACACCGCCACCGTTTACTCCTCGCGTGTCACCCGCAACACCTCTTCCAGCGAGGTGATGCCGGTCAGCACCTTGTCGATACCGTCCTGACGGATACTGGGGGTGAAGGGGCGGACATGACGCTCCACCCTCTGCTCACCGGCGCCACTGTGGATCAGGTCGCGCACAGTGTCGTCGACAATCAGCAGCTCATGAATGCCGGTACGGCCACGATAACCACTGAAGTTACACTTGGGGCAGCCTTTGGGGTTGTAGATGGTGACCACTTGATTACCGGTGATCCCGAGCATATGACGCTCGGCCGGGGTCGGCTCGTGGGGTTCACGGCAGTGTGGGCAGAGAGTACGCACCAGCCGCTGGGCCAGCACCGCGAGCAGCGAACTGGAGAGCAGGAAAGGCTCGATGCCCATGTCCTGCAGACGGGTAATTGAGCCGGCGGCCGTGTTGGTGTGCAAGGTGCTGAGCACCAGGTGACCAGTGAGCGACGCCTGCACCGCGATCTGCGCCGTTTCCAGGTCGCGGATCTCACCGATCATCACCACATCCGGGTCCTGACGCAGAATGGCGCGCAGGCCACGGGCAAAGGTCATGTCGACGCGCGGGTTAACCTGGGTCTGGCCGATACCGTCGAGGTCATACTCGATCGGGTCTTCCACCGTCAGGATGTTGCGGTCGCGGGTGTTGATGCGCGACAGACCGGCATAGAGGGTGGTCGATTTCCCCGAGCCGGTGGGGCCGGTAACCAGAATGATGCCGTGAGGGCGGTTGACCAGTTCGGCAAAGCGGATGCGATTGGCCTCGGTCATCCCCAGCTGTTCAAGGTCGAGGCGAGCGGCGTTCTTGTCGAGCAGACGCAGCACGGCGCGTTCGCCGTGGGCCGAAGGCATGGTCGAGACGCGCACGTCTACCGCCCTACCGCCAATGCGCAGCGAGATACGCCCATCCTGCGGCACCCGCTTCTCGGCGATATCCAGCCGCGCCATCACTTTGATACGGGAAACCAGCAGGGCCGACAGCTGGCGATTGGGGCGTAGCACTTCGCGCAGCACACCATCGACCCGGAAGCGGATCACCAGCGCCTGTTCGAAGGTCTCGATATGGATGTCGGACGCCCCTTCCTTGATCGCCTCAGACAACATGGCGTTGATCAGCTTGATGATCGGCGCGTCGTCTTCGCTCTCAAGCAGATCTTCGGTCTTGGGCAGCTCGTCAGCGAGGGTGAACAGATCCATCTCGCTGCCGAGGTCTTCCATCAGCTGCTTGGCTTCGCTCGAGTCGCGCTGATAGAGGGCGGTGAGATGGGCAACAAAGGCCTCAGGTTCCAGCCGCTCAACAGTCAACGGTCGTCCGGCAAAGCGCCGCACTTCGGCAATCACGGTGGGCGTCAGGGTGCCGCTGTAAAACAACTTGGGCTGCTCGTCGATCAGCTGAATCAGGACGTTGTGACGCTTGGCGAAGGAGAACGGCAAGCGCAGGCGTGGCAGGCTGGCTACCAGCGCCCCCTCATCCAGCTCGCCGCTGCCGATCATCGACTCCAGCTCGGCGCTCATGGCTGCTCCTGGCTCTGGCTCAGCGGCTTGGCTTTAAGCTCTGGCGGAATCGGCGCACTGCCATCCACCGACTGGCCATACTCAGGCAGTACCGGGCCGGTTTGCGGCATAAAGCGGATATCTTGTTGCTCTTTCTGCAACTGGTAAGCGCGGATGTAGTTGTACTTGCGCTCACTCAGGTAGCTCATGGTCGCTTCATCACGCACGATCGACGGACGGATAAAGACCATCAGGTTGCGCTTCTTCTTGCTCGAATTGGTGCTGGTGAACAGCTCGCCAAGCAGCGGAATATCGCCCAGTAGCGGCACCTTGGAAACACTCTCCTGAGCGTCTTCGTCGATCAGGCCACCGAGCACCACGGTGCCGCCATCATCGGCCATCACCGTCGTTTTCATCTGGCGTTTGTTGATGGTGATATCAACAGCAGTGGCCCCGGCAATGCCGGACACCTCCTGCTCGATCTCCATCTGCACAGCGTTGCCTTCATTGATCTGCGGTGTCACCTTGAGCTTGACCCCCACTTCCTGGCGGCTGATGGTCTGGAAGGGATTGCTGTTGCTGCTGGAAGCGGTGGAACCAGTGAGGATCGGCACCTCCTGACCGACAATGAAATAGGCTTCCTGGTTGTCGAGGGTGGTGATCGACGGCGTGGCCAAGATGTTGGAGTTGGTCGAGGTTTTCACCGCCTGCACTACTGCCGCCCAGTCATCCTTAATCATGCCGACCATCACCCCATTGATGGAGCCGAGCACCGAGGCCAGCAGGGTGTAATCACCAGCGGTATCCGGGTTCTGGGTAATTAACTCACCTTCAGAATTGAGGATGGATGAACCCTTCACATCCTGAGCATCTTTCTGGCCGGCCCACAGCTGTGACACCGGCGCCTGACCGGTGCCCTGCCACTGCTGGATACCATATTCGGGCGAGATCCACTGCACCCCGAAGTTGAGGCCATCGCCCTCCAGCACTTCGACAATCATCGCCTCCACCAGCACTTGGGCGCGGCGGATATCGAGCTGGCGAATCACCCCTTCCAGCGAACGCATCATGTCCGGCTGGGCGGTGATCACCAGCGAGTTGGAGCCTTCGTGGGCCTCGATGGAGATGTCAGTGCGACCAGCGCTGCCACGGGTTGCCGCCTGGCCCTGGGTGGTGACGCCACCTTTGTCCTGAGCGATGGTCTGGCTCACCCCTTTGAGCACCGTCACCATATCTGGCGCCTTGGCATACTTGAGGTAGAAGACCCGGGTGTTGCCGGTGCTTTCCAGCTCGCTATCAAGACGGCGGATCAAGTCGATCACCCGCGCCCGCGCCTGCGGCTCACCGGAAACCAGCACGGCGTTGATGCGCTCGTCGGCTACCACCTTGGGCTTGAAAAATTCAGGGGTGGCATCCTGCTTACCCTGCTGACGGATCAGTGAATCGACAATACGTACCAGTTCGGCGGCCGAGGCAAACTGCAGGCGGACGATCTCCACCTCCTGATCACCAGCCTTGTCCACCAAGCGCACGATCTCCACCAAGCGGTTTACGACAGCGGCCCGACCGGTGACCATGATGACGTTGGAAGGATCGTAGTGAACCACGTTGCCGCCACCAGCATTGTCATTGAGCTGACGCAGCAACGGCGCCAGATCTCGCACCGAGACGTTACGCACCGGCACCACCCGAGTAATAAACTCATCGCCAGCACCCGAGTCATCGTTGACGACCGGAATGGCCGCCGCTTTGGCGTCCTTGCTCTTGATCACCTTGAGGACGTTGTTGTCCATCTCGACCACGGCATAACCGTAGACTTCCAGCACATTGAGGAAGAACTGGTAGTACTGCTTCTCGTCCAGCAGGTCATAGGAGCGGACGTTGACCTTGCCACGGATGGTGGGGTCAACAATGATGGTTTTGCCCAAGCTCTTGCCGACAATGTTGATGAACTCTTCCAGTTCGGTGCCCTTGAAGTTGGGCGAAAACTGGGTCGCAGCCACCGGCAGGGCCAGCGCCAGCCACAGGCCAGCAGCGGCAGCACGCCAAATGGCGCGGCGGGACAGGGTGTTCAGCGAAAAGGTCAACAGGCTCATTGGGCGCTTCCAGTTGAGGGGCCGATGCATGGAAAAACGGCCGGAATCATGGCGCATAGGGTTCATCAACCACCATTTCCGGTGGTTCCTCTTCCACTACAGTCGCGTCGGGTTCATAGGCCGGGGCAATATCGGGATCGCCCTCAGCAGCCTCACTGGCACCAGGGTCCGGCAAGGCAAAATTGATGTCGTACTGCTGGCCGTCCCGGACCACGGTCAGCGCCACCTGATCCATCTCGCCGAGCTTGTTAATAATACCCATCGCCTGCTGCAGATCGGTCAGATCCACACCGTTCATGGCGATCGCCAAGTCATTGGGCTGCAGGCCGAGCGAGGTGAACAGCTGCGGATCCATGCCCGGATTGATACGCCAGCCCTGCAAGCCATCGCCATCGCGCACCGGGGATACGCGCAGGTAATCGCTGAGACGAGCCATGGCAGCACCGGGATTGCTGCGCAACTCGCGACGCATATCACCCAGCGGGTTGAGTGCGGCGGGGGTGGTGTCGCGTGATGGCGGCAGTGCTTCAGCCGTGCTCTCAACCCGGCGGTACTCTTCGCCGTCAAGCATCAGTGCCTCTTCGATCCCGCGGTTCATGATAATCACCCGGTCACGCAAGATCTGACGAAGGGTGGCGGTAGTACCTTCGACCTGATCACCGATACCGTAGGTCGCTTGCTTACCTTGATGTTCGATGATGGCGGCACCGCGGATCTGCGGATCACTGGCAACAATACCGGTAAGCTTGAGGCGAAGGGTCGTCTTGGGAGCATCGACCGTAGCGCGCACCACCGGCTGGCTGGCCACCACCAACTGACCAAACAGGGGCACATCGCGCGCTTCACCCAAGCCTTCCTCCTGTTTGCCGGTGGCCACCACCTGCGGCTGCCAGGCAAAAGGCACAGGCGCGCGAGGCACCAGCAACCAGCTGATGCGAGCCAGCAGCAGCAGCGAGGCCAACAGCAACAGAGCGGTCAGCCCCAGCGCCAAACGGCGGTGCGGCAGTTGGTCAAAGGCGCGCTGAAACGACGCCAACAGATCCATCATCGTCTATGTCATTCCATCAACCGGCCCGTTGTCGCCACGGCATCGTCACCGCGAGGACAGACAACCGGATCGTACCTGCCAGAAGGAGTATATTCGGCGCGCGTTACAACTGCGTCGGCCGGCGTAGGCACCTAAGCCCACATCTCTGTCGACCACGGGCGCAGCGGGCGTCCGCCATGGTCAGCGGGTAGGTTTATATCATATCGCTATGGTAACTTTCGCTCGTCGCCCGGAAAACAGTGAAACAGGTCATGCTGCCATGACAACAAAGGCCGCCGAGAGCGCCACCACCCGCCTCGACAAGTGGTTATGGGCCGCCCGCTTTTACAAAACGCGCGGGCTGGCGCAGGCCATGATCGACGGCGGCAAGGTCCACTACAATGGCCAACGCTGCAAGGCGGCCCGCAGCGTGCAGCTGGGCGCGCTGGTGTACCTGTGGCAGGGGCATGACGAGCGCGAAGTCGAAGTAATAGCAATCAGCGACAAACGCGGCAATGCCACCGCTGCCCAACAGCTATACCGCGAAACCGCTGCCAGCCTGGCACGCCGTCAGGCTGCGGCCGAGGCGCGACGGCTGCAGGCCCACGAACCGGACGAGGGGCCACGTCCCGACAAACAGCAGCGCCGCCAACGGCGTCAGCTCAAAGCTGACCATTGCGACTTCTGATCTCACCCTTTGTTGATCCCAGGACCGAGCCATGACCGATAGCACCGAACACAACCTTGCCGACCAGCTGCACCGTTTTCTGTTTGACGCCGACAATGTGCGTGGTGAGCTGGTGCAGCTGGGCCCCAGCTTCTCCGCCATGATCGCCAACCATGACTACCCGCCGGCCGTCGCCGAATTGTTGGGTGAACTGCTGGCTGCCACCAGCCTGTTCACCGCCCTGCTCAAATTCGAAGGTGAAGTCACGGTGCAGCTGCAGGGCGATGGCCCGGTGCGGCTGATGGTGGTCAACGGTGACCACCGCCAACAATTCCGGGGCGTGGCCCGTATCTCCAACCCGCCAGGCGAACTGACCGGCTTGCGGGCGCTGCTGGGCACCGGCTATCTGGTGATCACCGTCAGCCCAACTGATGGTGAGCGTTATCAGGGGGTGGTGGCGCTGGACGAGGAGAGCATCGCGGCTTGTCTAGAGCGCTATTTCAGCCAGTCAGAGCAGTTACCGACCAGCATCTGGCTGTTTGCCCGGGCCAGCGCGCCTGCCCGTGCCGCTGGCCTGCTATTGCAACGGATGCCGGTCAGCGCTAGCGAACAGGATGATCGAGGGCTGGAGCATCTGGTGCTGCTGACCACAACTCTCAAGGCCGAGGAGTTGCTCGATCTACCCGCTATCACCGTTTTGCATCGTCTCTATCACCAGGAACAGATAAACCTTTTTTCCCCGCAACCACTAACCTTTGTCTGTGGCTGCAGCCGCAAAAAAAGCGCCAACGCATTGATTTCATTAGGTCGTGACGACTGCGAGGCACTGTTGGCAGAGCGTGGCGAGATCTGCATCCACTGCGAGTACTGCAACAGCAACTACCGTTTCACCGACGCGGATATCGAGCCCCTGTTCGGCAGTGGAACGAGACACGGACCACATTAATGACAAGGGCGGCGTTGGCCGCCCTTGTTTTTGATGCACGTCCCATTTTGACCAGGTCGGAGGTCTAGACTCGGCCCATAACCACAAAAAATGTACTGATCTGACCTCAGCAAATAACCAGGAGATAGCTATGGACGTTGTTAACGTTGATGCACTGGGTGCAAAGCTGGATCTGGGCCGTTATGGCATCAGCAATGTGAGCTCGGTGGTCTACAACCCTTCCTATGAGCAGCTGTTCGCCGAGGAGACGCGAGCCGATCTTGAAGGCTTTGAGCGCGGCGTGGTCACCGAACTGGGCGCAGTCAGCGTCATGACCGGCGTTTTTACCGGGCGCTCCCCCAAAGACAAATACATCGTGCGTGACGACACCACCCGCGACAGCTTGTGGTGGTCAGATCAGGGCAAGAACGACAACAAGGCGATCACCCCGGACGTCTGGAGCCATCTCAAATCGCTGGTTGCCCAGCAACTCTCCGGCAAACGGCTGTTCGTGATCGACGCCTACTGCGGCGCCAACGCCGACACCCGCCTCAAGGTGCGCTTCATCATGGAAGTAGCGTGGCAAGCCCACTTCGTGAAAAACATGTTCATTCGCCCCAGCCCGCAGGAGCTGGTCGATTTTGAACCCGATTTTGTCGTGATGAACGGATCCAAAACCACCAACCCGCAATGGCAGGCGCAGAGCCTCAACTCCGAAAACTTCGTGGCATTCAACCTGACCGAGAAGATGCAGGTGATTGGCGGCACCTGGTACGGCGGCGAGATGAAGAAAGGGTTGTTCTCGGTGATGAACTACCTGCTGCCGCTGCGTGGCATCGCCTCCATGCACTGCTCGGCCAACGTCGGCAAAGAGAGTGATGTGGCCGTGTTCTTTGGCCTCTCCGGCACCGGCAAAACCACCCTGTCGGCTGACCCGAAGCGGCGCCTGATCGGGGACGACGAGCATGGCTGGGACGACTCCGGAGTGTTCAACTTCGAGGGTGGCTGCTACGCCAAGACCATCAAGCTGAGCGAAGAGAATGAGCCGGATATCTACCACGCCATCAAGCGTGACGCGCTGCTGGAGAACGTTACCGTTGACGCCGCCGGCAAGATAAATTTTGACGATGGTTCGGTGACTGAAAACACTCGCGTCAGCTACCCGCTTTATCACATCGCCAACATTGTCCCTGAGAACAAAGGCGGCCATGCCAGTAAGGTGATCTTCCTCACCGCCGATGCGTTCGGCGTGCTGCCACCAGTCTCAAAACTGACCCCGGAGCAGACCAAGTACCACTTCCTGTCTGGCTTTACTGCAAAGCTAGCCGGAACTGAATGTGGCATCACCGAACCAGCTCCGACCTTTTCAGCCTGTTTCGGCAATGCCTTCCTCACCCTGCACCCGACCAAATATGGTCAGGAGCTGGTCAAACGCATGGAAGCGGCTGGCGCCAAGGCCTATCTGGTCAATACCGGCTGGAACGGCACTGGCAAGCGCATCTCAATCAAGGATACCCGCGCCATTATCGACGCCATCCTCGACGGCTCCATCGAGAGCGCCCCAAGCAAAGTGATCCCGGTGTTCAACCTAGAAGTGCCAGCGGCACTGCACGATGTCAACCCGGCCATTCTCGACCCGCGCGACACCTATGCCGACCAAGCAGAATGGGATCGCAAGGCTCAGGATCTGGGTAACCGCTTCATCAAGAACTTCGAAAAATACACCGACAACGATGAAGGCAAACGCCTGGTTGCCGCTGGCCCGCAACTCTGAGCCAGTTACGCTAACAGCCCCAATCACGCCCTGGCCTTGCGCCGGGGCGTTTTTATCTGCGCCACTCTTTTATGTGCAGCCTATCCCGCCCCCCGCCATCACTCGTACACTGTTGAGACTCGATCCGGTGCAGGATCGGCTCCAACCCACGGACAGCCTCACAGGGAGTCTCCCATGAAACGCGCACTGCTGAGTCTCGGCCTGCTGCTGGCAACCCTGCCCGCCGCAGCTGCGGTCAAAAACTGTGATGAACTGAAAGATGAGATCGATGGCAAACTCAAGGCTAAAGGGGTCAGCGGTTATGAGCTGACGATTGTTGCGGCCGACGCCGAGATGGCTGCAACCGCCGTTGAAGTGGGCAGCTGCGATGGTGGCAGCAAAAAGATCCTTTACAGCCGCGGCTGATCGTCCCCAGCTGGCGTCCCGCTCGGGGCGCCAGCGCGGGTTCCGCCCGCCGCCTCTATCTCTTCGACTGTATCAAAATCTTTGGCTAGATCGAGCAGATCGGTCACTGGCAACACCACCGCCGTACGCGGATGGCGCAGTCGGTAACTGGCGCGGACCAGCACCGCCCTTAGTCGCCGCATCAGGGCATGGGTGCCAATCTGGCCCTGTTGCAGCGAGCGGCTGACGATCAGGGCATTGCGCACCACGGTCAGGGTCAAATGGGGGGCCTTGCCCGCCAGCAGCAAGCGCAGATCTTCGCGCAATAAAAAACCGATCGCCCCCAGCAGCATACGCCAGGTTCGCTGGCGCACGGGCTGGTTGCGGGTGCGATAACCAAGCCGAACCAGCGCATACACCAAGTTGAGGCGAATGGCGGTGGGGCGCACGATCAGCAGATGGCCGGGAAGCACTGCGCTCTCCTGCCCGCCGGGTTCCACCAGCCGGTAGCGCGGCTTGTAGCCCGACTGACCAAGACTCTCCTGCTGCTCCGGCACCCTCACCAGTGGAAAAAAGATCGCCGAGCGGCGGCTGGCAGCATAAAGCGCCATGGCCGCATTGAGACTGGCCACACTGGGCAGGATATCGGAGGCCAGAAAGGCCACGCTGCCCTTGATCTGATCGCCCAGCGCAGCCAGCGCTGCGGCGATGTTGACGTCCAGTTCACCATCGGTGTCGATGAGGACGGCATCCAGCGCCAATGGCCGCAGACGGTCAGCCGGTCCAGCCACATAGATGGGGTCAAAATGGCCGCTGGCCCGGGCACGGTGGACCAAGGTGGCAATCAGGGGATGGCCATCCACGGCCCATTCCACCGCCTTGTAACCGGCCAGCCAGTGAGAATCGCAGCCCTCTGGCAGCGGCTGCCCCTTGGCATCACGACCCGCCATGATCACCAATGGCAAGGGACACTGCGGCCGATAACCACGAGACGGCCTCATGCTGACGCTCCTCTTGGCGCCTCGCGCGCCGGCAACCACACCTCAGCCACCAGGCCACCGCCACTGCGGTTGCTGACATCGACGCGGCCACCATGGCGGGCAATGATGCGGCGCACAATCGCCAGCCCCAGGCCACTGCCACTGGTACCACGGGCCCGATCACCGCGGGCAAAGGGCTCGAACAGTTGTTCAATCTGCTCCGGCGGAATGCCGGGGCCACGATCCATCACCCGCAGCACTACTTTGTCCTGCTGCTGGTAGGTCTCTACTTCGATCACCCCACCGCCATAACGAGCGGCGTTCTCCATCAAGTTGGTAACCATGCGCTTAAGAGCCACCGAATTGCCGCCAACCAAGGCGGCCTCCCCCAGCTGTAGCCGCGGCGGCTGCTCCACCAGCAGTTCGTCCGCCACCTCAAGCACCAGCGCGTTGAGGTCAACGGCACTGGCTGTCGGCTGGCGTTCCTGACGCACATAGTCGATGAACTGGTCGATGATGGCATTCATGTCATCGATGTCATGAACAATCCCCTCGCGCCACTCATCATTGGAATCGGGCAACATCTCAGCCGCTAGCCGGATGCGGGTCAGCGGGGTACGCAGATCATGGGAGATACCGGCCATCATCAATGCCCGGTCCTCCTCCAGCTGGCGTACGGCCAAGGCCATCATGTTGAACGCCTGCACCACCTCAATCACGTCGCACGGGCCGCGCTCGGCGACCTGCTGCGGCAGCTGGCCACCAGCCACCGCCAGCGCGGCGTTACGCAGATCGCGCAGTGGTCGGTTGAGGTTGCGCACAAACAGCCAGCCACCCAGCACCGACAGGCCACCAATCATCACCAGATAGATGGGCAGGGGCGAAATGGAGCTGTCATCGAGGCCTCGCAGCGGGATCTTGAGCCACAGCTCAGGCGCCTGGGGTGGCCGTACCCAGACGAAGTAGCCATCCTGCTGCTCCAGCCGCACTTCGGCTTCACCGCCCAACTCCTCGCTCATCAGTCGCGACAAAAAAGCGTAATAGATCGCTTCATCGACCCCTTCGGCGCGGGCGACCGGCAGTGACATGGCGCGGATACCGGTGGCTTCATGAAAACGCCAACGCAGCTCGTCAGAGACAAACATCGGCATGCGGCCAGGGTTAGGTGAACCGATGAAGACGATCTTCACCTGATTGGCCACCTGCTGCATCAGCTGCTCATAGTTGGGCTTAATGATGTAGAAGGCGACCAGCAGATAAGTGACCAGCTGGTTGACCAGCAACAGCGCACCGATGGTGACCACGGTGCGGGCGAAAGTACTCTGCGGCCACAGGCGCATGATCAGCGGCCTGAGCCGTCCGGCACAAACACATAGCCCAGCCCCCAGACGGTCTGGATATAACGCGGGTTACCGGGATCGGCCTCGATCATACGCCGCAGGCGCGACACCTGTACGTCGATGGAGCGCTCAGTGGCGCTGTAATCGCGGCCGCGAGCCAAGTTCATCAGCTTGTCGCGTGACAGCGGCTCACGCGGCGAGGAGACCAACGTCTTGAGCACCGCAAACTCACCACTGGTGAGGGCCACCTGCTCATCGCCTTTGAACAGCTCACGAGTGGCCAGATGCAGGGTGAAGTCGCCAAAGGTAACCGTTTCGTCATCGCGCGATGGCGCTCCCGGCAGCTCCTTGACCTGACGACGCAACACCGCCCGCACCCGGGCCAGCAGTTCGCGTGGATTGAAAGGCTTGGGCAGGTAATCGTCAGCGCCCATCTCCAAACCGACAATACGGTCGACCTCGTCACCCTTGGCGGTCAGCATCACCACCGGCATGCGATTCTCCTGCGAGCGCAGTCGACGCAGGATGGCCAGTCCGTCTTCGCCCGGCAACATCAGGTCGAGCACCATCAGGTGGAAATTCTCACGTTCCAGCAACCGGTCCATCTGCTCGCTGTTGCCAGCGCCGCGCACCAGATAGCCCTGCTCACTGAGGTAGCGCTCCAGCAGCGCACGCAGGCGGGCATCATCATCAACAACGAGGATCTTGGTGCTTTCCTGGGTCATGGCAATTGGGGTCCTTGGGCGATGAGCTTCACTATAGCGCCGGCCGATCCGCCATCGAAAGGCGCGCAGCGGGCAGATTGTCACAAAAGGTAAAACCTGGGGGGGCATCACCGCCCCCGCCACTAAGCTTGAAAGCGGATATCCCAAGCGGGACTGCTGATGAAATGCACCGCCCCCGACGGCACTTTTGCCCTGCCCAGCGACGGCCAGCTGGAGGTGTTCCTGCTGCAGGATCGCCAGGGTCGGCTGGTCAGTTACCTGCCCGGCTACGGCGACTACAACGATATTTATGCCGGTGACGATCTCAACTGGCTGCTCGGTCTCGGTTACCAGCTGCTGAGCCCCGACGATGCGCTACTACTCGATCCGGTGCTGGCCGCCGTGGGCGGCGGCGGTCAGCTTCAGCGATAGCGGATGGCGACCACCAGATAGCTGTGGGCGCCAGAGGGGGTCTGCACCGTCACCTCATCATCCAGCCGCTTGCCCAATAGCGCCCGCGCCACCGGCGCATCGATGCTGATGTGGCCCTTGGCCGGATCCAGCTCATCAGGGCCGACCAGCCGCCACTCATGCTCCTTGCCGGCGTCATCCTCAACGGTAACCCAGGCGCCAAAGAACACCCGCCCCTCCTGCTGAGCCGATGGGTAAACCACCTGCAGCGCCTCCAGCCGCTTGCTCAGAAAGCGCACCCGGCGGTCAATTTCGCGCAGCCGCTTCTTGCCATAGATGTACTCGGCGTTCTCCGAACGGTCGCCAAGCGCCGCCGCTTCCGACACCGCCTGGGTCACCCGCGGCCGCTCCTCTTTCCACAAAAAACGTAGTTCGCGCTCAAGGGCTTCGTAGCCATCGCGGGTGATGTAATTGGATCGACTCACGACTGTTCTCACTTGTTACTGATCGGGCTGGCCGCCAAAACTGCGGACAAGACCGCGCATTTTGCGCCCCGACTGACTACCATATCGCGCTCAGCGGGTGCTGCCGCCTGCATTCTTTTGTGAAGGACAGATACTGCCGATGGTCAATATCAACCGCATCATTGCCGACGAGCTCAAGGTCGGTGAATCCCAGGTCGCCGCCGCCGTTGCGCTGCTCGATGAGGGCGCCACTGTGCCCTTCATCGCCCGTTATCGCAAAGAGGCCACCGGCGGCCTCGACGATACCCATCTGCGCCATCTGCATGAGCGCCTCGGTTACCTGCGCGAGCTGGAAGAACGACGCGCGGTCATTCTGCGCAGCATCGCCGAGCAGGGCAAGCTGAGCCCGGAACTGCAGGCCCAGATCCAGAGCGCCGACAGCAAGACCCGGCTCGAAGATCTCTACCTGCCCTATCGTCCCAAGCGCCGCACCAAGGGCCAGATCGCCCGCGAGGCCGGGCTGGAGCCGTTGGCCGATGCGCTGCTGGCCGATCCGGCACTGAGCCCAGAGGAGACGGCAGCCGCCTACGTCAACATCGAAGCCGGGGTTGCCGACATCAAAGCGGCGCTGGAAGGGGCACGTTACATCCTGATGGAACGCTTCGCCGAAGACGCGGCCTTGCTTGGCAAGGTGCGCGACCATCTGTGGCAGCACGGCCACCTCAAGAGCAGCGTCGTGGCCGGCAAGGAGCGCGAGGGGGCCAAGTACAGTGACTACTTCAGCCACAGCGAACCGCTGAAGAAGGTCCCATCCCACCGTGCGCTGGCCATGCTGCGCGGCCGCAACGAAGGGATCCTGCAACTGGTGATGGATGCCGATCCGGGCCTTGAACAGGTCACTGAAAGCAGCGGCGAGCGACTGGTGGCCGAGCATATCGGCTTCCGCCACCGGGGGCGCGCCGGCGATGATTTCCTGCGTCAAACCGTACAGTGGACCTGGAAGGTCAAGGTGCTGATGCACCTGGAGAGCGAGCTGCTGTCGACCATCCGCGAGCAGGCCGAAGCGGAGGCGATTGGCGTCTTTGCCCGTAACCTCAAGGATCTGCTGATGGCCGCGCCCGCTGGCCCGAAAGCCACCCTCGGCCTCGACCCGGGGTTGCGCACCGGCTGCAAGGTGGCGGCGGTGGATGCCACCGGCAAGCTGCTGGAAACCACCACCATCTACCCTCACGAGCCCCATAACCAGTGGGACAAGGCGGTGCGTACCCTGGCGGCGCTGGTGCAGAAGTACCAGATCGAACTGATCGCCATCGGCAATGGCACCGCCTCACGCGAGACCGACAAACTGGCCGGCGACGTGCTCAAGGCGGTCGGCGACAAGGTCACCAAGGTGATGGTCAGCGAGGCCGGGGCGTCGGTCTATTCCGCCTCTGAAGTGGCGGCACTGGAATTTCCGGGCGTCGATGTATCGCTGCGCGGCGCCGTCTCCATCGCCCGCAGGCTGCAGGATCCGCTGGCCGAGCTGGTCAAAATTGAGCCCAAATCGATCGGCGTTGGCCAGTACCAGCATGATGTCAGCCAGGTGCAGCTGGCGCGCAGTCTCGACGCCGTCATCGAGGATTGCGTCAACACCGTTGGCGTCGACATCAATACCGCGTCTATCCCGCTGCTGACCCGGGTCTCGGGCCTGAACAAGACGCTAGCCAGCAATATTGTGGCGCTGCGCGACAGCCAGGGACGTTTTGCCAACCGCCGCCAGCTGCTCGACGTCAGCCGCCTTGGCCCCAAGGCGTTCGAGCAGTGCGCCGGCTTCCTGCGCATCGCCAATGGCGACAACCCGCTGGATGCCACCTGCGTCCACCCTGAGGCCTACCCGGTGGTTGAGCGCATCATCAAGGATGTGCAGAGTAACGTGCAGGAACTGATGGGCAACGGCGGCAAGCTGCGCAGCATCAACCCGGCCCGCTACACCGATGAACGCTTTGGCGAACCGACGGTGCGCGACATTCTCAAGGAGCTGGAAAAGCCGGGCCGCGATCCGCGCCCCGAGTTCAAGACCGCCGAGTTCAAGGAAGGAGTAGAAAAGGTCAGCGATCTGGCTCCGGGGATGATCCTCGAGGGGGTGGTGACCAACGTCGCCAACTTCGGCGCCTTCGTCGATATTGGCGTCCATCAGGATGGTCTGGTCCATATCTCGGCCCTGTCGGACAAATATGTGGCCGACCCGCGAGAAGTGGTGAAGGCCGGCGATATCGTTAAGGTCAAGGTGCTGGAGGTGGACCTGCAACGCCAACGGGTGGCCCTGACCATGCGCCTCAGCGACACTCCGCCCCCCGCCAAGAACGGTGCTGATAGCGGCAAGCGCCCTGCGGCCGAACAACGGGGCAATCAGCAGCGGTCACAACAGCCGCAGAACCCGCCGCCGCTGGCCAACGCCGCCATGGGCAACGCCCTGGCCGCCGCCTTTGCCAACGCCAAACGCAAATAGCCAGCCGAGGCACAACGACAAAGCCCGCCGTTTGGCGGGCTTTTGCTATGGAACAACCGAGGTTCAGGCGGTGGCGCTGAACTGGGGCCGACCGGCCGGCACCACCCGATTGAGGTAGTAGAGCTCGATTCGAATGGCCCGGCCATCGGGGACAGCGCTGGCACCCGTCATCTCCTGCGAGCTTTCCAGGGTTCTGGCACCGGCCGGCGCGATTGCACCCCGGGCAGCCGGTTCACTGTCGGCCGGAGGGGCGCCAGCCCCGTCATCGCCAGTACTGTTATCTTCTGCAGTCGGTTGGGCGTTACCAGCCATGTTCTGTTTAGCCAATTCCGCTCTGGCCGAGGCTTCCTGGGACATCGCTTCAGAGGCAACCTTGCGATCCTGAGGCGACGGCTCAGCGGGCGCCAGTGCGGCCCGATAGACGGTCTGCATCTTGGCGATAGTCGCCTGAGGATCACCGGAGATAGGGCTGACATCGATGGGCACTTCGCCACCGACGGCGTAACTGGCGCCGTCGGGACCGCGCTCATACTCGTAACTAGGGGCACCAGCATAGCGCCCACCAGCCGCAGCGTGCGCCGCTTCATGGGCGCGAACTTCCAGATCACGGGCCTTGAGTTCGCGGATTTTTTCGCGATCGCGTTCGCTCAACTGCTCGTCGTCACCGTCGTCCTGGCCCTGTTCGGCCGTCTGCTTTTCCTTGCTGCTGCCGTCAGCATCAATGGCTTCGACTTCAGCAGTCTCACCGGCCTCCACAGGCTCGCCTTCAACCCGCTGGGCGGGCGCCTTTTCCGGATCACCTTCGGCACTCAGATTGCGCGAACGGCCAGAGCCCTGACCCTGTTCAAGCTGGCCGATGCGTTCACGATTTTGGGTGTCCCGCCGGGCCATTTCGGTCGGCGGGTTAGCCAAGGTTAGCGGCGGCGTAGTGCCGGAGACGGTCGGCAGCATAGTGTCAGGCGCGAGTGTCGATCAACGAGCCAACAGCTTGATCGGCAGTCTGAATCACCTTGCTGCTCGCCTGGGCGTCACGCTCGGCCAGCCGCAACTTGACCAGTTCATCAGTCACCGGCCGAGACTCGGTGGCACTGCTCGCCGTGGTCTGCTGCGGTTGCGGGCTTTCCACGTTGCGCTGCTGCTGTTGCTGCTCAACCGGCTGGCGGGCAATGGCGGCACTGGCTTCGTTCAATGCCTGTTCAGAACGCTGCAGGCCCTGAACGCCAGACGCGAACGCACTCTGTACTTGCATGGTTTTCACCTCTGCCTTGAAGGATGGCTTTGCACAATTATTATCCACATTGCCAGATCGGCCAAGCTCATTTATCGCTTTGTGTCCCGACGCACAGTGGTATCACGTCTTGCAGCAACGCATCGGCGAACGCCACAGGGTCGGAAATGAATGGCACATGGGCGGCACCGGCGAACAACCGCTGACTGCCCGGCGGCCAGCTGAAAGCGATCAGGCTGGCCTCAGGCACCAAGGTATCGCGGCTGCCGTAGTAACGTAGCAACGGCACGGTCAGACTCGCCAATACCGGGCGCAGATCAGTGTTAGCCAGCAACTGCAGGCCATGTTCGAGGGCATCCGGCGCTGGATCTGGCCGCGCGCCCAGCTGCTCACGCAGCATCTTGAGTTCAGCCCGGGCGGTGCGACTACCCAGCACCTGAATGGCGACAAAGCGCTCCAGCGTCGCCCGGTAATCGGCAGCCAGCTGATCACAAAAGCGCCTCAGCACCGCACCGTCCGTGCCTGGCCAGCCATCATTGGCAACAAAACAAGGACTGGTCGCCACCCATACCAGCGCACGGGGGTGACCATGACCACTCAGGGCCGCGCTTGCCGCCACCAATCCGCCGAGCGACCAGCCCAACCAAATGGCCTCTGCGGGTACAACCGCGGCACAGGCAGCAGCCAGCTGTTCCAGGCTGCGCGCCGGATGCTGGTGGCTGTAGCCAAAGCCAGGCAGGTCCAGCAGGTGAAGGCGGAAATGGGGTTCCAGCAGCGGCACCAGCCCTTGCCACACCGCGCCGCTCAGCCCCCAGCCATGAACCAGCACCAAATCGGGGCCACTGCCCCGGTGTTCGCAGTACACTTGGTTCATCATCGACCCTCATGGAAGAGGCGCTTATGGTAAAGATCCCGAGCCCGTTCACCAACCACCTGCGGCGTTGGCTGCCCTTTCGCTGCTTTGGCTGTGGAGAGCCAGGGCTGATGCTGCATCACGGACTTTGCCCCTGGTGCCGGCGTGCATTACCCGGCTTGCAACAGGGGTGCCCCTTGTGTGCAGAGCCATTAACCGTCAGCCAACTTTGTCACCAGTGTCTGCGGCGCCGCCCACCACTGGCCGGCTGTCAGGCGCTATGGCTGTATCAGCAGCCACTGCAACGCCTGATCGCCCAGATGAAATACCCTGGCGATGCCCCACTTACCCGGGTGATGGCGAAGGCGGCCTTGCCGCTATTGCCTCCCTTAACTGCCGATCTGAGCCTGATCCCCATACCGCTGCACCCCAAACGGCAGGCCGAGCGCGGCTTCAATCAGGCTCAACTACTCTGCGAAGAGTGGTCCAAGGCGCTGAATATCACCACGGAGCCCTTGTTGGTACGCACTCAGGACACCCCGCACCAAGCCGGTTTGAAGGCTGCGGCCCGGCGGCGTAATCTGCGCCGCGCGTTCGCGGTTAGTGGCGAGGTTAAGGGGCTGCGTCTAGTGCTGGTGGATGATGTAATGACGACCGGCTCGACCCTATTTGCCGCTGCGCGCGTATTACGAGCCGCCGGTGCCGCTGAGGTTAGGGCGCTGGTGCTGGCTCGCACGCCATTGGATCGCAGAACGGGGATTCTCGGCTGAGGCTTGCTGGGGTATATTTAACCGAGTAATACGCTCAAGTTTTTGGAGTCGTCATGATCGCCATTTCAGCCGAAGCCCAAGGCCACTTCGCCAAATTGCTGGCCAACAAACCCGAGGGCACCTGCATCCGCGTGTTTGTGCTCAACCCCGGCACGGCTCAGGCCGAATGCGGCGTCTCTTACTGCGAGCCGGAAGCCATTGCCGAAGATGACCAGCAGCTGCCGCAAGAGATTGGCTTCAGCGTAGTGGTAGATCCGCAAAGCGCTCCTTTCCTGCTGGATGCCAGCATCGATTTTGTCACCGACAAGCTGGGGTCGCAGCTAACGCTCAAAGCCCCCAACGCCAAAATGCGCAAGGTCGAAGAGAATGCGCCGCTGGATGAGAGGGTCGAGTATGTGCTCAATGCCCAGATCAACCCGCAGCTGGCCAGCCATGGTGGCAAAGTCACGCTGATCGAGCTGACTCAGGATGGTCTGGCCATTCTGCAGTTTGGGGGCGGTTGCAACGGTTGCGCCATGGTCGATGTGACCCTCAAGGAGGGGATCGAAAAGGAGCTACTTGAGAAGTTCCCGGGCGAATTGACCGGCGTGCGCGACGTGACCGAGCACCGCCGCGGCGACCATTCGTACTATTAAGGCCAGAGCCTAAACGCGGCAACAAAGCCAAGCTGAGTTGCCGCTTGGTAAAGCAACTTGAAGTCGGCCGACCTCTAATTGCAGCTCATACATTAACCTCTTGCAGAACCTCGAGCGGCACCCATCCAGACTCCAAGCTATCTACCTTTTTGCACCACACCCAACCATTAAGAACTCTTTCACCAATGACGGCCTCTCCTGGCCGCACATTCAGCTCTCTTGCGGTGTAGTCCTCTCGGGCTCGGGCAGCGCTACCTGAGATCATCTCGATAATCTGCAAGGGCACCCATCCGCCCTTTTGTCCAAGCGATTCACAGAATATCCAGTTTTTCCACCCCTCCGGACCTTCATACGCTTCACCGACCGTAAGTAGCGCCCCTTTATCAAAGGCGATGGGGTCCGGAAAATCACTCATATGCTCTTGAATTACAAAATAACGCTTGGAATCCACGCTCACATTCTCCGGATTAAAACCACTACGAAGATGCGCCCGCCTAGCGGGCTTTGCTGTTTTCCCCATCCAGCAACGGCGCCAGCAGCTGCTCCAGCCGTTCACCCTCGACGATCATCAGCTGCGCAGCATTAGCCCGTGCCGGGCGGATAGCGCCGCGACCAACCGCGTCCGGGCCGATGATCGCCAGCGATGCGCTGTGGTCGATGAGATAGCCCGGCATGCTGGTATCCGGCTCACTAAACACCAGCGTCAGCGGATCAGCAAGACGGTGGATCTGGCTGAGATCGCCACTAATACCGATGAACTCGGGATTGAAGTAGGGGATGTACTGAGCTAGTCGCGAGGGGCTGTCGCGCTTGGGATCAGCACTGAGGAACACCAGCTGCAACTCAGGCCAGCGCGACTTGAGCGCCGGCCAGGCACCGGCCAGAGTGGCCAGCGAGGTGGGGCAGATATCGGGGCAATAGGTATAGCCGACAAACATCAGCGTCCAATGGCCCTGCAGTTGTTCAGGACCAAATGGCTGACCATGGTGATCGGTCAAGCTGAACGCCGGCAGAGCTCGACCTTGTGGCCACAGGTCTAGCCACGTCGTTTCATGAGTCACCGAGGGCATGACCTCCGGTTGACGATCGCAACCAGAGAACGCAAACGCAGCAACCACTACAAGCATCAGCCAGCGGCGACCATAACCAGCGCGTCTATTCATCAGTGCAGCGCCAACCCGGCAAGAGTCAGATTAGGGGTAGCCTGCGGTGCCCGCGACTGCTGGGCGGCGGCGGCTGTCAACAACAGCACGCTGCCACCACTGCGCCGGGCTGCCAGCAACAACCGCTTGCGATCGCGCTCACCGAGATTGTCAGTCCAGCAGATCACCAAAGCACAACGCCGCGCCAGCAGAGCCTGTTCTGCTGCCCATACCGCATCGAGCGTCGAACTCTGATGAACCCACAGCAGACGGTTGGGATCAACGCCGTCCATCAGCAGCGGGGTGATCAGCTGGCGTGACGGTGGCGCCACCAAGGCTAACCAGCCAGGCTGGTTAAGGGCAGCACGAACCGTAGCCAGATGAGGTTGCAGGCCTGTACCTCCGCACTCGATCAGGCTCCCTGCCACAGGTACTGCCGTTGGTGAGTGAGATTGCTGCAGGGCCGCACGGGCCAGTGCCCAGACATTGCTACCGTTCATTGCCATCCTCCTCTTCTGATCACTCCCACCGCCAGACCTTCGATACTCAGATTGGTCTGACGCAGGTCCACCTCAATCGGCCGGTAGCTGCTATTTTCCGGCAACAAGCTAACCTGATGGCCACTACGCTGAAAGCGCTTGACCGTTACCTCATCATCGCCAACCCGAGCCACCACCACCTGACCGTTACGGGCGTCGGCAGTGCGGTGAACAGCCAGCAGATCACCATCAAGGATGCCAATCTCCTGCATGCTGTCGCCCTGCACCCGCAGCAGGTAGTCAGCACGCGGGTGAAACAGTGCTGGGTCAAGGCTAAGCCGCTCTTCTACGTGCTCGGCGGCGAGAATAGGTGAGCCCGCTGCGACCTTGCCAATCAGTGGCAGACCGCTGTCGTTGGCTTCATCCTGCACCAGCCGGATACCGCGCGACGTACCCGGCAGCATTTCAATCACCCCTTTGCGGGCCAGCGCTTTGAGGTGCTCCTCTGCAGCATTGGCTGATTTGAAGCCGAGACGCTCGGCAATCTCGGCACGGGTCGGCGGCATACCCGTGTCATCGATCACGGTGCGGATCAGTTCAAGAATTTCGGCCTGGCGGGGTGTCAGCTCGCGCATGTCACTTCCTGTTTATTCATACAGTCACTGTTTGAATATACAGTGGCATTTTTATAGTGCAAGCGCTTTGTATGGGATAGAAGCACGGCGACAACCCTCGCTGGATCATTGGTATGCCGGGCGCCCTCAGCTAACATAGGGGCCACACCCGCTCAGTTGAACATGGCATGGCCTCCGCTCCCAGCGCGCAACTCCAACCTCAGGCCGACGGTAGCCTGCGCCTCGCCCTTTATGGGGACTGGCGGCAACCACTGGCCAACGAAGTGGGCCGGCAACTGCTGCTCAAGGTCGACCGCCTGCGCGAAGGCAGTGCTGTGCAGCTTGATGGCCATGGACTGATGGCCTGGGGCTCGGCTCTGCTGGTACTGCTGCGCCAGCTCGAAGAGAACGCCGCCCGGCGCCAGCTCGCGCTTGATTGGCAGGGCATGCCCGATGGCGTCGGCCGCTTGATGGCCCTGGCTCACCACAACCCCGAGCCTGACAACGGCGAGCCCGGTCACAAGGGGCAGTTGCAGCGCATTGGACTGCGGGTGATCGATCGCTGGCGCAATTTTGAGACGGTGGCGGTGTTCATCGGGGATCTATTGCTGGCGCTGGGCCGGGTGATGGCCGGTAAAGGGCGCATCCGCCTTAAAGATGTCACCGAGCAGATGGAGCTGGCGGGCCCCAAAGCCCTCGGTATCGTCTCGCTGCTGTCACTGCTGATGGGGATGATTCTGGCATTCGTCGGCGCCATTCAGCTGGAAAACTTCGGGGCCACCATTTACGTGGCAAGCCTGGTTGGCTTTGGCATGGCCCGCGAGATGGCAGCCATGCTCACCGGCATCATCATGGCCGGGCGTACCGGTGCCGCCTATGCTGCCCAGTTGGGCAGCATGGAAGCCAACGAAGAGATCGATGCGCTGCGCACCATGGGCCTGCCCCCCATGGAGTTTCTGGTGGTACCGCGGGTATTGGCACTGATGCTGATGATGCCGTTGCTGACCCTTTATTCAATCGCAGTCGGCATCGTCGGCGGCGCCCTGGTGTGCTGGCTGATGTTTGATATCACCCTGACTCAATACATGTCGCAGCTGACCGAGACGGTCGCGCTGCGTCATTTCCTGATTGGCACCTTCAAGGGCGTGCTGTTTGCGCTGATCGTTGGCGTAGTTGGCTGCATGACCGGCATGGCCAGTGGCCGCAGCGCCTCGGCGGTGGGTGCCGCCACCACCCGCGCGGTGGTGGTATCCATTGTCGCCATCATCTGCTGCGATGCGTTGGTGACCCTGATCACCACCGTGATGGGGGTGTGATGGAGGCTCATCTGACGGTCGATAACCTGACCATGAGTTATGGCCAGACCCTGATTCAGCGCGATCTCAGTTTTGCCATTGGTCGGGGCGAGATTTTTACCATCATGGGCGGCTCAGGCTGCGGCAAGAGCACCTTGCTGCGTCACATGATTGGCCTGCTGAAACCCAAGGTCGGGCGTATCCTGTTTGGCCATGACGACCTGTGGCAACTCAACCCCGCTGGCCGTGGCGAACTGCAGCGACGCTGCGGTATCGCCTATCAATCAGGGGCGCTGCTGTCGTCGATGACCGTGGCCGAGAACGTGGCCCTGCCCCTGGAGCAGTTCTCCAGCCATCGGCCGGCTGAAATCCGCGAACTGGTCGAGCTGAAGCTGGCGTTGGTGGGCCTGGCCCCCTACGCCGACCGCTACCCCAGTCAGTTATCCGGTGGCCAGAAAAAGCGCGCGGCGTTGGCCCGAGCGTTGGCACTGGACCCTGAATACCTGTTCTTCGACGAACCCTCGGCGGGGCTCGACCCCTTGAGCTCACGTAATCTCGATGATCTGATCCTGCAGCTGCGCGACAGCTTGGGAAGTACCGTAGTGATCGTCACCCATGAGCTGCCCAGCATCTTTGCCATCGCCGATCGCGGCGTGCTGCTGGATGCCACCACCAAAACCCAGATCGCCATCGGCAATCCCCACGAACTGCTGGCTCACGATCCGGATGAGCGAGTACAGCAGTTTCTGCGCCGTGGTCAACCTGTCACCCATGGAGAATCTGCATGAGCGAGCGCGCCCGTTCCCGCGCCATCGGCCTGTTTGTGGTCAGCGCCTTGGTGTTGCTGGCCATTGGCCTGCTGACTTTTGGCTCACGCGAGTTCTACACCCCCAAGAGCCGCTTCGTGGTGGTCTTTACTGATTCCGTCCGCGGTCTGGTCAGTGGCGCCACCGTTGCCTATCAGGGGGTCAACATCGGTGAGGTGCGTTCCATCTCCATCCAGCGTGATGGCCAGGTCGGCCAATTGCTGATCCCGGTGGAGATCGACCTGCAGGAGGAGATCATCCGCTCGCTGGTGGGTGATGAGGAGGCGGAACAGCGCTTCGTCGAAGGCTTCCGCGCCAAGCTGGTGCAACAGAGCTTTGTCACCGGGCGGCTGATGATCGAGCTACAATACGCCCCCACTGAGCCAGGCCGGCAGCATCCGCTGAGCAGCAAACTGCCGCAGATCCCGACCGTGCCTTCGCCGCTGGAGGTGGTCAACGCCGCCTTTGAAGATACCCTCAACAAGGTGCAGCGCATGCCGCTGGACGATATCGCCCGCCGCCTCGACCAACTGCTGCTCAATGCCAACGCGGTTCTCGGCTCGCCCGAGCTTGCCAACGCGATTCACCGCAGTGACCGCATCAGCGCCGATACCGCAACGCTGGTCAGTACCCTTGGTCAGGAGCTACCCCTTGTCCTCGCCGATCTGCGCCGGGCGGCCCGGGATGTCAGCAGTGCGGCCGGGCGTTTTGAAGCCATGACCGCCAAAGGCAGTGCCGCCTTCGCCGCCACCGAGAGCCTAGCCCAACGCGCCACCTCCAGTTTGGCCAGCCTGGATCAGACCCTCGCCCAAGCGGAGCAGGCGCTCGCCAGTTTCGACCAGCTGGCTCGCGATAGCCAGGGCTTGCCCCCCGAACTGCAGCGAACGCTGCGCGAGCTGGAAACGACCCTGCGTTCCGGCCGTGACCTGATTGACACCCTCAAGCGTCAGCCGGAAGCCGTGCTGCGCGGCCGGAACTGAGCATTATCGACAAGAGGATTTTCCCATGCGTCTGGCCTTCATCCTGTGTTCTGTCCTGTTATTAGGCGCCTGTGCCGGCCGTAGTGGCCCGGTCAGCTATTACTTGCTGGAAGCCATGGCGCCTGCCGCTGCGGAGGCCCAGTCCAGCGCCACCATCCGTCTGTTGCCGGTGGAGCTGGCCGACTATCTGCGCCGCACCGCGCTGGTCAGCCGTCAGGGAGGCCTGCTGCTGATCGATGATGGTCAGCAGTGGGCAGGCACGCTGGAGGATGAAGTGACGCGGGTGATGGTGACTAACCTCAATCGCATCGCTGGTGGCGTCCAGGTGCAGCCGTCGACCGCGCCGGATCGCCCTGCGCTTGCCCTGCAGCTGCGCATCGACCGCTTGGATGGTGTGCTTGGGGGGGCGTTGCGGCTGGAAGGTGCTTTCACTCTGGTCGATGAGCGCAACGACGTAGTGGCACTGCGCCTGTTCACCATCAGCCGGCCAGCAGGAGCAACCATAGCGGAGCTGGTTGAAGCCCACAGTCTGGCCCTCGCCGATCTGGCGGCAGCCATCGCCCCGCTGCTGCCGCGCAGCTGACTGACGAAAGACCGGACCCAATCTCATGCATCTGTTCGATCGTCTGCTCAAGCCGTTGTTGCGGCTACTGGTCAAGCCAACCGCCCTGCCGGCCCAGCCAGCGAGCGCCCACAACCTCGACAGCCAGCAGCCGCTAGCCTATGCGGTGCGTTCCAGCAGCCGTGCCGATCTGCTGACCCTGCAGCGCCAGTGCGCCCTGCTCGGCCTGCCAGATCCGCTGTCGCCGCTGGTGATCAACGGCGAGAGTTTGCCGCGCGTCTACTGGCTGACCACCCCCGGGCGCGCTCAACCGCGCCCCGGCGACAGCTGCCGACCAGCACTGGCCCGCATGCTGGCACTGCATGGCGCAGATCCGTCTCTGAACCTGCAACTCATCCCGGCCGCGCTCCTCTGGGGACGTGACGCCCCCCGGGCCAAAGGATCGTTATTAACTGCCTTGTTGCTCAAAGAAAACCCCGGCCATCTGCGCAAGCTATGGATGGTATTGCTGCTGGGCCGCAGCTGCTTTATTCGCTTTAGTCGGCCGCTGTCGATTCGCCAATTGACCGATCGACATGGCAGCACGGCAACCACAGCCCACACGCTGGAACGGATCGCCCGCGTCCATTTTCATCGCACCCGACTGATGGCCACCGGCCCTGATCTGGTCGACCGCCGCATGCTGTTTGAGCAGATCCTGCGGGCGCCGCTGGTCGAGCGTGCCCTGGCCGATGAAGTGGCCAGCCGCAAGGTGGATGCTGCGGCTGCGCGCAAGGCGGCCCTCGGCTACCTCGATGAGATCGCCGCCAACTACTCCAACCGCCTGATCCGGGTGCTAGATCTGTTCATGAGCTGGCTGTGGAACCGCATCTACCGCGGCATCCATGTCCACCATGCCGAGCCGGTACGTGAGCTGGCCCAAGCGGGCTATGAGATCGTCTATGTACCCTGCCACCGCAGCCACATGGACTATCTGCTGCTCTCTTGGGTGCTCTACTACCAGGGGTTGGTGCCACCGCACATCGCTGCTGGCGTTAACCTCAATTTCTGGCCGGCGGGTCCCATATTCCGCCGTGGTGGCGCCTTCTTCATGCGCCGCACCTTCAAGGGCAACAAGCTCTATTCAACGGTGTTCCGCGAATATCTGGCCCAGTTGTTTGAACGTGGCTACTCGGTGGAGTACTTCACCGAGGGTGGCCGCAGCCGCACCGGCCGCCTGCTGCCGCCCAAAACCGGCATGCTGGCGATGACCATGCAAGCGTTCCTGCGCGGTGGCATCCACCGGCCACTGGCGCTGGTACCCATCTATCTCGGTTACGAGCATGTGATGGAGATCGGCACCTACATGAAAGAGTTGCGCGGTGCCGCCAAAGAGAAGGAAAACGCCTGGCATGTGCTCGGCGCGGTGCGCAAGCTGCGTAACTTTGGCCATGGCTACGTCAACTTCGGCACGCCATTGCTGCTGCAGCCATTCCTGAACCAGCATGCACCCCAGTGGCGCGAGGCGGTTGGGCGCGAAGAAGGGTTCAAGCCGAGCTGGCTGACCCCTACCGTCAATCTGCTGGCTGAGCAGCTGATGACGGAAATCAACAACGCCGCCGCCATGAACGCCATGAATCTGGTGGCCACGGTGCTGCTGGCAACCCCCCAGCACCAGCTTTCGCGGCCGGCCCTGGAGCGCCAACTCGGGCTGTTGCTGGCACTCGGCCGCGGCGCCCCCTATCACCGGGCGGTGACTGTCCCCGACGAACCGCCGCAGGCGCTGGTCAACCATATTCTGGCGATGGAGAAGATCCACGAGCGCAGCGACAACGCGGGCGCCATCATCCATGCCTCGGCCCACGAATCGCTGCAGCTCAGTTACTACCGCAACAATGTGCTGCACCTGTTCATCGTGCCGGCGGTGCTTGCCTGTGCGCTACAGCGGCCGCAGACCCGCGCCAGCATCAATGAGCTGCTGCAGGCACTCTATCCGCTGTTGCAGGGTGAACTGTTCATGGGCTGGAGCAGCAGCGAACTGCCAGAGAAGGCTGACGCCATCATCAGAGTGATGATCCGTCAGGAACTGGTGCAGATCGACGGCGAACAGCTGCTGCCGCCAGAGCATTGCATTCTGGCCCGTGGCTCACTGGCGCTGCTGGCGCGGGTAGCACTGGAGACCCTGCTACGGCTGGCCGTGGTCCTCACCCAGCTGCGCCACGCCCCCGACAAGGCACGCGCCGAACTGGAGCAGGAGAGTCAGGTGGTGGCTCTGCGGTTGGCCGAGCTACATGCGATCCATGCCCCTGAGTTCCTCGACCGCAAGGTGTTTGCAGCTCTGATTCAGGCACTGCGCGATGCCGGTTATCTCGACAGCGAAGGCCAGAGCAGCGCACGCCTGCTGTGGCTGCAGGAACAGGTACTGGATCTGTTGCCCGCCGAGATGGCAGCGACCGTGGTTGAAGTGTGCGCCCCGCGTCTCAGCCCACCAAGCTGAGCGCGGCGGCGATGCCGACGAAGAGCACCAGCCCAATCCGGTTATTAGCCAAGAAAGCGCGGAAACAGGCCTCACGCTGACCGCCGCGCACCATCCACTGCTGATGAGCAAACAGCCCCCCAGCCACCACCAGCGCCAGCCAGAATGGCCAGCCCAAACCGGCTACGACACCAACAGCGCTCAGACAGATCAGGGTCGCCCCCTGCAACAGCGCGACTGCCAGACGATCAAAACGGCCAAACAGCCGGGCGGTAGAGCGCACGCCGATGCGCTCATCGTCGTCACGATCGACCATGGCATAAAGGGTGTCATAGGCCACCGTCCACAGCAGATTGGCAGCAAACAACCACCATGCCAGTAACGGCACCGCCGCTGTTTCAGCGGCAAAGGCCATGGGAATGGCCCAGCTAAACGCGGCCCCCAGCACCAGCTGCGGCAGATGAGTGATGCGTTTCATGAACGGGTAGCAGGCCGCCAGCGCCACCGCCACCAGCGACAGGGCGATGGTCAGGCCGTTGCGGGTCAGCACCAGCAACAGCGCCAGCAGCAATAGCAGCGCAAACAGCAGCAACGCCTGCTTCACCTTGAGTGCCCCGGTGGCCAGTGGCCGACCGGCGGTGCGCTGCACGTGGCCATCAAAGTTGCGATCGGCAATATCATTAATGACACAACCTGCACTGCGCATCACCAGCACCCCTAAGCTGAACACCAGCAGGTTATCCCACTGAGGCAGACCGCCCGCCGCCAGCCACAATGCCCACAACGTCGGCCATAGCAACAGCAAGGTGCCAATCGGCCGGTCCAGCCGCATCAGGCTGAGCCAGGGGCGCAGCCGGTTCATGGAAGCTCCTGACGCGCGCCGGGATAAGCCGCGAGCAGCCATTCACTAACCAGCAATGATTCTCCCCGTTCATCGACAAACAGCGAACGCCGCCCCCACAGGTTGACCGGCGCTGGCACCAGAGCCGGCATGGCGACAGCGGCTGGCAGCTGAGCCAATCGGGTACGCCGCGCGCCTTGGGCGCCGAACAACCAGTCACCCAGTGGCACTTCGCCCAGCTGGCGCAACCCCGCCACCAGCTGCACCGCCTCCAGCGGCGCCACACTGCGCGCCAGCAGCCAGGGTTGGCCATCACCGCGCAGGCAAACTTCACGCACCCAGCCCCGCTCGCCTGCGCCCAGCCACTGCCGCTCATCGGCGCTCAGCTCGCTCTCTCCCTGCCACAGCAGCTCGACCGTCAGCTCACGGCACAGCCGCCGCAAACAGGCGGTGAGGGAATCGGTGGAGACCAACAATTCGGCAGGCGACGGGGCAGAACTCACAGCAACCGTAAAATCGGGGGCAGAGGTGGCCGTTATGGTAGCAAAGTGTCGCCGCCATCTCGCCCTTCACATTGCGCATGGCCGCACAGCCCGTACAATTCAAGCACTGCGATGTTGCCAACTCTATTTTGGGGGCCTGCGTGATCCGCGCTCTACTGGCCGGTCTGCTACTGTTGATCGGTTCCGCTGCCAGCCAAGCGGCTGACTACACCTATTTCGACTTCGAGCCGGACCTGATCACCAACTACATCAGCGACGGCCCCAACATCGGTTTCGTCCGCATGACCATTAGCATTCAGGTAGCCAGCGCCAGCGATCTGGCCCAGGTGCAGACTCACGAGCCACTGCTACGCAGTGCGCTGGTGGAATACATCGGCGAACAGCCGGAGGACCGGGTCAAATCGCTGGAAGGGCGAGAGGAGATCCGCAAAGCCTGCTTTGAGCTGGTCAACAGCCTGCTGGAACGCGAGACCAAGAAAAAGCTGGCCACCGACCTGTTTTTTACTAAGTATCTCTATCACTGAACGCAGGCACAGATCCCTGCCCCATCCGGGAGCGTTGAACCAAGGTGCATGCAGTTCGCCTCCTCGTGTTCACCCTCCTGTGCGCAATTTGTCTGCCCCCGGGCCTGGCTTGGTCCGCCACCGCCGATGACAGCCAGATCCAGCGTCTGGCTTGGCTGGCAGAGGGCCAGCAGGCCCTAACCACCAACGATCCGCTTCACCTCTACCAGCAAGGCCAGTTCCAAACTGCCAGCGGCACCGCCCTCACCTTCGGCATTGGCGCCCCCCCACTGGCTGGCCCTGACCATCCAAAACCCACAGTCACAGCCGCTGCAACGCCGGCTGGTGGTCGGAGCCACCTGGCTGGATCAGCTGGATCTCTATCTGGTTGGCACGGCTGGCCCCGGGTCGCACTGGATCAGTGGCGACACCCACACAGAGCACCCCGGGCTGGCCCCGGCTCTGGGCTATCGCCACCACCTGCAATTACCAAGTGGTGATTCGTTGCTGCTACTGCGAGTGGCTACCCCCGATCCGCAGGTGATTACGCTGGTGCTGGCCGACGGTAGCCAGCTGGAGCGGCTACAGCTGATCAAGGCCTATCTTTACGGCCTGCTTTACGGATTTTTGCTGGCGCTCTGTGGCTACAACCTGATGCTGTAGCTGGGGCTGCGCGAACGCAGCTATCTCTACTACGTGCTCTATCTGGTCAGTCTGCTGTTGTGCAACGTCGCTTACACCGGCCATGGCCTGATGTGGCTGTGGCCCAGTCAGGTTGAATTCCAACGCTATATCATCCTCGCCCTGATGGTCCAGTTCACCGCCTTCGGCCTGCTGTTTGCCGGCCGTTTTCTGGAGCTGGAACGACTGCGGTCACAGTGGTTGCGGCCGCTGCGGCTGTTTGCCACTGCCGCCATCGGTGGCCAGCTGCTGCTGATCTACAGTGACAACCAGCACGGCGCAGCGCTACTGGCCTTCTGGGCGGTAACCCTGTTTTCACTGCTGATGATTCTGCTGGGGCTGAGCATGGTGCGCAGCCACCCCGGCGGCCGTTATTTCCTGCTGGCCACCCTGTTTGGTGGTCTCGGCGCCGGTATCACCTGCCTGACCGTGTGGGGCCTGCTGCCCTACACTCAGCTTGGCTATCATGCCTTTGAATGGGGGGTAGTGTTCGAAGCTACCTTGCTGGCTCTGGCCCTGGCTCGTCAGGTGCGCCATTACCAACAACTGTCGGCCCGCTCCAGCCACGAAGCCCGCCACGATCTGCTGACTGGGCTGCTCAACCGGCGCGGCTTCATTGCTGGCGCCCAGCCACTGTGGAGCACCGCCAACCGTCGCCAGCGTCCGCTCAGTCTACTCATGGTCGATCTCGATCACTTTAAGGCGATCAACGACCATCATGGCCATGCTGGCGGCGATCAGGCGCTGCAAGCCGTTGCCCAACTACTGGCCGAGCAGAGCCGCGAGGGTGATCTGGTGGGCCGCTGTGGCGGCGCCACCCTGACCGCCAGCCTCGGCGTGGCCGGGCGCAGCGCCAACACCAGCCTCGAGCAGCTGGTAGCTGAGGCTGATCGCCAGCTCTATCAGGCCAAGGAGCAGGGGCGCAACCGCGTCTGTGTCAGCGCCGAGCTGCACACAGCAGGGCCTTAGAAGTAGAGGCGAACCACCGATTCGGCCACACAGGCCGGACGGCGACTGCCTTCCACCTCAACGGTGATCTCGTTGACCAGCTCAAGCCCACGCTTGATCGGTTCGACACTGGCCACCCGGGTGCGGGCGCGAGCCCGGCTACCCGCCTTGACCGGGTAGGGAAAGCGCACCTGATTGAGGCCGTAATTGACCGCCATCTTGGCCGTTGGATAACGGGGGGTATTGGGACTAACACTGTCAGTCAACACCGGCAGCAACGCCAAGGTCAGAAAGCCGTGAGCAATAGTGGTTTTGAACGGTGATTCGGCAGCGGCGCGTTCCGGGTCAGTGTGGATCCACTGATGGTCCTCGGTCACCTCGGCAAAACGGTTGATACGATCCTGGCTGACTTCGAGCCATTCTCCAACATGGATCTCTTCACCGAGATTGGCCCGCAGCTCCTCATATAGCTCCCGTGCGGCAGGCAGTAGCTCGATCTCCAGCGCCTCGGCTTCAACCCGCGCCGCCACAGGCACTACGGGGGCCTCATCCGCCAGCGGCTGCTGACTGTCGCGACTCCAGCCGACCAACAGCTGCACCTGGTTGGCCCGCTGCAAAAACTCGCCCCAATAGTCACGCAGCGCCGGTGATAGCCAATCCTTAAGCTGGAACTGGTACTGGGCAGCCAGCTCATCGCGCTTCTGCCGAATCAGAGTGACCATTTTCATCTGCCGGAACTCCATATCTGGCCAAGGGGGATGCGGAGGCAGATTCTACGCCTGTCCCGCGCCCGGCACCATCATGTGCCAGAGCGACCAACAATTACCGAAGGCAGCAGGGTATGAGCGCAGTGCGGCGGAAGAGGAGATCTGCCCAGGGCGCTAACATTCCCCCAAGGGGAACAAGTTACCTCCTCCTTTTTTCTTAGGACAACGCTCAACGCCGTAATGCCTGTAACAAAATTACATGCAAGTGACTTCGATCAACGCATCAAAAACCGACCGCCAGTAGGTTTTGCACGTCACCATCCACTAACCTCTGGAGCTTTAGTGAAAAATCGTTGGCTGATCGCGACCGCCGCTGTCGGTATCCATATCTGCATCGGCTCTGCCTACGCGTGGAGCGTATTTTCCAAGCCGCTACAAGACGCCTTTGGCTGGAATCTGAAAGAGGCCAACTTCTCCTTTGGCTTGGCGATCCTGTTCCTCGGCCTCTCCGCTGCAGTGATGGGCCATTTCGTTGAAAAGCGCGGCCCCCGCATCTCTGGCATGGTATCGGCACTGTGCTGGTGTGGCGGCTTGGCCTTGGCAGGACTTGGCGCCAAGCTTGGCAACATCTGGTTGCTCTACCTCGGCTACGGGGTCTTAGGCGGCATTGGCTTGGGTACTGGCTACGTCGCCCCGGTATCCACCCTGATGAAATGGTTCCCTGACCGGCGCGGTCTGGCTACCGGCATGGCGATCATGGGCTTTGGCTTTGCCTCGATGATTGCCGGGCCGCTAATGGCCGAGCTGATCATCCTGTTCGGTATCGCTGAAACCTTCTGGATCATGGCAGCGATCTACTTTGTGGTAATGATGGCGTCGGCTCAGTATCTCGAACCGCCGGCCAAAGACTGGGCCCCTGCTGGCTTCCACGAGATGGTGGCGGCTGGCAAAAAGAAAGCGGCGATCGACTTGATGCCGATGACCGCCAATGAAGCGGTCAAAACCCGCCCCTTCTACGGCTTGTGGGTCATGATGTTCATCAACATCACCTGCGGCATCGCGGTGATCTCGGTGGCTTCGCCGCTCGCTCAGGAGGTGACGGGCATGAGCGCTATCGCTGCCGGTGCCATCGTCGGCCTGATTGGCCTGTTCAATGGCGTTGGTCGTATCGCCTGGGCTTCAGCCTCGGACTGGCTGACCCGCCCAACGACCTACATCATCTTCTTCGCACTGCAGATCTTCGCCTTTTTTGTCCTGCCATCACTGACCGATGTGCTGCTGTTCCAGATCGTGCTCTACGCCATCATGACCTGCTACGGCGGCGGCTTTGCCACCCTGCCGGCCTACATTGGTGATCTTTTTGGCACCAAGCAGGTCAGCGCGATCCACGGTTATGTGCTCACTGCTTGGGCTCTAGCCGGTATGGTCGGCTCCACCGCCGCCTCGATCCTGCGTGATGCCACCGGCAGCTACAGCATGATGATGAAGGTATTTGCCGGCGTCTTTATCCTGGCGCTGCTGGTATCCATCGCCATGAAAGTGTTCGTCAGCCGTAAACTGGCCGAGCGCCAGCTACGCCTTGATGGCAGCGCACAGATCGCCACCAGCTAAATCTCAAGCGCACCAACAACAACGGCCAGCAATGCTGGCCATTTTCTTGTTAACTACCGCTCAGGACAAGCGATTCTTGTAATCCTCATAGCCGAAACGGCGCACGACCTGCAGGCCGCTGGCGTCGCGCCAGATGGCGATGGCGGGATGGGGCACACCGTTGAAGGTGGTGGTCTTGACCATGGTGTAGTGGATCATGTCCTCGAACACGATCTTGTCACCGACGCTCAACGGCGCATCGAACGACCAGTCACCGATAAAATCGCCCGACAGGCAGCTGTTGCCGCCGATGCGGTAGGTGGGCAGATCGGCCACTGGCTCGTGGTGGGCACCCCGGATGCGCGGCTTGTAGGGCATCTCCAGACAGTCCGGCATATGGGCGGTGAAGCTGACATCGAGAATGGCGGTCTGAATGCCACGGTTCTCGACGATATCCACCACTTCGGCGACCAGCACCCCGGTTTCCCAGCCGAAGGCGCTGCCGGGCTCGAGGATCACCTGCATCCCCCACTTGGCGCGAAAGGCGGTCAGCACCCGCACCAGCCGCTCGACGTCATAGCCCTTACGGGTCATCAAATGGCCGCCGCCCATGTTGAACCATTTGATCTTGCCAAGATAACTGCCGAACTTGGCCTCAATCGCCGCCAGCGCGTGTTCCAGATCTTCGGCGCTCGACTCGCACAGGGCATGAAAGTGCAGGCCGTCGATGCCGGCCGGCAGTTCAGCCGGCAGCTGCTCCACCGCCACCCCGAGGCGTGAGCCGGGGGCGCAGGGGTTGTAGAGATCGGTGGCCACCACCGCGAATTCGGGGTTGATGCGCAGACCGAGCGAGATTTGGCGGCCAGCGCGCTGCTCGAAAGCGCGCACCAGCGGCTCAAAGCGCTCGAACTGGGCCAGCGAATTGAAGGTGATATGGCTGCTGAACTGGCAGATCTCGTCGAACTCGCGCTCGACGTAGGCCGGGCTGTAGGTGTGGGCCAGGCTCTTCATCTCCTCAAACGCCAGCCGCGCTTCGTGCGGTGAGCTGGCGGTGGCGCCGCGCACATATTCACGCACCACCGGGAAGCTGCTCCACATGGCAAAGCCTTTGAAGGCGACGATGATCTCCACCCCGGCGCGCTCGGCCACCGAGCGGATCAGCTGCAGGTTATTGCGCAGCAGTTGCTCATCCAGCACATAGCAGGGGGATGGAACCTGATTGATATCGATGGCCATGACCGTTACTCCTCAACCGCGCCCGCGGCGCGCCCAAACAAATGCCGGCTTCCCCGCAAAGGGAAACCGGCAATGGCTTCTAGCTGACAATCCGCAGCGGCGGATTACAGCTCGAGATCGACGTTGTGCAGCTCAACCCAGGGCAGGCCGTGCTTGTTCAGCTCGTCCATGAACGGGTCCGGGTTGAACTCTTCAACGTTGTAGACGCCCGGCTTCTTCCACTTGCCCTGCAGGTACATCATGGCGCCGATCATCGCCGGCACGCCGGTGGTGTAGCTCACACCCTGGGTACCAGTTTCGTCGTAGGCGACCTGATGGCTGCAGTTGTTGTAGACGTAGTAGGTCTTCTCCTGACCATCCTTGAGGCCGCGAATACGGCAGCCGATGGAGGTCCAGCCGGTGTAGTTCTCGCCCAGATCACCCGGGTTAGGCAGCACTGCCTTCAAGAACTGGATCGGCACGATCTCGACACCGTTGTAGATGATCGGATCGATGCGGGCCATGCCGATGTTCTGGATGACGCGCAGGTGGGTCAGGTACTCCTGGCCGAAGGTCATCCAGAAGCGGGCACGCTTCAGGGTCGGGAAGTTCTTGACCAGCGATTCGAGCTCTTCGTGATAGATCACATAGGACTCTTTCGGGCCGATATCCGGATAGTTCAGCGGCTGGTGGATCTCGTGCGGCTCGGTCTCCACCCACTGGCCGTTTTCCCAGTATTTACCTTTCTGGGTCACTTCGCGGATGTTGATCTCCGGGTTGAAGTTGGTGGCAAAGGCCTTGCCATGGTCGCCGGCGTTGCAGTCGACGATGTCCAGATACTGGATCTCGTCGAAGTGGTGCTTGGCCGCATAGGCGGTGTAGACCGAGGTGACACCCGGATCGAAGCCGCAACCGAGGATGGCGGTGAGACCAGCCTGCTCGAAGCGCTCCTTGTAGGCCCACTGCCAGGAATACTGGAACTTGGCCTCGTCTTTCGGCTCGTAGTTGGCCGTGTCGAGGTAAGAGACGCCGCACTCCAGACAGGCATCCATGATGGTCAGGTCCTGATAGGGCAGGGCCACGTTGACCACCAGATCCGGCTTGAAGCTGTTAATCAGCGCCACCAGTTCAGGCACATTGTCCGCATCGACCTGAGCGGTCTGGATGCGGTTACCACCGACGCGCGCCGCGATGGCGTCGCATTTGCTCTTGGTGCGGCTCGCCAGCAGGATCTCGGAGAACACCTCCGGCAGACCGGCCATTTTCACAGCCACGACGGTGCCAACACCACCAGCCCCAATGATAAGAACTTTGCCCATTTCTTCCGGTCTTCACTCTGGTTAAAGGGAAAAAGAGGTGTGCGGTATAAGGCATCCTCGACCACAAGTCAAACAGCGCTCTGTGACCGGCCGATGACAGTCTTCAGCTAGCCGCCAGTACAACGCTAATAACGCAATTCAACAACCTCAACGAAGCGCCGCTGCAAGCTTGCTGACCTTGGACAGCCAGCGCTGGCGTTGCTCTGGGGTGCTGCCGCGCACCGGGCCAAAGCTGTGGATCTGAACGGGGCGGATGCCGCAGAACTCAAGGATGGTGCGCTTCATCTGGTGATGGCCCGGCATGTGGTTGATGAAGCGGTAATACCAGGGGGGTGAGTCCATAGTCACCAGCAGCTGGGCCGAGCGGCCACTGAGTAACTTGTCCCACAGGCTGGAACCCGTGCGGTACTTGAAAGCGAATCCGGGCAGAAATACCCGGTCGATAAAACCTTTGAGCAGGGCCGGCATGCCCCCCCACCAGGTGGGATAGACCAACAGCAGATGGTCGGCCCACAGGATCGCCTGCTGGGCAGCCAGCAGATCCGGCTCCAGCTCTTGAGGCTGGCCATAGCCATGGTGCAACAGCGGGTCGAACTGCAGCTGGCCCACTGCCAACCAGCGCACCTCATGGCCCGCCTGCTCTGCTGCCTGACGATAGGCCGTGGCCAGTGCCGCGCACAAGCTATCGACGCATGAGTGCCCCAGCACCACTAGTACCTTACGTTTCATTCATATCCCTCCGTGGCTGTGTTGGTAGTCGGTTTCACGCGGCATCCTGTAGTTTAACTTCGCCTGCGGTCAGTGCTGGCTGGCGGCGCTGCCGCCACCAATGATCGACATTGGCACCAACCATTAACAGGCAGGGGGTCAGTACCAGAGTCAGCACAGTGGCGAAGGTCAGGCCGCCGGCAATGGCGGTGGCCAGCTGCGACCACCACTGAGTCGAAGGGCCCCCCACCTCAACGGTGCGCTTGATTAGATCGATGTTGACCTGCAGCACCATCGGCATCAGGCCCAGAATGGTGGTGCTGGTGGTCAACAGCACCGGCCGCAGGCGCTGAGCCCCTGTGCGTAGCAGCGCCTCACGCGCTGCCATTCCTTCAGCGCGCAACAAATTGTAGGTGTCGATCAAAATGATGTTGTTGTTAACCACGATGCCGGCCAGCGAGATCACCCCAATACCCGACATGACGATGCCAAAGGGTTGCTGCAGCAACAGCATGCCCAGTAGCACTCCCACCGTCGACAGCACTACCGCACTCAGGATCAGCAAGGTCTGGTAGTAGCTGTTGAACTGGGCCACCAGAATGATGGTCATGATGAACAGCGCCACCAGAAAGGCCTTTTCGAGAAACAGCGAGGATTCATCCTGCTCTTCGTTCTCGCCCCGATAGTTGACCACCACCCGCGGATCGAGGTTGAGGGTGGGTAGCAGCTTCTGCAACCGCGGCAGCTCGGTGGCCAGCAGGCGCCCCTCTTTCATGTCTGCGCTGACGGTGATCACCCGCCGTGAATCGACGCGGCGGATGGTATCGGTCTTGGGCTTGGCCACCCGCTCGACAAAATTGCTGACCGGCACCAGCCCGCGTTCGGACAGCACCCGCAAGCCATCGAGCCGTTCCAGATGGCGCTGCTCAGCCGGAAAGCGCACCCGGATATCCAGCTCATAATCGACATCATCGGGGCGGTACTCGCCCAGCTTGAGGCCATTGGTCACCAGCTGCACCGATGCCCCAAGCAGCGCGGCATCGGCACCAAAACGGGCGGCATCGGCGCGATCCACCTGCAGCTGCCACTCGATGCCCGGTTTGGTGGCGTCATCGTCGATGTTGGTAAAGCCACCGTTCTCCTCCAACGCCAAGCGCACCGTCTTGACCGCATCATTGACCAGCTGCGGATAGCGACTGGAAAGCTCTACTTCCAGCGCCTTGCCACCACCGGGACCGTTTTCGTCCTTGCGCAGTTCGATCTCGACCCCAGCCATGTCGGCGGTACGCTGGCGCACCTCGTCGATGATCTGATCGGCGGGCCGGCGCTGGTCCCAATCCACCAGATTGAGGCGCAGGTAGCCCACCCGCTCGCCGCGACGGCCACTGTTGCCGGTGCGCGAGTAGAGACTTTCGATCTCCTGCATGTCGAGAATGCGTGCCTCGACCTGCTTCATCAGCCGGTCTTTTTCGTCGATCGACAGATCGCCGTGGGAACGAATCACCATGTTGACGCCGGCCGGTTCCACCTGCGGGAAGAACTCGATACCGGCGTTATGACGGGCAAACAGCACCACCACCGCCACAGCCGTGATCAACGCCACCGTCAGCCAGGCCCCGGGGCGGGCCAGGGCCCCGTCCAGCACCTTGACGTAACCGCCGGTAAAACCATCGACATGGCGGATATCGCCGCTTTCGGCATCTTCCAGCTGATGGCGCTCGTGCTCGGAGATCTGGCGCGGCTTGCCGATCAGCGAGCCCAGCGTCGGTACGAACAGCAGGGCCATAAACAGCGAGGCAGTGAGGGTGACGATCAGGGTGATCGGCAGGTACTTCATGAACTCGCCCATGATCCCGGGCCAGAAGATCAAGGGCGCAAAGGCGGCCAAGGTAGTGGCGGTGGACGCAATAATTGGCCAGGCCATGCGCCGTGCCGCCAGACTATAAGCCTCGCGTCTGTCCATCCCCTCGGCCATACAACGGTCGGCAAACTCGGTGACCACAATCACCCCGTCCACCAGCATGCCCACCGCCATGATCAGGGCAAAAAGCACCACGATGTTGATGGTGTAGCCCATCACCCCAAGGATCAGGATGCCGGCCAAAAAAGAGCCAGGAATGGCCACCGCCACCAGGGCGGCACTGCGCACACCGAGAAAGGCGATGACCACGATCACCACCAGAATTACTGCCGACACCACGTTGTTCTGCAGGTCGTGGAGCATGTCCCTGACCTCTTCCGACATGTCATTGGTGTAGGTCACCTGCACATGCGCAGGGAACAGCTGTTTAGCGCCATCAACAATGGCCCGCACCTTCTCCACCGTAGTCAGGATGTTCTCACCGGTGCGCTTTTTCACCTCCAGCGACAGCGCTGGCTCGCCATTAAGACGGGCATAACTGTTGGCATCCTTGAACGAGCGGCGTACATCGGCCACGTCAGCAAAGGTGATCAGCCGTTCGCCCACCGCCTTGATCGGCAGCTTCAGCACATCCTCCAGATCCTCGAACACGGCCGGCACCTTGACCGCATGACGGCCGACGCCGGTATCCATGTTGCCCGCCGCCACCAGCTGGTTGTTGCGTGACAGCAGCTCATAGATATCGCCTTGGTTGAGGTTGTAACTCTCCAGCAGCAGCGGATCGACGATGATCTCCACCATCTCCTCACGCTCGCCAGCCAGCTCCACCTCCAGCACTTCCGGCAGCGCCTCCAGCCTGTCGCGCAGATCACGGCCGAGCTGCACCAGAGTGCGCTCCGGCACATCACCGGAGAGGATGACGGTGATGGTGGGGTTCTCGTCCTCCATCTTGATCTCTTCGATCACCGGCTCTTCGGCCCCTTCCGGCAGCTTGGCCTTGGCCAGGGTGACGCGATCGCGCACATCGGCCAGCACCGCCTTGGGGTCCATACCGGCCATAAACTCGATCAGCACCGAGCCATGGCCCTCGCTGGCGGTCGACTCCATCTGCTTGATGCCCGACAGGCCACGCAGCTCGTTCTCCATCGGCCGCAGCAACATGCGCTCGGCATCCTCCGGCGAGATGCCGTCATGAACAATGGAGATGTAGATGTAGGGGATCACCACATCAGGGTTGGCTTCTTTGGGAATCGCCCGGTAGGTCAGGATGCCGCTCACCAGCAGCAGCACCAGAATCGCCAGCGTAGTGCGGGCGCGCAGCATCGCCGCAGAGATGAAACTGATCATGGCCCGGCTCCCTTAGCGCTTGAACTCGGCAACCACCCGGTCACCGGCACGGACAAATCCCTGGCCCAGGGTGATGATGTCAATGTCCCGGCCCAGCCCGCTCAGCCACAGGCCATCGCGTTCTGACTTGACGATCTGCACCGGGGTGAAAGCGACGATGCTATCAACCACCGACTTGATACCGATCCGTCCCTGTTCATCCAGAGCCAGCAGTGCTGGCGTCACCTTAATCGCCTCAGTCTGCCCCAGCGGCAGCAGAACTGCGCCTGATTGACCAGCGATCCACTTGCCCTCGGAATTGGCAATCGCCACTTCGATATCAAAGGTGGCCGTGTCGGCATTGGCGACCCGTGACAGATAGCGCAGGGTTCCCGCCACGATCTGGCCATCCAGCAGCCTGACCCGCGCCGGTTGTCCAGGGCGAAGGGTAACCATGTGCTGCTCGGTGACACTGGCCTTGACCACCAGCGGATCAATGTCGTGCACCCGGGCGATGGGATCGCCCACCGCCAGATAGTCACCCACCTCCACCAGTCGCTCGTTGAGCACTCCATCAAACGGGGCGCGGACGCTGGTGTTGGCCAAATCCAGCTGCAGGCTGGCCACCGTCGCTTCGGCATCGACCAGATTGGCTTTGGCTTCGGCCAGCCGGGCGCGACCGGTGAAGCCCTTCTCATCGAGGCGAGCGGCACCATCAAACTCAATACGGCGCTGATCGAGCAGCGCCTGAGCGCGCGCCAGCTGCTGACGCAGATCGCGCTCATCGAGGCGCACCAGCACCTCCCCTTGCTTAACCAACGCCCCGCGCTCTACCGGCACCGCAACCACCCGCCCGCTCACTTCGGCGCCGAGGGTAGCCATCCGCTCCGCCTGAGTGCGGCCATAGAGCTCCACCTCTCGCTCAACTAGCGTCGCGGAAAAGTGCTTTACTTCAACCCGCGCCAGCGGCGCATCCTGACGTTCCACCAGCGGCGCTTCGGCTGGCGGAAAGAGCACCGCACTGGCGATGTAAAGGGTCAAAGCCAGCGCCAGTAAACCTGCGATCAGCCATGGCGATTTAAGCCGGTTGCCAGAAGTAATAACAGATGACATGAGAAGTGACTCCATTCAGGGCGCGAACGACCCGGGAACAGCAGGGGATTAGCCTGCAGCATAGGGAAGGCGCAGATGACAAAGTGGGGCAAAGTGTTAACAAAAATATGAACACTGGCGCTCAGGAACAAGCGCCAGCAACGGGACCAGCGGGCAGAGCGCCGTCAGACGCTAAACGAAGAGCCGCAGCCGCAAGTTGATTTGGCGTTGGGATTGGTGACATGGAAGCGGGAACCTTCCAGCCCCTCGCTGTAATCGACCTCGGCACCCAGCAGATACTGCAGGCTCATCGGGTCGACCACCAGCACCACCCCTTCCCGTTCGAGGGTGAAATCGCCATCGTTGACCTTCTCGTCGAAGGTAAAACCATACTGGAAGCCGGAGCAACCGCCACCGCTGATATAAACCCGCAGCTTGAGGGCCGGATTGCTCTCTTCATCGATCAGCTGCTTCACCTTGCGGGCGGCAGATTCGCTAAAGGTCAGGGGCAGCGCCTCGGCTACGTCATTCATCGGGGCCTCTCGCCTCAATCCGGTAATAGAACGGGATTATCCTATTCCCGAGTGTTTTGTTCAACTATAGCGCTATCACCACTTTCATTCATGCTCGCGGCTTCCGTGATACCGGCATCTATCGCCGGTTCGTTGTGACCCACCAGATCGACCCAGACGAAGGAGCGCTCGGTGCGGGTTGACGCCAAGCCGCGTGCAGCGCTGCGCTCAACGCTCACCTTGAGCCGCGACGGCGCAAAGCCTTCGGGCAGAACCGCCGTACCCTCCACCACCTGAAAATAGCGCAGGGCGATGGTGCGCTGGGCCTTGTCGAACCCGGCCAATGCCAGCAGATCGTGGTTTTGTGGGCTCAGCCCATCACTGCCCTCCACCACCACTTTGACCGTGGCCTTGGAGGCGCTCTTGTGCTGCCCCTGCTGCACCACCACCAGCCGGAAGCGAAAACTGCGCGGCGCATCCAGCGGCTGCAACTCCACCCCCTCAATCACCAGACCACTGCTGGCGTTGCCATCGGGGTTCACCAGGCTGCGATAAAACGCCAGCTCCTGCTGGGCATTGGCCAGCTGGGTAGTGAGATCGGTCAACGCTTTGCGGTTCTGCTCGTCGCGACCATAGGCCACCACCAGATCAGCGCGGGCCTTGGCCAGCGCTTGCTGCACCTCGCCATGCTGCTGTTGCAGGCTGACATGCCGGGTCTTGAGCTGGCTTTCAGCAGCCAGAGTGGCGGCGCGATCGGCGCTGTCCCACCACAGAGTCAGCAGGCTGCCGGCCACAGCGGCCAGCAGCCACGGCCACAGCCGGTTCCAGTGGCGACGCAAGGCATCAAAATCAGGGGGTTGATTGAGCAAAAAGGGCTCCAGCGGACGTCATCTGCCCCATGGTAGCCCGCTACCACGCTGTCTTCCAAATCAGGGCTGTGCGGCGTGTCAATTCCCGCCCCTCGCCCCCTTTGCTATAGTGGCGCCCCAGCCGCGACCCCCGCTGCCGGGGTCGCTAACTGGCCGGCCACAACCGCGCCGCCGCCTTGCCCCCCAACGAGGATGCGTTGCCATGAAGACGTTTACCGGGTCCAACATTCTGTCGGTGGATCAGTTTGATCGCGAAGCGATCCACACCGTGTTCGAAGTCGCCGATCGCATGGAACCCTACGCCCACCGCAAAAAGCGCACTCGGGTGCTGGATGGCGCCATTCTCGGCAACCTGTTCTTTGAACCCTCGACCCGCACCCGCGTCAGTTTCGGCACCGCCTTCAACCTGCTTGGGGGAGAAGTACGCGAAACCGCCGGCATGAACACCTCGGCCCTGTCCAAAGGCGAGTCGCTGTATGACACCGCCCGCGTGCTCTCCAGCTATTCCGACGTGATCGCCATGCGTCACCCGCAGTCCGGTTCGGTGGCCGAGTTTGCCCGTGGCAGCCGGGTGCCGGTGATCAACGGCGGCGACGGTAGCAACGAACACCCGACCCAGGCCCTGCTCGACCTCTACACCATTCAGAAAGAGCTGCAGCATCAGGGGCGCGACATCGACGGCATGCATATCGCCATGGTCGGTGACCTGCGCTTCGGCCGTACCGTCCACTCGCTGTCCAAACTGTTGTGCCTGTACAAGAACATCCGCTTCACCCTGATCTCACCTGCGGACCTGGCAATGCCGGACAAGGTGCTGGCCGAGCTGGACAAAGTGGGCCATCGCGTCACCATCACCGACCAGCTCGAAGGGCACCTCGACAAGAGCGACATCCTCTACCTGACCCGCATTCAGGAGGAGCGCTTCCCCAGTCAGGAAGAAGCCAACAAGTACCGTGGCAAATTCCGCCTCAACCAGTCGATCTACACCCAGAACTGCCAGTCCAACACCGTGATCATGCACCCGCTGCCGCGCGACTCGCGGGCCGAGGCCAACGAGCTGGACGACGATCTCAACCAGCATCCGAACCTGGCGATCTTCCGTCAGGCCGACAACGGCGTGCTGATCCGTATGGCCCTGTTCACCCTGGTGCTGGGGGTCAACAACGTGATCCACCATTACGACTGCCCGGTACAGTGGCTGACCAGCAAGAGTGATCAGCAGGGGCTCTGACCCCGCCTGAGCCGACATTGACCAAGGGGCGCCCGCGCGCCCCGCCTGAGGAGTTTGCATGAGCCGTTCCGAAGCCCTGTTCCAGCGTGCCCGCCAGTACATTCCCGGCGGGGTCAACTCGCCGGTCCGTGCCTTTAAAGGGGTTGGCGGCAACCCGATCTTCTTCGAGCGGGCCGCTGGCGCCACCATCACCGATGTCGATGGCAAAACCTACATCGACTACGTGGGCAGCTGGGGGCCGATGATCCTCGGTCACAACCACCCGGCGATCCGCGAGGCGGTGATCAAGGCCGCCGAACATGGGCTGTCGTTTGGCGCCCCCACCCCGATCGAGGTGGAGATGGCAGTCGAGGTGTGCAAGCTGGTGCCGTCGATGGCCCAGGTGCGCATGTGCTCATCGGGCACCGAGGCGACCATGAGCGCCATTCGTCTGGCCCGTGGCTTCACCGGCCGCGACACCATCATCAAATTCGAAGGCTGCTACCACGGCCATGGCGACAGCCTGCTGGTAAAGGCCGGCTCGGGCGCCCTCACCTTCGGTACCCCGAGCAGCCCCGGCGTGCCCGCTGAGCTGGCCCGCTACACCCTGACCGCCCGTTTTAACGATCTGGACAGCGTACGCGCCCTGTTTGAGGCCAACCGCGACCAGATCGCCGCCATCATCGTCGAGCCGGTGGCCGGCAATATGAACTGCATCCCACCGCTGCCCGGCTTTCTCGAGGGGCTGCGCCAGCTCTGTGATCTGCATGGCGCGCTGCTGATCTTTGATGAGGTGATGACCGGCTTTCGCGTCGCCCTCGGCGGAGCCCAGCAGTACTACGGCATCACCCCGGATCTGACCACCCTCGGCAAGGTGATCGGCGGCGGCATGCCGGTGGGCGCCTTTGGCGGCAAGGCCGAGGTGATGGCCAAACTGGCGCCGGAAGGGCCGGTCTATCAGGCCGGCACTCTGTCGGGCAACCCGGTGGCGATGGCTGCAGGGCTGGCCAGCCTGCGTCTGCTGCAACAGCCGGGGCTGCACGAACAGCTGGCGCGCACCACCCACCGCCTGGCTCTGGGCTTCAAGCAGGCCGCCAGCGACGCCGGCATTCCGCTGGCGGTGGCGGCCGTAGGCGGCATGTTCGGCTTCTTCTTCACCAGCGAGGCGCAGGTCAACTACTACGAGCAGGTGATGGGCTGTGACGTCGAGCGCTTCAAGCGCTTTTTCCACCTGATGCTGGCCGAGGGGATCTATCTGGCGCCGTCAGTGTTCGAAGCCGGTTTTGTCTCCACCGCTCATGGCGATGGCGAGATCGAAGCCACTCTGGCTGCCGCTCGCCGCAGCTTCGCTACGTTGGCGGCAGCTTAACCCCCTCCTTAGCCGCCCAGCTGCTGGGCGGCTTGCTTGAGGGCGAGGCCACCACCAGCGATCAACCCCCCGAAATAGGCAATCGTTACCAGATTAGCGCCATGGCCAAGCAGGATGCACAGCCCATCGCGCTGAATAAAGCCGAGCGCCAGCAGGATCAACGCCAACGCCGGCAGGGTGTTGCTAAACGGGATGAAACCGAAGGGCGCCATCAGCAGCAGGGCGCCGAGAATCAGCGCAGTGTTGTTGACCTGATGCAACCCCGGCGTCGTGGTCAACCAGTTCAGGCGATGGGGGCGACTGATCTTCTCCAGCCGGCTGAACGCCTTAAGCGCCTTGTCGAGGGCGTTGCGCAGGCTAAGCGTGGCTACGGGCTGGTGGCGCAAGCGCTTGGGCAGCCACAGCGGCCGTCCCAGCAGGCGATTGATGGCAATCAGCAGGATCACCAGCCCGAACAGGGTGCTCACCCCCGGTATCGACACCGGGATCAGAAACACCAGCGACAGCAGACAGACCAGCAGCATCAAGCCGTCACGGCCAAGCAGTTTTAGCAGCCGGTGCAAAGGCACGCTGCCTTCCGGCAGTTCGGCCAGCAACAGCCGCAGCTTGTCGCCCAATGAATCGGTGGCCAGTTCAAACTGCTGTTCGGGTTTGAGATGGAGGTCAGTCATTTGGTCTACTCCCTGCAAACTGTGTCGGTGATCACAATAGCGGCTGATTCTGCCGCTGTCAGCCCCCCCACCGCCGGGCCCTGCAACAACAGCTCGGGCGCGAGTCCGGCAACCATCGCCACCAACCGAGGATCGCTCTCGGGCAGGCCATAGACACTGTCATAGATACGGCGCAGCCAGTCAGCCAGCTCAGCGCGGGCGACGGCGGGCTGTGGCCAACCGAGGATCATCAGCATCATCGCTGGCTGCTGCCCCGGCAGGGGCAGCAGGTAATTAAAAGAACCGATACGGCGAGCGCCGTGGCGTTCATAAAAGCGGCGGCGGCGCTGGCGCTGCAGCTGTTCGGGCGCTGGCGGGCCATCATCGTCCACCTCCAGCAGCAGTGGCCGGCCACCGAGCATGGCCACCACCGCCGTCAGCAACTGGCCACCCACCCCCAGGCTGCGCAGCTCATCAGCCACCGCCAGATACTCCAGCAGCGCGACCTCGCCGTCGTCCCACAGCAGAGCAAAGGCCAGCAGCTCATCGCCCCGGCAGGCCACCTGCCAGCGGTAATCACCCCGCGCCAGGGCTGCCGCCAACGTCGCCCGCGGCTTCTGTTCACGCGGGTCAATCGCCTGCTGGTAGAGATCGAGCAACTGCTGGTGCTGCGCGGCGGTCAGCGGCTCGCTGTGATAGCGAAGAGGCAGATCGGCACTCATAGTCACTCCCGGCGGGTAAACCAGCCGCTACCTTAGCCAATTAGCTGCGCACAGCGTAGCCGGCTGCTGGGCCACCGCCGTGGCAGCCGGCAGGCGGCGGATAAAAGCCAGCGCCACATAGGCCACCACCGCCGTGGCCAGCAGCAGTTCCAGCCACGCCAGCTGCTCCACTCGAGCGGCCCAGGCGAAGGTCAGCGGCCAGTGCGCCAGCTGGCGGGCCAGGGCAAAGCAGGCGGTGGCGCTGATCACCAGCGGAAAGGTGAAGGCCGCCAGCGACGGCACAAAGGGGTGGCGCAGCTGCACCAGCAGGGCCACCACCACCACCGCCGTCATCACCAGCGCCAGGGTCGCCAGTACCGCCACCACCACCGGATCGGGGCTGGGGTGAGCGGCCAGATAGCCGACCAGCGACAGGCTGGCGGGCGCGGCCAGAATCGCCAGCGACGGCCGGGTGACCCGGCACAGCGGCTCACTCAGGGCCAGCCGGCACAGCACCAGCGGCAGCAACAGCAGATAGGCGCAGACCCCGAACTGCCACAGCCCGGCCAGCAGCGGCTGCCCGGCCAGCGCCGGCGGCGCGGTGACCACGGCGACGATGATGCCCACCGGTGGCACAAACCAGCTGGGCAGCAGCCGGGCCACGGCAAAGCGCGGCAGCTGGCGCGCCACGAAACCGGCCAGAGTGAGCAGGTGAACGACAACCGCGACCATCCACAACAGCTCGCCCGCTGCGGGGGATGCGGTGCCCAGCGCCTTGGCGATCACCATGCTGGCCATGGCGATGGTAGGCAGCACGCTGCCGATCAACGGATCGGCCAGCTCCTGCCACCACAGTCGTGGCCGACTGGCGAACTTGAGCAGCACCAGCAGCAGCGGCAGCGCGGCCAGCACCGCCATCACCCCGGCAATCCGCCCCTCTGCGCCCATCACCTGATCCCAGCAGCTTCCGAGGCTGGCAACGCCCAATGCCAGCCCGGCCAAGGCCGTGGGCGAGCTCTGGATCTGCGCCCAGCGGCGGCTGGCACGGCGCTGGCGGCGTAACCGGCGCTGACGACTGGTGGTGGCGGTAGTGATAGTGGCCATGGTGCAACTCCTCACGGGTGATGGCATGAGCTTAGCGCTGGCGCATCGTTCAAAATATCCATATATTCACGACGAGACGTTCGGAAATTCCAAACATGCACATCACCCTGCGCCAGCTTGAGGCCTTTCATGCCATTGCCCGTGGCGGCTCGCTGACCGCTGCCGCCGCCCGGCTCAACCTGAGCAAGGGAGCGCTGAGCGCCACCCTGCAGCAGCTGGAGAGCCACCTCGGCGCGCCGCTGTTTGACCGCCAGCTCAACCGCCTCTACCTCAACCCGCGTGGCCGCAGCCTGTTGCCACAGGTGGACAGCCTGCTCGCCCAGCTGCGCGCCATTGAGGCCGGTACTGACCATTGCACCAGCTGGGGCAACCTGCGGCTGGGGGCCAGCAACACCATCGGCACCTACCTGTTGCCGCCACTGCTGGCCCAGTTGAAACAGCAGGGCGATGGCCAGTTGCCGCAGATCAGCATGGCCAACAGCGCCGCGTTGGCTCGGCTGCTGCTCGGTTTTGAACTGGATCTGGCGCTGGTGGAAGGGGAGATCCGCCACCCGGAGCTGCTGGTCAGCCCCTGGCGTAGCGACGCGCTGGTGGTGATCGCGGCAGCCAACCATGAACTGGCTGGAAGCGGGCCACTGACGGCGGAGCAGCTGGCCCCCTGGCCTTGGGTGGTGCGCGAACAGGGCTCCGGCAGCCGGGTGCAGGCTGAGCAGCTACTGGCCGGCTTGCCGTGGCAGCCGGCACTGACCTTGCCCAGCACCGAGGCGCTGGTGCGGGCGGTGGCCGCCGGCCTGGGGCTGGGGCTGGTGTCAGCGGCGGTGCTGGGCGCCGACTGCGGCCGCGCGCCCCTTGCCACCCTGCCCCTGACCAACCCGCGCCAGCGCCAGCTCTATCTGGTGCGTCACCGCGCCAAGGCGACGAGCAGCGATATCGACCGGCTAGCCCAGGCGTGCTGCGACTGGCAGCCCTGAGCCCGTTGCTCAGTTGGCGCCGAGCAGCAGATCCCACCAGTCCTGACGGGGCGGCTGGCCATCGGCGCAGCTAGGCACCTCGGGCACGAAGCTGATGATCGCCGGATAGACGATGCTCTCGCCGCAGGCACTGTCGATCAGGGCACCGCTGGCGGGATCGAAATGGGCATTCATCACCCCGTTGGGGTTGGCCAGATCCAGCGCCAGTGGCCCGCGCCGCAGCAGATAGGCGCGGTGCAGCGGCAGGGCGCCGCTACCGCCGGTCAGGCCGGTGGCGCTGTTGTCATCGCGCCCGACCCAGGTGACCACCAGCTCGCGCCGGTCGAAACCGACAAACCAGGCATCGCGGCCATCGTTGGTGGTACCGGTCTTGCCGGCCAGACTGACCCCCGGCCAGCTGGCGGCCAGCGACTTGGCGGTGCCGTCACGAGTCACCCGGTTCAAGGCCACATCAACCAGAAACACCGCGCGCGGATCGGCCACCTGGGTGGCCACCGCCTCGCCTGCCTGGGCCAGCAGCTTGCCGTCGGCATCCTGCAGCGCCAGCACCAGCCGCAGCTGGCGCCGCTCACCCTGATGGGCCAGCGGCTGGTAGAACTGGGCCACCTGCACCGGGCTCATCTCCATCGCCCCCAACAGCGCCGACGGATAGAGGGTGGGCGGCGCCTCGCCGGCCAGCTTGGCGTATTGCTCAGCTACCCGGTTGAGGCCGAGGGCCATGCCGAGGTTAACGGTGGGCACGTTAAGCGAGTTGGCCAGCGAGTCGATGAGCGACACCGTGCCGCGGAAGCGGCGGTCGTAATTCTGCGGCTGCCAGCGCTTGCCGCTGCCGTCGTTCATCGACACCGGCATGTCGGCGAGCATGGTGCCGAGGTGATATTTACCACTGCTCAACGCCGCCAGATAAACCACCGGCTTGATCAGCGAGCCAATCGGCCGCTTGGCATCCACCGCACGGTTAAAGCCAGCAAAGGTGGGGCTGCGATCACCTACAATGGCGCGGATCGCCCCCGACAGCGGGTCGACCACCACCTGGGCGGCCTGCAGCGACTTGAGCTTGCGCGCCTTCTCCACCGCCTGCAGCCCCTCCGCCACCGCCACCTCAGCGGCACGCTGGGCCAGCGGATCGATGGTGGTAAACACCCGCAGGCCGTTAACCGCCTTGAAGTCGACATCGAACTGCTTGAGCTCACGCTCGAGCAAGGCGGTCATCGCCGGGCGGTTAGAGAGGGTGGCCAGCGACCGCTCCTGCACCCCGAGATCGGACTTGAGCTCGCGCTGGTAGGTGGCTTGGTCGATCTTGCCGTGCTCCAGCTGCAGCCGCAGCACCAGATCGCGGCGCTCGCGGGCGCGCTCGGCCCGCCGCCACGGGTCATAGAGCGAGGGGCCGCGCACCATGCCCACCAGCATCGCCATCTGGCCCGGACGCAGCTCGTCGAGCTGGCGGCCGAAGTAGAATCGCGCCGCCAGCCCAAAGCCATGAATGCCAGTGTTGCCGCTCTGGCCCAGATAGATCTCGTTGAGATAGGCCTCGAGGATCTGCTCCTTGGAGAAGCGCCGCTCCAGGATCAGCGACAGGTAGACCTCCTTGAGCTTGCGCACCAAGGTGCGGTCCTGGGTCAGGAAGTAGTTTTTGGCCAGCTGCTGGGTCAAGGTGCTGCCCCCCTGCACCGTGCGCCCGGCCTTGAGGTTGACCACCATGGCGCGGGCGATGGCGGTGGGCGACACCCCGTAGTGGTGGTAGAAATCGCGGTCTTCGACCAACATCAGGGTGTCGGTGAGCAGGGTCGGCACCTGTTCCAGCTTGACCAGCTGGCGGTCTTCATCAAGGCCATTATCGAGCCGCGCCAGCACCTGGGGCTCAAGGCGCAGCCCTCCCTCGCCACCGCCCTTAACCGACTCAACGCGGGCACCATTGAAGCGTACCTCCAGCCGCCGTGACGGCTGCTCCCCCTCGGCAAACAGAAACTCGCGGGCATAAAGCTCCACCCCGCCACTGAAGCGACGATAGTCGCCGGGGGCATCCACCTTGCCCACCTCGCGGTAGCCCAGCGCCTGCAGCTGCTCGATCAGCTCAGCCACCCGCAGCAGGGTGCCGGGGCTGAAATCGAGCGGCTGGCCATAGACCTGGGCCGGCAGCTGCCACTTGGGGCCGCCACCAAAACGGGCCTTGACCTCGGAGTCGAGGTAGATGCCATAGATCCCGAGCAGGGCCACCATCACCAGCCCCAGTTTGAAGCAGAACAGCAACGCCGTTTTCAGCCAGCCGGAGCGGCGGGGGGCATTTTTCTTGCTGACTCTGCGCGGGGCGCGACGCTCGGCTCTCACGAATTCTGCTCCATGCGTTTCTTGGTAAAACGGGTGGGGGTGGCATGGGCCGGATCATCCGGCCAGAAGTGTTTGGGGTAGCGTCCTTTCATCTCTTTCTGCACCTCGCGGTAGGCGCCAGCCCAGAAGCCAGCCAGATCGCGAGTGATCTGCAACGGCCGGCCCGCCGGCGACAGCAGCTCGATGGTGATCGCCAACCGGCCATCGGCCACCGTGGGCGATGCGGCCTGACCGTACATCTCCTGCATCCGCACTGCAAGCCGTGGCCCCCCTTCGGCACCATAATCGACCGCCACCCGGTTGCCGGTGGGGGTGGTGAGGTGGCTGGGCAGCAGGCTGTCGAGCCGCCGCTGCTGCGGGTAATCAAGCAGCGCGGTCAGCGCCTGATCCAGTAGTGGCGGGCTGATCGCCGACAGCGCCCGCACCCCACCCAGATGGGGCACCAGCCACTGATCGAGGCTGGCCAGCAGGCTGGCCTCATCCACCGCCGGCCAGCCCGCCTGCGGCTCCAGAGTGGCGGCCAGGGCGAGGCGCGCCCGCAGTTGCCGGCTGTGGTCACTCCACGGCCACTGTGCCAGCGGCCGGCGAGCCAGCGCGGTAGCAAGCGCCGCAGCGACCCGCGGATCATCGCGGCTCAGGCTGAGCGGCTGACGGTCGAGCAGCAGAGCCCCCAAACGGCGCTGCCGCTCGGCCACCACCCGCCCGGCCTGCTCATCCCAGTCGAGCTGATCGACGCTGCCGATCTGGCTGGCAAACAGCCGCTCCAGCAGCGGCCGCTCGAGCACCGCCGCCAGCTGGATGCGCGGCGTGGTCAGGGTTTCGCTGTCGTTGAAATCGGCCACCGCCAGTAGCTCAGCGCCGCTCAAGCGGTCATCCACACCCAGCTCCAGGCCAAAACCAGCCACGGTGCGATAACCGCTGCCACGACGCTGGGCGACATAGCGCGGATAGGCGCAGGCGATCAGCTCGGCCGCCAGCTCCGGCCGCACCCGCTCGACGCTAAAACCGCCATTCAAGCGGGCCGCCCAGGCCCGCGCCTGACGCAGCAGCGGGTGGTTGTCGCGGGCGCGGGCCAGCGCCGTATCAGCACAGCTGCCCTCGGCACTGCCATCGGCCAGCAGCGCCGCCAGCAGCAGGGCGCTGTCGCGGTCCTCGCGCTCGGCGCGACAGACCATCACCGCCAGCGCCACCGGCATTCCCAGCTGCAGCGCCTGCTGGCCAAGCGCGCTCAGGCGGCCATTAGCGATCACCCCCAGCGCCGTCAGCTCGGCCTCGGCCAGCTGCCAGTGGAGCGGCGGCGGCGGGTCGATCCAGGGCAGGGCGTCAACCCGGGTGGCCCCCCAGGCATAACAGTCGAGCACCAGATCCGACAGCTCGGCGAGGCGGATCTCCGGCTCCTCCTGGGCGGGGCGGCGCTCGTGCAGCGCCTCGCTCCATAGCCGGTAACAGACGCCGGGGGCCAGACGGCCACCACGACCAGCGCGCTGGGTGGCGGCAGATTGGGCGATCTCAAGGGTGCGCAGGCGGGCGCTGCCAGTGCGCGGGTTAAGCCGGGCCTGACGGCGCAGGCCGCTGTCGATGACGATGCGAATGCCGTCGATGGTCAGTGAGGTCTCGGCCAGATTGGTGGTCAACACCACCTTGCGCTGGCCCGCCTCCGCCGGTGCGATCGCCTGCTGCTGGGCGGCAAAGGGCATGGCGCCATACAGTGGCCGCACCACCACCGCCGGATCGCTCAGCCGTTCGGCCAGCAGCCGCTGCACCTGCTGGATCTCGCGGGCGCCAGGCAGAAACACCAGCGCACTGCCCTCCTCTTCGGCCAGCGCCCGCACCACCGCCGCCGCCACCTTGGGCGCCAGCCGCTCTTGGCCGTTGCCGGGCAGATAGCGCAGGGTCACCGGATACTGGCGGCCGGCGCTGGTCAGGGTCACCGCCGGCTCGGCGCCATCACTGGCCAGTGCCTCGTCCAGACCGGCGCCATCCAGGGTGGCCGACATCAGCAGCAACCGCAGATCCGGGCGCAATCCCTGTTGCACCTCGCGGCACAGGGCCAGGGCAAAATCGGCCTGCAGGCTGCGCTCGTGAAACTCATCAAAGATGATGAGGCCAACGCCGCTCAGCTCGGCATCGGCCTGCAGCAGCCGGGTCATCACCCCCTCGGTGACCACGGTCAGGCGGGTGGCGCTGCTGGTTTTGCTCTCCAGCTTCATGCGCAGGCCGATGGTCTGGCCCAGAGGCTCCCCCAGCTGGCGCGCCAGAAACTCAGCCACCGCCCGTGCCGCCAGCCGCCGAGGCTCGAGCAGCAGGATCTGCTGGCCGGCCAGCGCCGGCAGATCGAGCAGGCGCAGCGGCAGCCAGGTCGATTTCCCCGCCCCGGGCGGCGCCTGCAGCACCACCCGCCGATGATCGGTGAGGGCACGGGCGAGCGCCGGTAGCAGTTCGGCAACCGGTGGCGGGGCACCAGCGGGGGTTGGGGCGTGATTGTTCAGCGCGGGTTCACTTCTGGCCGGGCAGCAAAGGGCGCTATTGTACGGCCATGACCGCCGCTGCCCAAACGGAGCCCCACCATGGCCGCCCCCAGCGCCCCCCGTCTGTTTCTGGCCGTTGGCCTGAGCGAACCGCAGCAGGCCGCACTCATACGCTGGCGCCAATGGGCATTGGCCCCGGTGCTGGCCCAGGGGCTGGGGCAGCCGGTAGCGCCCCGCAACCTGCACCTGACCCTGGCCTTTCTCGGCACCACGCCGCCGCAGCTGGCCGATGAACTGCTGCCACGGCTGGATCTGGTACGCGCCGCCCCCTGCACCATCGCGTTCGATCAGTGCCAGTACTGGCCGAAGCCGCGCATCGCTGCCCTCACCGCCTCGTCGGTGGCGCCAGCGCTGCTGACCCTGGCCGACCAGCTGCGCACCATCAGCCAACAGCTGGGGCTGCACCGCGATAACCAGCCCTACCAGCCCCACATCACTCTGTGCCGTGAACTGGCCACCCTGCCCGAACTGCCAGAGACACCGCCATCACTGACCCTGACCATCGACCACTTCACCCTGTTTGACAGCCGCCGGGTGAACGGCGAGCTGCGCTACCAGCCGCTGGCGCGCTGGCCGCTGCGCCCCTGATCGCGCTTTTGTTTTCCCGACGACGTACCGTGTCACAGTGCGCCGCTATAATCGCCGCCACTGTCGCTATTCCCGGAGATCTCCATGACCATCTACAGCATGACCGGCTTTGCCCGCATCGACCTGCAAAAGCCTTGGGGCAGCGCCAGCTGGGAGATCCGTTCGGTCAACCAGCGCTTTCTCGACACCTATTTTCGTTTGCCCGAGCAGCTGCGTAGCCTCGAAAGCCAGCTGCGCGACCGCTGCCGCGACGCTCTGACTCGTGGCAAGGTGGAGATCAGCCTGCGTTTCGAGCCCGGTGGCGACAGCCGCGCCAAGCTCAAACTGAACGAAGCGCTGGCCAATGAACTGATGCGCTGCGCCCACTGGGTCAACGATCAGACCACCAGCGCTATGCATATCAACCCGATCGATCTGCTGCGCTGGCCGGGGGTGCTGGAGAGCGGCAACCTCGATCTGGAGGCGATCACCGCCGATCTGCTGGCCGCCTTTGACGAGGCGCTGACCGCCCTTAAAGAGGCCCGTGGCCGGGAAGGGGCGGCGCTGGCCGGGCTGCTGCACGAGCGGCTGGACGGCATCGACACCCAGGTGGCCTTTGTCCGCGAACGGATGCCGGCAGTGCTGGCCTGGCAGCGCGAACGGCTGACCGGCAAGCTGGCCGAATTCAAGGAGCAGCTCGACCCGGCGCGGGTGGAGCAGGAGATCATCCTCATCGCCCAGCGCATCGACGTGGCCGAAGAGCTGGACCGCCTCACCACCCACCTCAAAGAGACGCGCAAGCTACTCAAACAGGGGGGCAACATCGGCCGCCGGCTGGACTTCATGATGCAGGAGTTCAACCGCGAGTCGAACACCCTCGCCTCCAAGTCGATCAACGCCGACATCACCATGGCCGCCGTCGAACTTAAGGTGCTGATCGAACAGATGCGCGAGCAGGTGCAGAATATTGAGTGATAGCCGGCAAGGATGAGCTGATGCGCAGGTACGAAGCTGAAGTGAAACGCCTCTTGGGCGAGATCGAAGCCTTGGTGGCCGAGGTGCAGGCATGACCGATCGCAGCACACCAGCCATTCTGGATCAGGCAGACTACGCTGCCGTTCACACCGGCATCGTCGCGCTGCTGGAATCGGCTCGCTGCGCCGCCGCACGCAGCGTCAATGCCCTGATGACCGCCAGCTATTGGGAGATCGGGCGGCGCATTGTCGAATTCGAGCAGGGCGGGCAAGAGCGAGCCGAATACGGCGAGGCCTTGCTGCTACGCCTTGCTTCAGACCTGTCTGCCCGTTTTGGGCGTGGCTTTAGTCGGCAAAATTTGCAGCAAATGCGTCTGTTTTATCTGGCTTGGCCCACGGACAAGATTTGCCAGACACTGTCTGGCAAATCTGCCGCGCCTCAGATTGCGCAGACACCGCCTGGAGAATCTTCACAGGCGGGAACTCTCCAGACGGTGTCTGGACAATCCCCGGATCTAGCCACCCTGGCCCAAGCCTTCCCGCTGCCTTGGTCGGCCTATGTGCGCCTGCTCTCGGTCAAAAACCCGCAGGCCCGCGCCTTTTACGAAACCGAAACGCTGCGTTGCGGCTAGTCGGTGCGCCAGCTCGACCGGCAGGTGAACAGCCAGTTTTACGAACGCATTGCGCTGTCACACAACAAGGCCGCAATGCTTGAAAAGGGCGAAGTGGCCGAGCCCGGCGACGCCATCACACCCGAGCAGGCCATCAAAGACCCCTTCGTGCTGGAGTTCCTCAACCTCAAGGACGAGTATTCCGAATCCGATCTTGAGGACGCACTGATCCAGCATCTGGCCGACTTCCTGCTGGAGCTGGGTGACGACTTCGCCTTTCTGGGCCGCCAGCGTCGCCTGCGGTTGGACGACAGCTGGTTTCGCATCGACCTGTTGTTCTTTCACCGCGGCCTGAAATGCCTGCTGGTCATCGACCTCAAGGTTGGCCAATTCAGTTACGCCGATGCAGGCCAGATGCACATGTACCTGAACTACGCCCGCCAGCACTGGATGAGGCCTGGGGAGAACCCGCCCATCGGACTGATCCTGTGATCCTGTGTGCAGGCAAAGGCAGCAACGAAGCGCATTACACGCTCGAAGGTTTGTCCAACAAGGTGCTGACGGCTGAATACCGGACGGCGCTGCCGGATGAAAAATTGCTGGCCGAAGAACTGGAAAAAACACGGCGCGAGCTGGAAGCGCGGCGGATTGCGCGCGGCAGCAATGCGGGGGGCGGCGTATGAAGGAGTGACCCGTCGTCTCCTTCTGCTCTGCGCAACGTGCCAGGGGACAGAGATAGAGGGACCGCTACCGATAAGTTGCTCAGCCGGCTACTCTCGTGCCGAACCCAAAGCAACCTCAGTTTTTAGGGGCGGAAGCCATGCCCTGTCGTGACGCGATTGAAGCACTCCAAGCCGAGAACGCCCGCCTGATTGCGCTACTCGAAGCCCATGGTGTTGAGTGGCGATTGCCGCAGCCAGTTGCCGTAGTGGCTCAAGATCCTGAGCCATCCAGACTATCCACTGCTGAGAAGGTTGCGCTGTTCCGGCGACTGTTTCGCGGGCGAACGGATGTTTACCCCATTCGCTGGGAAAGCAAATCAACCGGCAAATCAGGTTATGCCCCTGCCTGCGCCAACGAGTGGCGAGCCGGTGTGTGTGAGAAACCACGTATCAAGTGCAGTGACTGCTGTAACCGTCTGTTGATCCCGCTGTCTGATGCGGTGATCTTTGGCCATCTGGCGGGCAAGCACACGGTCGGCGTCTATCCGCTACTGGAGGATGACAGCTGCTACTTTCTGGCGGCCGATTTTGATGAGGCCGACTGGCGCGATGATGCCCGTGCGTTCATGCACTCCTGCGACGAACTGGGTGTACCCGCTGCGCTGGAAATCTCACGGTCCGGCAATGGCGCTCACGCGTGGATGTTTTTCGCCAGCCGCATTGCTGCACGTGACGCCCGGCGCCTTGGCACCGCCATCATCAGCCACACCTGTTCGCGCACGCGGCAACTGAAACTGAGCTCCTATGACCGGCTGTTCCCGAACCAGGACACGATGCCGAAGGGTGGCTTCGGCAACCTGATCGCCTTGCCGCTGCAAAAATGGCCGCGCGAAAGTGGTTACAGCGTCTTCGTCGATGCCGATCTGCGTCCGCATCCGGATCAGTGGAGATTTCTCGCGGCCATCCAGCCCATGGCTGCACAGGATATCGAGCCGACCATCCTGCGAGCCACCGGTGGTGTTCACCCGCTGGACGTCACCTTCATCGACGAAGAGGACCTGGCCACCCCCTGGAAACGCGAGTCCACATCAGCTCCAAAGCTGTCCGGGCCGTTGCCGAAGTCGCTGACCGTAACCCTGGCCAATCTGATTTACTTCGAAAAAAACCAACTTCCGCAGGCCCTGGCGAACCGCCTGATCCGTCTGGCCGCTTTTCAGAATCCGGAGTTTTACAAAGCCCAGGCCATGCGTATGTTGGTATGGGACAAGCCGCGCGTCATCGGTAATGCGGAAAACTTCCCGCAGCACATCGCCCTGCCCCGCGGTTGCCTTGATGCCGCGCTGGATCTGCTCCGGAGCAACGGGGTCGCCTGTGAGCTCCACGATGAGCGCTTCGGCGGTGAACAGATCGATGTCTCCTTTGTCGGCACGTTGCGACTGGACCAAGAAGCAGCAATTGCTGGCATGCTGAGCCACGACAACGGCGTGCTGTGCGCACCAACCGCCTTCGGCAAGACGGTGACAGCCGCCGCGATGATCGCCCGGCGAGGCGTAACCACCTTGGTGCTGGTGCATCGAACCGAACTACTCAAGCAATGGCAGGAGCGCCTGCAGACTTTTCTGGGTGTCGGCAAAGGCGTGGTCGGCACCATTGGCGGCGGCAAGGCCAAAGCCACCGGCAAGATCGACATTGCCGTCATGCAATCTGTCTCCCGACAGGGTGAGGTCAATCCGCTGGTAGAGAACTATGGCCATGTGATCGTGGACGAATGCCACCACGTGGGAGCTCTGTCATTTGAGGCCATCCTGAAGCGCACAAAAGCCAAGTTTGTGATGGGGCTGACGGCCACGCCCATTCGCCGAGATGGCCAGCAGCCCCTTATCTTCATGCAATGCGGGCCAATACGATATAGAGCAACCAAGCCGCTCAGCGCACCACAAGAGCTGTTGATCACACCTCATCTGCGCCCTGATTCACTGCCCATACCGAGCGACATTGCCATTCAGGAACTGTTCCGCTACTTGGCTAACGAACACTCTCGAACCGAAGCGATAGCAAGCGAGATCAGGCAGGCCGTCGGTCTGGGACGTAAAGTCCTGGTGCTTACTGAGCGCACCGAACACCTTGATGCCATCAGTGCGGCGCTCGACGGGTTGGTTCCAGTTCCTTTCGTTCTCCACGGTCGCATGTCGAGGAAGCAGCGAGCGGCACTGGTCGCAACCTTGGATGCCCTGCCGCCGAACGCACCTCGTGTGCTGCTGGCAACCGGTAAGCTGGTAGGAGAAGGCTTTGACCATCCACCGCTGGACACACTGGTACTGGCCATGCCGATCTCGTGGAAGGGCACGCTGCAGCAGTATGCCGGCCGCCTCCACCGAGAACATGCAGGCAAGGCTGATGTGAAAATCATCGATGTAGTGGATACAGGCCATCCCATGCTGCTACGCATGTGGGAGAAACGGCAAAGGGGGTACCGAGCTATGGGTTACCGGATCACTGAGCCAGCCCTGCAGCAGCACGTCATCAAGAGCGGCTCACCGGCAAGTGCAAAGACCAACCCGAACACGACTGGCAGGTGTATCGCGCCCAGCGGATGATCGGGGGGAGTATCTGGGCAGTTGTGTTGAAGGTGTTAAGCTCCCCGACGTTCGCCATACGTCGATCACTCGTCGACATAAACAGCGGATAACGCCACCAGAGTGTGCCATGTAGCAAGATACACAAAAGGCCCAACGTCTCACCCATTGCCAGTCAGGTCATAACATTGAGTAACCAGAGCTCTGTTGGAACAACCATGAACCGTGATCACCTGATCCAGATGGTACAAAACAAGGTGCCGAAATTGCTGGCGCTGTATGCCTTCGGCAGCCGCATTAGCGGCACTGCGGGAGCGCACAGCGATCTGGATCTGGCGGTATTGGTGGCTGGCTATGCTGAGCCGCTGGCCCTGTTCGAGCTGGCCGGCGAACTGGCCGAGGTGGCAGGCAGCGAGGTCGATCTGCTGGATCTGCGCGCCGCCTCGACGGTGATGCAATACCAAATCATCACCCGTGGCGAGCGCTGGTGGGCCAAAGACAGCCAGGCGGCGCTGTTCGAAGCGGCGATGCTGAGCGAAAAAACCGCGCTCGAAACGGCACGGGCGGGGCTAATGGCCGATATTCAACAGCGAGGACGGATCTATGGCCGATGACGTGCTGATCAACAAGGCGGCAACCATTGAGCGCTGTGTGGCCCGGGCGCGCGAAGAATATGACGCCAATCCGGCCGGTTTTGCCAACGACTACAGCCGCCAGGACGCCGCCATTCTCAACATTCAGCGCGCCTGCGAAGCGGCACTGGATATGGGCCAGCATCTGATCCGGCGCGAGCGCCTCGGCGTGCCGCAGAGCGCCCGCGATGTCTTCACGCTGCTCGCCCAAGGCGGCTGGATCACGCCCGAGCTGGCCGCTGCGCTCAAACGTATGGTGGGTTTTCGCAATATCGCCGTGCATGACTATCAGGCACTGCAGCTGCCGATCACGGTCAGCATCATCGAAAAACATCTGGACGAGTTTCTGCAGTACAGCGAAAACCTGCTGCGCCGCGACGCGACCTAACGGACCGTTGGGGCGTCAACGCCGCCCCACACCATGCCACCAGCCCGCCAAGGCGAGGCCGATCAGCAGGCCACCGAGATGAGCGCCGTTGGCCATGGCCGGGCCGATGAAGGCAACAAAGCCCCACAGCAGCCACAGCACGGCCATCGCCATCAGGGCGTCGGAAAGGCGACGGCGCAGCGCTGGTTTGATGCGGCCACGCAACCAAACATCGCCAATCACGGCATCGGAAAGGCGATAGCGCAATGCCGGGTTGATGCGCCCGCACAGCCAGACATAGCCAATCAGGGCGTAAACCACCCCCGACAGGCCACCAAAGCCGGGGCCCTGCCACCACCATTGCAGCAGGTTGGGAATCACTGCCGCCAACAGCAGCAGCTGCAGCAGCCGGGGCCAGCCCTCCCGCCGTTCGATCTCGGCCCCCAACACCCACCACCACAGCAGATTGAACAACAGGTGGAGTGGGCTGAAATGGAGCAGCACCGGGGTGAACCAGCGCCACTGAGCCCAACTGGCCATCTCTGCGCCGTCGGTGAAAAAGCGCAGCAGGTCAAAGGTCTGAGCCGGGATCAGGGTCAACAACAGGTAGGCCAGCAGGATCAGGGTGATCAGCGCGCTGGTCAGGGGCCCTCGGGGGCGCCAATGCCAGCCCGGTAAGGTTGGCAGCTCAGCGGACGCAGGCAAGGGCTCGCCCTGCTGCCAATGGCGATCCTGGACCTTGTCCATCAACTGTTGCAGGTGGTTGGCTGCCGCCTCGTCAAGCAGCACAAAGTGATCGCCATCGACCACTTCCAGCTGAACGGCATGGCCATCATGTCGCAGCCGCTCGCTCAGCTGCGTCGCTTCGGCCGCCAGCATCGGGCCGAGGCGGATCATGGCTGGGCAATCCGCTCCGGGAACTGGCCGCGCCAGCCCTCGAAACCACCATCAATAGAGTAGACCTGCTCGTAGCCCTGACTGGCCAGATACTGAGCGGCCGGCTGACTGCTGATGCCGTGGTAACAACAGACCAGCACCGGGGTTTGATCATCGACCTCTGCGCGGAACTGGGTCAGGGTGCCATTGGAGAGGTGACGGGCGCCGGGGATATGACCAGCGGCAAAACTGCGCTCATCACGGATATCAACCACCACAGCGGTGGGCTCACGATTCAGCAGCGCGGCAGCATCAGCAAGGGAGATTCGGCTAAAACCCACGGTCTTGACCCCGGCGGTGAAACATCCCCGCCATCTTACCCTGGAACCGGCTGCGGCTGAACCTTGGGGCGGACGGGGGCCACAGCAACCCAGCCACGCCCCTCACACCCGGGACAGGTCAAGGGTTCTGCCGGCGGCGCCAACCCACGGCCCGGCGCACACTGCACCAGCCACAGCAAGCCACGCCCATCGCATTCGTCACACAGCCTTCGTCCGTTCATGCCGCGCCCCACCTGATCGGTTGTGCTCAGCATTAGCCGTGCAGACGACAGGCAGATGACAGCTCAACGCAGGGCGAAACGTTCGCGATAATGGCTGACCAGCCGACGGTGGGCATCACGACCGCTGGCGGTGAAATAGGGGCCGAGCAGCACCAGAATGCGCAGGATGCTCTGCACCACCGCACTCTGGCTGAGTGCCCCGCCACCCGCCTGAATCTGCTGGTAACTAAGGCTGGAGGTGACCACCATGCGCAACAGTTCGGCCAACTCGGCCGGGCTGGTGTCACCAAACGCCAGCAGATCGCCGGCGCGCAGCGCCTCGAGGATCGCCTCCACTTTGCCTGCCAGCCGCGACTGCGCCAAGGCGTAGTGCTCGCGCAGCTGGGCATCACGGGCCAGCAGTTCGGCCAGATTGATGTAGAGAAAGCGGAAGCGCCACAGGATGTCGAACAGGTTATTGAGGTAACCCAGCATCCGCTCGGCGTTGAGCGGCCCGGCGGGCGGCGAGAAGGCCTCGTCCAGCGCCTCGCCATACTCGGCCAGCAGGCAGACCAGGATCTCCTTCTTGTTGCGGAAGTGGTAATAGAGGTTGCCAGGGCTGATACCGAGATGGGCGGCGATATGGTTGGTGGTCATCGCCCGCTCGCCATGCTGGTTGAACAGCTCCAGACTGGCTTCGACAATGCGTGCCTTGGTCCCCCCTCGCCGTGCTGCCATCCGCGTTACCTCTCAGGATCCAGTAAACTCATTGTTAACGTCCGCGGCGGTTAAGGCAAAATGTCTGTTCGCTCCTTATCAGGCCCCAGCATGAATGTTCTGATCCACGCCCCCGCCTGGGTGGGCGATGCGGTAATGGCCAACAGCCTGTTGCAGCAACTGAAGATCGACCACCCCAGCGCCCGGTTGACGGTGATGGCGGCGCCGCACATCGCCCCGGTGATGCGGCGCATGGCCGAAGTGGACGAGGTGCTGGTACTGCCCTATCCGCGCGGTGGGCTGCAACTGCGCCAGCGCTGGCAGCAAGGCCGGCAGCTGCGTGAGCGCGCCTTTGATCAGGCGCTGATTCTACCGCGCACCTTCAAGACCGCCCTCATCCCCTTCTTTGCCCGCATCCCGGTGCGCATCGGCTTTGGCGGTGAACTGCGTAGCTGGCTGCTGACCGATGCCCGTCAGCGATTACCGCGCACCGTCAATGGCCAGATCGCCGATCAGACGGTGCGCCGTTACCTGTCGCTGGGGCTGGCCGATGGCCAAACCGCCGGCCTTGAGGTGCCTCAACCGCGGCTGACCATCGATGATGGCAACCGCTTCGCCCTGCTCGACCAGCTGGCTCTCTCCACCGCCAGCCCGATCATCGCCCTCGCCCCCGGCGCCGAATTCGGCCCGGCCAAGCAGTGGCCGGTGGCGCACTATGGCGAGCTGGCGCGCCAGCTGATGAATCAGGGCAAGCAGGTGTGGGTGTTCGGTTCGCCCAAGGACAAAGCGACCGGCGAGGCGATTGCCGAACAGGCACCGGGCCTCATCAACCTCTGTGGCCAGACCAAAATGGAAGACGCCATCGATCTGCTCAGCCTGGCCGATGCCATAGTCGCTAACGACTCGGGGCTGATGCATGTGGGCGCTGCCGTTGGCATTCATGTGGTCGGGCTGTTTGGCTCTACCTCGCCCGAGTTCACCCCGCCGTTGACCGCCAATGCCACCATTTTGCGCACTGGCATCGACTGCTCGCCCTGCTTCAAGCGCGTCTGCCCCTACGGCCACACCCGCTGTCTCACCGAGCTGCCGGTCAGCTGGGTGATGGATGCCCTTACCAGCCACTGAGGCCACCATGTTCGATCGTCTGTTCAACCGCTACCGCCCGCGCCGTCGCATCGGCCATGATCCGCTGCTACCGGTGGCCGAAGGCCAGCGCTTCGCCCCCATCACCGTGGCCCGGCTCAAGGTGATCGCGCCGGTGGCTCAGCAGATCCTGGCCCTGCGCCAGCCCTGCAGCTTTACCACCCGCAGCGACCAGCGGCTGACCATCGTCATCCCCTTTCGCAACCGCGAGCCCCATCTGGCCCAGCTCCTGCCGCCGCTGCGGGCCATGCTGGCAGCGCAGGGGATCGATTACCGGGTGCTGGTGGTGGAGCAGGAAGAGGGCAAGCTGTTTAACCGTGGCAAGCTGCTCAATGTCGGCGCCCGTCACGCTTGGGATTGCTCCGACTACTTCATACTTCATGATGTCGATCTGATCCCGGAGCAGGCCGAGTACGGTTGCCCCAGCCAGCCACTGCGGCGGATCACTCGCATGAGCTGCAGTCATCGCGGCACCAACGAGCTGGAGGGGTCAACATTTGGCGGTACCTGCGCCCTGACCAAAGATCAACTCACCCGCATCAACGGCCTCTCCAACCACTATTGGGGCTGGGGCAAAGAAGACGACGACCTGCTGCTGCGCTGCTTGCTCAAGGGGCTGGTGCCCCATGAGGATCGCCTGGGCACCTTCGCCGATCTCGACACTCCGGTGGCCGAGGTGGCGGTGCGCACCGCGGTGGTCCAAAAAGGCAGCAACCGCCAGCTCAAGAACCAGGTGTTCCGGCTGCAGTTTGACCCCCACGCCAACGGCTTGGCCGAGGTCGACTACCAACTGCTGGCGGAACAGCGCGACGGCGATCTGTGGCGGATCAAGGTGGATATATGAGTAGCAACTCGACCACTCGCCCCAAACTGACGGTGGTGGTAATGACCAGAAATGCCGCCCACCTGATCGCCGATTGTCTGACCAGTGCCGCCTTTGCCGATGAGATGCTGGTGCTCGATTCCGGCTCCACCGATGGCACCATCGAGCTGGCGGAAAAACTGGGGGCACGGGTGGTGGTTGATCCGCTGTGGCGTGGCTTTGGCCCCCAGCGTCAGCACGCCCAGACGTTGGTCAGCCACGACTGGATCTTCTGGCTCGACAGCGATGAGCGGATCACCCCCGCGCTGCGGGCCAGCATCGAGCTGGCACTCACCACCAGCGCGCCCACGCAGGCTTGGCAGGTCAACCGCCTGACCGACTTTTTCGGCCGCTATATCCGCCACAGTGGCTGGTATCCAGACTGGGTAGTGCGGCTGCACCATCGCCACCACTATCGCTACAACGATGCCCCTGTGCATGAGGCCATCGAGGTGCCGCGTCAGCAGCTGTCGAGTCTCTCCGGCGAGCTGCTGCACCACACCAGCGAGCGGCTGGACGAGTACCTGAACAAATCAACCCGCTACGCCATCACCTGGGGTGAGGCGCGGGCAGCCAAAGGCAAGCGGGTGACGGTGGCCGGTGTGGCCCTGCGGCCATTGTGGACCTTCCTGCGCAAGTATCTGCTGCAGCGTGGTTTTCTCGACGGCGGCCATGGCTTGCTGCTGGCCATCCAGAGCAGCCACTACACCTTCACCAAGTACTTCGCCCTGTGGGTGGCGCAGCAGCGCCGTCAGCGCTGAGCCAAAACAGGCTCAGCGTCCGCACAGACGGTTGAAATAGGCAAAGGTCTGCTCGCCCGCCTGTCGGGCGGTGAACTGGCTGAACAGATGGTGGCGGGCCGCCGCCCCCATCTGTCGGCAGCGCTGCTCATCAATCATCAGTGTGGCCAGCGCTGTTGCCAGCGCCGGCACATCGCCAGCAGCCACCACGGCGCCGGTTATACCATCGACCACCAGCTCCTGCGAACCACCACTGGTGGTCACCACCACCGGCAGCCCCAGCGCCATCGCCTCGATCACCGTTTTCGGCAGCCCTTCGCGCTTGATGGTGGGCAGCACACCGATACGACAGGCGGCGACCAGATTGAGCACATCCTTGCGAAAGCCGGCGACGTGAATGCGCCCCGCCGCCGGCCCGGCGTTGATCAGGGAACGAAACTCGGGGCTGTCCATGCCACCACCGACCAGCAGCAGCTGCCAGCCGTTATCAGGCAGGCGATGGAAGGCCTCGAGCAACACTGGCACCCCTTTGCGCGGCCGGGCGTTGGCGACACAGACCACCACCGGCGCCCCCGCCGGCACCCCCAGCGTGGTCAGATCGGCTGGCTCGATGCCCGCGTACCATTCGGGTTCATGGCCCTTGTAAACGGTGACGATGCGCTCGGCGGGCAGAGACGACTGCGGCCGCAGATCATCGCGTACCGCATTGGCCACGCAGATAATGCCATCCACCCGTGGGTGAAGATGGGTGAGGTAGCAGGCCGGGTCCCAGCGGCTGATGTTGCCGGTCTGGCCGCGATAGGTGACCACTTTCACCGGCAGGCCGATGGCCGCCCACACCGTCGAGGCAATCGCCTTGTTGTTGAAGCAGTAGACCACGTCAAAAGCGCCGGCCTTGAGCTCGGCGCGGATGCGGCGAATGGCGCTCAGGCTGAATTTTCTGGCCGGGTGATAATCGATGAGGCCAAGGCCAGCGTCGCGGAAGCGGGCGGCGTAGTCGGCGTCACCCTGAGTCATCACCGTCACCTCGGCCCCGGCGCGGGCCAGGGCGATCAGCATCTCCCCTTCTGGGCGGACGCTGTTCCAGGTGTCTTTATAGGAGCTGATGGCCAGAACCTTGGGCGCCATGCGGGGGAGATCCTGTAGCTGTGGCTATAATCGGCGCCGGCGACACAAGGGAGGCACCATGCGCATCTGTCACGTCAATCTGGCCCGCGGCTTTTCCGGCGGTGAGCAGCAGACCCTCAACCTGCTGCTCGGCTTGGCCGAACAGGGGATAGAGCAGCGGCTGGTATGTTACCGGGGGGGTGAACTGGCGTCACGCGCCCGCGCCGCTGGCATCCAGATCCGCGAACTGGGCCACTATCTGCGCGGCCATCGCCAGCCCGAGCCCTGTGACCTGATCCATGCCCACTGCGGCCGCAGTGTCTACTGGGCGGCGATTGAGCATCGTTTGCGTGCCACCCCTTATGTGATCACCCGGCGGGTCGATAACCCGCTGCACCAGACCTTCACCACCCGCTGGAGCTATCAGCACGCCGCGCGGGTGGTCTGCCTCAGCCGCGCCATCAAGGCGGTAGTCCACCAGTGTCTGGGGCCGGTGAAGACCGCCATCATCCCCTCGACCTACTCCACCTTCACTGCCGATCCGGCGCAGGTGGCCGCTATCCGCCAACGCTGGCCGGGCAAACTGCTGGTCGGTCAGGTGGGCAAGCTGCTGCACCACAAGGGCCATGACACCACGCTGGCCGCTGCGCGGGCGCTGGCCAGCAGCCATCCGCAGCTGCAGTTTCTGATCCTGGGTGATGGCCCACGACGGGCGGAGCTGACCGAGCGGACCGCCGCTCTGGCCAATGTCAGCCTGCTCGGCCACCAGCAGCAGATCGGCAACTACATCGCTGCCCTCGATCTCTTTCTCTTTCCATCGCTGAGCGAAGGGCTGGGATCGTCGATTCTGGAGGCGATGCAGGCCGGCGTGCCGGTGATCGGCAGCAATGCCGGCGGCATCCCCGATCTGATTGAGCATGGCAGCAGCGGCATTCTGGTGCCGGCCGGTGACGGCCCGGCGCTGGCCGCCGCCATCGCCCGGCTGGCCGATGATCCGCAACGCCGCCAGCAGCTGGTGGCGGCCGCCCATCAGGCGCTGGCCCAGTTCAGCCCTACCACCATGACCGACCGCTATCTGGCCCTCTATCGCCAGCTGATTGACTGACAGGCTGGCAGCCCCCCAAGGCTGGTGGCACACTAGCGCCACCGCGCCGCGCGCCGCCCTCTTGGGCGGGGCCGACCTCTAAAGGACAGACACGGACATGGGCTCCATTCGCGTTATCTATCCCGGCACCTTCGACCCGATCACTAACGGCCATGTCGATCTGATTGGTCGCGCCGCCCGCCTCTTTAATCAGGTGATTGTTGGCGTTGCTGCCAGCCCGTCGAAGAAACCGATGTTCACCCTCGACGAGCGGGTAGAGCTGGCGCGCACTGCTGTCGCCGGCTGTAACAACGTCGAGGTGGTTGGTTTTGCCGGGCTATTGGTCGACTTCGCCCGCGACCGCAATGCCAATGTGTTAATCCGCGGTCTGCGTGCGGTCAGTGATTTTGAGTATGAGTTCCAGCTGGCCAACATGAACCGACGACTGAAACCTGATCTGGAAAGCGTGTTTCTCACGCCGTCGGAAGAAAACTCCTTTATCTCCTCCACCCTGGTCAAGGAGGTTGCCATCCACGGTGGTGACGTCGGCCAGTTCGTGCAGCCCCATGTCGCCGCCGCCCTCGCCCGGGCAGTGGTCGCCCTCCGCAAGGATTAAGCCGCGTGCATTACCGTTTGCTCCCCGCTCTTCTGCTTTCTGCCGCTGGTTTTCCGGCCGCCGCTGCCCTGCAAGGGCTTAGCCCCTATCTGCCTCTGCAGCTATCGCCTGAGATCGAATGGCAAGTGGAGCGGCTGCTGGTGCTGGCAGATGAGCCAGTACTGACCCGACCGATCCGCGCGGTCACCGTGATGCGCGCCCTCGACAAGGGCTGTACCCCGGACCCCGTACTCTGTCAGCGGGTGCGCCGCTATCTCGATCGCTACATGGATGGCTTTGCTGTCACCCATGCTAGTGCCGAAGTGGCCCTGACCAAAGAGAGCGATGTCGTTGCCAGCAGTGGGCGCGGCGCCAACGAAGACAGCTATTACAACGTCAGCATCAGTGGCTACTGGCAACCCAGCCCCTATTTCATCGCCAACGCTGGTGCCCTTGCCTACGAGGGCGATATTCAGCCGGAAGGCAGCTACGTCAGTGCCGGCATCGATGCCATGCGCCTGGATGTCGGCTACCGCCCCCACTGGCTGTCACCCATGCAGGAAAGCGCCATGTTGTGGAGCACCCAGGCGCCCACCATTCCCAGCATCACCCTGTCCAACGATGTGCCCCTGACCAGTTGGGGCTTCAACTACGAAATGTTTGTGGGCCAGCTCAGCCATTCTGATCGCATTGCCTATCAGGGCGGCTATACCAGCGGCAAACCTTCGGTAGTGGGCATGCATCTGGGTCTGAGGCCACTGGAATGGCTGTCGCTGGGTGTCAACCGCACCATGCAGTTTGGCGGTGGTGCGCGCGGCGGTCAGTCGGCCAAAGATGTGTTCAAGGCATTCTTTGACCCCTCCGGCAGTGACAACACCAGCGACGAACTGAGCAGCGATGAGGAGTTCGGCAACCAGATCGCCTCTTTCAGCGCCCGCATGACCTTGCCGGAGCCAATACCAATGGCGGTCTATGGCGAATATGCCGGCGAAGACACCTCCGGTGGCGAAAATTGGCGCCTTGGCAACAGTGCCCTGTTGCTGGGGCTGCATTTGCCCTCGCTTCCTGGAGATATCGATCTGGTATACGAGTTCAACCAGTGGCAAAACGGCTGGTACGTTCACCACATCTATCAGGATGGTTTTACTAATGATGGCCATGTGATCGGTCATTGGTTCGGCGATGCCGGTGTGCCCAATGTCCCCGGCCTGGCCCACAGCGTGCGGATTAATCACGAGCTGCTTGCTGGTCAATTAGTCAGCGTTGGGCTCTCGCTGCTTGATTTCGAAGAAAACAGCACGGCTAGCTATCAACAGGGATGGCGGCTATCTGCTCGCTACAGTCGGGGTTTTACCAGCTATCTCGGCGGAGTGGAGCTAAGCACGGGCCGCATGCCGACAAGTGACGACTTCTCGCGCCTCTCTCTTTTCGTAAGGTGGTAACAATCATGCGTTTTTCTTGGTTAATGGTTGCGCTGCTGGCATTGCCTGCGCAGGCCGTCGAATGGGCTGCGGACCTTGGCCTCGCGACCAGCAAAGTTGAGGTCAACCTGACCGACGGCAACGATGGCATGAGCAGTGATGACGGTACTGGCTATTACGTTGGCCTTGGCTTTCTGCGCCCCTTTGCCATCGACAGCCAGCACCATTTGGGGATGAGGTTGCAGCTCTCAGATGCAGCAGGCGATCGGCTGCTCGCCGCCCGCGTGCTGGATTACCAATACCGTCTGGACCACCTGCCGCTGCGCTTAGGCGTGTTTGCCGGCGCAGCCAGCCTGGATACCGGTAGCACCACCTTGGGTTACTACGCCGGCGTTGAGGGGCTATGGCAAAGTCCTGTGCCTGAACTCAGTTTCGGCATCAGCGCCCAATATGGCGACAAGCTCGCCCGTGACAAGCTACTCACCAGCGACGAACAAGGCGGCCAGCGCCCTGACCTGTTCTATGCGGTCAGCAACGTCATGCTGTTTCTACGCTGGCAGCTTTAGCAATCATCGGGCAGATAGCGCCGACGTAATGTCTCGATCAGGGAATCCGGAGCAAAACGCTGATTCTTGTCGATGCCGTGGCGGCGCAGCATCTCGTTCCACAGGTGCAGGCAGCGGGCATTTCCCAGAAACTCAAGATTGCCCGCCAAGGAGCCGTCAAAGATAGAACGCCAATGGCTGTGAGGAACCGGATAAAAATGCCAGAAGGGCAGAATCTGATGCTGCAGCTGCCAGTGGCGGATCCACTGAGTAACGCCAACAGGCCCCAACTCTCCCCATTTGAGGCGGGTCTTTGGATCTCCTGGCAACAACCTACGTAGCCACTTTCGGCGTCTGCTGCGCGCATCATCAAACGGCAGAATCCGGCAGGGATCTTCCCAACTTTTCAGTAACTCGGCGGTCAGCTGGTGGCCAGCTGGTAGCCCCATAACCGCGTTGTTGATGCGCTCGCAATCTTCGTAGCCAAGAATGAACTGGGATGGATAGTCGAGCGGTTGCAGGCAGATCACATCCGTATCCGCCCAGATGCCGCCATCCCGATGTAAAACAACCGCGCGAAAATAGTCGGCAAAGTGGGCCAAGCTCTTTTTTTTGCGGGTCAGAAAGATCTTACTTGCGGGTAGTACAGAGGCGGCATCCACCTCCATGACCCCTGTCGGCACCCGCTCCAGCGGTTCATAGCTATACAACCGCAGCTCATGCCCATGACAAACAAAGGACGCCATGCATAGGCGCTCCAGATCACTGAGTGGCGGCCCATGCCAGAACATATGAATAACGGGTAACATCAATCAAGGCTCCTGTCGGCAACAGCGTTCAGCCCAATGCTGGCGCAACCCCAAACGCAGGGATCTTAGCGGAGAGCGACATTGAATAGAGCATTTTTGATCATCGGCGCCGGCTTCGCTGGTGCTGTCATGGCCCGCGAGCTGTCGGAGCGCTTGGGTGCCCAGGTCACGGTGGTCGATGGCCGCGACCATGTCGCCGGCAACTGCCACACCGAGCGCGACCCGGAGACAGGGGTGATGGTTCACCGCTATGGTCCCCACATCTTCAACACCAACAGTGAGCGCGCCTGGGACTATGTGCAGCGTTTCGCCACCATGCGCCCGTACATCAACCGGGTAAAGGCAGTGATTGGTCGCGGAGTGTTTTCCATGCCGATCAACCTGCACACCATCAACCAGTTCTATGGCACGCGCTTCACCCCAGCGGAAGCTGCCGAGTTCGTGGCCAAGCTAGGTGACCGCTCTATCAGCGAGCCACAGAACTTCGAAGAACAGGCACTCAAGTTTCTCGGCCGCGACCTCTATGAAGCCTTCTTCTACGGCTACACCAAGAAGCAGTGGGGGGTGGAGCCTCGCGAGCTGCCAGCATCGATACTCAAACGACTGCCTGTGCGCTTCAACTACGACGACAACTACTACAACTGCCGTTATCAAGGGGTGCCCGAACAGGGCTATACCGCGCTGATTCAGGGGATCCTCGACCATCCGTGCATCCAGATTGAACTAGGCAAGAACATCACTGCCAGCGAAGCACAGGCCGGCAACTACGACCACATTTTCTGGACCGGTCCCATCGACAGTTTCTTCGATGAGGTCGATGGTGCCTTGGGCTATCGCACCGTCTACTGGCAGGAGGAGCGGGGCGAGGGCGACCTGCTTGGCAATGCGGTGATCAACTACCCCGAAGCCCATATCCCCTGGACCCGCAAAGTGGAGCATAAGCACTTCGCCCCTTGGGAAGACCATGAACAAACCTTGGTCTTTACCGAATTCAGCAAGGCCACGGCTGCTGGGGACATCCCCTACTACCCGCTCGGCCTGGCCCCGGACAAGCAGCGCTTTGCCGCCTACGCAGCGCGGGCACAGGCCCAGTCACGGGTTTCCTTTATGGGCAGGCTCGGTACTTACCGCTACCTCAATATGGATCAGGTGATCCTCGACACCTTGGAGTTCGCTGACACGGTGATCTGCGCCATCAAGGAACAGCGACCGCTGCCGGCGCTGCCAGCGTCCATCACCAGCCGTTAACGCTGACAGCGGCGGCAGAAGAAGGTGCTGCGCTGGGCCAGCACCTCGCGCTGAATAAGGCCGCCACAGCTCTTGCAGGGCTCGCCCTCGCGCCCGTAGACCGCCAGCGCCACCGCAAAATAGCCGGGGTTGCCATTGGCATCGACATAGTCGCGGAAGGTGGTGCCGCCTTGGGCAATGGCCTCGCCCAGCACCGCCTTGATGCATTCGGCCAAGCGCCGATAGCGGCTGCGGCTGATATCGCTGGCAGCCAGCTGTGGCCGGATGCCGGCGCGGAACAGCGCCTCACAGGCGTAGATGTTGCCCACCCCAACCACCACCTTGCCATCCATGATGAAGGCTTTGACCGCCTGGCTACGCCCCACCGAGCGTTGATGCAGGTAATCGCCATCAAAATCGGCTGCCAGTGGCTCCGGCCCCAGACTGGCGAGCAGCAGATGCTGTTCCGGCGCGTCACTCCACAGCCAGGCACCAAAACGGCGCGGATCATAAAAACGAAGCTGGCGGCCATCGACCAGCTGCAGATCCAGATGGTCATGCAGTTGCAGCGGCACCTCGGCCGCCAGCACCCGCAGCCGACCGGTCATACCCAGATGAACGATGGCCGAGCCCACCGGGGTGTCGAGCAGGATATATTTGGCCCGCCGCCGCACCGCCACGATCGGCTGGCCAACGATGGCCGCCAGTTCTGCCGGCACCGGATAGCGCAGCTTGGGCTGGCGCACATGCAGGGCGGTGACCTGCTGCCCCAGCAGGTGGGGTTCGATACCGCGCGCCGTCGTCTCAACCTCGGGTAACTCCGGCATCGCCTCAGCCTCCGTTGACGGCCGGCAGCAGCGAGCTCTGTGCTGCACGCGGCAACTGTCCCAGACGGCCACCGGCATCGACCAGTAGCTGATCGCCCAAGGTCACCAGACGCACCGTCACCGGCTGACTGGCGTCCTGTAGCCAGATCAGCACCACCGTCGGCGCATTGGCCAGAGCCCGCGCCGCCTCACCGGCATCGACCACCAGCGGTAGCAGCTTCAGCTGCTGCCAATGACCGCCCAAGCGGCCACCATCGAGCTCTGCCGGCTGCGCTGACCAGTGACCGTCCTGCTGTTCCAGCAGCCATCCTTGCCCTTCAATGCGGACAATGGGGGTCGAAAACAGCAGCAACGTTAGCGCTTCAGGCTGCTCGCCAGCCTCGCGGGCGCGGCGTTCGGCCAGCATCTGCGGTAACTGAAACGTCACCAGCATGGCCAGACAGACATAGATAAGGATGTTGTTGAAGGTGCGGCGGGAGATCGCCATGGGTACTCCTTGCTGCCTTAAAACAAAAAAGCCAGCACGGCGGCTGGCTTTTTCGTCTGGCCCTGCCGCGTGGCAGGTCGATCAATTACTTGATCTTGCCTTCTTTGTACATCACGTACTGACGCACAACCGGGTCAAACTTTTTCTTTTCAAGCTTGTCCGGAGTGGTGCGCTTGTTTTTGGTCGTGGTGTAGAAGTGGCCGGTACCCGCAGAGGAGTTCAACCGGATCTTCTCACGTACACCTTTCTTGGCCATGAGTTCTCTCCGTTACACTTTTTCGCCACGTGCGCGCAGGTCTGCGAGCACAGTGTCGATGCCGTTTTTGTCAATGATGCGCAGACCTTTGGTGGACACGCGCAGGGTTACAAAGCGCTTTTCGCTTTCAACCCAAAAACGGTGCGACTGCAGGTTAGGCAGATAGCGACGCTTGGTCGCGTTATTCGCATGGGAACGATTGTTACCAACCAAGGGGCGCTTGCCGGTAACCTGGCACACTCTCGACATGGGTCTTCTCCAAAAAAACGTTCGAGCTCGAGCACAGCGCCATCATGAGGCCGTCGCCTCGGCGCAGAAGGGCGCTTTTTATACAGCAGCTCGTTTCTAAAAACAAGGGGGCGGTGTGATCAACTGGCCCCGTTCGGCCATCGACACCGCAATTCCGCCGCGCGCCACCACCAGATGATCCAGCACTCTTACCTCAATAAGGCCAAGGGCGCGTTGCAGCTGGGCTGTTAGTTGGCGGTCGGCGTTGCTCGGCTCGGCCACGCCGGACGGGTGATTGTGACAGAAGATCACCGCCGCCGCATCTTGTTCCAGTGCCTGCTGTACTACCACCCGCGGATGGACGCTGGCACTGTCGATGGTACCCGCGAATAGCCGTTCAAAGCGCAACAGCCGGTGCTGGGCATCCAGCCATAGAGCAGCAAACACCTCGCGCCGTTCGGCCGCCAGTTCGGCACACAAAAACTGGCGTACCGCCTGCGGGCTATCCATCACCGCGCCGCGCTTCAGCGGTTCGGCAAAATTACGCCGTCCCAGTTCCAGCGCCGCCAGCAGCTGGCAGGCTTTGGCGGGGCCAACGCCATGCACGGCCGCCAGCTTGGCCGGGCTGCTGGCCAGCAACCGCTGAATGGTGCCGAAGTCGTTGAGCAGGCAGGCCGCCAGCCGAGTCACCGGCACCCCGCTGACACCGACCCGCAACAAAATCGCCAACAGTTCGGCATCACTCAGGGCCATCACCCCGTGCTGCCACAGCCGCTCACGCGGCATCAGCACTGCCTGCTCCTCATTCCGGGCATCCATCACCTTTGTCATCCCTTTCTCCTTGTGCCGCCCTGGCCGCAACTAAACTTAGTCGAAATTGCGCCCAGAGCACCGCTCAGGAGTACCTCATGCCAGTTCCGTCATCGCCATCGCCCTCATCACTGGAACTGCTGACCGAGTTAAACCGCGAAATCACGCTGCGGCGGGAGACAGAATCGATGCTCTCCCAAGTGCTATCACGGGTGGGTCAGCAGCGCGGCGGAGATTTTTTCCAGACGCTGGTTGCCGAGCTGGGACAAACCCTCAAGGTGGCTTTCGTACTGGTCGGTCGGGTCAGCGATGACCGCCGCCAGATCAACACCATCGCCGTCAGCGCTCATGGCCAGGTGGTCGACAACATCAGTTACGAGCTGTTCGGCACACCTTGTCAGGAAGTCACCAGCCAAGGGGTCTGTATCCATCCCAGCAAGGTCCAGCAACTTTACCCGCTCGACCGCCTGCTAGTGCAGATGCAGGTTGAAAGCTATCTCGGCGTACCCCTGATCGGGCGAGATAACGCGACGCTCGGCTTGCTCATCGCCTTGGATACAAAACCGTTGGACGGGCATAAGCGCTTTCAGGTGCTGTCGCTGTTTTCGGTCTTTGCCCACCGTGCTGCCGCCGAGTTTGAACACCAGCAGCTACTGGCCTCGCTGGAAACACAGGTCTCTGAGCGCACTGCCGACCTTGAGCACAAGAATGTCCAACTGGAGCAGACTCTGAGCGAATTGGCCAGCGCCGAACACGCGTTGGTACAAACAGAGCGGCTGGCGCTGATTGGCGATCTGGTGGGTGGCGTAGTGGATGAACTGCGTGCCCCGCTGACCCTGGCCTCCACTGCGCTGAGTTGCCTTGAACTGCATCAGCAGCGACTTGCCAGTCACCTCGACCATGAGCCGCTCACCCGTAGCCAGTTCACGGGTCTGGTAGAGGAGCACCAGAATTCGCTAAGCCTGCTTCACCACAATCTGACCACGGCGCAGACCATCACTGAGCGTTTCGCCCATGTCGCCCGCAAGCCACAGCAGGGGCAGCGGTCGACGGTTAACCTCAGCCGTTTGTTTGAAGATGTCACTCAGAGTTTCAGCCATCAGCTTGGCCAGCGCGGCATGGATGTGCAGACACGCATCGATGGCCCGCTCCAGTTTCAGGGCTATCCAGGGCTGATCGCCCAGGCCACTGCCCAGTTGCTACAGCTGGCACTGGCCCCTGAACTAAGTGTCCTGCCAAACCAGCCGTTGCAACTCAATGCCAGCAATGACAGGCGCGGTTTATGCCTCACTCTGACGCTAACCACTCCCATCGCGCACTCCGCCTGCGAGCTGCTGACGGTCGCCAACGGCATCAGTGGCGAGAGGCAAGGGCCGGCGTTCAGCGCCTACCTGCTGGATCTGACCATGCGTCGTGCCGCTGGCGAATTCAACTGCCAGCCAGTGGATACCAACCGGCTGCAATTGCAGCTTAGGCTGCCACTCGGCAGTTGATGGTCCAGGCGGTGACAATGAGGCTAGGGGCTGTGCTAAGGTAAGCGCCCACCCACGTTTGAGCGTGCGCCGTTCATGGCTGGCAATCCGAATATTCTGATCATCATCGGCGGCGGTGTCGCCGCCTACAAGATCCCCGAACTGGTGCGTCGTTTGCGTGACGACGGTGCCGCTGTACGGGTGATCATGACCCAAGCCGCGACTGCCTTCATCACCCCCATGACCCTGCAGGCAGTCTCAGGCCATCCGGTCGGTACCAGTCTGCTCGACCCGGCAGCCGAAGCGTCCATGGGGCACATCGAGCTGGGACGCTGGGCTGACCTCATCATCGTTGCCCCGGCCACCGCCGACCTGATCGCCCGCATTGCTCACGGCATTGCCAACGATCTGGCCACCACCGCCCTGCTTGCCAGCGCCGCACCGCTGCTGGTGGCCCCGGCCATGAATCAGCAGATGTACCGCGCCGCCGTCACCCAGGACAATCTGGCGCTGCTGGCCAAACGCGGCGCCACCCTGATCGGCCCTGCCAGCGGCAGTCAGGCCTGTGGCGATATTGGCCCGGGGCGGATGGTGGAACCAGCGGAGCTGCGCGACGCTGCCCGTCAACTGCTGAACCCGCAGCAGGACTGCCAGGGGCTGAAGCTGGTGATCACCGCCGGCCCCACCCGTGAGGCGCTAGATCCGGTGCGCTACATCAGTAACCACAGCTCCGGCAAGATGGGCTATGCCCTGGCCGCCGCTGCCGCCCGTCGTGGCGCCGAAGTGGTGTTGATCAGTGGCCCGGTGCAGCTAGCCACCCCCACCGGGGTTACCCGCATCGATGTGACCACCGCCGTTGAGATGCATCAGGCAGTTCAGCAGCAGCTCGACCACTGCGGGCTGTTTATCGGCTGTGCCGCCGTGGCCGACTTCCGGCCAGCGCACTATGTCGACGACAAGATCAAGAAACAAAGCAGCGACGACAGACTGACCCTTGAACTGGTTGCCAACCCCGACATCATCGCCGCGGTCTCGGCTCGCCCCGACCGCCCCTTTGTGGTCGGCTTCGCCGCCGAAACCAGCCATCTGCTTGACCACGCCCGAGCCAAGCGTCAGCGCAAGGGAATGGATCTGATCGTTGCCAACGATGTTGGCGTTTCCGGCATTGGTTTCAACAGCGACGACAATGCCGTCGTGCTGCTGGATGGTGCAAGCGAAGAGCAGTTACCGGTGATGCCCAAGGCCACGCTGGCCGACCAACTTATCAGCCGCGTCCTTGCCCGGATGCCTAACGCCGGAGCCCGTTCATGACCCGACTGCAGGTGCGTATCCTCGATCCCCGTATTGGCACTGACTACCCGCTGCCCGCCTATGCCACCCCCGGTTCGGCCGGCATGGACCTGCGCGCCTGCGTCGATGGCCCACTGCAGCTGGCCCCCGGTCAAACCAGCCTGCTGCCAACCGGCATCGCCATCCACATTGCCGATCCGGGGCTGGCCGCGGTGATCCTGCCGCGCTCTGGCCTTGGCCACAAACACGGCATCGTGCTCGGCAATCTGGTTGGCCTGATTGACTCCGATTACCAGGGTCAGCTGATGGTCAGCTGCTGGAACCGGGGCCAGGAGACGTTCACCATCCAGCCTGGTGATCGCATCGCCCAACTGGTGCTGGTGCCGGTGGTGCAGGCAGAATTCGGCATCGTCGACAGCTTCGATGAGAGTGAGCGCGGTGCTGGTGGTTTTGGCTCATCCGGACACCAGTGAGGTCTCGCCATGCCCCAACGCCGCCGTAATCGTAAAGACGAGATCCTGCAGGCGCTGGCCGCCATGCTGGAGGGGTCCCCGGGTGAGCGCATCACCACCGCTCGGCTGGCAGCGCAGCTGGGGGTATCAGAGGCCGCGCTCTACCGCCACTTCCCCTCCAAGGCGCGGATGTTTGAAGGGCTGATCGCTTTCATGGAAGAGACGCTGCTGAGCCGCATCAACCGCATCTGTGAAGAGGAGCAGCACACCCTGCCTCGGGTACGCCAGACACTGCAGCTGATCCTGCTGTTTGCCGAGCGCAACCCCGGCTTCTGCCGGCTATTAACCGGCGATGCACTACAGGGCGAGCATGAGCGGCTGCGAGCGGCCATCGGTACCCTCTTTGATCGCATCGAAACCGCGCTCAAGCAGATGCTGCGCGAGCATGTGCTGCGCGAGGGTGTGTCGCTGGGCAATGACGAGCGGCAGCTAGCCAACCTGATGCTGGCCTATGTCGAGGGACGCATTGCCCAGTTTGTGCGCAGTGACTTCACGCGGCTGCCAAGCAGTGACTTTGACGTGCAGTGGTCGGCGCTGGCACGGCTGTTTGGCGCCCGACTGGTGGCGGTGACCTGAGCACAAAAAAAGGCACGGTTGCTGAACCGTGCCTCAAGGATGAGTTAAACAACCATCCCTAATGAGAACCGTGCTCCCTGCATCAATCCTTGAGCACACCATCCATAGCCAACTCCACTAGCCCGTCCTGGGCGGGTCCTGCGTCATCCTGACTGGCGGCCATCCTGGCCACCACATTCATCCTTTGGGCATCCTGCCCAAGCTTCCGTGCCCTCCGCTTCCCTGCAGCAAACAGCCAACACCCTGTCGCACTGTTTCGCCAACCTCCTGTTGACCTGTTCATGCTAGCCCAGCGTCATTTCCAAACAATCCATTAACGCTCCACCTGGCGGCTAAAAAACAGCCACAACTTAAATTTATCTTAAATAAAATCAAATGATTGAGCACAAGCATCGGTCACCGGAGGCAACTTGCTTACCTGTTAGGCTTACAGCCTTGTGAGATAAGGCTTACGCTAGTGTAAGCCGTGGTCAGTAGCTGTGGACTTTATCAACTGTGCCTTTTGTTGGCGCAAGCCGCTGAAGCCTATTGAGTTTCAATCGCAGCACGCCTATATCTAGGGGACTGTTGTTGAGGGTGATGCATGCTGCCAGCGCTGAATCTGTCGAAGTCGAAGAAGGTGTCGAGCGTTCACCGCCATGGCAATATTGGTCTCACCATGGCCACCGAAGGCACGGGGCTCTACTCCCTCACCTGGCGCAATATGATGACTGGAGTCAGCACTTCGGTCACCAAACTGGGCGATAACAAGTTTGTGGTCGGCCGCCAGGTAGCCGATCTCGACATCCCACTCACCGAGCACCCGCTGGATACCGCCAAACAGGCTTTTCGCTACTTCTTCGTAAACATCGACGTGTTGGGCAACAGCGACGACCATATCCGCGAATCCTGTGAAGATGCCACCCGCTTTATCCGCCGCATGGAACCGGGCATGGAGAGCATCAAGATCGACAAGCGCGATATCACCATGCGCCGCCGCCTCGGACGGACGGTTCTGGTCGGGCACAGCATTGAGCAGACCCGCGAGGCGCGGCTACTGGATATTTTGGCCCACAAGCAGCGTGTGCTGGTTCAGATTAAAGAGCATGACAGCTACACTCTGTTGGAATTGCCGGCTGACTTAGTGTGGATCGATGATCACTAGGCCGACGAACCCGCTACCGGGAGTCTGAGCCATGCCGATGCGCAATGTGCGCAAACCGCGAGCCTTCATCAATCCTCTGTGCCGTCGCACCTTCTGCTTCGTGCTCGCCGGTGGACGCGGTACCCGGTTGCGCGACCTCACCCGCTTGCGGGCCAAACCGGCCACCCCGTTTGGCGGGAAGTACCGCATTATCGACTTCTCACTCTCCAACGCCTTCAACAGCGGTTTTCAGCGCATCGCCGTGCTCACCCAATACAACGCGCTGGAACTGATCGCCCATGTGCAGCGCACCTGGAGCCGCTACACCGGCGAACATGGCCAGTGGGTCGGCATTCTGCCCGCCGATCAGCGCGGTGTCTGTGAGTGGTACAAAGGCACCGCCGATGCGGTGTACCGCAACCTCGATACCCTAACCTCTGCCGACGCCGATCTGCTGCTGGTGTTGGCTGGTGACCATGTCTACCAGATGGACTACCTGCCGATGGTAGAAGCCCACGTCGCCAGCCAGGCCGACATCACCGTCGGTTGTGTCAGCGTGCCGGCCAACCGCGCCGGCCAGTTCGGCATCCTGCGCACCAACAGCGAAGGCCGGGTCACTGACTTTGCCGAAAAGCCCACCGACGCCCGCGATCTGGCGGGTGATGACGGCTGGGTGATAGCCTCCATGGGCATCTACGTCTTCTCGCGGGCGGCCCTTACTGGCCTGCTTGATCGCGACGCCCTCGATGAGCACTCATCCCATGACTTCGGCAGCGACATTCTGCCCGTTGCGCTCACCACTCATCGCGTTCAGGCCTATCGCATCGACCAGAATGAACCTGCTTATTGGCGCGATGTGGGAACTGTGAGTGCCTACTATCAAGCCAGCATGGATTTGATCGCCGCCAATTCACTGCTGGACCTCTACAACAGCGACTGGCCGATCTGGAGCTATCAGGAGCACCTGCCGCCCGCCAAGCTCGGGCGCGACCGTGACAACCAGCCCGGCACCGTGGTTGATTCACTGCTGTCGGGTGGCTGTGTGGTGCAGGGGGCATGTATCGCCCGCAGCGTGCTGTGCAACAACGTACGGGTAGATGGCGGCTGCGTCATTCAGGACGCCATTCTGCTGCCCGATGTGCGCATCGGCCGCAACTGCCGGCTGAGCCGGGTGATTGTCGATGAGGGCTGCGTACTACCAGAGGGCTTGGTGGCCGGCGAGAACCCGGACCTGGATGCCGCCCGGTTTTTGGTGGCCGACGGCGGCATCACCGTCATCACCCGCGAGCATCTGGCTGCGCTTTAACGCAGGCCGTAGCCCCAGCGGCCGACCAGCTGCTGGTCGAGGCCGAGATGGTCGAGGATGCGGGCCACCACAAAATCCACCAGATCGCTGATCTGCTGCGGCTGATGATAAAAGCCGGGCGCCGCCGGCATCACCGTCACTCCAAGCTGGGCCAGCTTGAGCATATGTTCTAGATGGATGGCCGACAGCGGCATCTCGCGTGGCACCACGATCAGCTGGCCACGCTCCTTGATCACCACATCGGCGGCGCGTTCGATCAGGTTGTCAGACATACCTGTCGCGACCGCCGCCAGAGTGCCGGTGCTGCACGGCAGGATCACCATCTGCCTGGGCGCCGCCGAGCCTGAGGCCACCGGGCTAAACCATTCCTCCTTGCCGTAGACCTTGATCAGCCCCCCATCGACGCCGAGATGCTCTGCCAGAGTTGCAACAACGCCTTCGGCCTTACCCGACAGCTGTAGCTCAACTTCGGTGGCCAGCACCACTTTGGCGGCGCTGGAGATGAGCAGCGACACTTCGACCTGCTGCAGGCACAACTGCTGCAGCAAGCGCAGCGCATAAGGCGCGCCAGAGGCGCCGGTCATCGCCAGAGTGATACGGCGCGGCTGGGCCGCCGGGTGCACAACGTTCATGCCGGGGTCGCTTCGCGCTGAGCCAGCAGCTTGAGCACCTTGTCATGCAGGCCGCCAAAGCTACCGTTGCTCATGATCAGCAGGTGGTCGCCCGGTTTGGCCGCTGCCACCAACGCAGCGGCCAGCGCATCCACCTCGGTATAGACGCTCGCCCTACCACCGAGGCGCGGCACCACGGTATCAGCCAGCGACCACTTGATCTCGGCCGGCTGCAGCAGCATCACCTGATCGGCGGCGGTCAGCGACTCGGCCAACTCGTGACGGTGAACCCCCAGCTTCATGGTATTGGAGCGCGGCTCCAGCACCGCGATGATGCGTGCCTTGCCGACGTTGGCGCGCAAGCCGCCGAGGGTGGTGGTGATGGCAGTGGGATGGTGGGCGAAATCGTCATACACACGCACCCCGGCCACTTCGCCACGCAGTTCCATGCGCCGTTTGGGCGGCACAAAACGGCCGAGCGCAGAAATGGCATCGACCGGTTTGATGCCCACATGACGGGCGGCGGCGATGGCCATCAGGGCGTTGCTGACATTGTGCTGGCCGAGCATCGACCAGGCGACCCGCCCCTGCAGCTCGCCCTGAAACAGCACATCAAAGCTGCTGCCATCTGCTTCCGCATTGGCAGTGGTCCATTCGCGACCGGCCAGCTCCACCGGCGTCCAGCAGCCCATCGCCAGCACCCGGCTCAGGGCCTCGTCAGCGGCTGGCGCCAGAATCCGGCCGGAACCGGGGATGGTCCGCACCAGATGGTGGAACTGCCGCTCAATCGCCGCCAGATCGGGGAAGATATCGGCATGGTCAAACTCAAGGTTGTTGAGAATGGCGGTGCGCGGGTGGTAGTGGACAAACTTGGAGCGCTTGTCGAAGAAGGCGCTGTCGTACTCGTCCGCCTCGACCACGAAAAACGGGGTATCGCCCAAACGGGCCGACACCCCGAAATTGCCCGGCACGCCACCAATCAAAAAGCCCGGCGCCAGCCCGCAGTCTTCCAGCACCCAGGCCAGCATGCTGGCGGTGGTGGTTTTACCGTGAGTACCCGCTACCGCCAGCACCCAGCGCTCACGCAGCAGGTGGTCGCCCAGCCATTGCGGACCCGAAACATAAGGCAGACCGCGATCGAGCAGATATTCCACCGCCGGGTTGCCGCGCCCCAGCGCATTACCCACCACCACCAGATCGGGTGCCGGGTCCAGATGCTCCGCCTTGTACCCCTCCATCAGGGTGATGCCAAGCGCTTCCAGCTGGGTGCTCATCGGCGGATAGACATTGGCATCTGAGCCGGTGACGGTATGGCCCAAGGCTTTGGCCAGGGCCGCGATGCCGCCCATAAAGGTGCCGCAGATGCCGAGAATATGAATATGCATCAGGTGTTCCGTGACGAAAACGCTCGCCGGTCAGTGTATCTGCGGTGCTTGCTCAGGGCTACGCGTTGACCACTAGAAGAGAAAATCCACATTGACCGACCACAGTAGCGCCGGCGGCGGATCCGCCTGCGGATAGTCGGCACTCTGGTTTTGGTACAAACCGTTGCTCCCCTGATCGGGCACCACATAGTCTAGCTGCAGGCGCCCCATCAGATTGTCGCCCAAGGCGTGGCGCACCCCGATAGACATAGACCAGCGGTCGCCATCAAGGGCGCGATACGCCTGCTCCAGCAAGGGGGCAGCCGGCGAGTTACCGGCGTCTAGGGTCTGGAAGGTATTGATGGTAGCGGCCGTGCCGTACAGCAGTGTCTGCGGCATCGGGTAGTATCCCAGCGTCAGATAGGCCGCATAGGATGAAGGGGTAACGGTTTCGCTATCGCGGTAGCTGCCCTCCACTTGCATCAGCCAGCGCTCGCTCTGCCAACGGGTGCCAATGTCATAAACCGGCATCAGTTCCCGATCGGGATTGACCGAGGCGGCCAGAACCGGATCGATCAGGGCTATCGCTTGTATCAGGGGTTCCAGAGTCGGGGAATAAAGACTGCGCTTGTGGTACGTAACCGCCATGTGCCACAACCAACCATCCACAACCACCTGCAACCGCCCTTCTGGCCCCTCCAGATCGGTTGTGCCACTAGGGGAAGACTGACCATAGGCGAAGTCAGCATCGCGGGTGCGTACCCAGCCCAGATGCCAGAACAGCCACCAGTCGCCCACCTGCTGCTGAGTCCGCAGCGCAATACCATCGCGATAAGGGATCTGGGTCGCGAAGTAGACCTCTGCCGGTGGGCGCGCCCAGATGTTGGCGTAGTTCACCAGCCAGGTTTCACCGTCAATAAACTCAATGGCCTGCATTCGCCCCAGGCGCAGCTCCAACGCAGGGTTAACCTCCCAGCGCAACAGCCCGAGGGTCAAGTCGGCCCCGGGCTCACCATCAGGCTGCTGCTGATAGACCCCCTGTACAGCCAGATGCAGCTGCTCGCCGAGACGATAATCAAGCTGAACACCTACGACCGAATCCAGCCAGAAAGCGTAATCGCGGCTATTACCAGGCCCCTGCCCCTGACGGCTGCGATAGCGTACAAAATCAGCATCCTGCTCGCTGAAATGGCTGACCCCCAAGGTGCCAAAGCTGGACAACGCCCAGCGTTCATCCTCCACAATTGCGGCTTGCGCCAGCAGCGGCCAACCGAGGCCAATCAGCCAGAACCAAGCGCGCATCACTCTCCCCCCACAGTGGTGCCATAGACCACCCGCCAACCAACGGGGATCGCCTGAAGATCGACATAAAGCAGGGGCAGGGGCTGTTGCCCGGCCAACACAGCCACCTCATCACCGGCCAAGATGCGCGGCGGCCTGCCATTGCCGGCAAACACCATGCGCGCCCAGTGCGCTTTGTAAGCCACGGGGCTCATCACCAACACCCGCCCAGCAAACTGATGCTGCACCTTCTCGTCACCGCTGCCATATGGACGCACGGTTACCCCGCCGGCCGTATCCCTGCGTAAACCGAGGTAGATGTCACGCACTTCAACTCTGCTCAACTGACCCAGTTCAGCCCCTTCCGGCACGATCACCACCACCTCAGCAGAAGCAGCGGCACACAGCAGTGGCCACAGCAACAGCCAATACCCAGTCATGGCTCTTCCCGCGGAGGCGCCACGCGGGGCAAGGTCGCGACAACGCACGTGCCCCCCCCGGGCTGCGCATGCACAGCGACCGAGCCGCCCAACAAACCGGTGGTCAGGTTATAAACCAGATGCATGCCAAGACCGCTACCGCCCTGCCCCATCCGGGTCGTAAAAAAGGGCTCGAAAATGCGTCGACGCACCTCATCACTCATGCCCACGCCATCATCGATAAATGACAACGTCAGACTGGCAGGCGAAGAGGCAGTCACTGTCAGGGCAATGCTACCCTGATCCCGCCCGGGAAAGGCGTGGACCATGGCATTGCTCAGCACATTGGTGATGATCTGACTGATGGCGCCCGGATAAGAGTCCATGACGAGACCCTCGGCAACCTCCAGCTGCAGCTGACAGTGAGCCCGCCTTAAACTCGGCTGAAGGGTACAGACCACATCAGCCACCACCGAGGCCAGGTCAAAGTGGCGCCGCTGCTCGCTGGTCTGATCGACGGCGATACTCTTGAAGCTGTTGATCAAGGCCGCCGCCCGTTCCAGATTGCGCTGGCTGATGGCTGTTGCCTCGCGCGCATGCGCAATAAATTGATCAAGCGTGGTCCGCCGTAGCCCCGTGTCGATACTCGACGCTAGCTGCTCAACCTCGCCCATCAGCGCACTGCTGGCCAACAGCGCATTCCCCAGCGGCGTGTTAAGTTCGTGAGCAACACCGGTCACCAGTGCACCCAGGCTGGCCAGTTTCTCCCTTTCCACCAGTTGCTGTCGCGCCGACTCCAAACGACTCAGAGTGTCAGACAACTCCTGATTGCGCTGCTGCAACTCAGCAGTGCGGCTAGATACTCGCTGCTCCAGGGTGGCATTCAGCAGTTCAAGCTCAGTGCGAGCATGTTCCGCCTGATGAATACGTTCAGCAATGGCGGCCGCCATCAAGTTGAAATGGTGAGCGAGGCGCCCCAGTTCATCACGGCGCCCAATTGGCGCACGAAACGCCAGATTGCCCTCCACCAGCTGCAGCGAGGCACGCACCAGCCCCCTGATGCGGCGTGACAAAGCCACACCAAACCACAGCAACAATGCCGACACCAGCGCAAGCCCAATCAACGTTGCCCAGATCGCCTGACGCTGGGCGCTGCTGTTGGCCTGTTGCAGATTTACCGTGGACAAACCAAATCTCAGACTGCCCACATTGTTATCGAACAACAGGATGGGCTGGCCCGCATTCACCAGCCCCCGCCGCACTGCAGGCTCAAGCGCCTCATCGACCAAAGGCAGCGGTTGGGGCACAGTGCCGGCCCCCAGCATCGGCTGCTGATGCTCGTCCAGTAGCAGGATGTAATCCAGATGGGCCACATCGCGATCCGTTAGCATCTCATTGAAAAATAATGAAACGGTGGCCAAATCACCAGTCGCAACGGCGGCACTCAAGGCGAGATTAAGCATGCGCGATGTGCGTGCGACATCCGCCTGCACGGTGTTAACCAACGCATCGCCAAAGGCTTGCTCGCTGCTACGCACCACCACCAAGGCAAAAAGGGAAAAGGAGAGCAGTGCCAGCATGACCAACTGCACACCGAGCGACAGAGGAGAGAACATCCGCAAACTCATCCAAGCTCCCAACTGGCAGGTCCCGCAGTTCTGCCCAAAAGTATAGACACATTAAACTTGTTGCTTTTATTCACGTCTTGAGCCGAATTGCCCCCCTGGCGCGCGCGCAGGCCAGCCCACGCCGCCCTGTTGCATGACCACCTTAACGCTCGGCCACAGCAACACTGTTGCCGCCCGGTGAGATGGCTATAATGGCCGCGATTTTCTGGTCAATCACGCCATCAAGGAACAGCCATGAGCGTCAATCTGGTCCCCGCCGGCAAGGCGATCCCTGAAGATATCTACGTCATCATCGAGATCCCGGCCAACGCCGATCCGATCAAGTACGAAGTGGACAAAGAGAGCGGCACCCTGTTTGTTGACCGCTTCATGTCCACCCCGATGTTCTACCCGGCCAACTATGGCTATGTGAACCAGACCCTGTCGCTCGACGGCGACCCGGTGGACGTGCTGGTGCCGACCCCCTACCCGCTGCAGCATGGCAGCGTGATCCGCTGCCGCCCGGTAGCGGTGCTCAAGATGACCGACGAGAAGGGCGAAGATGCCAAAGTAATCGCGGTGCCGCACAGCAAGCTGACCAAGGCCTACGATCACATCAAGGACGTTGGCGATCTGGACGAGCTGTTCAAGGCTCAGATCAACCATTTCTTCGAGCGCTACAAAGAGCTGGAAGCAGGCAAGTGGGTCAAGGTACAGGGCTGGGGCGATGTCGCCGAAGCCAAGGCCGAAATCCTCAGTAGCTTTGAGCGCTACCGCGCCGGTGAGTAAGGCTCACCACTGCTGACCGATAAACGGGGCCTGCGGCCTAATGCCTGTCAGTTAAGAGATTTGGCATGTTGTCTAGGAGGCCGCACCGCATAGCGTTGCGGCCTTTTCTTTACCGCGCGGGGATAGTGGCGCTCGCGTCGGGGCGGCAGCACAAAGGCCTCCGCCATCAGACTCAGCCCTTTCACAACGCTCGGCAGTTTGCCCGGTGATACCAGCGGCATCAGCATCAACTCTTTGATGAGAAATGCCATCGACTGG